>PAPT01000014.1 GCA_002708995.1 Geminicoccus sp. | reverse complement strand
TTTAAAGATGGTGTGCGGGTACCTTTCCCGGAACCGACTAAGCGCATCAGGCCGCCGCGGGTGAAGTTAAACGAGACTGAGCCGGTTTCGCCGAGGTTGCCGCCGAACTTGTTAAAGTAGGAGCGGACATCGGCTGCGGTCCGGTTCTTGTTGTCGGTCAGGGCTTCCACGATCACGGCCACACCCGCCGGGCCATAGCCCTCGTAGCGCATTTCCACGAAGTCCGCGCCGTCTCCGCCACCGATGGCGGACTGGATCGCCCGCTTGATCCGGTCGTTGGGCATGTTGACCGCGCGTGCTGCCGAAATCGCGCCGCGCAGACGCGGGTTCTTTTCCGGGTCAGGCTCGCCACTGGATTTGACCGCGACCGTGATTTCCCGGCCGACCTTGGTGAAAACCTTGGCGCGCTTGGCGTCCTGCGCACCTTTGCGGTGCATGATGTTCTTGAATTTACTGTGGCCTGCCATGGGTCCGAACTCTTCGTAACGATGGGGGTATGTCTGGCCCCTGTCTTAGCCCCGGCACCTGCGCAGGGCAATCGGCGCGGGCGTATAGGAGCCTGTCTCCGGGCACAAAAAAGGGCCGCTGCCCGGTGCGCGCGGCCCTGATCGACGTCATCGCTGAGCCGCTTAGTCGCTGGATTTGGTGCCGACGGTGAAGGTTGTCGGGTTCTTGGCCGCGGCTGCTGCTTCGGCTTCAAGCTGGGCTTCACGGAACTTCTTGGTTTCTGCCGCGATCAGCGCATTGATGTCCGAGGGCGCACAACCCAGCTCGACCAGCCGCTCGTTGAAGGCTTCTGCGCCCTGGATCAGCTGCTCCTTGGCCTTGCGCTCTTCGAAGCCCATATCCGGCAGCCGGACGAGGCCAAAGATGGCCGCCACACCGCTGATCACGAGGCTCTCGCCAAACCGCTGACCCCGGACATCGTCGACATAGGCGATGGCCTTGGCGGCCTTGCCCTGCTCGATCACGAGGCCGTCACAGTCCATCGCCATCTCGGTCGGGGTCAGGATGTAGGTGCCGTTTCGCTGCCAGCCATAGGCCGGTTCTGCAAACTGTCCCCCGATCGTCGGTGAGCCGCAGCCGACCAGCGCCAGACCCAGTCCGAGCGCAGCAATGCCAGAAAATACGGTTTTCAATTGATTTACCCCTCGCCGGCATTTGCGCCGTTTTGTGAATCCGGTGTCCGATAAAATTCATCGAACCGCAAGCCCTAGTCGCATACAAGGACCTCAGGCGGCGTGAGCGTTACCCGCTGACCACGACTGCCCGGGCTTGCATCTCGGGGCTTGCACCTCACATGCAGCCGGACTAACCCGTGGGTTGGGCGCGGAACAACACCAGTAAGACGGCAACGAGGGACGACAGCATGGCTTCAGGTTCGGTCAAGACCGCAATCCTTCCGGTGGGTGGGCTGGGTTCCCGGTTCCTTCCGGCGACCAAAGCCATGCCAAAGGAAATGCTGACCGTGGTGGACAAGCCGCTGGTGCAGTACGCCGTCGACGAAGCCCGGGCCGCCGGCATCGAGAATTTCATCTTCGTCACCGGGCGCGGCAAAGCGGCCATCGAGGATCACTTCGACCATTCGTTCGAGCTGGAGCACACCCTCGCCGATCGCGGCAAGAACAGCACGGTCGAGAACATGCGCTCGATCATGCCCGAGCCGGGGCAGATCGCCTATGTCCGCCAGCAGGATCCGCTGGGTCTGGGGCATGCCATCTGGTGCGCCCGCCACATGCTCCGCGATGAGGCCTTCGCCGTGCTGCTGCCCGACATCATCATCGACCCCGTGGCCGGGGGCGATGGCTGCCTGAAGCAGCTGGTCGACGCCCACGATGACTTCGGCGGGATCGTGCTGGCGGTCGAGGAAGTGCCGCGCGAGCGGGTGTCCTCCTACGGCATCATCGACCCCGGCAAGACCACGGGGAACCGGCTGGAAATCCGCGGCATGGTGGAAAAGCCCTCGGCCTACGAAGCGCCGTCCAACCTGTGCATTACCGGGCGCTATATCCTGTCCACGGAGATCTTCGATTTTCTCGACAAGGGCGTGCGCGGCGCAGGCGGTGAAATCCAGCTGACCGATGCCATCGCCGACAACCTCGGCAAGATGCCGATCCACGGGGTGCGCTTTTCCGGCCGCCGCTTTGATTGCGGTTCGAAAGAAGGCTTCGTCGCCGCCAATCTGCACTTCGGGCTCAAGCACCCGGAAATCGCTGAAAAGGTCAAGCGGACCGCGACCGAGATCATGCAGCAGCAGGGCTGATTTCCCAGTGCCCCGGCCCTGAAACCCTCAGGCGGCTGTCGGCTCGGGCAGGGCCGCTGACAGCCGGCCACCCAGCCGCACCGGCTCTGCGCGCACCGCCAGCCGGGTCGCATCATCGCTTTCCACGAACAGCGCGCAGAAGGTAGCCTCACCCTCTGCCGGGCCGAATTTGGAGCGCTCGCCCACCTGCGTAAAGCGCTGGATCGAGCTTTCCTTGGTCATGCCAATCACTGAATCATAGTCGCCGGTCATGCCGATATCGGTCTGGAAGGCCGTGCCACCGGGGAGGATCTGCACGTCGGCGGTCGGGACGTGGGTGTGGGTGCCCTCCACGGCTGTAATCCGGCCATCGAGGTAGTGGCCCAGCGCCATTTTCTCCGACGTGGCTTCGGCGTGGCTGTCGACGAACACCGCCGCCAGCGGCTCTTCAGTCCAACCGGCGAGCACCTCATCGATGCCGAGAAAGGGGTTATCCGCGTCGGGGTTCATGAACAGGCGCCCGATGGTCTGCGCCACGCCGACCTGCAACCCGTTGCGCGCCGTGAAAACGCCGTGTCCGCGCCCGGGCGTGCCTGCGGGATAGTTGAGCGGGCGCAGGATCCGGTCGTCGCTCTCCATCATCGGGATGATCTCTTTGCGGTCGAAGCTGTGGTTGCCCAGAATGATACAGTCCACCCCGGCCCCGAGCAGTGCGGTGGCGTGCTCAGGCGAGAGGCCGAAGCCGTGGGTGGCGTTCTCACCGTTGGCGATGACGAAATCGAGGCTCAAACGGTCAATCAGCCCCGGAAGGTGCTCGAAGACTGCGGTGCGGCCAGTGCGGCCGACAATGTCGCCGATGATCAGTGTTCTCATAGCCTGCGCTTAATCGTTCTGACCCGGTCCGTAAACCGCTGTTGGCGTGATCACGCCGTGGAGGCGTTCGTCGGTGGCTTCGATCGGCAGGGGGTCGGGCCAGTGCTGCTCGTCGTAGGCGAGGCCAACGGCGATCACCGCCTGACCTCGTTCACGGAACTGGGCGAGGCTGCGGTCGTAGAACCCACCGCCGTAGCCCAGCCGATAGCGGCGGCTGTCGAATCCGACCAGCGGCAGCAGCATCAGAATGCGCTCGTCGGCAAGGGTCGGGGCGTCGACGGCGGGTTCACGGGTCTTGAACCGGCCTTCGTCGAGGGGCTGTCCCGGGGACCACAGCCGGAAGTCCAGCGGCCCGGGTGTCTGAGGGGTGCGGGGCAGGGCGATGGGATAGGGGTCCAGCCGCTCAGCCATGGGCAGGGGGTCCAGTTCCCGCCGAATGGGCAGATAGGCCGCGAGCCTGCAGCCGCCCGAGGGCATCAGCGCACGCACGGCCTCGGCCATGAAATCATAGGCCTGATCGCTGGGGCCAACCGCGGGACGGGCCCGTATCAGCACTTCGCGCAGGGCAGCTTTCTGGTCAGTGACAGACACGGCGGGTCTCTTGGTCTAGGGGCGGCGTGCAGAGCGGCCTCAGCGGTAATGGAGCGAGCCAGACGACCGTCGATCGGTTAGTCCACCTGCGGCCCGACAAAGTCAGGTGGGCGCCGCGTAACAAAACCTCGGCTCTGACAGAGGCAGCTCCCGTGCTAGGTGTATCGGCCCCGGGGACAAAAGTGATCTGACGCATCGCCCAGCTCTGGTCAAAGGAGTGGTGCTTTGCCTGTGGCCTGTCAACCGGCATAAACTGAACCCATGACCCTGCCTGCATCTGACCCACCCTTTCAGCGCCTGACCCGCTTCGCGCCCTCGCCGACCGGGCGGCTGCACCTTGGGCACGTGCTGGCGGCGGAACAGGTCTGGTCGATGGCGGAGCGGCTGGGTGCGCCTGTGTTGCTGCGGGTCGAGGATATCGACACCACGCGATGTCGCCCGGCCTTCGAAACGGCCATGCTGGAGGACCTGCGCTGGCTGGGCTTCACGTGGCGCGAGCCGGTGCTGCGCCAGTCCGAGCGCGGCGCGGTCTACGCCGAAGCCGCCGATCGTCTGCGGGCGCTGGGGCTGCTTTATCCCTGCCGCTGCACCCGCCACGACATCGAAGTGGCCTGGGGCGAGGCGCCGGTGTACGGCCCTGAGGGCCTGCAATATTCCGGCACCTGCCGCGGCCTCAAGGCGGCGGATCTGGTCGCCGATGAGCCGGTTGCCTGGCGGCTGGATATGGCAGGGGCGCTTGAACGGATCACAGCCGATGGCAAGGATTTGCACACGCCCGTGCTCGATGCGAGCGCGCTTGTGGATTTCCGCGTGCTGGCCGAGGCTACCGGCGACGTGGTGCTTTGCCGCCGGGATATCGGCACCAGCTACCATCTCAGTGTCACGGTCGATGATGCAGCTCAGAATGTGACCCACGTCATGCGCGGGCAGGATATGTACGAGGCCACGGCCGTGCACCGCGTGCTGCAGGCGCTGCTCGACCTGCCCACGCCGACCTATGCCTTTCATCCGCTGATCATGATGGCCGATGGCAGCCACAAGCTCTCCAAGCGCTACGGGGCAGAGGGTCTGGCCGCGCTGCGGGAAGTCGGTTACAGCCCGGGGCAGGTGCGGGCGATGGCACGTGCGGCTGTGGACCCAGTTGGGGACCCGGCTGCGGCCGTGCGATAGCGCCGGATCAGCCCCGGGCGTCGAGGCCGGCGATGAACACCAGCGCGACGTAGAGCACGAAAATCACCGCCAGATAGACGATCCGGTTCCACACCGGGATCCGGTCGGCGTTGATCCCGCTCCGCCGCTCAAAGCCGCTGACCAGGTCCGGGCCGGTCAGCATCAGCACGATCAGCGCCCCGGCATAGAGGCTCATTGCCTCCTCGACCAGCACCAGATGGCCGATGAACAGCAGGAAGGGCGACAACCCCCCGAACAACCCCGCCGCGCCCAGGCTCGACCCGCGGCCGACCCCCGTCCACATCAGCAAGGCCACCAGAAACGCCGGCGCAAACGCCAGCACGAACACCCCGGTGAGCACCGCCTCACGGCCTGCCCACAGCATGATGAAGCCAACGGCAGCCGCGCCAACCGCTGCTACGGCCAGCTGCAGGCTGCGCAGCACCGTATAGCCGGGATCGGTCTGGGCGAAGCGCCAGACGATGAAGGTCAACAGCAGGCAGAAGGTCATGGTCTTGCTGAACAGCTCGGGCAGGCTCGGTCCGGTCGGCACCAGCAGAATCAGGAAGGCGATGCTGTAGCCCAGCCCCGCGATTAGGCCGAACATGAGCGACAGGCTCATGGGCCGGCGCATCAAGTCCAGCAGCAGGCCGAGCCCCCAGCCCAGCGCCGTGAACAGCAGCAGCACCTGATCGATCCGCCATTCCCACGACAGCGCCCAGTTGTTGCCGGGGGCTGGTTTGATGAACAGCGCCTGTCCGATCAGGATGACCATGACCCCGGCCAACACTGGTGCCAGTGAAAGCCCGGCGATATCCTGCCCGTGCACCGGGCCGAGCAGCAGACGAACGACAAAGCTGAACACGCAGCTGGCCACTGCGAGGATCAGCCACTTGTTGAGCGCCAGCCCCAGCAGCAGGCTGCCTGTATCCTGCATTTGACTCAGAATTTGCTCGACCATGCAGCCGGGATAACCCAGCGCCGGAAGGGGAACAATAGCGCTTTGGCTAGTCCTGCACCGGCGTGCGCATGGTCACCAGCTCTTCAGCGCCGGTGGGATGGATGCCCACGGTGGCGTCAAAATCAGCCTTGCGTGCGCCCATTTTCACCGCGACGGCGAAGCCCTGCATCATCTCGGCCGAGTCCCGGCCGGCGAGGTGGACGCCCACCACACGGTCAGAGGCGCGGTCGACCACCAGCTTCATGAATGACCGTGAAGGGTTGCCGGAGAGGGTGTTGCGCATCGGCCGGAACGAAGAGCGATAGATATCGACGGCCTCGAACCTGTCCCGGGCTTCGGCCTCGGTCAGCCCGCAGGTGGCGATCTCCGGGTTCGAGAACACGGCCGTCGCCACGTCGCTGTGATCCATGGCCGTCGGCCGATCGTCGAAGGCGGTTTTGACGAAGGCCATGGCCTCGTGCAGGGCAACCGGGGTCAGCGCCAGCCGGCCGGTGACGTCACCCACGGCGAAAACATGGGGCAGGGAGGTGCGGCTGTAGGCGTCGACCACCACGGCACTGGCGGCGTTGGTCTCGATCTGCCCGCCTAGCGTCAGGCTCTCCGGGGTGTTGGGCCGGCGGCCGGTGGCGAACATGGCCGCACCGGCACTCAGCGTGCTGCCGTCGTCGAGGGTGACGGTCAGGTCATCGCCGCGGTTTTCAGCGAGACCGGCGATGCTGCGGCCCATGTGCAGATGAAGGTTTTCACGCCCTTCCAGCTGCTCAAGGAAGAATTGGCGCAGGTCTTCATCGAAGCCGCGCAGGGGCTTGTCGCCGCGGTAGATCAGGTGGGTCTCAGCGCCCAGCCCCGAAAAGATACCAGCGAACTCGACCGCGATATAACCCCCGCCGTAAACCACAACGCGCTTAGGCAGCTCGGGCAGGTCGAAGGCTTCGTTCGAGCTGATGGCGAGTTCCTTGCCCGGGATATCGGGCAGGCTGGGCGTGCCGCCGGTGGCGAGCAGAATCTTGGCCGCCGTTACCCGGCTTTCCTCGCCGGTTTCAGTGTCGGTCATCACGACGGTGTGGGGGTCATCGAGCCGCGCCCGCGCCTTGAACCACTCGACCCCGGCGTTGTTCAGGGTGTTCTGGTAGGCGCCTTCAAGACGGGCGATTTCCTTGTCCTTGGCAGCGATCAGCGCAGGCCAGCTGAACCCGGTGACGCTGGCCTCGAAGCCAAAACCGGCGAGGTCGGCAACGTCCTCGAAGCCGTGGGCGGCGTAGGACAGCAGCTTCTTCGGCACGCAGCCGCGGATCACACAGGTGCCGCCCATGCGGTATTCCTCGGCGAGACCGACGCGGTAGCCCTTCGGGGCGGTAAACCGGGCTGCCCGAACCCCGCCCGAGCCGCCGCCAATCACGAATAAGTCGTAGTCAAAGCTCACGGTTCTCTCCCGGGTTACGTGCCTGCAGTCTGCTGTGCCACCCGCCTGAGTGACTGTGCTAGGATCGCCCGGCGCCCGGCTGGTTTACAAATGCTGATCTTGCCGGGGAGGGTTCAGGCAGAGAGGACGGTGAAGGGAGCCGGCGGACAAGCCATGTGCGGTCGATATCACATCACCCGCCCGATCGAGGCGGTGGCCGAGGTCTTCGATGCCCTCATCCCTGATGAGGTTCGGCGAGCACTCGATCGCGACAGCGCCACCGCTGCTGCGCCGACCGCGCTCGGGCCGCGCTACAACATCGCCCCGACGCAGATGGTGCCGATCATCCGGCTGGAGACCGAAGGCCCTCAGCGCGGGCGGCGCATCCTCGACTTCGCCCACTGGGGGCTCGTGCCCGCGTGGGCCAAGGATACGTCGCGGGCGGCGAACGCCATCAATGCCCGCAGCGAGACCGTGGCTGAAAAGCCGTCATTCCGGGTGGCGTTCCGGCACCGGCGGTGCCTGATGCCGACTTCGGGGTTCTTCGAATGGCAGACCCTGACCCCGGCGAACACCACCCGAGCGGTGAAGCAGCCCCACCGGATTTTTTTCCGCGACGAGCGGCTGATGGTCATGGCCGGGCTGTTTGAAGTCTGGCAGGCGCCGGACGGCTCGGTGCTGGGGTCGTGCGCCATGCTGACGACCGGCGCGAGTGCGTCCATGGATGGCCTGCACGCGCGCATGCCCGTGGTGCTCGACAGCGAGGATGAGTGGGACGCGTGGCTGGCGCCGGGGGCGGAGCCGGATCTGCTGTACTCGCTGTGCCGTCCCTTTGACAGTCCCGATTTCGTGCACCACCCCGTCGACCGGGCCGTGGGGCAGGTCCGCAACCAGGGGCCCGGGCTGTTGCACGCCATTGATGAGGGCGCTGCACCATTTTTGCAGGAACCGGCCGCGAAACCGGCGCAGGGAAGCCTATTCTGATGATCAGGCAGGGCCACACCTGTCCCTCGCCCGTTCTCACCTCGATTTTCCATAGAATTACAGACTTTAATCGGCCCATATCTCCGCCTATTATGCGTGTTATCGATTTGATCGCCTGCCGCATTCGCCCGATTTCACAGACCGGATATTTCGCTGCACCATGGCCGCTTCTGCACCGCTGAATGTTGTAATCCTTGCCGCCGGCAAAGGCACGCGCATGCGGTCCGCGCGGCCGAAGGTTTTGCACGAAGCCGCGGGTCTGCCGCTGCTGGCGTGGGTGATCAGGGCCGCGCAGGGATTGAAGCCGGAACACCTGCATCTTGTGGTGGGGCCGGAGACCGAGACCGACGCCGCGCAGGGCACGCTGCCGGGGCAGGATGCGGTCACGAGCTGGTCGGTTCAGGCCGAGCGTAAGGGCACCGGCCATGCGGTGGCTCAGGCGAAGGACGCCCTGCAGGGTGCGACGGGCTACACGCTGGTGCTCTATGCCGATACGCCGCTGGTGACGACGCAGGCGCTGGCGGAACTGGTCGCCGACACGCTCGCCGATGGGGCCGACCTGGCGCTCAGCACCTTTGAAACCGGGCAGCCTGCGGGCTATGGCCGGGTCATTCTCGACGCCGAGGGCCGTCCGTCCGCCATCGTTGAAGAGCGCGATGCCACGGCCGAACAGCGTGCACTGACCCTGTGCAACGGCGGGCTGATGCTGGTCCGCAACGCCGTGCTGTTCGACCTGCTCGGACAGCTGCGCGCGGACAACGCTGCCGGTGAACTCTATATGACCGACGTGGTGGCGCTGGCGCGTGAGGCGGGGCTGAAAACGCGGGCAGCCGAGCTCGAGCAGGCCCTGCTGGCCGGGGTCAACAGCCGCGCCGATCTGGCCGCCGTCGAGGCGCAGTTGCAGCAGCGACTGCGGGCCGCTGTCATGGAGGCGGGCGTGACCCTGATCGCGCCGGAAACCGTTACCCTCTGCCACGATACCGTCATCGGGGCGGATACCGTGGTCGAACCCAACGTTTTCTTTGGCCCTGGGGTTAGCATCGGCACTGGCTGCCGGCTGCGTGCTGGTAGTTATTTCGAGGGCGCGAGCGTCGGCGAAGGGGTCATCATCGGCCCCATGGCACGCCTTCGCGAGGGCAGTCAGCTCGACCAGGGCGTGAAGGTCGGTAACTTCGTTGAGATCAAGAAGGCGCATCTGGCCGCTGGCGCCAAGGCCCCGCACCTGACTTACGTCGGCGATGCGAAGGTGGGTGAGCGGGCCAACCTCGGCGCTGGGACCATTACCTGCAACTACGACGGCGTGAACAAGCACCAGACCACCATCGGCCCCGGCGCCTTCATCGGGTCGAACGCCGCTCTGGTGGCGCCGGTCAGCATCGGTGCAGGCGCGATCGTTGGTGCCTGTTCAACTGTCACTGAAGACGTCGCCGACGACGCCATCATCACCACCCGCGCCCCGGCGCGCCTGAAAGCGGGCGCCGCCGAGCGCTATCGCAATCGCCTGCGGCAGCTCAAGGCGCGCCGCGAAAACGGCGGCGGCTGAGCCCCCCGCTTTCGCCAGACGGCGCTGACCCGAAAGGAACCCTCCACCCCATGTGTGGCATCATCGGTATTCTCGGACAGGACGGGGTCGCAAGCGACCTGCTCGACGGGCTGCGACGGCTCGAATACCGGGGCTACGACAGCGCCGGGATCGCGACGCTGGTCAACGGCCACATCGACCGCCGCCGGGCGGAAGGCAAGCTGCGCAATCTTGCCGATGTGGTGCAGGACAGCCCGCTGCCGGGCCGCACTGGGATCGGACACACCCGCTGGGCCACCCACGGCGTTCCGAACCTGACCAACGCCCACCCGCACGCGGATGAGCGCGTCGCCGTGGTCCACAACGGCATCATCGAGAATTTCGATGCCCTGCGCGCGGACCTCAGCGCACGCGGTATTTCATGGAGCACCGATACCGACACCGAAACCATCGTCCACCTGATCTCCGCAGCCATGGCCGACGGCCTTGGGCCGGTCGAGGCGGTCAAATCCGTCATTAGACGGCTGCAGGGCGCCTTCGCGCTGGCGATTATCTTCGCCGGTCACGACAGCCTGATGATCGGTGCGCGCAAGGGCTCGCCGCTGGCCATCGGTCACGGCGAGGGCGAGATGTATCTGGGCTCGGATGCCATTGTGCTGGCGCCGCTGACCCGCGAAATCACCTACCTCGAAGACGGCGACTGGTGCGTGCTGACCCGGGACAGTCTGGAGATTTACGACAGCAGCAACGCCGCCGTAGACCGGCCCAAAGTCGAGAGCGCCGTTTCCGGCGACATGATCGGCAAAGGCAATTTCCCCCACTACATGCTCAAGGAAATCTACGAGCAGCCTTCGGTGGTCGGCGACACGCTGCAGGCGCATTTCAACCCGGCCGAAAAGCGCCTCAACTTCGAAGACCTGTCGCTTGATTTCAAGGCGCTGGACCGGCTGACGATCATGGCCTGCGGCACGGCATTCTATGCCGGCCTCACCGCGAAGTACTGGTTCGAGAGCCTCGCGCGGATCCCGGTCGAGGTCGATATCGCCTCCGAGTTCCGCTACCGCGAGGCGCCCCTATCGCCGCAGGGTGCGAGCATCGCGATTTCCCAGTCCGGTGAAACCATCGATACGCTGGAGGCGATGCGCTTCGCCCGGGGGGAAGGCAACCCGGTGCTGGCGCTGGTGAACGTCACCGAGTCCGCGATCGCCCGCGAGGCAGACGCCGTGCTCAAGACCCTCGCCGGACCCGAAATCGGGGTGGCGTCGACCAAGGCCTTCACCACCCAGCTGACGGTGCTGGCGGCACTGGCGATCTGGGCGGGTCGGCAGCGTGGCGCGATCAGCGCGGATGACGAAGCGCGGTTGAGTCAGGCGCTGGTCGGCATCCCCGCCCTGATGGCGCAGGTTCTGAACCACGATGACAGCATCCGCGAGATCGCCGGCAAGGTCGCCCAGACCCGCGACGTGCTCTATCTGGGGCGCGGATCAATGTTCCCGCTGGCCATGGAAGGCGCGCTGAAGCTCAAGGAAATTTCCTACATCCACGCCGAGGGCTACGCGGCTGGTGAGATGAAACACGGGCCGATCGCGCTGATCGATGACGGCGTGCCGGTGGTGGTCTGCGCGCCCTCCGGTCCGATGCTGGAGAAGACCGCCTCGAACGTCGAGCAGGTCGCGGCACGGGGCGGCAGGCTGATCCTGATCACCGATGCCGTGGGCGCCAAGCGGCTGGGCGGGACGGCGGAAGACGTGATCGTCATGCCGACGGTCGACAGTCTGGTCGCACCTTTGCTCTACGCGTTGCCGATCCAGCTGCTGGCCTATCACGCGGCGGTGCAGAAGGGCACTGACGTGGACCAGCCCCGCAACCTCGCGAAGTCCGTGACTGTCGAGTGAGGCTCGGTGCCGGATGATGCCCCTATCCGGGGCTAGGGGGCGATGAAGGTATAAGACGCCGCGATCAGCAGGCCGCCGACGAACACGTACCCCCCGTCGATCCAGATCAGATTGAGGCCGCGCAGTCCGTAGAGGGTGGACATCAGCGTTGAGAGCAGACCGAAGGCCAGCCAAATGCCGATGGTCAGGCGGAAAACGTTGACGTCTGCCGCGGCTGCCATGGGAAACAGGTGGCTTTGCAGGATGAAGGATGCCGCCAGCCAAGCGAGAAATGTGACGGCGTAGGTCAGCAACATGCTGCGGCCATTGCCGCCCGCCGAGCCGCCGCCAATGTCCTCGCGCGACACCTTGGCCGCCGCCATCCAGGGACCAGACAGGAGCATGTACCAGAGCACGCCGAGGGCGTAGGCGGCGATACCGCCGACAAGAACGGAAAGAGCAAACATCATGACACAGCCGTTCAAGACATGAGATCCATGGGCCAAGCTAGAACCCCGCCCGGAAAACGCATCTCACATTATACGAATTTTAGACTTTTTAAAACAAAGCGATGGAGCGGGTGCCGAGAGGCCTCAGGCGGCGCGTTCCTCGAACAGCGTCAGCACCAATAGCCCCAGCCCCAGCGCCATCGCCCCGCGCAGGGGGAAGAACCAGCTTTCATCCCAGAAGCCCGCCCGGACCAAGGCGTTCGTCATCAGCAGGAGGAACAGAATATTCAGGGCGAGCAGGCACCCGGCAGCGATTTTGAGCAGGGTCCAGCGCTTGCCGTCGATGCTCAGCGCCAGTGGCAGGATCAGCAGCGACAGGCCGATGACCAGCGCGGGGTAGGACAGCCGGTAGCCCAGCCCGGCAAAGACGCGGGTTTGGCTCTGGCTCTGGCTTTGGGTGCTGTTGGCTGCGTCGGTGCCGTTTTGCACGTTTTGCCCGGTCGCGCCCGGCTGTGGGGTCAGTCGGACCGGCTGTGGCCGGGCGGGGACGGCCTCTCCGGCGGGGTCGCCAGTGACTTGGGCGTCCTGCAGCACAATGGTGCCGTCGGCGTGCACGGCGGCAACCTTGCCGGTCAGTGTCCGACGGGCCGGGGGCAGGGAAAACAACCCGATGACGGCGCCTGCGGATGGCTCATCCGATTGCGCTGCGGTGGCCGACACCGGCAGGGCCCAGAGCTCCCCGAGCTCGTCGATGAAATGCGGGCCGGTATTTTCTGTCTCAACCAGAACCGCGCCCTTAGGTTGCGTCCAGCTCCAGAACGGGCCGGCCATGAGTCCGGCGATCAGCAGGGCAACCAGCGCGGTCGACAGGGCGAAGGGCCAGACCGACGCCCCCGCAGCCCGCCACTGCCGGATTTCACCGCGGAGATTGAGGCGTGAAATGGCTATCAGTACGGTCAGCATCAGCGCCGTTGGCAGCAGGATCAGCCAAAGCCCGGGCAGGGGGGCGAAGACGTGGCTTAACCACGCCTGCAGTCCCGCAGACCGGGCGTTGAGGCTGTTCATCAGCGCCGGTACAAGCATGATCGCCGTGAGCACGAGGCCGACGGCGATCGCGTATCCGGACAGCAATAACAGTAGGCGACGGACCAGCACCGTGGAAAATCTCCGTTTTCAGGATTCGAAACTAGGATGAAACCCGCAATGAAAACAGAATTTTTATCTGGCAAAGTTGAAGGATGCTTCGTGCAATAACCGACGGGCGAACTTTATCTGGAATTCACCGGCTGACATCGTGACAGCCCAAGGTGGTCATGCTAGTCGGCTGAAGATAAAATAAAAAATTTAACTTGAAATACAAATCTCGTTTTCTGATTTGTCCTTTGGTAGCGTTGGGGCAGTGGAGCGGCGTATTTTGCAGATCGATCCGGCGAAGGAAAGTAAAGATGGTGCAGGTAAGGCGGCGGGAGGACGGTCTGGATGAGACCGACCGGCTCATCGTGGCGGAACTCAAACAGAACGCTCGTATTTCAAATGTAGAGTTGGCCAAGCGCGTGAACCTGTCACCGACACCCTGCTACGAGCGGGTTCGGAAACTGGAACGCACGGGCGTGCTGATGGGGTACCACGCAAAGGTTGACCGCACGGTGCTCGGGCAGGCTCAGCTGGCCTACGTAACGATTGAGTATTCGAGCGATGATCAGGCGGCTTACGGCGATTTGCTCGCCGCGCTCTCCGCTGCTGACGATGTGCTGGAGCTGTCCGAACTGGCCGGTTTCACCAAGCTCAGGATGAAGATTGCGGGAACCGATATCACCACAATTTCTGAACGCTTGAAGCAGTGGTTCCAGGGCAACCGTACCGTGGTCCGTTACAGCACTGAGTTCGTGACCCACGCCCATATCGACCGGTTCTGAAACGCGACCTTTGGCGGGCTTGCCCGCCGCCGCTTCCGTTGCCATCTCTGGGGCGTGTAACACCCTAGACACCAGGCAAGGAGCCATGACCATGGCCGAGAAAGAAGCAATATTCGCTGCGGGCTGTTTTTGGAGTATCGAAGACACGTTCCGCAAGATGCCGGGGGTCAAGGATGCGATCAGCGGCTATACCGGCGGTTCGACGCCGAACCCGACCTATCAGCAGGTTTGTACGGGCGGGACGGGTCACGCCGAAGCCGTCCGCGTCGTCTTTGACGACGACAAAGTCGACTACCGCACCCTGCTCAACGCCTTCTTTGAGATGCACGACCCGACGCAGGTCAACCGCCAGGGACCGGACATCGGCACCCAGTACCGGTCCGGGGTCTTTTTCAAGGACGACGGCCAGCGCGCTGCGGCTGAAGCGGCGATTCAGGATCAGTCACAGGTCCGGGGCAGCATCGCCACCGAGGTTACCGAAGCCTCTGAATTCTACCCCGCAGAAGACTACCATCAGCGATACTTTGAAAAGCGCGGCTTTAGCCATTAAAGGAGGGGGGCGCGGGCGCTCCAAGATGCTCGCGCCCGTTCCTTTGCCAGCCACGATCGAGGCCGCCCGCCCATGACTGATGACGACCTTCAGCCCGAACCCGTTTCTGAGCCTGCCGCTGCTGAGGCCGCGCCCATGGGCGATGAGGCACAGCGCCTGTTCCCCGACGCACCGAGCGATGAGCCCGTCTGGGACGTCACCCACAGCCTGCTGGGCAAAAGCCTGACCTTCACCGTCTGGCGCTCGCTGATTCGGCAGGAGATGCTGGACCAGTGCGATATCAAGTCCAGCCACCGCAAAGCCATCCTGCGCAAGACCGAAAAAGCGCTGCAGCGCACGGTCAAGGCTGGCCTGAGCCGTCTGGACGAGCGGCAGATGGAGCACGTCCACTGGAACGCCTTTATCCTCATGGTCGACAAGGCGCTGGGCAACCAGCACCTGAAAATCCGGACCGATGAGGACCTGTGTGACCAGCTCATCGACCAGGCCCCCGGGCTGGCGGCACCCGCTGCGGCCTAGCCCGCATTTCCCGCGCGGACGGCGGCAGCCATGGACAGCACCGTTTCCGAAACCAGCCTCGATCTCGACGCGCTGACCGAGGACGAGTTCCTCGGCGGACAGCTGCGCCTGCTGCAGCCTCGGCACGGGTATCGGGCCGGGATGGACGCGGTCCTGCTCGCGGCATCGGTGCCGGCTGAGCCCGGGCAGGCGGTGCTCGATCTGGGCTGCGGGGTCGGCACGGCAGGGCTGTGTCTGGCGCGACGGGTCGAAGGGCTGCGGATTACCGGGGTCGAGCTCCAGCCCGACCTGTGTGCGCTGGCGGCGGAAAATGCCGCGCGCAACGGGCTGGCTGGCCGCGCGACCTTCATCGCTGGCGATCTGCGCGCCCGCGGGTCGATCCTCGAAGCCCGCAGTTTCGACCACGTGATCTGCAACCCGCCCTACGTCGCCGAGGACAGTGGCCAGACCAGCGGCACGGCGCGCGCGGATATCTCCAAGCGCGAGACCGACGCCGACCTCGCCGACTGGATCGATGCCATGTTGTACTGGGTGCGGGAGCGGGGACACCTGAGTCTGGTCCACCGCACCGACCGCCTGCAGGACATCATCAGCCTGCTCACCCCGCGCGTGGGCGGAATCCGGGTCTGCCCGATCTGGCCCAAGCCGGGCCGTGAGGCCAACCGTGTGCTCGTCCGCGGACGGCGCGAGGCTCGCGCCGGAATGGTGCTTGATCCAGGGATCACGGTGCGCGACCCTGATGATCAGGTTACGCCGGACATGGAGGCGATTCAGCGCGATGGTCAGGCTTTGGATTTCTGAGCATTGGCCGTATAACAAACGGAATATTTCCGGGAGTTCTCCACCCATGTCTGCACTGCGCCCTGTGATCCTTCTGCTTGCAGCATTCGGAACGATGCTGGCGGCCCCGGCCGCGGCGCAATCCACTGGTGACGAGGGGGCGAACAGTCTCTCGGGTCAGCCTTCGCTCGTGCTGCCGTCCGATACGCCGGCTGGAGGCAACCTCGATGACTTTGTGATTGCCGGCGGCCCGGCGAATGCACCCGGCTTCGGGCTCGCTGGCGCGCTGTGCACGGCTTACAATGTGCAGGTTAACCCCGATGAGCCGGTCTGTCTGGTGCGGGCAACGACCGGATCGGCTGAAAACCTCGCGCTGGTAGCGGAGGGCCGTGCTGATTTTGCGGTGGTGCAGTCCGACCGGCAGTACTTCGCCTTCAGCGGACAGGCCGATTACGCCGGTGGCGATGCCATCGAGGATCTGCGCGCTGTCTTTTCCTTTGCCGTGCTGCCGATCCACGTGCTGGCCAGTGCGACGTCACCGGCCGAGGGACTGGACGGCCTTGCCGGGGGCCGGGTAGGGCTCGGGCCGATGGATTCCTCACAGCGTCTGCTGGCGCAGGCAGCGCTCTTCGCCTCCGACGTGCCGGTCTCGCGGATGGCTCGGGTCCACGAGGGTTCACTCGCCACGCAGATCGAGGCGCTCTGTGCCAACGAACTCGATGCCGTCATCTTCCCCAGCGTGCTGCCTTCCACCCTGGTCAGCGACGCGCTGTGGGAGTGCGGTGCCCGCCTGATCCCGCTGGCCTCTGAAGGGGTCGACGTGCTGGTCGACTCAAATCCGTTCTTCGAACCGTATCTGATCCCGCAGGACGCCTACGGCCTCGAAGTGCCGGTCGAAAGCATCGGTCTGGCCCTGACTTTGGTGTCACGCGAAGTGGTGCCGCAGGGGCGCGTAACCGCTCTGCTGCAGGCCGCCTTTGCCGACTTTGATTTCTTCCGATCGCTGCATCCGGCGCTGACCATGCTCGACCCTGAAGGAGCCCTGCGAGCCGGGCTTGTAGCCCCTCAGCACCGGGGTCTGCAGCAGTACCTCGAGGTGCGGGCTCAGTACGGCGGAATCGAGGCGCTGGACTGACCCCCGAGGCTCCGAGTCGAAATCCGCTTGATAATTGTCTGCCATAATGCTTGCTCATTCCCGCGATACAGTCTGAGCAAAATAAGTGTTGGGCGAGTGGGTAAGGGAGCGGATGGATTTGCAGGCTATAGGCCGAGCAGGTGCAGCGATCGTCTTTGCAATGACGATGGGTGCCTGCTCCTCCATCGAATTGCAGGACACTGACCCAATCCGCGGGTGGATGTCTGCACTGTCTGACTTCGGCCGTCTTGGCCGGGGCGATGGTGCAGCGGGTGATCTTGCCCTGAGCCAGTCGCTTCAGATTCAGATGCAATGGCGCGCTGAATCGCTGGCTGAAAACGTATCCTTTGACCCAAGCAAGCGCCCGCGCAAGCTGCCCAGTCCCTTCGTCAAGCAGCCGTGGGACAATGAAATCCCCCTGCTGGCCGACGAAGTCACCGCCCAGCTGAGCAGCGATTTCGGCTGGCGCAGCCTGAACCGCCGCCACGACTTCCACTCCGGCATTGATATTGTCGCCGCCCCCGGCGCAACCGTATTCACGCCGGTCACCGGTGAGGTCATCCACACCAAGGTTGCTGGTACCGACAGCGGTGTTGTCGTCTTCGATGGCGAGCGGCAGCACACCTTCTGGCACACCCGGCCGGCCAAGGGCTTGCGGGTGGGGCAGGACGTGGATCTCGGCGATCCCGTGGGCACGCTGGTGCCGTGGGGGACCCGCACGCACCTGCACTACTCGGTGCACCTGACCGGCAACACCAAGTCTCAGCGGGCGCGGAAGGACTCCAACGCCATCGATCCGCTGACGCTGGTGCAGCGCCTGCGGGAGCAGGCCTACGCCCTCAACGATCGTGATGGCGACAGCCTCAGCACGCTGCTGCGCGACGCTCTGCACCGGGCTCTGCTGATCGAGGCGGCGCGCAACGAAGACAGTGCGGCGCTGGGGGTGCCTGAGGACGGCCAGCTGGCTGTCGTGGCTGAGGCCGAGGCCTCTAATGATGCCGGTGACAGCCTGAGTGGCGATATCACCGAAACAGCCACCGAAGCCGCTACCGGGGCTGCCATCTACGAAGTCACCGATGACGTCATGGCTGATGTTTCGTCGGATCCGGCCGGGCTGGAAGAGGTGGAAGCGACCGAAGTTGCACTGGTTTCAACCCTCTCAACATCAACATCGACGCTAGCGCCGGCGGGGGCTTCGGCCGATATTCCGGCGCAGGGCGAAGACGAGGCGACGGCGACGTCCGGCGGCATCACTTTCAGCCTCAGCCGCAACGGTAGTCTGCGGTTGGGATCAAAGGCGCAGGACGCTGAACCTGAGGAGCCAAACGAGACCTTCAGCCTCGAAGCCATCGTAACCCTGCTGCAGAACCGCTGACCTTCGATACGGCGCTCAGCGCTCAGATTAACTTTCCCGGATTGAACCGATTTTCAGGGTCGAGCGTGGCCTTGAGCTGGCGCATGAGTGCGAGGCCGACCGGGTCCGCCGTTCGTGCCAGTTCGTCTTTCTTCATCTGACCGATGCCGTGCTCGGCTGAGATTGAGCCGCCCATCGACCCGACCAGATCGTGGAAGGCGGCGTTGATTTCACCCCAGGCAGCGAGGAAATGCGCCTCGCGTTCCGGGTCGCCCACGGCCTCGGCCGGGGCACACAGGTTGAAGTGCAGGTTGCCATCGCCAAGGTGGCCGAAGGGTACCGGGCGACTGCCGGGATAGAGCCGTTCGAGCAGCGCCGTGCCTTCCTCGATCAGCGCTGGGATCATCGCAACGGGGACGGAGACGTCGTGCTTGATCGATGGACCGGCGCGTGTTTCCGCCTCCGGCACGCCCTCGCGGATTTGCCACAGGGCGCGTGCCTGCTCGCTGGTTTGCGCGATCACGCCGTCCTGCACCAGCCCTGCGGCCATGCTGTCCTGCACAATGGCGTCGATGGTCTCGTTGATCTGACCGCGCTCGTCGAACACCCCGACTTCGAGCAGGAGTGACCAGGGCGGCGTGTCCGGCATCGGGGGGCGCAGGCCTTCGATCCGGCTCAGCGCCTGCTCGACGGCGATCCGGGGCATGATTTCGCCCGCCATGACCGCCTCGCCCAGTCGCCCGCGAAATGCGTTGAGGGTCGCCAGACACTGCGCTGGGTCTGCGCAGGCCAGCCACAGCGTGACCCGGTCGCGGGGGCGCGGGAACAGCTTGAGCACGGCGCGGGTGATGATCCCCAGCGAGCCTTCGGCGCCGATGAACAGGTGCTTCAGGTCGTAGCCGGTGTTGTCCTTTCGCAGGCGGTTGAGGCCGTTCCAGACCTGCCCGTCGGCGAGCACCACTTCCAGCCCGAGCACCAGATCGCGCATGTTGCCGTACTTGAGCACGTTGATGCCCCCGGCGTTGGTCGACAGGTTGCCGCCGATGCGGCAGGTGCCTTCTGCGCCCAGTGACAGCGGAAACAGCCGGTCTTTGGCCTCGGCAGCCTGTTGCGCGTGGGCGAGGATACAGCCGGTCTGGACCAGCATGGTGTTCCCGACGGCGTCGACGTCTTCGACGGCGCTCATCCGTTCGAGCGACAGCACGATTTCACGCCGGGGCTGGGTTGGCACAGACCCACCAACGAGGCCGGTATTGCCCCCTTGCGGCGTGATCGCCACGTCGTGACGGGCGCACAGCCGCACTACGTCGGCGACCATGGCGGTGCTGTCCGGGCGGACCACGGCGAGTGCGTCGCTGGGGTACTTGCCGCGCCAGTCGAGCGTGTAAGCGGCCTTGGCCTCGGCTTCGGTCAGCACGACTGTGGGGCCAAACTGGTCGAGCAGGGCAGCGGTCACGGGCGTTTTCTGGACCATTGTGTGCGTCCTTGGTTCCTTGCTTGCTCCGGTCCTTTGATCTCAGGCCCTCAGGCCCTCGGGCTTCGCCCGGCCGCCTTTCGGCCCGGGGCGCTACCCGCTGCCGCGCGGCGCAGGCGGTCGTTGATGGCCTCGCCCAACCCGGTCATCGGCACCGGGCCGACGGCGATGGCCGTAGGTTCAAGCGCGTCGAGGCGGTGCAGGGCGGCGAACAGGGCGGCGGCGGCTTCCGTGGTTGACCCGTTCGGGCTGAGCACCTCCAGCGCGCTGGAAGCCTCGAAGCCCGTCGGGTTGGAGAATACCAGCGCGGCCTGATCTGGCGTCGCCGTCTCAGCGTTGAGGATCAGCGGCGCGCCCGGGGCGTAGTGGCGCGTCATCTGACCTGGTGCGGTCTTGACCGCCGGGTCGGTATCTGGGGTCAGTGCCTGTCCCAGCACTGCTTCAATATCGGTCTGGGCGATGGCGCCGTGGCGGAGCAGGCGCGGCTGCCCGGCGTCGGAGAGATCGACCACGGTACTTTCCAGACCCGCAAGGCAGGGGCCATCGTCGAGGATCAGCGCGAGGTGTTCGGGCGCGTGCTCCCGTTGGCTGAGAAAACCGGCTTCCACGTGTTCGGCGGAGGTGGGTGATAAACGCCCCGAGGGGTTGGCGCTCGGCGCGACAATTCCGCCGTTAAATCTGGTGAGCAGGCTGCGGAAGCCCGGTGACACCCGGGGTACGCGCACGGCCTGTGTCGCCAGACCAGCGCTGGCCAGCGGGTCTATCGGGCAGTCTGGGCGGCGGGGCAGGACCAGCGTCAGCGGTCCCGGCCAGAAGGCCGTCGCAAGTGCGCGCGCGCGCTGGTCCGGTTCCACCACGGCAAAGGCTGCTGCAGTATCGGCAAAGTGCGCGATCAGAGGGTTGAAGCGCGGCCGGCCTTTGGTCTCGAAAATTCGCGCGACGGCCAGCGGGTTGGCGGCGTCACCCCCGAGGCCGTAGACGGTCTCGGTCGCGAAGGCCACCAGTTGCCCTGCGCGCAGGTTGTCTGCCGCGCGGTCGAGGGTTTCAGGGCTGAGGGGCTGGCGAAGGGTCATGATTGATCTGGTGCGTCTTTGTTCTGGGGCAATCGGTGTCTGTGGGATCGGCTCGGGCGGCAGGCTGCAGCGGTGGCACCAGCGCTCCGTCGACGCTGAGGCGGGTTGCACTGCAAAGGTTTTAGGGCCTCTGCCATGGCTTGTCATCCGGGCGGCGGTTGCGGCTGCTATCCCGGCGCGCACCCTTGTCGTTCGTTGCAGAGCCGCCTTCGCCGTGAAGCGGAACGACGTGGCGGGAGGCGCGTTCGCAGGGTGAACAAGCGACGGGTCGGCGAAATATTTGGTCTGCCCCCTAGCCTAAGGACGACGGGGAGGTTAAGCCTGCCTCCAAGACAGCCTGCGCATAGGGGGTATCAGTGGGTTTTGACCTGGACGCGGTGAGGGCGGCTGCCCAATCCTGCTTCGCGCTTGAGGGCAAGGTTCTGCCCGTGTGGATCGACTACAACGGTCACATGAACGTCGCCTACTATCTGGTGGCGTTTGATACCGGTCTCGATGCCTTTGTCGATGCCCTTGATTTTGGCGAGGCGGCGCGGATGCGCACGCAGATGACAACCATGACCCTCGAGGGGCACGTGCAGTACCTCGGTGAGCTGATGGAAGGGCAGACCTACCGCCTGCGCAACCACCTCTACGACTACGATGCCAAGCGCATGCACCTGATCCAGCAGATGTTCGGCGTGAACGAGGATGGCAGCGAGTTTCTCTCTGCGACCATGGAGTGGATGAGCCTGTCGGTGTCGCTGGAGACGCGGCGCTCAGCGCCCTTCCACGAAGACGTGATGGAAGCCCTCGCGCTGGTTTGGGAAATCCACAAGGACTGGGATGCGCCCGACTGGGTCGGCCGGTCGATCGGCCTGCCGCCCGGCAAGTCTCTGGTTCGCTGAGGTAGACGCACACACACCAAGCCATGGCAGATCCATCGACCCGTGCTACCGCCTCACCCCATCTGGCCTTTCGCCAGCGGGGACTTGTGGTGGCCATGGGTTTGGCGGTGGTCGTGGGGGCCCTGGTGGGGTTGGCGGCCGTTGTTTTCCTTGAGCTGATCGCCTGGACCCAGTGGCTGGCGCTGGGGACCCGGGAGGAGCTGCTGATATCCGGCCTCAACCAGGACCACTGGTGGCGGCGGATGGCCGCGCCGGTTGTCGGTGGCCTGATCATCGGCGGGTTGATGCTGGTCTTTTACCCCAACCTGCCCCGCCCCCCGGGGGTGGCTTATGTGATCGCGGCGTCGGCGCTGCGGCGGGGAACCATGAGTTTCCGCGACGGGATCAAGGCGGCGACTCTCAATGGGATTTCCCTGGGTTTTGGCGCGTCCGTCGGGCGCGAGGGACCCATGGTGCACTGGGGGGCCACTATTGGTGCCTGGGGTGCGCGGGCGCTGGGGCTTGACCCGCGGGTGCGGCGGACACTGCTGGCCTGCGGGGTCTCTGCGGCGGTGGCGGCCTCGTTTAATGCGCCGCTGGCCGGGGTGTTCTTCGCGCTCGAGGTCGTGGTCGGGCACTACGCCTTTTCTGTCTTTGCGCCCTGCGTGCTCGCGGCGCTGACTGCGACGCTGGTCGGTCGAGCGGTGCGGGGCGATGACCCGGCCTTCGTGATGCCGGAGATTGTTATTGCCGGCCCGATCGATTTTCCGCTGTTCGGGGCTCTGGGGGGCGTCAGTGGGCTCATAGCCGTGCTGTTCATCTTCATAAGCTTCCGGATTGTGCGGGTGGCCGATCAGCTCCGGCTGCCGTGGTGGTGCCGTCCGGCGATCGCGGGGCTGATCGTTGGCCTGATCGCAATCCAGCTGCCGCAGGTGCTGGGGATCGGCTACGAGGCGACACAGCTGACGCTGGCCGGTCAGTACGGTCTGCTGCTGCTGGTCGCCATTCTGGTGGGGAAGATCATTTGTGCGACGGCCTGCCAAGGGCTGGGCTTCGGCGGTGGCGTGTTCTCGCCTTCGCTGCTGATCGGCGCGGCGCTGGGGGCCGTATTCGGCCAGCTGGTGGGCTGGTTGCCGTGGGAGACTTCGGGGTCATCGGCCTACGCAATTGTCGGCATGGGGGCGGTCGCGGCGGCGGTGCTCGGCGCGCCGATTTCGACCGTGCTGATGGTGTTCGAGCTGACCGGCTCTTACCCCATGGCGGTGGGGTCGATGGTGGCGGTGGTGTTCGCGGTCGGGCTGTCGCGGACCCTGACCGGGCATTCGTTCTTCACCCGGCAGCTGCAGTCGATGGGGCACGACATCCGCGATGGCAAGGACATCTCTTTGTTGGCCAACACGCAGGTTTCCGAGGTGCTGGATGAAGAGCCGGACACGGTGACGCCAGACCTGCCTGCACCAGCGACGCTCGAGGCGGTGATTGCCAGCCGCTGGGGGCGAGTGTTTGTGATTGGTGAGGGAAGCCGGTTGGAGGGATTCATTACGCTTGAGACATCGCGCAGTGCCTTCGATGATCCCGATAAGACGGCCGCCGACCTGGCGTCCCCGGCGTTGTCGGTGACCTCGGCCTGCGACCTGACGACGGCGATGAAGCGCTTCGTGGAGAAGGGTGAGGCCCACGTACCGGTGATCGAGGATGAAACCAGCCAGCGGCTGATCGGCGTCATCCACGACTTCGACGTGTCCTATGCCTATCACCGGGCCATGCTGGTGGCTGAGGGGCAGGAAGAGCTGCCCGAGGCTGCGCCCTGGAGCCGGGAGGACAGGGCCTGAGTTGCGTGGGGGAGATTTGTAAGCCGCGAAGCGGCATCAAATCGAGCCCGCAACTTCTCTCGCTCTGCGCTCAAAACGCTTCGCTGTGAGCGAGGTTTCCCTTGACGTCCAACGGTGGCTAGTCATTGAGCGTGTGGTAGATATTCACTTGAACAACCCTCAAAGTCCTTCAACAGGCGTAGGATAACCTTTGCGTGTTGAGCATTAACCCAAAGAAGTTGTGCCGACTTGGCCCGACCGCGCTTCGCGCGGTCGGGCCAAGCGTTGCGCAAAACACAACCAATGTTTGAAGCTCAATGCTTTGGGCCTGAGTTAGGGTGGCGCGCTCGGTCCTCAGCCGCTTCGCGGCCTTCGGCCCTCCCACGCACACGCCTGAGTGCCTGATGAAGCTCAGCCGAGGAAGGCCAGCCACTGATCTTCGTCCATGGTCTCCAGCCCTAGCTCTGTGGCCTTCTTCGCCTTGGACCCGGCATCGAGGCCGATGACCACTAGGTCTGTCTTCTTCGACACCGATCCGGCAACCTTGGCGCCCAGTGCTTCGGCCCGTGCCTTGGCCTCGGCCCGCGACATGCGGGTCAGGGTGCCTGTGAACACCACGGTATTACCAGCCAGCTTCGCGTCTTCGCTGATCACCGGGGCGGTCACCGCCTGCACCTCGACCTCGCCCAGCAGGTCGTCCACCGCAGCGCGGTTATCCGGGTTGGCGAAGAAGCGCGCGATATCCTCGACCACGCCCGGACCAATCCCGTCGATATCTAGCAGCTCGGCTTCCGCAACCATGTCGCCGTCCGCCACCCGTTCGAACTGCTCGAACAGCGCCGCGGCCGTCTCGAACCGCCGCGCCAGCAGCCGTGCCGTGGTCTGCCCCACCTGCCGGATGCCGAGCCCGAAAAGCAGCCGGTCCAGCGGGATCTCGCGCCGCGCTTCAATCGCCGCCTGCAGGTTGGCAGCCGAGGTCTCGCCCCAGCCCTCCAGGCCGGCGATCTCTGCCGCTTGTGCGCCCAGCCGGAACACGTCCCCCGGGCGGGCCAGCCAGCCGTAGCCGAAGAACTGCTCGATGTTCCGTGCACCAAAGCCATCGATGTCCAGCGCATCGCGCGAGACGAAGTGCTTCAGTCGTTCGACCACCTGTGCCTCGCACACCAGGTCGCCCGTGCAGCGTCGCACCGCCTCGCCTTCCGGCCGGATCGCGGGCGAGCCGCACACTGGGCAGGCGTCGGGGAAGACAAAGGCAGCACTGTCCGCCGGCCGCCGGTCCGCCAGCACCTCGACCACCTGCGGGATAACGTCGCCGGCACGCTGGATCACCACCGTATCACCGGCGCGGAGATCCTTGCGGCCGAGTTCGTCTTCGTTGTGCAGGGTCGCCCGTGACACCACCACCCCGCCCACCGTCACCGGTTCAAGGTTTGCCACAGGGGTCAGCGCGCCGGTCCGGCCCACCTGCAGCATAATGTCACGAAGCACTGTCACCGCGCGCTCGGCCGAGAACTTGTGCGCAATGGCCCAGCGCGGCGAGCGGCTGACCTGACCCATCCGGCTCTGGAAGTCGAAGCGGTTGACCTTGTAGACGACCCCATCGATGTCGTAGGGCAGATCCGCCCGCCGGGTCTCGATGTCGTGGTAGAACGCGAGCACGTCTTCAGCCGTCCGGCACAGGCGGTTGAGCGGGTTGGTCACGAAGCCCCAGTCCGATAACCGGCCGAGCAGATCCCAGTGCGTCTCGCCGACCGGGCCCGAGACCTGCCCCAGCGAGTAGGCAAAGAACCTCAGCGGCCGGGACGCGGTGATGCTTGGGTCGAGCTGGCGCAGGCTACCGGCTGCGGCGTTGCGCGGGTTGGCGAAGACCTTTTTGCCCTCGGACGCGAGCCCGTCGTTCATGGCGGCAAAATCCGCCTTGGCCATGTAGACTTCGCCGCGCACCTCGATCACGTCGGGAAAGCCCGCCCCGGCGAGGCGCGCTGGCACGTCCTGCAGGGTGCGCAGGTTCTCGGTAATGTTCTCGCCCACGGCGCCGTCGCCCCGGGTCGCCCCGAGCTGAAATACGCCGTTCTCGTAGGTCAGGGCCGCGGACAGGCCGTCAATCTTGGGCTCGCAGGTGAGCTCCACCGGCTCGTCTTCGCCGAGGCTCAGGAACCGCCGCACCCGCCCGAAAAACTCGATCACATCGTCGTCGTCAAAGGCGTTGGACAGCGACAGCATGGCCCGCGCGTGGTTGACCTTGGCAAAGCCGCCGGCCGGGACCGCGCCTACGGTCTGGCTGGGGCTGTCCGCGGTGACCAGATCGGGAAAGTGGCCCTCGATGGCCAGCACTTCGGCGTGCAGGGCGTCGTATTCGGCGTCGCTGATGATCGGATCGTCGTGCTGGTAGTAGGCAGCCTCAGCCTCGGCCATGCAGGCGCGCAGCGCCTTCAGCCGGGTTTCGGCCATAAGACGGTCGCGCGGGATCTCAGGCTGCCTGAGGCCGGGCCCGGTCATAGCTGGCTGTCCCGCAGCAGCGCCTGCGCAGCGGCCTCGGCTTCAGGGGTCAGGGTGTCACCGGCGAGCATACGCGCGATTTCCAGCCGCCGTTCGTCGGCGCTCAGCGGTCGCACGTCGGTGGTCATGTTTGGCGCACTGTCACTCATGCCGCCAGCACCACCGTCACGGGCGGCGGCGTCGCTCTTGGACACGCGCAGATGATGCGCGCCCTTGGCGGCGACTTGTGGGCTGTGGGTGATGACCAGCACCTGCACCCGGCGCGCGAGCTTCTGCAGCCGCCGACCCACAGCCTCGGCCGTTGCCCCGCCCACGCCGGCGTCGACCTCGTCGAACACCAGCGTCGGCAGCGGATTGTCGTTAGCCAGCGCCACCTTGAGCGCCAGCAGGAAGCGCGACAGCTCGCCGCCCGAGGCGGTCTTCTGGATGCCGGTGAAGGCCGCCCCGGCATTGGTGGCTGCGGTGAAGGTCACCGCGTCCACCCCAAGGGCGCTGCGACCCTTGGCGTCGGTGACGATCTCGGTGCGGAACCGCGCCTGTTCGAGCTTCAGGACCGGTAACTCGCCCATGACGGTCTGGTCGAGCCGCAGGGCAGCCTCGTGTCGGGATGCGCTAAGCCGCTGGGCGGCTTCGTCGTACTGCGCCCGCGCCCGGGCCAGCACGGCTTCGAGGGCCTCCATGTGTGCGCTGCTGTCGTCCAGCGCTTCCAGACCCCTGCGGAAGCGGTCCAGCAGCGGCGCCAGGTCATCGGGTGTGCCGCTGTGCTTTCGTGCGAGTTCACGGTAGCGGAACAGTCGGTCTTCGACCTGCGCCAAAGCGGCCGGATCAGCCTCCAGCGCCTGTTCGACCGCCTGCAACTGCGCTAGCGCTTCGTTGACCTCGACCGCCGCACGGTCGACCGCCGCCAAGGCGGGCTGCAGGGCCTCGCCACCGCCACGCTCGGCGGCGCGTTCGAGCGCGCGATAGGCCTGATTCAGGCGCGCATCAGCACCCTCGCCGGACGCATCACCACCCTCGCCATCGGCGCTGCCACCGCCACCGCTGCCAGCGCCCCCGCCCCCGCCGTAAAGGGCGTGGGCGGCCTGCTCGACCGCTTCCTGAATCCCGGCCATGTTGGCGAGAAGGTTCCGCCGTCCTTCCAGCCGCGCGACTTCGCCGACTTCGGGGGCCAGCTCTTCGAGTTCCTCGGTCGCGTGGCGGAGATAGGATTCTTCGCGCTGGGCCTGAGCGAGGTCTTCGCACACGCTCTCCAGTTCGGCTTCGGCCACCTGCAGCGCTTCGTGACTGCGCTGAACCGCAGACAGCAGATTGCCATGGCCGGCAAAGGCGTCGAGCACGCTGCGATGGTGGGCTGGGGAGAGCAGACCGTGCAGGTCAAACTGCCCCTGAATCTCCACCATGGTCTCGCCCAGACGGCGAAGGGTACCCGCCGAGGTTGGTTCGTCATTGACGAAAGCGCGGCTGCGGCCATCGGCCTGGATCACCCGGCGCAGCACCAGCTCACTGTCGTCAATCTGCAGACCCAGCTCACGAAGCTCGTGAAACACCGGGTGCCGGTCCGGCACGTCGAAAACAGCGGTAATCGAGGCCTGCCGCGCGCCACGGCGGATCATGTCCGGGCTGGCCCGCAGGCCAATACAAACACCCAGAGCGTCGAGCAGGAACGATTTGCCCGCACCGGTCTCACCGGTGAGTGTGGTCAGCCCCGTGCCCAGCTCCAGATTGAGCTGGTCGATCAGGACGAAATCACGAATGGACAAAGTCGTGAGCACAGCGCCCTCTCATTCCCGTATCAGCCGAAGGGGTTCAGGCGTCCGATGCCGCCACCCTTGGGTGTGATATGGCGCGGCAGAGGGCCTTCAACAATCTCATAGGCCTTGAAATACCACGTGCTGGCCGGGAAGTTATGGCCGAGCAGCACGGCTGTGTTCCGCGCCTCCTGCGTTAGGCCAAGGCTCACGTAGACCTCGATGATGCGATAAAGCGCCTCCTCGACGTAGGTCGAGTCCGGGAATTCGCTGACCACGTTCTGGTACCGGGTCAGCGCAGCGAGGAATTCCTTGCGGTCGTGGTAGAACTTGCCGATCACCAGTTCCTTGGCCGCCCGCTGGTTCTTGATCGCGTTCAGCTTGACGCTGGCGTCGAGGGCATAGTCGGTGCCGGAGAACTTGTTGATCACCTCGAGCAGGAAGGTTTCGGCCTTTCGGGTATCGCCCTCGTCCTTATCAACTTCGGAAACGGAGCGATAAGCGCTAACCGCACGCAGATAGTAGCCGTAAGCAATATCCGGGTGGCCGCGGTGGTCGCGGATGAAGCGGGAGAGGACGGCGACCGCTTGCTCGTATTCTTGACCTTCAAAGAAGTAGCGGCCGGACAGGATCAGCGCTCGAGGCGCCTCGACCGAAGTCGGGAACTGTCGGTCGATTTCATCGAGCAGCCGGGCTGCCTCGATGTAGCGCATGCCGTTGATCGAGCGCTGGGCTTCTTCGGCCAACTCGTCAATGGTATCCGCTTCGGTTTGCAGTCGCGCGACACGATCCACCCGGTCTTCACAGGCGGTCAGGGCGAAGAGGGCAAGCAGGCCTACAAACAGGGACAGGATCGATTTCAAGGCTTGGGCTGACCTCGCAGAATGGGATGTCGGGACACACGGAGCGCGGCTTGGACCCAGGGCCGATCGCCAGAGTGCTCGCCGCATAATCCTGTCGCCGTTTTAGCGCCGGAAGTGGTCCATGGCTACAACTTTGCTGGCGACGCTCTCTTCCGTCCAACGCCAGGCCGTTTCATCGGCGAACAGGGCGCGCAGCAGGGTCGCATGCAATGCGTGGCCCGCCTTGTACCCCTGATAGTGCGCGAGGATCTGCACCCCGCCGAGGTACATATCGCCCATGGCGTCTAGCACCTTATGACGGGCGGGTTCGTCCGGGAAGCGCAGCCCCTCCGGATTGCGCACGCCCACCGCATCGAAGACTACGGCATTGGCCAGCGACCCGCCCCGAACCAACCCTTTGGACTGCAGGGCCGGCAACTCACTGGCTTCCACAAATGACCTCGCCGCCGCGATTTCAGCATTGAAAAATGCAGGCTTGGCCCCGCCGGAAAACGACTGCGCGCCGATCCCGATGGAGGCAAATTCAATCCGTGCGGTGAAGGTTGCGGTCTCCTCTCGGTTCCGGAGCGGTATCAGGGTCGCGTGACGGTCGTCGTAGGACACCCGCACGGGGCGCCGCAGCTCAACCATGGGGGCGATGCAGTCCTGCTCGAAGATGCCGGCTTCTTCGATCGCCCGGACCCACGGCAGAGCCGAGCCATCGAGGATCGGCACTTCCGGGCCGTCGAGGGTGATCAGCGCGTTGGTGATGCCGTAGACCCGAAAGGCTGCCATCAGGTGTTCGAGCGTGGAAATACTGGTCCCGCCCTCGTTGGCTATGCGAGAGCATAGCGGTGCAGCGACCAGTCGGCCCGGAGCCACAGGCACGTCGGCGACCTCGGGCAGGGAATCAAGCCGTCGGAAAATCAGACCATGACTAACACTCGCGGGGGCTACGGTGCATGACACCGGCACGCCGGCGTGAAGCGTGAGACCCGAGAGCCGCAAGGGCTGGGAGAGAGTTCGTTGGTTTGTCACGGGCCACCATTCCTTCGTCATCGTCACGGGTGTGCGTCACCCCGCCCCAAAAAGAAAGGGCGAAGGTGCCTTGGCACCCCGCCCCGAGGGAGAATAGTGGTGGTAAGTCGGTGGTTTTGTGACTTCCTGCTGTAATCAGTTCATCTGACGACGGAGGAAGGCGGGAATGTTGATCTCAGACTCATCGACATCCAGAGGGTCGACCCCCGGCGGTGTCGTCGAGAGGCTGGTCAGCGCAGGCTGCTGACCCGGGCCGTTCAGGCTCCGGGTTGCGACCGGTTCTGCGGGTCCGTCGGGCTCGAAGGCGGGCCGGACAAGCCGGTCGAAACCGTTCTCGCGAACGCGGCGTTCCCGCTCTTCGGCTTCATGCACATCCTGCGCGGTCGTGGCCTTGGAAAAACCGCCACGGGCGAGGCCCTTGAGGAACCCGAGAGCGCCGCCTGGCCGTGCGGTCTGGTCCGCCTCGGACGGGGCTTCAGCGCGGCCTTCATTGCGGGCTGGTTCGTCCATCCCGGCGAATGGGTCGTCCCGTCCACCAAGGGGTTCGAACAGCTGCGGCTCGGCGGCTGCAACGGCTGGCGCTGCCGGTGCAGCAGGAGCGGGCGCGGATGCCGGCACGGGTGCCGACACTGGTGCCGAGCCCACCTCTTCACGGTGCTGGGTTGCCTGCGCCGCTGATTGGCTGTTGTAAGCCTCCCGCATGTCCATCAATTCATTCCGCGCAGGCGGGGTGAGCAGGGTTTCGGGCAGCGGCGCAATCGGGTTGCGCGGCTTTTCCATCACCGGGGCGTCAGCCGCTTCAACTGCCTGCGGTGCCGGGGTGGGTTCGGCGGCTGGCTTGGGTGGATTGGCGACAGCGCGCGCGAATTCCATCGAGCCGGGTACGCCTTGGATCGCGTGGATTACGCCGCCGGTGCCGCTGCCAATGGTGAAGGCGCCGCCGCGCCCCTTGCTGGCCACGTTGGTGGCGGGTGCAGGGGGGGCAATAGGGGTTGGCTTGACCGGTGCCGCGGCCGAAGGCGCGAGGCCCAGTTCCTGCCGTGCAAAACCGTTGGTCGGGGTCGTTTCCTGCTGTCCCAGTTCCTCGTCGATCCCGGTCGCGACGACCGAAACGCGGACCGTGCCGTCGAGCGATGGGTCAATCGACGTGCCGGTGATGATGTTGCTCTCCGGCATGACTTCGCGGGTGATGCGCTTGGCGGCTTCGTCGACCTCGTACATGGTCAGATCGGGGCCGCCGGAAATGTTCAGCAGAACGCCCTTGGCCGACTTCAGGTTAACGTCGTCGAGCAGCGGGTTCTTGATGGCGCGCTCGGCCGCGTCCAGCGCCCGGTTTTCGCCATCGGCCTCGCCGGTGCCCATCATCGATTTGCCCATGACGGTCATCAGCGCGCGCACGTCGGCAAAATCGAGGTTGATGTTGCCCGGGCGGACGATCAGGTCGGAAATTGCCCGAACGCCGTCGTACAGCACTTCGTCAGCCATCTTCAGCGCGTCGGCGTAGGATGTGTTTTCGTTGGCAATCCGGAACAGGTTTTCGTTCGGGATCACGATCAAGGTGTCGACAGTCGAGGCGAAGAGGTCGATGCCTTCCTCGGCCTGACGCATGCGCACTACGCCTTCGAATGCGAAGGGCTTGGTCGCGACGCCGACAGTCAGGACACCGCGCTCCTTGAGGGCTTTGGCGATCAGCGGGGCTGCACCGGTGCCGGTGCCGCCACCCATGCCAGCGGTGATGAACACCATGTTGACGTCGCCGATCTCGTCGAGCACGTCCTGCAGCGACTCTTCCGCTGCCGCGCGGCCCACCATGGGGTTCGCGCCTGCGCCCAGGCCCTGCGTTGCCATGGTTCCCAGCCGCACGCGACGGTCGCTGAGCGACGTCTCGAGCGCCTGTGCATCGGTGTTGGTTACGGCAAACTCCACGCCTTGGAGGTCTGCCTGAATCATATTGTTAACAGCGTTTCCACCGGCGCCGCCGACGCCGAGGACGAGGATCCGGGGCTTGAAGATCGCCTTCTGATCCGGGACGCCCAAATTAAGAGCACACATAAAATTCTCCACCAGTATCTCGTGCGACTGAGTCGCTTATATTTTTTGTGATCGCTGTATTGATCGGGGCCGTCATTTCACGCGGCCCTCTTGTTAAACAGGCCACCGACGAGTGGGATGGACTGCAAAATGGACTTCCGCTGCAGATGTGCTGAGCCGACCGAGCCGTTGGCCGCAGTCTGACCGGGAGCGGCGGCAAAATGTGCCAGTCCCAGAGCGGCCGAGAGCTCGAAGCCAATGTGAGATGCGGGCAAACCCGCCATCTCCCTTGGCCTTCCAATTCTGATCTGGCGGTCGAGCGCCAGGGTTGCATAGTCGCGCAGGCCGGTGAGGTTGGCCCCGCCGCCGGTGAAAATCACGCGGCGACCGGCGAACTTGCGAAGATTTGGGTGTTCCATGCGCTGCCGGATCAGGCCGAACATCTCGTCCAGCCGGGGCTGCAGCACGCCGACGACCAGCGAGCGGGTAATGCGGTCGCTGCCGACCAGCCCGCCGTCCATGGCCTCGCGGGGGAGCCGGATTTCGCGGTCGCTGTCTGACGGGTTGCTCAGGGCGGAGCCGTAAAGCGTCTTGATGCGCTCGGCCGCTGCCGTGTTGCAGTTCAGCGCGGCTGCGAGGTCGCGGGTCAGGTGGTCGGAGCCCACGGGCATGGTTTCAACGTGAACCGGGCCGCCGCCATTGAAGACGACCAGCGTCGAGACCGAGGCGCCAATTTCAACAAGGCAGGCGCCAAGCTGCATCTCTTCTTCGGTGACAACCGCGTGGTGGCTGGCCAGCCCGCCGATCATCACCCCACGGATGGTGAGGTGGCACTTGTCGACGGCATCGACGAGGTGGTCGAGGCTGGAGCGTGACAGGGAAACAGCGAGCAGGCGTGAACCAAGGTGGAAGGCGGTCATGCCGCGCGGATCACGGATGCCGTGGTTGCGGTCGACGCGGTAGTCCACGGGCAGGGTGTGAATGCGCTGCATCGGCCGCACGGATTCTTGCTCGAAGGGCAGTTCCTGTGCAGCGTAGTTGAGCAGGGCATTGATGTGGGGGGCGATGACCGCGTGCCCGCCGACTTCGATCTCCAGATCGATCAGCTGGCTGCGCGGCTTGCCGCCGGCGTAGGTCAGAAAGACGTCTTCGATGGTTAGGCCAGCGGCGTCTTCAGCGTCGGTGATGGCGGCGAGAATGGCGTCCTGAGCCGCGTCCATGTCCACGATTTCACCGCCGCGCAGTCCCTTCGACGCGCGATGCCCCATGCCGAGGATCTTCGGTAAGCGGGGGTTGGTCGCGTTAACCACGAGACACGTGATTTTCGACGAGCCAACGTCAAGAACTCCATAGAGCCCGCGATGTGAACGTAGCGTTCGCATGCTCAAAAATATTTCCGTCAAATCATGGCGCCAAAACAGCGCCTTTTGCCTTTAAAATCCCGGATCCACACCCTGACCCGAGGTTGCGGCCGACGCGTAAAATGAGTGCATCGTGCCCCTTCAGCTCATAATGTAATCGAATCTGACACAGGAGTTAAGCTATTTTCTGTATTATCTTGAAAATAAGTTGAAACATTCTCATCATCTGAGAACAAATCAAGATCAAAATCCTCAGAGTCGTTTCGTTTCCGGACGATCATACGGTTGGGGATCCGCAGGTCGATATTGACGATATCGCGGTCGAACAGCCCGTATTTCAGGTCTGCTTCGCTCAGCTGCCGCAGTGCCAGTTCGGTGTCCTGCGCCGGCAACTGCACTTTGATCCCCAGTGTCAGGAACAGGTCCCAGCGACGGGTGCCGCGCCGATGCGCAGCGACCACGTATTGCTGCACGTTGGGCACTTCGGTCAGCGAGTCGATCAGGGTCGATGCAGCCTCCGGCGCACCAAGACCGGATACCACCGGTAGCTTTTCGAGAAACAGGGAAGCCTGCTGGTCCGGGATGACCATGCCTTCAGTATCGATGATCTGGTGCCGAGCATCGTTCTGCCAGATGGCCAGCGGCACGCGCTCGACCACGGTGACCGAGATGGTCTTGGGCAGGATGCGTTCGACCTCGGCGCTCTGCACCCAGGGCAGGCCCTCGATCCGCAGCTTCGCGTCGCCCGGCTCGATGCCGAGAATGGGATCGCCGTAGTAGGCGCCAACGGCGGCCACAATCTCAGATTCGCGGGTATAGCGGCGCCCCGAGATCGAAAACTCTTCAATACGAAGGCCGAGGGTGGCCCCGGCGACCTGCGCCGCTTCGGTCCCTCGGATGCTGGCGATATCGAGACGGCCGCTGTACCAGGCCCAGCTACCACCACCGATGAACAAGGTCAGCAGCGTGAGCGGCACGGCTACGCTGAGCACGGTGCCGATGCGGCGGGCGCGGGAGACGCGGGAGAGCCGTTGGCGGCGCTGCTCTAGCGCAGTCCGGGTTAAGCGCTCTGGCGCGGGGGCAGGGGGCGGCATCGCTGCAGCGCAATCGGCCATGGACCCGGCGAAATCTTCCTCGGCCAGTCCAGCGCTAGCCCGTTCAGCGTCGCTGGAGCGTGCATCGGTGAATTCAGTCTCGACCGCCGGAACTTCGGTCGCCCAGTCGGCATCCACGGCCATTTCAGCGCTGGCGTCTGCAGCCGCCTGCATCGGCTCAGCAACGGTCCCGAAGCCCGGCTCTAAGTCGTGATAATCAACGTTATGCGCCGGATTCTGGGGGAACTGATCCCCGTTTTTCCGCCAAAAGCGCATCAGGCGTCGCATGCTGCGTTTTCCACCATCCAAGTGACGAGCGTGGTAAAATCCATGCCGGTGGCCAGAGCCTGTTCCGGCAGCAGGCTGAGCGGGGTCAGCCCGGGTTGAGTATTTACCTCAAGAATCGCGATTCGGCCAGAGTCGGGATCGTAGCGGAAGTCCGCCCGCGTCGCGCCCCGACAGCCCAGGGTCTCGTGCGCGGCCTCCGACCAGCGCAGCAGTGCCTCCTGCACATCTCCGGGCAGGCTGTCCGGGTTTACGATGTGCCGGGTCTGCGCCTCGGCGCTGTATTTGGCTTCGTAGTCATAGAACGCGGCGTCGGTTTCCAGCTCCGTCACCGCCAGCGCGCGCGGCGCTTGGCCCCGGGCCTGCAGCACCGATACGGTCAGTTCCCGGCCCGGTACGTAGTCCTCGACTATGAGACTGTCGTAGGTTTCCATACCGCTCAGGTCTGTCGGGCCGCTGCCGGGCATGACGATCTTGACCCCGACCGAGGAGCCTTCGTGGCTGGGTTTGATCACGTAGGGGCGGAGCAGCGGGTCGCTGCCAGTGCGCAGTTCGGCCAGCGTCACCGGGCGATCGTGCACGATGGGGATACCCGCCGCGGCGAACAGCAGCTTGGCACGTGGCTTGTCCATGGCTAGCGAGGACGCCATCACGCCCGAATGGGTATAGGGCACGCGCGCAAAGTTCAGCAGCGCCTGGATATTGCCGTCTTCACCCCATTTGCCGTGCAGGGCGTTGAAGACCACGTCGACACCCTCAAGCGCCCAGGGCAGGGTCTCGGCCACGTCCCAGCCGGGGTCGAGGCTGGTAACTTCGTAGCCTGCGCCGACCAGCGCGCGTTCGACCTCGGCCGCGCTGGTCAGCGAGACCTCGCGCTCGGCCGAAAGCCCGCCCCGGAGCAGCAGGATACGTGCGGCACTCATAGCCCCAGCACCTCTTCAGCCGGGGCGACAACGGCGTCTGGCGCGAATGCGCCGACGCGACGGATTTCCCAGTGCAGCAGCAGGCCGCAGTCACGGTAGACCCGCTCCCGGACTGTTTCGCCCAGTTGTTCGATATCGAAGGCGGTGGCCTTACCGGTGTTGATCAGGAAGTTGCAGTGCTTCTCGGAAACCTGCGCCCCACCGACGCGCAGGCCCCGGCAGCCGGCCGCGTCGACGTGGTTCCACGCGCTGGGACCGTGGGGGGCGTCATCGGCCGGGTTCTTGAAGGTGGAGCCGCCGGTTTTCTCCTGGATCGGCTGGGTGTCTTCGCGCTGGTTCTGGATCGCAGCAAGTTCGTCCTGAAGCTCGGCGGGGTCGCCGTCGTCGGTCTCGAAGGTCGCGGAAACGAACAGCCAGTCCGGCGGAAGGGAACAGTGGCGGTAGGACAGACCCAGATCGGCGGCGGGCAGGTCCTGCAGCACGCCATCGGGTGAAATCACCCGCGCGGAAACCAGCCGCTGGCGGGTCTCGCCGCCGTGGGCGCCAGCGTTCATGCGCAGCGCCCCGCCGATGGTCCCAGGAACGCCGACGTAGAAGCCCAGCCCGGCTCGGCCGGCCTTGGCGGCGATTTTGGCGACGGTGGCATCCAGTGCAGCCGCGCCGGCGGTCAGGCGGCTGCCGTCGATGCTGATGCTGCCGAAAGCCTTGGCGCTCAGACGGATCATCACACCGGGGACGCCGCCGTCACGGATCAGGCTGTTCGAACCGACCCCGAGGATGGAAACCGGCACGTCTCTGGGTCTGTCGCGGAGGAAGCGGGCGAGGTCGTCGGGGTCTTCGGGCCGGAAGAACACCTGCGCTGCCCCGCCCACGCGGAACCATGTCAGCGGACCGACCGGGTGATCGGGCTTGTAGCTGCCCCGGACCGCGGGCAGGGCGTCGATCAGCGCCTGTGGATCATCACCCTGCCGGGTCCCTATGGCGGCGGCGTTCAAGGGGCCTTGTCTCCAACAGCCAGCTGTTCGGGCAGGGCGTTGGCCCAGGCCGTGATGCTACCCGCGCCCAGACAGACGACCAGATCGCCGGGCTCGGCGCGTTCCCGGACCCGGGCGGCCAGATCGCCAGCGTCGGCGAGGTAGCCAGCGCTGCGGTGGCCCCGTGCCTGAATCCCCGCGACCAGCGCGCTGGCATCGGCGCCCTCGATCGGGGCTTCCCCAGCGGTAAAAACGTCGGCGATCAGCACGCTGTCGGCCTCGTTGAAGCAGGTGCAGAAGTCTTCGAACAGCGAACTGAGGCGGGAAAAGCGGTGGGGCTGGTGGATAGCGTGAACCTTGCCGCCGGTGCTCTCGACCCGCTGCCGCGCCGCGCGCAGGACGGCGGCAATCTCCACCGGATGGTGGCCGTAGTCGTCGATGACGCTGCCCCCCTGCCACTCGCCGGTCAGTGTGAAGCGACGCCGGACCCCACCGAAGGCTTCGAAGCCACTCTGGATAGTCTCCGGCGCAACCCCGAGTTCGAGCGCGACGGCGATGGCGGCAACGGCGTTGGAGACGTTGTGGTCGCCGAACATGGGCAGGTGGATATCCGCGATCACCTGACTGGCGCCGGTCGGGCTGACCCGCTCGGTGACATGGACGTCAAAGGTCATGCCCAGCCCGTTGGAGGCTACGTTGACTGCGCGCAGGTCGGCCTGCGGGTTGAATCCATAGGTCAGCACGCGCCGGTCTTCGACGGCAGGCAGCAAGCCCTGTACCGTCTCGTTGTCGATGCAGGCTACCGCGAAGCCATAGAACGGGATGTTGCCCATGAAGGCGCGGAAGGCGTCATGGAGCGCGTCTTCACCGCCGTAGTGGTCGAGGTGTTCGGCGTCGATGTTGGTCACCACCGACACGGTAGCCGGCAGGCGGGTGAAGGTGCCGTCGCTCTCGTCGGCTTCGGCCACCAGCCAGTCGCCGTCGCCCAGGCGGGCGTTGGTGCCGTAGGCGTTGATGATGCCGCCGTTGATCACTGTCGGGTCCTTGCCCCCGGCGTCGAGCAGGCAGGCTATGAGTGAGGTCGTGGTGGTCTTGCCGTGGGTGCCGCCAACGGCGACGGCCCACTTCAGGCGCATGAGCTCACCCAGCATGTCCGCGCGCCGGACAACGGGCAGGGACAGCGCGCGGGCTTCCTGCAATTCTGGATTATCGTCGCGGATGGCGGACGAGACCACGAGCACGGCGGCGTTCTGGACGTTTTCGGCGCTGTGGCCGACCTGCACGGTGATCCCCTGCTCGCGCAGGCGTTTGACGTTGGCGTTTTCGCCGATGTCGGAGCCCTGCACCTCGTAACCGAGGTTATTCAGGACCTCGGCGATGCCGGACATGCCGATACCGCCAATGCCGACAAAGTGAAAGATGCCGGTATCCAGCGGCATGTGCCGCATCGAGGACAGGACGTTGTTCATGGCGTGGCGATCTCCTGCTCGACCATGTCGGCGAGCTTATCGGCGGCCCCGAGCAGGGCGCTCGCGCGGGCCTTGGTGGCCATGTCAGCGAGGGCCTCGGGGGCTGCCAGCAGGGTCGAGATGTGGGCGGCGACCCACTGCGGTGCGTCGCCGCCTTCACGGACGAGCAGGGCAGCACCGGGGTCGGTCAGCAGGCGGGCATTGCGCCCTTGTTGGTCATCACGGTGCACCGACAGCGGCACAAAGATCGCCGGGCGTCCGGCGGCGGCCAGCTCGTGCACCGTGGTGGCGCCGGACCGGCTGAGCACCAAATGGGCTGCGGCGAGGCGCTGGGGCATGTCGGAAAAGAAGGGCGCGATTTCGAGGCGTCCCAGCCCGAGTGTGGCGAGGCGGGCTTCGGTCTCGGCGCGGCTTTCGTCGCGGATCTGGGCGACCAGATGCAGGCGTGCGCGCTCGGCCGGGCTGAGCCGGTTCAGCGCAGCAGGAAGCAGGCTGGCAAACACGGCCGCGCCCTGCGACCCGCCGACAACCATCAGGTTGAGGGCGCCATTGGGCTTGGGGGGCGTGAACGCGGTCTCGCCCACGGCCACGATATCGGCCCGGATCGGGTTGCCGACGGCGCTGACCCGGTCCTCGGCTGACGCTGGCACGCCCTCGAGCAGCGGGAAGGCCGAAGAAATCTGACGGACCTGTCGGCTGACAAAGGCATTGGCGCGGCCCATGATGCCGTTCTGCTCGTGCAGCAGGGTGGGCAGGCCCAAATGCTGGGCGGCGAGCATGGGCGGGGCGGAGGGAAAGCCACCGAAGCCGACTACCGCGGCGGGCTTTTGGCGGCGGAGCAGGCTGCGGGCCTGCACATAGCCGCGGGCCAACCGGAACAGCCCGGTGGCGCGGCGGTGCAGGGCGCCGGATACCAGCCCGCCTGCAGAAATCACATCGATACCCGCTGGGTCAAAGTCACCGGCGAAAGCAAGACCACGCTGATCCGTCACCAGCCGCAGGCTATGGCCGCGCGCACTCAGGCTGCGGGCCAGCGCCAGGGCTGGAAAGACGTGACCACCGGTGCCACCGGCGGCCAGGGTGATCAGGCTCATAGAACGCTCTCTTGCCGGGGTCGCCGCCGGGTCAGGGCCAGAAAGATGCCCATGGAGATGGCGAGCGACAGCAGGGATGAGCCCCCGTAACTCAGGAACGGCAGGGTCATGCCCTTGGTCGGGATAAGCGCCAAAGTTGACGCCATGTTGATCAGGGCTTGCAAACCCAGCTGCGAAACCAGACCAGCGGCGGCCAGCGCGGTGAACAGGCTGTCGTGGCGCGCGGTCAGCGCGACCCCGCGCAGCACCAGCAGTGTGTAGATCAGCAGCACGCCGATGCAGGCCATTAGCCCGAATTCCTCGCCCAGCACCGAGAAGATGAAGTCGTTGTGCACGTCCGGAATCGCGTCTTTGACCAGGCCTTCGCCCGGTCCGACGCCGAGCCAGCCACCGTCGTTGAAGGCGTCTGCGGCGCGCTTGAGCTGGTATTGCTCACCCCCGGCGGTGATGAAGCCGTCGATGCGGCTTTGCACATGCGACATGAAGGTATAGGCGGCGAAGCCGGCGACCCCGCCAAGCCCCCCCAGACCGACGATCCAGATCATGCGATAGCCACCGAGGAAGAGCTGGAAGCCCCAGATCGCGGCGAACAGCACCGACTGGCCGAAGTCCTTCTGCAGCGTCAGCAGGCCGAGAATAAGCACCAGCAGAACGAAGTTGACGGGCAGCGCCCAGCGGGTCTGCATCCGCCGGTCGAGCGCGAACAGCCACGCGCTGACCACGAAAAACGCCGGTTTCATGAACTCGGAGGGCTGGAGCTTAATCATGCCGAGGTCGATCCAGCGCTCAGCGCCCTTGATCGTCGAGCCGTAAACCAGCGTCGTCGCCATGCCCGCGAGGCCGAGGACCACGCCGAGCACGCTCAACCGCCAGATCCACACCGGCGAAAACAGGCTCAGCACGAAAAAGATCAGCGCAGCAGGCACCAGAAAGATCAGGTGCCGGTTAACGAAGTAGTACGCGCCCAGTCGCAGGTCTTCAGCCATGGCTGGTGAAGCAGAAAAGGACAATAAGGCGCCGATGGCCATCAAGATCAGCACGATACCAATCGTCGTGCGGTCCACCGTCCACCACCAACGCCCGAAAACAGACGTATCAGTGCGGGAGACATGGCTCATGTCAAAATCCCCTAGGTCAAATATGTCGCTGCCAGAGCTCGAAATGCATCGCCCCGGACTTCAAAAGATGGGAATTGATCCCACGAAGCGGCCGCTGGGGCCAGTAAAATCGTCGCAGAATGTGCCGATTCGCCCTCGGCTGTGGCCAAAGCAGCGCCAAAGGCCTGCTCCAGATCGCTGAAAATGGCAGCCTGCACGCCCTTTTCGGCCAGCGTCGCTGCGAATTCAGCGCCGCTTTCGCCATAGCAGAAGGCCCCGCGAACCTGTGCGAGGTCGTGCAGGGCGGCCTGCAGGCCGTCTTCCTTGGCCTGTCCGCCGAGCAGCCAGTAGATGTTTGAATGCGCCCGCAGGGCGACGGCAGCGGCTTCACCATTGGTGGCCTTGCTGTCGTTGACGAAAGTGACGCCGTTGCGGCTACCGATGCGTTCCTGGCGGTGGGCGAGACCGGTAAACCCAGCGATGCCGGTGGCAATCGCATCGACGCTTAGGCCGGCGTGCCAGGCGAGCCCCGCGGCAACGGCGGCGTTCTGCCAGTTGTGGGTGCCGGAGAGGTGCGGCAGGTCCGCCAGGTTGAGGATCGCCTGTCCGTTCAGGCGCAGGTCACCCCCTGCCGCCGACAGACCGACATTGAGCGTCCGCACGGTGGTAACGGGCAGCACGGTCGCCTGGCTGTGATTGGTCAGGGCGGCGGCGATTGTCGGTCCGTAGTCGTCGTCCACCCCGATCAGCGCAAGGTTGCCGGGTAGCTGCCGCGCAAATATGCGCAGCTTGGCGTCGATATAGCCCGAAAGCCCGCCGTGACGGGACAGGTGGTCGGGGCTGATGTTGAGCAGTGCCGCGCCCGCGAAGCCCGTGCTGCGGCACAGGTCCAGCTGATAACTCGACAGTTCGAGCACGAAGGGTGCGCCCCGCGACGGCGAGTCGAGCGCCAGCACGGCTTCACCAATGTTTCCGCCGACGGCAGGGCTCAGCCCCGCGGCGGTCAGAACGTGGCCGAGCAGGGCCGTTGCCGTTGATTTCCCATTAGTGCCGGTTAGGCCGATGAAGGGGTTTGTCTGCCCGCAGGCCTGCCACAGCAGTTCGACGTCGCCGACCACGGGGATCGATTGCGCCCTGGCACGGAACACGGCCGGGTGCGGGCTGGGATGGGTCAGGGGGATCCCCGGCGACATCACCAGCGCAAAGTGATCCGCATCGAAACCAGTCTCGGCGAAATTGCGGGCCTGCGCAGCGGGGAAGGCTACCAGCGTGGCCTCTAGGCTGTCAGGGCTGTCGTCCCAGACCTCAACGCCGGCAGCGCCGCCGGCGAGGGCAGCCGCGACCACCGCTTCGCCGGTCCGCGACAGACCGAGAACGCCAATCTTCCGGTTTTGCAGGGGGTGGAGGGGGATCATCGCTTCGCCTGTCCTGTGCTGATGGGGAGCGCTGGAGCGCCACGACGTCGAGGGGGCCGGGTCAGCGGATCTTCAGCGTCGCCAGCCCGATCATGGCGAGCACGACAGCGACGATCCAGAACCGGATGACGATGGTCGGCTCCTGCCAGCCCATCTTTTCGAAATGGTGGTGGATCGGCGCCATGCGGAAGATGCGGCGGCCGGTAAGTTTGAACGAAACGACCTGAATGATGACCGACAGGGCTTCCATGACGAACAGCCCGCCGATAATGGCCAGCACCAGCTCGTGTTTGGTAATCACGGCGATAGTGCCGATGGCGCCCCCAGCGGCCAGCGAACCGGTGTCACCCATGAACACCTGCGCCGGTGGGGCGTTGAACCACAGGAAACCCAGCCCGGACCCGACCAGCGCCGCGCACAGCACCGCCAGTTCGGAGGTATGGGGGATAAGGTTCAGGGCCAAATCTGCCGACCAGTCGGGGCGGCTGACCACATAGGCGATCACGGCGAAGGAGCCTGCGGCAATCATGATCGGTACGATGGCCAGACCGTCGAGGCCGTCTGTGAGGTTCACGGAATTGGAACTGCCGACAACGACGAACAGGCCGAACAGGATCATCAGCGGCCCGAGCGCGAGGTACCAGTCCTTGAACACCGGGAACAGCAGCTTGCCCGCTAGATCCGGGGGCGAGTTGACGTAGATCATGGCACAGGCGATCAGCCCGATGCCGACCTGTCCGAAGATTTTGAAGCGTCCTGCGATCCCGTTCGGGTCCTGCTGGGACACCTTCATGTAGTCGTCGATGAACCCTAGCAGGCCGTAGCCGCTGGTCACAAACAGCACGATCCAGACGTAGGCATTGCGCAGATCGGCCCAGATCACCGTCGAAATCAGCATCGACGCGAGGATCATGGCCCCACCCATGGTCGGCGTGCCCTTCTTGGTCAGCAGGTGGGTTTCGGGGCCATCGCTGCGGATGGGCTGCCCCTTCTCCTGCACTGAGCGCAGCCAGTTGATGATCGGCGGGCCGATGAAGAAGCAGATCACCATGGCGGTGAAGACGGCAAGACCGCCACGCGTGCTGGTGTAGCTGAGCAGGTTAGCGAGTGTGTAATCGCTGGCGTAGGGGTCAAGCAGGATTGGAATCATGGACTGGCGTTACCGCTTTATGCGCTTGGTTTCAAATCAATTCAGGGGCTCAGTTTATCGACGAGAAGGTGCACTTCGGACCCCAGAGAGCCTTTGACCAACCATGTGTCACCGCCGTGAATGGACTGTGCAATTCCTGTGAAGAGGTCGAGGGCTTTGGGTGCAGACAGGCCGCGCTGGCCGGGTTCAACCTCGGCCAGCACGGTGTCGGCATAAGCCCCGCAGACGTGGACAACATCGATCGGCATTGCGGCGATCAGACGGCCGATCCGTGCGTGCTCGGTGGCAGGATCGTCGAGCTCCAGCATGTCGCCCAGCACGGCGATCCGGCGCCCGGTCGTTGGGGTTTGAACCAGCAGGCGGAGCGCGGCTTCCATGGCGGCGGGCGAGGCGTTGTAGGACTCGTCGATGAGCCGCGCAGCCCCGCCGTCGATCCCGGCCAGGCTCAGGGTCTGGCCCCGCCCGCGCAGTGGCTCGACAGTCCCGGCCGCTGCGATGAACGCCGCCGTTTCGGCTGCCGGATCGCGCAGGCCTGCGGCGGGCAGCACGGCGAGCAGGCCCGCCAGCGCGCTGCACCACTGATCACCAGCCAGTTGCAGGTTCACCCGCGTGCCGTTGATCGCTCTCGAACCATCTCCGGCATCCGTCTTCAGCCGCAGATCGGCGGTCTCGTCGGTGCCGAAGCTCCGGACGATGCCGGCGTGGCGCTGGGCAGTCGCCAGCAGGCGGTCAAAGTGGGGGTTGTCGGCGGGCAGCACCGCCAGCCCTTTGGGTTCTGCGGTCGATCCGTTAGGGGTGTTCAGGCCTTGGAAAATCTCGGCCTTGGCGTCGGCAATCTCTTCAGTGCCGTTGAAAAACGCGCTGTGGGCTGCGGAGACCCAGGTGATGAGTGCGGCGTCCGGGCGGACCATGCGGCTCAGAGCGCGGATTTCGCCCGCTGCGCTCATGCCCATCTCGATCACGGCAAAACGGGTGTCCACGGGCATCCGCGCCAGGGTCAGAGGAACGCCGAAGTGGTTGTTGAGATTGCCCCGGGTGGCGTGGGTCGGGCCCAGCGCTGCAAAGCCTGCGGCTGCCAGTTCCTTGGTCCCGGTTTTGCCGACCGAGCCTGTGATCCCGAGCACGAAGGCGTCTTTGGCAGCAGCGCGGCGGTCTCGGCCCAAGGCTTCCAGCGCAGCGGTAGTGTTCTTTACGATGATCTGGGGCGTGCTCAGGTCCAGCGGACGCTCGACTAGCAGCGCAGCGGCGCCCGCAGCCAAGGCTGCGCCGGCGAAATCGTGGGCGTCGTTGTTCGGGCCGCGCAGCGCGACGAACAGGTCACCGGGTACAAGGCTGCGGGTGTCGATGGAAACGCCAGTGACCGGGGTTGCGGGGTTGCTCGCGGCATCGCCGTGTAGGGCGCCTTGGGTGGCTCGGGCGATGTCTGCGACAGTCCAGAGGCTCATGATCCTGCGCCTCCGTTCGTACTGCTGCCCCAGAGGGCTGCAGCGGCCTGCCGTGTTTGCTCGGCATCATCGAAGGGCAGGGTCGTCGCGCCGACAACCTGTCCGGTTTCGTGGCCCTTTCCGGCGATCAGCAGTAGGTCTTCGGGCGCCATGGCCGCCAGCGCAGCAGCAATCGCGTCGGCGCGGTCGCCGACCTCCAGCGCCTTGGGTGCGCCACGCCGGACGGCGGCGCGGATGGCTGAGGGGTCTTCGCTGCGCGGGTTGTCGTCGGTGATCAGGCTCCAGTCGGCGAATTGCGCGGCGGCTTCGCCCATCAACACCCGCTTGCCCGGGTCGCGGTCGCCACCGGCACCGAAGACGACCATCAGCCGACCCTCACAGTGTGGGCGGGCAGCTTGGAGGGCGGTCGCGAGGGCATCCGGCGTGTGGGCGTAATCGATCAGCACCCGCCCGTGCGGCGCTTCGGGGTGATGGGTGACCGGCATCATCCGTCCCGGCACGCCCAGCGTGGTCCCGGCCTGCGTCAGTCCCGCTAGTCGCGCGTCGAGTGCTTCAGGAGTGGCATCGGCGCTGCCAACCCGCGCCAACCCCATCGCCACGGCGATGTTCTCGACCTGAAACGTGCCGAACAGGGGCAGGTCGAAGTCCTTTGCCTGCTCGCCTTTCCAGGCAAGTTGCAGGGTCAGCCCGCCCGACCGCGGCCGTGCCGCGTAGGCCAGATCGGCCGTCTCCGAGCCCAGCGCACCCAGCCGGAACAGATCAAGGCCGAGCGCGGCGAGTTCCCGTGCCTGTGGCAGTCGCTCGTCGACCACCACCCGGGCGCCGGGGGTAAGGTGGCGGGTGAACAGTGACCGCTTCGCCTGCCAGTAGGCGTCCATGGTTTCATGGTAATCGAGGTGATCGCGGCTGAGGTGTGTGAAGCCAGCGGCGGTGAAATCCAGCCCGGCCAACCGCCCCTGTTCGAGGCCGTGCGACGAGGCCTCTAGCACGGCGTGATCCATGCCTGCCCCCGCCGCCGCGCCCAGTGCCTGTGCCAGCGACAGCGCATCCGGGCTGGTCAGGCTGGGGAGCGCGAACAGGCCTTCGGGCCTCAGCCCCAAGGTGCCGATCGACGCGCACCGCGCTGGGTCGAGCAGCAACCGGGTGAAGTGTGCAACCGATGTTTTGCCGTTTGTGCCGGTGACCCCGATCAGCCGCTCAGGCAGGGGGCCGTAGAACCTTGCCGCCAGACGGGCCAACGCGCGGGGGCTGTAATCTAGGGTGATCCAGCATCCCGAGAGGGCGGCTTTTTCGTCATCCTGCGGCGGGCGCTGGGCCAGAACGCAGGCAGCGCCGGCTTCGAGCGCGCGTGCGATGAAACTGTGGCCGTCGACCTGATGTCCCGGCAGCGCTGCGAACAGGCTGCCACGGGTAACCGCGCGGCTGTCGATGCAGAGCCTCGTGATAACGGTGTCCGGGTCGATGGCCGCCACCGCGCCAGTCCCGTCTGCTGCCGGGCCGTTGACCTCAGGACTGAAGCCGTCTTCGCGAAGCCATTGGAGCAGGGTCTGGACGCTGTGGGTCATGGTTCAGTGGCTGGCGAGCGCGTCGCCGTCCTCGGGGTCTGGCTGGGGTTCGAGGCCCAGCATGGGCGCGGCTCGCTCCACGATGCGGTGGAAGGCAGGCGCTGCCACCCAGCCGCCGGTCGCATAGCCTTGGGTGTATTCCTGCGCCTCGGGGTCGGGGTTCTCCACCATCACCAGCAGGGTGTATTTCGGGTCGTTGATCGGGAAGGCACCGAGGAAGGTCGCGCGCCGCGCGTCTTCGTTGTAACCGCCGCCACGGGCGATGTTGGCCGTCCCCGTCTTGCCGCCGACGCGGTAGCCCTCAGCGGCTGCAAACCGCCCTGTGCCTTCCCGCACCACGTACTCCAGCATATCGCGCATGGTGGCTGAGGTTTGCTCGGAAATGACCCGGTGGCCCGGCGATAAGGGCTGGTCTTCGGGCTGGCGCACCAGCGTCGCTGCGCGGAAAACACCGCCATTGACCATGGTTGAAAACGCGTTGGCGATCTGCAGGGGCGATGCCGCGACGCCGTAGCCGTAGGAGATTGTTGCCGTGCTGGCCTTGCCCCAGCGCGCCGGATATTCCGGGGTCGAGGTCTCCTGAATTTCCAGCGTGCTCGGGCTCAGCAGTCTGAGCTCGCGCAGGAAGCTTTCCTGCGCCTCGCTGCCAACCCGCAAGGCGAGCTTGGAGGCGCCGATGTTCGAGGAGCGGCGCAGGATGTCGCGCGGATTCATCTGGTCTTCGTAGCGCTTGTAGTCGGAGATTTTGTGACCGCCGACCCGGATCGGCTTCGAAACATCAATCATCTCATCGAGGCGGACGACATCGGCCTCGATCGCGGAAGCCAGCGTGAACACCTTGAACACCGAGCCGAGCTCGTAGTTGCCATAGGTGGCGCGATTGAGCCGCTGCGCCTCGGATTGGGTAGCCGGGTTGTAGGGGTCGAAGTCAGGCAGGGACACCAGCGCGATGACCTCGCCGGTGTTGGAATCCAGCAGAACGGCGGTGCCGGCGATGGCGTTGAACTCCTGAATCGTCGCGGCGAGTTCTTCGGCGACGATGTGCTGGACCCGCACGTCGATCGACAGTGCAATCGGGTTCAGGCCTTCCTTCAGGGTTTCATCGAAGTAGGCCTCGACCCCCGCCTGCCCGAATGTGTCGATGTCGTTGAAGCCGACAATGTGCGAGGTCAGGTTGCCGTGCGGATAGACCCGGTACTGTTCTTCTAGAAAGTTCAGGCCCGGCTCACCGAGGTTGAAAACGGCGGCTTCCTGATCCGGGGTCAGGCGACGTTTGATGTACACGAAGTTCTTGTTGGAATTCAGGTCAGCGCGCAGCCGGCCAACGTCCAGCTCCGGGAAAATCTGTGCCAGCCCATCGATGGTGCCGTCGAGGTCAACGATTTTCGCCGGTACGGCGTAGGCCGCCTTTCGATAGACGTTGTCCGAGAGCAGGCGGCCGTTGCGGTCGGTGAGTTGGCTGCGGCGGAATTCCTGCGCGCCGGTGTCGAGCTTGGCGGTGATGGTGGGGACTGGCTCACGGCCTTCAGCGAGCACCGCCAAGTGCACAATTTTCGCGCCGATGATAGTGAACAGGGTCAGAAAACCCAGCCCCAGCAGCCACAGTCGCCACAGGCTGACCGCGCGGCCGAGCCGGTAGCTGCGTTCAGCGTGGCGGCTGCTGGTCTTGCCCCCGCTCAGCATGCGCTGCGGGTTGGAGGTCAGATTGGCATCGAGCACGTGGCTCGTGGGATCAGGGGTGTAGGCTGTCATGATCGATGCGTCACTCCGATCCACCACGGCGGCCGGACTGGTTGATCATCGCGGAGATCAGGTCGGGTGCGTGGATGGGGCGCAGGGACCCGATGCGGCTGGCCTCATCGCCTTCGATTGAATGCAGGCCCAGCGCGGCATTCGAGGCTTCGTCGATGGTCAGCAGCGCCACAGGCCGCATTTCATCCGGGCGAACCGGGATGGAGTCGACGGGCGCGATCGTGCCAGCCCGGGATTCTTCGAACCCGGCAAGAAAGTCTTGGCTCAGCTTGGTCAAACGCCGGGGCTGGTTGAGCTGGGTCCACTCCAGCTGCAGCTGGCGGATGCGTTCGCGGGTCTCATTGATGTTGCCGACGGCGGCGTTGCGCTCGTCGTCCAGCTGCTGCACGGAGATTTTGAGCTGGAACAGGGTGATGACCAGACCGATGAAGATCGTGGCCCAGAACAGGTGGGAAACTCGGATCATGGCCTCGTGCTCCCTTGCTCTGCCGTCGTCGGCCCGGGGGCGGCACTGGCGGACAGGTCAGGGTCTGACCACGCCGGAGCAGCGGTCCGGCTGGCGGCCCGCAGCTTGGCGGAGCGGGCGCGCGGGTTGGCGCGGCACTCGTCGCTCTGCGCTTCCATCGGCTTGCGCGTGAGCAGCGTGAAGCTCTGCTCGCGCGCAGGGGCGGCTTCGGCCTCCCACGGCAGCCGGCGGCCGTCTCTCTGGTGCTGCTCGCTTCGGGCGCGCAGGAAGGTCTTGACGATGCGGTCTTCGAGGCTGTGGAAGCTGACGACGATGAGCCGACCTTCGGTTGACAGCAGCCGCTCGGCCGCTTCCAGCCCGCGCTCCAGCTCCCCGAGTTCGTCGTTCACGTGGATGCGCAGCGCCTGAAATGTGCGGGTGGCAGGGTCGATGCCGTCCTTGGCGCGGCGGACAACCGAGCGGACGATATCGGCCAGCTGCCCAGTGGTCTCGATACGGGATTCGGCCCGGGCGCCGACAATGGCGCGGGCTACCGCGCGGGAGCGGCGCTCTTCACCGTATTTGTAGATCACGTCGGCGAGGTCGCCTTCGTCCATGGCGTTGACGATGTCCGCCGCTGACGGGCCGCGCGAGGGGTCCATGCGCATATCCAGCGGGCCGTCCTTGCCGAAGGAGAAGCCGCGCTCCGCCTCATCGATCTGCGGTGAGGATACGCCCAGATCCAGCACGATCAAGTCCACCGATGCCTGACCCAGTTCGCGGGTCACCTGCTTCATGTCTGAAAACGCGGCGTGGTGCACCTCAAGCCCGGGTAGGGCTGCCATCAGCGCTTTGCCGTAGTCCACGGCGACCGGGTCGCGGTCGAACGCGATGTAGCGGCAGTCCGGTTGCGCCCTGAGCAGGGCTCGGGCATAGCCGCCGCGGCCGAAGGTGCCGTCGATCACGATGGCGCCGGCCGGAATGGCCGCCAAGGACAGCACTTCGCGCAGCATCACCGGGTCGTGGGCGTGCAGTGTGTCGATCAGCTCGGGCGGGACGGCGAACATGGTGGCAAGTGGCCTACAAAACTAACGGCGGGGTCAAAATCATCGATGAAACGGCGAACACTGCTAAAAACGCAGCGCATAACGCGAAGCAGACTATCTCACGATATGGTAAGAGTAAATTGAAATCGCAAGAAAGTTTGCGTTTTTCAGAGTCGAAAAAGTGGCAGGAATTCGATTCGCTCGCGCCTCGCGTTCGACCATAGCGCCGCAGTAGCATCGTTACGATCCGGCTTCAGGGCGGCTGTGCGGGCTGATGCCGTCCATGAGCGGCGTGCAGAGGGCCTGTAAGCCGGGTTCTGTGGCGAAAACGGGCCAGGCCCGTTCCCCCGATGGCCATTCATCTGGACCAGGGGTCGCCCCCTGATTCTCGCGCCCTACCACCGCAGCCGCCCGAAAACCGGCGCTGTTCCGGCGAGGCCGGAACACTCTGCGTTACTTGGGCTTGCTCCGGGTGGGGTTTACCTTGCCGCTTCCATTGCTGGTCGCGCGGTGCGCTCTTACCGCACCCTTTCACCCTTACCACCGGCACCGAAGCGCCGGGGCGGTTTGCTTTCTGTGGCACTGTCCCTGGGCTCGCGCCCGCCGGGGGTTACCCGGCACCCTGTTTCCGTGGAGCCCGGACTTTCCTCACCAACCCCGAGGGGTCAGCGCGACCATCCGGCCCTCTGCAGGTGCTAGTCCTCGGCTAAGCGCGGGACGGTGTAAAGATCTTTCAGCCGGGAGAAAGCTGCATTGATCCGGGCGAGTTGCTTGTCGGCAAGGGCCATGAGTTCGTCGGGTAGGCCCAGCGACGCCAGCTGGTCGGGGTGGTGTTCGCGGACCAGCGAGCGATGCGCCTTGCGGATTGTTTCCCAGTCCGCGTCGCGTTCCACCCCGAGAATGATAAAGGGGTCGTCTTCGAGGTCCTGACGGTAGATCAGCGCCAGACGCTCGAACTCGGCCGCTGACCAGCCGAAGATATCCGCAACGAACGCGAGGAAATCCAGCTCGGGCGGTGAGACCTCGCCGTCGGCGGAGGCTATGTGGAACAGGCAGGCCATGAGCCGTTCCAGTTCCGGGCTGCGCGGGTTGAACAGCCGCGCGATGCGCCGGGCATAGCCGTCAAAGCCGGCCACATCCTGCCGGGCGAGGTTGAACAGCATGCCGACATTTTCGTGCTGGTCTTCGGGGACGTGGAAGACCTCGCGGAAGGCCCGGACCTCGTCGCGGGTGACCTGGCCGTCAGCCTTGGACAGCTTGGCGCCAAGGGCAATAACGCCGATGGTGAAGGCCTCGGACTTGTCGCCCCGCTCACGCGCACGGCCTAGCACGGCTTCGAAGCCGACCTCCAATGCGCGCAAAATCCGTTGCCAGAGCGTCATAAATCCGCTTTCTCTCATAGCGAAAGAGCCTGTGCTAGACATAGAAGCTCGCCGGGGCGAAGGCCAGTCGCAGCCGGGCACGGTGGGTGAACAGATGCTGTGCAGCCCGGGGGCAGCTCGTCACGGTCAACCAAGCTTGAGGGCACGGGTTGAGGGGGCGGGGGGGGGCGAAGGCCGGCAGGTCCGAGGGACTAGATGGCTGAATGGCTTAGTGGCGGGGCTCTGGTCGCCTGACCGGTCGGGTGTGTCTGTGAGGTAAGGGGAGGCGGTTTTGCCCTTTGATAAAATTCTGATCGCGAACCGGGGCGAGATCGCCTGCCGCGTAATCCGCACGGCTCGCGCCATGGGCATCAGCACAGTTGCGGTCTTTTCCGACGCTGATGCCGGGTCCAAGCACGTGCAGATGGCCGATGAAGCGGTGCGGGTCGGGGAGGCTGCCTCGGCGGCGTCCTACCTGCAAGGTCGGCGGATTATCGACGCCGCGCTCAAGACCGGCGCCAAGGCGATCCACCCCGGTTTCGGCTTTCTGAGTGAAAATGCTGAATTCTGTGAAGCGGTGCAGGCGGCGGGGCTGGTCTGGATCGGTCCGCCGACGGGCGCCATTCGTTCCATGGGCGACAAGATCGAGTCCAAGCGCCTCGCCGCTGCCGCCGGTGTTTCCACCGTGCCTGGCTACGTCGGCGAGATCGACAGCCCCGAGCAGGCCGTCGAGATCGCAACCGAGATCGGTTTTCCGGTGATGATAAAAGCGTCGGCCGGGGGCGGGGGCAAGGGCATGCGCATCGCCGAGAGCGCCGAGGACGTGGCCGAGGGCTTCCGCGCGGCACAGGCCGAGGCCAAGGGCGCCTTTGGCGACGACCGCATTTTCATCGAGAAATTCATCGTCAATCCGCGCCACATCGAAATCCAGATCCTCGCCGACCAGCGCGGCAACATTGTGCATCTGGGCGAACGCGAGTGCTCGATCCAGCGCCGGCACCAGAAGGTGATCGAGGAGGCTCCCTCGCCGCTGATCGAATCGGAGACCCGGGCCGCCATGGGTGCGGAGGCGATCGCGCTGGCGCAGGCGGTCGACTACGTTTCGGCGGGGACGGTGGAATTCATCGCTGATCAGGACCGTAACTTCTACTTTCTGGAGATGAACACGCGGCTGCAGGTCGAGCACCCAGTGACCGAGTTGATCCACGATATCGATCTGGTCGAGTGGATGATCCGGGTTGCGGCCGGGGAGGAGCTGCCCTTCCGCCAATCCGAGATCGAGCACGAGGGCTGGGCGGTCGAAGCCCGGGTCTACGCCGAGGATCCGTTGCGCGGGTTTCTGCCGTCGATCGGTCGGCTGTCAGTCTACGAGGAGCCGCTGGGCGAGGGCGTGCGAGTGGATTCAGGGGTCCGCGAGGGCGATGAGATTTCCATGCACTACGACCCCATGATCGCCAAGGTGATCGCCTTCGGGGCGGATCGAAGCGAGGCGATCGAGCGGCTGGCTGGGGCGCTGGATGGGTACGTGATCGAGGGGCTCGACCACAACGTCGCCTTCGTCAATCAGGTGCTGGGCGCTGAGCGGTTCCAGTCCGGCGCCCTGACCACCAACTATATCGCTGAGGAATTCCCCGAGGGCTTTACCCCCGCGCACGGCGCCGGCGGCGCCGATGAGGGCATGCTCGTGGCCCTGGCCGGGCAGGTGCTGCGCGTCAATCAGGCGCTTGAGGCCGCAGATGCAGATGGCGCTTACACGGTGCTGGTGGAGCGGCAGGCCTATAGCCTGCGGTTTGAAGACAGCGCTGAAGGGCTGAGCCTGCACGTGGACGGGCCCAAGCCGGGGTCTGCGCAGTTCGGCGCGGATGTTCGTGACTGGCGGGCGGGTAAGCGGGTTTACAGCTGTACGCTGGGTGGCCGAGCGCTGGTGCTGCAGGCCCGCCGGCGCGGGCTGGTGTGGACAGTGTCGCATGGGGGGCGGTCGGTGAGCCTGACCCCGATGCGGGCTGAGGTCGCCGCGCTCTACGATCTCATGCCAGAGCCAAAGGTTGTCGACACGTCGCGGCAGCTGATCTCGCCCATGCCCGGGCTGCTGCGGTCGGTCGCGGTCGAGGTAGGGCAGGCGGTTAAGGCCGGTGAAACCCTCGCTGTTGTCGAAGCCATGAAGATGGAGAACCTGCTGACGGCGGCTGTCGATGGCGTAGTCGAGAGTATCCCCGCGACCATTGGCGGGACGCTTCGCCGTGATGAGGTAATTCTGACCCTCGAACAGGGCTGACCGGCCCTCGTCTGTATCTGCCGATCATGCCGATAAGGATGCTGAGCGGGGGAGATTTGAAAGCCGCGAAGCAGCGTCAAATCGAGCCCGCAACCTGTTAACAGTCCGGCTCAAAACGCGTCGCTGTGAGCGTGTGGGAGATTTTTGGTCGAACGACACTAAAAGTCCTTCGACAGGTTCAGGTTAAACCCAGCGTGTTGAGAGTGAACTGAAGCGACACTCAAAGCGAAGCGTTTTGAGTGTGAAACGATAGGTGGCGCGCTCGGACCTTGGCCTCTTCGCGGCCTTCGGTCCTCCCACGCGCAGCTTGAGTGAAATATTCCTGCGGAGCCTTGCTCCGCAGGGCCGTTGAATTGCGCGGGCCGACCCCGAAAACGGCGAAGCCGCTGAGGGGGCGGGACGCCACCGGTGCCGGTGTGCTGAGCCGGGGAGTAGCGATCGACGGGCCTGTTGACAGGCTGTGTCTGACATTAGGACTATTTGGTTGCGCCGACTTGCCCCCGACCGAGCTTCGCCCGGCGGGGCCAAGCGTCGCGCAGCCCGGTCCGCTCTGCGAAAATCGGCCAGTGTTGGTTCAGGCGACCAGCAGTACGTGTTTCTTCTTGCCCGAAGACAGTTTGACAGCGCCTGTATCCGCGTCGACATCGGCTGCGGTGATCTGCAGGTCCTCGTCTTCGACCTTATCGCCGTTGATCCGCGCGCCGCCGCCCTTTATCAGCCGCTTGACCTCACCCTTGGAGGCTGCAAGTCCGGCCGCAACAAAGGCGTCCTGCACCCCCATCCCGGCCTCGATTGCGCCGGCGGGGGCCTGCACCCGCGGAAGGTCGGCCGAAACACCGCCACCGCCGAAGGTCGTCGCCGCTGCGCCGGCTGCCGCTTCGGCTGCGGCCTCGCCCCGGCACAACCGCATCGCTTCCAGGGCAAGGACCTTCTTGCCTTCATTTATTGCTGCACCCTCAGCCTGCCCGAGCGCGTCGCATTCCTCGATCGGCAGTTCGGTAAACAGCTTGAGGAAGCGACCGACGTCGGCGTCTTCGGTATTCCGCCAGAATTGGTAGAAGTCGAAATCGCTGAGCTTGTCCGCGTTAAGCCACACCGCACCCCCGGCAGATTTGCCCATCTTCTGCCCCGACGCCGTAGCCAGCAGCGGCACCGTCAGGCCGAACAGCTCCGTCCCGTCGATCCGACGACCCAGCTCGATCCCCTGAACGATATTGCCCCACTGGTCAGACCCGCCCATCTGCAGCGCCGCGCCATGACGGCGCGAGAGCTCAAGGAAATCATAGCCCTGGATGATCATGTAGTTGAACTCGAGGAAGCTAAGGTTCTGCTCGTTCTCGAGGCGGCGCCGGACGAAGTCCATCTTGGTCATGGCATTGACGGAGAAGTGCCGCCCGACCTCACGCAGAAAGTCGATGTAATTCAGCCCCTCCAGCCAGTCTGCGTTGTTGGCCATGATGGCCCCGGTCGGGCTGTCGTCGTAGCGCAGGAAACGGTCAAAGATGGTCCGGATCCCGGCCATGTTCGCCGCGATGATTTCATCGGTCAGTAGCGGACGGGCCTCGTTCTTGTCCGACGGGTCGCCGATCTTGGTCGTCCCACCGCCCATGAGGGTGATGGGCCGGTTGCCGGTCCGCTGGAACAGCCGCAGCATCATGATGTTCATCAGGTGCCCGACGTGCAGCGAGTCCGCCGTACAGTCGTAGCCGATATAGGCCGTCACAGGCCCGGCGGCGAAGGCCTTGTTCAGCCCCTCGACGTCGGTGCACTGGTGCAGATAGCCGCGGGCGAAAGCTTCCTTGAGGAAGAGCGATTGCGCGTGGGACAGGGGCTGCTCGGTGCTCATACTGCTGGGTCTTTCTCTGCTGGGTCTCTTACTGCTGGCCTGCCTTAGCCCTCATCCGCCGCGTCGCCGTCCTCGGCATCCATGGAATCGAGGAGTTCGTCGAAGTCCATTTCCACGTCTTCGTCCTCGACCTCGACCTCAGGTTCTTCCTCTTCCTCAGGCGGCAGCAACTGAGGGGTGGCTTCGATGTAGCTGCGGATCGAGCCCTCCAGCTCCTTCTCCTTGCCGGTGAAGAAGTGGTTGGCGCCTTCGATCACGTGATAGTCGATGTCGATACCGCGCTGCGCCCGCAGCTTCTCGACGAGTTTGAACACCTGATCCTGCGGGACGAAATCGTCCTGGTTGCCCTGAATGAACAGGCCCGAGTTCGGACACGGCGCGAGGAAGGTGAAGTCGTAAAGATTGGCCGGGGGCGATACGCTGATGAAGGCATTGATCTCCGGGCGGCGCATCAGCAACTGCATGCCGATCCACGCGCCGAAATCGTAGCCCGCGACCCAGCACCCGCGCGCATTGGGGCGGTGGGTCTGCAGCCAGTCCAGCGCCGTAGCGGCGTCGGACAACTCACCTTCGCCCCGATCATACTCGCCTTCCGATGCGCCGACCCCGCGGAAATTGAAGCGCAGCACGTTGAAGCCCGCGTTCACAAAGGTGTGGAACATCAGGAAGGTCACCGTGTTGTCCATGGTGCCATTGTGCTGCGGATGCGGGTGCAAAATGAGGGCGATAGGCGCCGATTCGTCGTCGTTGCCTTCGTAGCGGGCTTCGATGCGACCTTCGGGACCGGGGATAATCAACTTGGGCATGGGGCGTCTCGCTTCTGTGTCTGATCAAGCCTTTAGATCAAAGCGCGTCGCCAAAGAAGACCTTGGATAGGAGGGTTGCTTATTGCGCTGAGGTCTCGCCGTCAGTACCAGCGCCGTCGCCGGCGTCAAAGGCCGGATCAGAATCCGGGCTGTCGCCGAAGTCCTCACCAAAGCCTCCGTCGGCGTCGTCAGCAAAGCTGTCATCGCCGCCGCCAAAGCCGAAGCTGAAGCCTCCCACGCCGGCGTCCACCGGTAGATTGCCTTCGCCAACCCCGCCGCCGAACATGGTCTGGCTGATTAGATCCACGAGGTTCACGGCGTCGCTGGTGTCCTCGATGATGTGTCCATCGACCATCATGGTCATGGACCCACCCGGCACCAGTTGGATGAAGTTGCCGCCCAGCAGCGAGCCGAAGCTGATCTTGGCAGCCGTGTCGTCGGGCAGGGACAAGCCCGGGTTCAGGCTTATTTCAACAACCGCGTCGAAGTAGGGCTCTTCCAACCGGGTCGCGATAACCCGGCCGATGGGTACACCGGACATCTTGATCGTCGCGCCCGGGTCGATGCCGTCGGCATTGCCGAAGACCGCGAACACCCGCGTACCTTCGCCGCCACCGGCAAGGGGACGTCCGGAGAGCAGCAGGCCGCCAAAGAAGATGGCCACGCCGACGACCAGCGCACCGAGTATGATTTCAAGAGATCGGTTGGTCGGAGCCATGCTTACGCGCTCAACCCGCCTCGTTGGGGTTCCAGGCCTGATAGTCGCCTGTGGTCGCTGCGCGAGGCTTTGCTGTCCGGGGATCGCCCTCGGGGACGTAAGCACCCGGCGAACCGGTCTGATTGGGCTGGTGCTGTTTCTGCCACGCGAACTTGGTCAGGCTGGCTTCAGTCGGCGCCTGTTCCAGTGTGTGGTTCATCCAGCCCTGCCACTCGGGTGGCACGCGGCTGGCTTCTTTCTCAGTGCGGTAGATGACCCACCGGCGCTCCTTCAGCGATGAACCGACCATCGGCTTGGCGCGCCGCTCTTTATAGTAGCGGTTGCCCTCCTCATCGGTTCCGACGAGCGTACCATTGAAGAAGGTGTGCAGGCGCGTGGCAAAGGACGACATCTGTATTTCCGATTCGGCTGGAAGGTGCGTTTGAAACCACCCCGGAACTTAAACGCGGCGGATTCAAAATGCCAGCCCCGGCGTTTTCGCGCATAATCTGGCGCGGACAGACGGGTTAAGGCTGCTGAGTCCCATCAGTCTGACGGGACTGAACACAACGATTCGTCCTGGTGCGACAAATTTTCTTCGCCTTATTTTCGCATAATTTCAAAGGCCTCAGACACTATATCTTGTGTTTCGGCCTCTCAATGAGACGAAATGTTGATTTTTTCTGTGGAAAACCTTGGGCAATTGTGAGACTGTTGGGGGCCCTGAATGGCATAGCAAGGTCATTCGGCCGAGCGAGAACATATGGGTCAGAACCGACCTTAAAGTTCTTGATTCGTTCCGGAATTTTGTTGCATCATGGTCGATGTTTCAATTGCGTGGCAGTTTTCCACGCAATTCAACCCGGAAGGCCAAGGCAAGCGATTTTCGGCGCTGGACGACGGCGTTTGTTAGTCGCATAAGCCGCCTCTTTGGACGCCGATTCCTTCGGCAGCTGGAGAGCCCGCGACAGCAAGTCATTTTTGCGGTGGGAAGAGGGATAAAAACTCGGGGGTGCGACGCCGCGCGGGATTTAATGACCGCGGTTTACAGGTTTAGCGCTTAAGAAAAGTATTGCGAACGGGTGCGCCTTGCGAGCCCGTAAGCGGGTGCCTTTTCCGTGCAACCAGACGGATTGGCATCAGCATAAGGGGTTGGTTACACATGCGTATCGAGCGGCGCTTCACCGCGGATTCCCAGTCGGCTTACGGCAATCTTCAGTTCCGTCAGACTTCATCTGAAATCAGAAACCCAGACGGGTCGCTAGTCTTCTCTGCGCCCGACATCTTGGTGCCTGAGAATTTCAGCCAGGTGGCCAGCGATATTCTGGCGCAGAAATACTTCCGGAAGGCTGGCGTGCCTGCGCGCCTGAAGCGCGTGGAAGAGTCCAGCGTACCGTCGTTCCTGTGGCGGTCGGTTGCAGACGAAAAGGCACTAGCTAAGCTGCCGGAAGAAGAGCGCTACGTCGGTGAGACCGACGCGCGTCAGGTGTTCGACCGTCTGGCCGGCACCTGGACTTACTGGGCATGGAAGGGCGGCTACTTCGACAGCGAAGACGACGCACAGGCCTATTTCGATGAGATGCGCTACATGCTGGCGAGCCAGATGGCTGCGCCGAACTCTCCGCAGTGGTTCAACACCGGTCTGCACTGGGCCTACGGCATCGACGGCCCCAGCCAGGGTCACTACTACGTCGACTACGAGACCGGTAAGCTGACCAAATCCAAGTCGGCCTACGAGCATCCCCAGCCCCACGCCTGTTTCATTCAGTCCGTGGCCGACGATCTCGTTAACGACGGCGGGATCATGGACCTGTGGGTGCGCGAAGCGCGCCTGTTCAAGTACGGTTCCGGCACCGGCTCGAACTTCTCCGCCCTGCGCGGCGAAGGCGAGAGCCTCGGCGGGGGCGGAAAGTCCTCGGGCCTGATGTCCTTCCTGCGCATCGGCGACCGGGCTGCCGGCGCGATCAAGTCCGGCGGCACCACCCGCCGCGCGGCGAAGATGGTCACGGTCGACGCCGACCACCCCGATATCGAGTCCTACATCAACTGGAAGTGGGTCGAAGAGCAGAAGGTCGCCAGCCTGGTTGCGGGTTCAAAGAACCTGAACAAGCACATGCAGGCGATCATGACGGCCTGCCAGTCCATGGACGGCGACGAGCGCCTCGATGCAAAAGCCAACCCCGCGCTGAAGCAGTCGATCCGCGAAGCGCGTCGGGCGCAGGTGCCAGATAACTACATCTACCGCGTGATCGAAATGGCGCGGCAGGGCTTCACCGAGATCGAGATCCCGACCTACGACACCGATTGGGACAGCGACGCCTACCTGACTGTTTCTGGTCAGAACTCGAACAACTCCGTTCGCGTGACCAACGATTTCCTCGGCAAGGTCGAGAGTGGCGAGAACTGGGACCTGACCAGCCGTATCACCGGCAAGGTGATGAAGTCGGTCAACGCGGCCGACCTCTGGGATCAGATTTCGTTTGCCGCCTGGGCCTGTGCAGACCCGGGTCTGCAGTACGACAGCACCATCAACGAGTGGCACACCTGTCCCGAGTCCGGTCGGATCAACGCGTCGAACCCCTGTTCCGAGTACATGTTCCTCGACGATACCGCCTGTAACCTTGCATCGCTGAACTTGATGAAGTTTGTCGGCAGCGAGCCGGGCACGCTGGATATCGAAGCCTACGAACACGCCTGCCGTCTGTGGACGCTGACGCTCGAGACCTCGGTGCTGATGGCGCAGTTCCCGTCCAAGGAAATCGCCAAGCTGTCCTACGAATACCGGACGCTGGGTCTGGGCTTTGCCAACATTGGCGCGCTGCTGATGTCCATGGGTCTGGGCTACGATTCCGACGAAGGCCGGGCGATCTGTGGCGGTCTGTCGGCGCTGATGACCGGTGTGTCCTACGCGACATCGGCAGAAATCGCATCCGAGCGCGGGGCCTTCCCGGGCTACGAGCGCAATGCTGCGTCGATGCTGCGGGTCATCCGCAACCACCGTCGCGCGGCCTACGGCGAGTCCGAAGGCTACGAAGACCTCACCATCCTGCCCGTCCCGCTGGTGGCCGATGACTGCCCGGTTCCGGCGCTGGTCGACGCCTCCAGGACGGCATGGGATCGTGCGTTGAGCGAAGGCGAGAAGCACGGCTACCGCAACGCCCAGACCACCGTGGTCGCCCCGACGGGCACCATCGGTCTCGTCATGGATTGCGACACCACCGGGATCGAGCCGGACTTTTCGCTGGTGAAGTTCAAGAAGCTCGCCGGCGGCGGCTACTTCAAGATCATCAACCAGACGGTGCCGCTGGCGCTGCAGAACCTCGGTTACAGCAGCGATCAGATCGACGACGTCATCGCTTACGCAGTGGGCACGGGTTCGCTGTCCAACGCGCCGGGCATCAACCACGACAGCCTGCGCGCGCGCGGCTTTGATGATGAGAAGCTGCAGGCGATCGAAGCTTCGCTGAGCACGGCGTTCCAGCTCAAGTTTGCCTTCAACCGCTTCAGCCTTGGCGACGATTTCTGCCGCGATGTGCTTGGTTTCACCGATGCGCAGCTGAACGACTTTAACTTCGACATGCTCGGGGGCATGGGTTTCAGCGCAGAAGACATCGAGGCGGCGAATGAGCACATTTGTGGCACAATGACGGTCGAGGGCGCGCCGCACCTGAAGGCCGAGCACATGAAGGTCTTCGACTGTGCAAACCGCTGTGGGGCCAAGGGCACGCGCGAGCTGTCCACCGACTCCCATATCCGCATGATGGCGGTATCCCAGCCGTTCATTTCCGGGGCGATTTCCAAGACCATCAACATGCCGAACACGGCGACAGTCGGCGAAGTCAAAGACGCCTACATGCTGTCCTGGAAGCTGGGGATCAAGGCGAACGCGCTTTACCGTGACGGCTCCAAGCTGTCCCAGCCGCTGAGCTCAGCCCTGCTGGTCGACGCCGATGCGGACGCCGACGAGGCAGCCGATGCAGCCGAAGCACTGGCACAGGCCAACCCGGTCAAGCAGGCCGAAGTGGTCGCAGAGCGGATCGTTGAGCGCATTGTCGAGCGTATGCCCGAGCGGAAGCGCCTGCCCAACCGCCGCAAGGGCTACACCCAGAAGGCGATCGTGGGCGGCCACAAGATCTACCTGCGTACCGGCGAATTCGAGGACGGTGCGCTGGGTGAGATCTTCGTCGACATGCACAAGGAAGGCGCGGCCTTTCGGTCGATGATGAACAACTTCGCCATCGCCGTTTCGCTGGGCCTCCAGTACGGCGTACCGCTGGAAGAATACGTCGACAGCTTCACCTTCACCCGCTTCGAGCCGAACGGGATGGTTGAGGGCAACGACGTGATCAAGATGGCAACGTCGACCCTCGACTACATCTTCCGCGAGCTGGCGGTTTCCTACCTCGGCCGGAACGATCTGGCCCACGTAGAACCTGCGGACCTGCGCACCGACACCCTCGGCCACGGCCATCAGGAGTCGGCCATGTCGGGTGACGGCGAAGGCGAGAACGACGATGCGCTGCAAATGGCGCTCGATTTTGCCTCCGCAGGCTACCTGCGCGGCGGCAAGAAAGAGGTGAAGAACCAGCTCGTCGTGGTCAAAGGCGGCAAAAAGGAAGGCACTACCGGCGCGACGGTCGGCGCAGAAACGACGGTTGTCACCGCGCTCTACGACGAGCAGTCCGGTGAGACGTCCTTCGACACTACCAACCTAAGCCCCGGCCACAGCCATGACCACGACCACAGCCACGGCGGCGGTGCGACGGTGCAACTGGCGGCGGGCGAGTCCGAGCGCTTTTCCATGGCGAGCGGCGCAATCGACGGCGCTGACGACAAGATGCGCAACATGGAAGAGGCGCGGATGAAGGGCTACACCGGCGACGCCTGTGACAGCTGCGGGAACTTCACGCTGGTGCGCAACGGGACCTGCCTGAAGTGTGTTACCTGCGGCTCGACCACGGGCTGTAGCTGATCGGTTTACTCGAATCTCCGATGATCAGAGCGAAGGGGGCGGTTCGGTTTCGAACCGCCTCTTTTATTTTCGGATGCAGTCCTTTGTTTCAGAAGGCTCACTCACCGGCGAGGAAGGCCCTGAGCTCCCAGCGCTTATCATTGCCCCAGAACATCTCCGCCTCATCGACGATGAAGTGCGGCGAGCCCCAGCAGCCGCGTGCGATCAGGCCATCGGTCAACGCGCGCAGGTGGTCCTTCAGGTTTTGATCCTGCAAGCGGGGTTCAAGCGTCGCTGCATCCTGCGCCCAAGCCGGGCTGCCCGCAGCCGCAGCCGACTCGGCCAGCACCTCCGTCTGGCTGATTTTGCGCCCCCGGCCGAAGCACGCGCTGTAGGCCGCGCGGGCAAAGGCCTGCGCCCCGGGCTGCCCGACCTCAGCCTCGATGGCGTAGAAGGCGCGGCAAACGGCGACCGACTTAAAGGGGAAGTTGCCCGGCATGGTCAGCGGCACGCCAAGACGCTCGGCTGAGCGGCTCATATCGCGGGCGACGTAGCGGCTCTTGATCGGGATTTCGACCAGCGCCGGGATGCCGGTCTGCTTCATCGCCGCGCCCATGAGGTAGGGCCGCCACACGACTTCCAGTTCAGGAAATTCCGCGGTGATCTGGTCGGTGACCGTGGCGCCCAGATAGCCGTAGGGCGAGGAAAAATCGAAGATGAACTCCAGCTTCTGAGCCATGGTAATCCGATCAGTGAACAAAGCGTGAGGCGTGGCTTTCCGCCCGTTGGCGCCACACTCAGACGAGGAAGGCCGCAGCGAGGCCGAGGAAGACGAAAAAGCCAACCACGTCGGTGATGGTGGTCAGGAACACCGCGGACGCGTTGGCCGGGTCGATTTTCAGCCGGTCGAGGATAATCGGCACCATAGTACCCGACAGCCCGGCGACGATCAGGTTGATCAGCATGGCAACGGCGATGATGGTGCCGAGGACCACGTCCTGGAACCACAGCGCTGAGAACACGAAGGCGACCAGCGCAAAGCCCACACCGTTGAACAGTCCCACCAGCGCTTCACGGGTGATGAACTGCACCGCCTTGCGGGCCCGCAGGTCCTTCATGGCCAGCGCCCGGACAGCAACAGCGAGGGTCTGGGTGCCGGCGTTACCGCCCATCGACGCCACGATCGGCATCAGGACGGCCAGCGCCACCACTTCGCGGATCGTGCCCTGAAACAAGGAGATCACCATCGACGCCAGCACGGCAGTGCCGAAGTTGACGCTCAGCCAGATGAAGCGATTGCGCGCGGTCTGCAGTGACGAGCGGTTGATATCCGACACACTGCCCAGACCGACCAGCCGCATTAGGTCGTCTTCGGCTTCTTCGTCGATTACGTGCACGATGTCGTCGAGCGTCACCACACCGACCAGCCGGCCGGTTTCGGCGTCGGCCACCGGCGCCGAGGAAAAGCCGTACTGACGGAAGGTGTGGGCCAGTTCTTCCTGATCCAGCTCAGGCGGGAAGACCCGCAGGTCCCCCTGCGCGACGTCGGTCAGAGCCACCGCGCGGCGGGTGCGCAGCACGTGGCTGACCGACACGGAGCTGACCGGGCGGTAAGCCTCGTCAACCAGATAAATGTCATAGAAGTCGTCGGGGAGATCGGGATTGGCGCGCAGGAAGTCGATGGTCTGACCTACGTTCCAGTCGGCCGGGACGGTCACGAATTCCCGCGCCATCAGGCGGCCGGTCGAGGATTTGGGGTAGCGGAGTGCGTCCTCGACCGCCCAGCGGGCGGCTTCGGGCAGGTTGGCGAGGATCTTCTGCTTGGCCTCTTCGTCGAGGTCTTCGAGCATGTCGATCCGATCGTCCGAATTGAGCTCGGTCAGGCGCTCGGAAATCACGTCGTCGGCGAGGGTGTCGAGGACATCTTCGAGGACAACGCCCTCGACCTCGATCAGCAGCTCGGGCGGCAACTGGTCGCCAAAGACTTCCACGACTGCCGTCCGGTCATCGCGTGACAGGCCTTCGAGCACGTCGCCAAGGTCGGCAGGGTGGAGCGCCAGCACCTCGGCGCGCATGGCTTCGAGCTGGCCGGCGCGAATAGCCTCGACGAGTTCGGGGAGCAGGGCTTCGATGGTGCGGGCTTTATCTGGGTCCGGAGACGTGGCGAGGGCTTGTGTCGGTTCGGTCATGAACACCCCCTGCGCTATGATTTTCGCTCTGTCCGGGATCAGCTCTTGTAGATGGTGCGGCCGAGAAGACTCGAACTTCCACGGCCCAAGGGCCACAACGACCTCAACGTTGCGCGTCTACCAATTCCGCCACGGCCGCACATCTGCTAGGAGCAAGGAGTGTGGGATAACCGCTTTAACGACGAGGTGCAAGACGGATGAAGCCAGAGAAGACCCAGCAAAACCGCGACTCTGGCGGGGATATTTTGCAGGGGAAGGGCAGTCCTTTCCGGTTCTCAGACCGCCTCGTACCCTATCCCGATGCACTGGCGGACATGGAGGCACAGGTCGCAGCACTGGCGAGCGGCAGCGGTCGGGAACAGCTGTGGTTCCTCGAACACCCACCCCTTTACACCAGTGGCACGTCGGCCCGGTCCGAGGACCTGCTCAATCCCGGTGCCTTTGAGGTCTTTGAGGCGGGCAGGGGCGGGGAGTACACCTATCACGGCCCCGGGCAGCGGGTGGTCTACGTCATGCTCGACCTTGGACGGCGCAAGAAGGATCTGCGCGCCTTCGTCGCGTCGCTAGAGGGCTGGATCATCGCGGCGCTGGCTGAATTCGGGGTGACAGCCGGGGTGCGCGAAGGCTGGATCGGGGTCTGGGTGGTCAAGCCGGACGGCTCGGAGGCCAAAATCGCCGCCATTGGTATCCGGGTCAGAAAGTGGATCAGTTTTCATGGAATCAGTCTCAATGTGGCCCCAAACCTCCAGCACTTCGAGGGCATCGTTCCCTGCGGCATCCGTGACTTCGGCGTGACGTCGCTGGCGGATCTGGGGATCGATGCCGACCTCGCCGCTGTCGATGCCGCCCTGATCAAACACGCACCGGACCATTTGAACCTGTGAGCCTGAAACCACTGAAGCCCGTCAAAAAAGCCTACGTCTACATGGTCCGTCGCCAGCACCTGCTGGTGCACGAGCATGTCGACTATCCGGACATGCCGCTGGCGCTGCCCGGTGGCACGCTTGAGCCCAGAGAACTGCCGCCGCTGGCGGCATGGCGGGAGTCGGTGGAAGAAACCGGTCTGGACGGCGGTTTCGGCAACCTGCGGCTGATCGGGACGGACGTGCAGGTACACCCCAAACACCGCCTGAAAATGGACCGCTGGTTCTACCTGAGCTTTCCGCGTCGGTCACTGCCAGCAAGCTGGACGTCGTGGGAAATGGATCCCTCGGACTGGCACGAGCCCGTGCGCATCCGCTGGTTCTGGCTGCCGCTGAGCCGCCTGCCTGAGCGCAGCTGGACCCGGGTGCTGCAGCGTCACATGCGCCGCCACGGCCTTGCGCCGGGAGGCTGAGGCAACCACCTGAAGACCATGACTGATCCTCGTTCCAGGCCCTCCTACGCTTCGCTGACCAAAGCGCAGGCACAGGGCAAAGATTTTCTCGCCCCCGGCGGGTTGCGTCGGACCGTGAAGCGGTCGGGCGGCACCACGCCGATGGCCAACCGGGAGGGGCCCATGTCCTTTTTCGCTGAAATCGCCAAGTTCGCCATCAAGGGCCTGATCGTGGTTGCCATGCTCTTTCTCGGCGCCATCGCCGTTGTTGGTGGTTTTGCCGTCGGCAGCGGGGACGACGGAAGCTATGAGACCAGCGGCGACGGCAATGGCGGCGTGGACTTCGGCGACGTAGTGCGTGGCTCACTCAACGACGACGGTGACAACAAGCTCGCCATCGTCCCGGTCACGGGGATCATCGACAGCCTGTCGCTCTCGGCCGACAGCCCGGCGGGCTGGTTTGCGGACGAGTTTGTAACGTTCGGCTACACAGTCAAACAGACGCTTGCCGCGCTGGCCAACGACAGTGACGTCAAGGGAGTCCTGCTCCTGCTCAACACCCCGGGCGGAACCATCAACGGCTCCAAAGCCATCAGTGATGGTGTTGCAGCCTACCGGGAAGCGACCGGCCGGCCGGTCTATGCCTTCGTTGAGTCGATCTCGGCCTCGGGCGGATTGTGGTCGATGGCGGGCGCCGACCGGATTATTGCCGACGAAGGCGCGCTGGTTGGCTCGATCGGCGTGATCATGGGCAACTGGGTTTACTACGACGATCCCGTTGCGCTCGACGGCGGACTGTTCGGCGGCGGTGTCGAGACCCGGGGCGGTATTCGCGCCATTCCACTGACAGCGGGTGAGGGCAAGGACTTCGGTAACCCCTTCCGCGAACCAGGCGCTGAAGAGCTTGCCGTGATTCAGGCCAGTCTCGACGAGTCCTACGATGTCTTTCGCGCCCACGTGGCCGAAGCCCGCGGGCTTTCTGATGAGGCGGTGCGCGAGCTGGGCGCCATGATCTATGCCCCCAGGCAGGCGCAGGACGCCGGCCTGATCGACGAGGTGGCCGACTTCGATGCCGCGCTTGCAGCGCTGGCTGAGGCGGCGGGGCTGGGTGAGAATTTCGCCGCTGTGCAGCAGGGCTGGCAGGATCTGGACTGGTTTACCGGCTTGCTGGGTGGCTTCAGGATTCTGGCCGGGGGTGGTTCGCCCGATGGTGCCCGTGGCCCGGACGCCGCCTCGATCGCTGGCCGATCCCAGACGAGCAAGGGCGTGGCGGTGTGCCAGCGCGCCGAGCCACTGGTGCTCAGTGCCTTCCACGCGCAGGCTTACCCGGGCTGCTGAGCCGGGCACAAGAACACTCGCTGAACCAACGCCTGACGACCGAATCTGCCAGCCAGCTATGCGCGCGCATCAGGGCGCCAGCGGTTGCGCTCCGGCCCCTGTTTCCGTAGTACACGTCGTTATCGCAATGCCGACAGGAACTCCTTTCCCGCATCCGGGGAAGAAAGCCCGTCGGCTATTTGTGCTGTTTAAAGTTTTAAATCAGCTAGAGGGAGGTCGTCATGATCCAGATGCAGTCCAACATGGATGTGGCCGATAACTCCGGCGCTCGCCGCGTTCAGTGCATTAAAGTACTGGGCGGCTCGAAGCGCCGTACGGCAGGTGTCGGTGACATCGTGGTGGTTTCCGTGAAGGAAGCGATCCCACGCGGCCGTGTGCGGAAGGGTGACGTCCAGCGCGCTGTAATCGTGCGGACCGCTTTTGACATTCAGCGCCCCGATGGCTCTGTCATCCGCTTTGATAAGAACGCTGCCGTTCTGATCAACAAGAACAACGATCCGATTGGAACCCGTATCTTTGGCCCGGTTACCCGTGAACTGCGTGCGAAGAACTTCATGAAGATCATCTCTCTGGCACCGGAGGTTCTCTAAGCCATGAAGTTCAAGATCAAGACCGGTGACGACGTGATCGTCACAGCAGGTAAGGACAAGGGTAAGCGCGGCAAGGTGACCAAGGTCCTGCGCGCGCAGAACCGTGTGGTCGTGCAGGGCGCCAACCTGGTGACCAAGCACCAGAAGCCGTCCCAGGCCAACACCGGCGGGATTGTTCGTCAGGAAGCGTCGCTGCACATTTCCAACGTTTCGATCATCGATCCGACTGACAGCAAGCCGACCCGCGTTGGCTACCGCTTCAACAACGCTGGCGTGAAGGAGCGGTTCTCCAAGCGCTCCGGCGCCGTGATTTCCTGAGGGAGGCCGACGACATGAGCGAACCTCGGCTGAAAACACACTACAAGGAAGTGGTCGTGCCCAAGCTCGCCGCTGACCTTGAGATCAAGAACCCCATGGCCGTGCCGAAGCTGGAAAAGATCGTGCTGAACATGGGTGTCTCCGGCGCTGTGACCGACCGTAAGGTGCTGACGCAGGCCATGGACGAAATGACCCTGATCGCCGGTCAGAAGCCAGTTGAAACGATCGCGCGGAAGTCCGAAGCCGGGTTCAAGATCCGTGACGGGATGAAAATCGGCTGTAAGGTCACGCTGCGCGGGACCCGGATGTACGAATTCCTCGATCGCCTGATCACCATCGCCATGCCGCGTATCCGCGACTTCCGCGGCCTAACCGGCAAGGGCTTCGACGGCCGTGGCAACTTCGCCATGGGGATCACTGAGCAGATCGTTTTCCCGGAAATCGAATACGACAAGATCGACACGATCCGCGGCCTGAACGTTGTTATCGTAACCACCGCGACCACCAACGAAGAAGGCAAGGCGCTGCTGTCTGCTTTCGAAATGCCGTTTGCGAACTGAGCGGAGAGGATCTGAAAAATGGCTAAGAAGTCTATGATTGCCCGCGAAGTGAAGCGGGAGCGCCTGGTCAACAAGTACGCGGAGAAGCGTGCCGAGCTGAAGGCGACCATCTCCAACAAGGACCTGGACCCATCCGAGCGGTTTATGGCTGTGCTGAAGCTGCAGAAGCTGCCGCGCAACTCCTCGCGCATCCGGATGCACAACCGCTGTGGCCTCACCGGCCGCCCGCACGCGGTTTACCGTCGTTTCAACATTTCCCGTATTGCCCTGCGTGAGCTGGGCTCCACGGGTCGCCTCCCCGGCGTGATCAAGTCGAGCTGGTAAGGAGAACGCACATGGCAATGTCCGATCCATTGGGTGATATGCTCACCCGCATTCGCAACGGTCAGCTTGCTCGCCTCTCGTCGGTGAAGTCGCCGGCGTCGAAGATGCGTGAAAGCGTTCTCAAGGTGCTTGAATCCCAGGGGTTCATCCGCGGCTACAAGGTCGAGGAAGTGCGCAAGGGTATCTCCGAGCTAACCATCGAGCTGAAGTACCACGACGGTGACCCGGTTATCCGTGAGCTGGACCGTGTTTCCACGCCCGGTCGTCGCGTGTTCACCAAGATTAACGACCTGCGCCCGTTCCGTAACGGCCTGGGCGTGCAGATCATTTCGACCTCCTCCGGCGTGATGGCAGACGGCGAAGCCCGTGCCCGCAACGTCGGCGGCGAAGTGCTCTGCCGGATCTTCTAAGAAGGGAAGCGTGAGACATGTCTCGTATTGGTAAGAACCCGGTCCCTGTGCCTGCTGGCGTGGAAGTTTCCGTCAGCGGTCAGGAAGTGAAGACCAAGGGCAAGCTCGGCGAGCTGAAGTTCGTTGCGAACAGCGCGGTCGAAATCAAGTTCGAAAACGGTGAAGTCAGCGTGTCCCCACGCGACGAAAGCCGCGATGCACGCGCCCAGTGGGGCACGGCACGGGCGCGGATCGCCAACATGGTGACCGGCGTTTCCCAAGGCTTCTCGAAGGAACTCGAATTGGTGGGCGTTGGCTACCGTGCTGCGCTCAAGGGCAAGGACCTGCAGCTGCAGCTCGGCTTCTCGCACGACGTGCTGTACCCTATCCCTGATGGCGTGAAGGTCACCTGTGAAAAGCCCACTTCAATCAAGCTCGAAGGGGCGGACAAGCAGGAAATCGGCCAGATGGCCGCCGAAATCCGGGCCTACCGTCCGCCAGAGCCCTACAAGGGCAAAGGCATCCGTTATGTCGGCGAATACATCGCCCGCAAGGAAGGTAAGAAGAAGTAAGCCCGCGTCGGGCTTACGGCTTCCACAGAGGGAAACCGAAGTATGCGTACTCGTTACAACAAACGGATTGACCGTGCGAACCGCACCCGCTCCGCTCTGGCCCGCAAGGCGCGTGGTCGCCTGCGTCTGAGCATCTTCCGTTCGTCCAAGCACATTTACGCGCAGGTCATCGACGACGTGCGCGGCGTCACGCTGGCAGCAGCGTCGACCATCGACAAGTCGCTCAAGGGCAAGCTGTCCAAGACCACCGATATGGCTGCGGCCTCGGAAGTCGGGAAGCTGGTCGCCGAGCGCGCGAAGGCGGCGGGCGTGGAAAAGGTCGCGTTCGACCGCGGCGCCTACAAGTTCCACGGCCGGGTCAAGGCTGTGGCCGATGGCGCGCGCGAAGGTGGCCTGAACTTTTAATCTGTCCGGGTGGCGGCCTGAACCGCCACCGGGCTTTACGGCAGCGGTGTTGACCTGGCCGGTCCGATCCCCCCTTGGGGCGGACATCGCAGGTCTCGGCAGAAAGCACCAAGGCTGTCCCAACACTGAAAAGGACCTAGTCGAATGGCTCGTGATGATAACAGAGGCGGCGGTGGCCGCGGCGGTCGTGACCGCCGGAACAAGCGCGAGGATGAAGGCCCGGAGCTGATTGAAAAGCTGGTCTTCATCAACCGCGTAGCCAAGGTTGTGAAGGGTGGCCGCCGGTTCGGTTTTGCTGCTCTGGTTGTGGTCGGCGACGGCAAGGGCCGCGTTGGTCAGGGCCACGGCAAGGCCAAGGAAGTGCCAGAGGCAATCCGGAAGGCAACCGAAGCCGCCAAGAAGTCCATGGTTCGCATTCCGCTCAAGGAAGGCCGGACCCTGCACCACGACGTTGAAGGCCGCTTCGGCGCCGGTAAGGTCGTGTTCCGCACGGCGCCTCCCGGGACCGGGATCATCGCCGGTGGTCCGTCGCGTGCCGTGATGGAAGCCCTTGGCGTTGCAGACGTTGTGGCGAAGTCCAACGGTACGTCGAACCCCTACAACCTGGTACGGGCGACCATCGATGCGCTGCAGCGCACGCAGTCGCCGCGGCAGGTGGCACAGCGTCGCGGCATCAAGGTCGCCGACGTGCTGCAGATCGCTGATCAGGGTGAGGAGGCCATGGCCGAGGCCTGAGGGTCTGGGGTCGTGTCCACTTAACGGAGAGAGACAATGGCTGACAACCGTATCCGCGTAACTCTGATGCGCTCCGCGATCAGCTGCACGGAAAAGCAGAGAGCAAACCTCGTGGGCCTTGGGCTGAAGAAGCGCCACCAGACCCGCGATCTGGAAGACACCCCTGCGGTGCGCGGCATGATCAATGTCGTCAAGCACATGGTGCAGGTCGAGGAAGCCGCCTGAACCGGGCTGGTTTCTGTTGTTGACGTCGAGTGCGCCCGGCTGCGGCGGGGCGTGCGCAAGGCAAGGAAGATAAGACAATGCGTTTGAATGAACTGCGCGACAATCCGGGCGCGCTCAAAACCAAAAAGCGGGTCGGTCGTGGTATCGGCTCTGGCAAGGGCAAGACCTCCGGTCGCGGTCACAAGGGTCTGAAGGCCCGCTCTGGTGCCTCCATCAACGGCTTTGAGGGTGGCCAAATGCCCCTTTACCGGCGTCTGCCGAAGCGGGGCTTCTCCAACCACCCCTTCAAGAAGGATCTGGTTGAGGTCAACGTCGGCCGCATTCAGCAGGCCGTGGACGCGGGCAAGCTGGACGCCAAGGCGACCGTCGATGCCGCAGCGCTGATTGCTGCTGGCGTGATCCGTCGCGAACGTGACGGCATTTCGCTGCTGAGCAACGGTGAGCTGAGCACCAAGCTCGACCTGCACGTCTACCGCGCTTCCAAGGGCGCTGCAGAGGCTGTCGAGAAGGCTGGTGGCAGCCTCAAGACCGACTACGTTCCCAAGCGCAAGCGCGAGCGGGGCGGCAAGTAAAGCCGGCGTGACGACACGCCGGTGTTGAACCGGCGCTGTCGTTGGCTTATTTACCGGCAGACACGCATAAGCAACGAGGCTGGCGACGCGTCAGCCTTGTCTGTATCCGGGGCCTGTTAATCCGGATGGTCAGACGCACAACACGCAAGGGCGGGAGTGTTTGAATGACATCTGCAGCTGAGCAGCTCGCGCAAAATTTTTCCTGGAGCACCTTCAGCAAGGCGCGGGACCTGCAGCAACGGCTGCTGTTCACCCTTGGCGCCCTGATCGTCTTCCGATTTGGTATCTTCATCCCGCTGCCTGGGATCGACGTTGAGGTCTACCGCGCTGCCTACGGCGGTGACGATGACTCCGCGTTCCAGGCGCTGCTGCAGCAGATCAACCTGTTCGCCGGCGGTGCGCTGGAGAACCTGTCGATCTTCTCGCTGTCGATTTTCCCGTACATCTCCGCTTCGATCATCATGCAGCTGATGCGCACGGTGATCCCTGAGTTCGAGCGACTGCAGAAAGAGGGCGAGTCCGGTCGTCGTAAGATGAACCAGTACACCCGGTATCTGACCGTTATGATCGCGCTGTTCCAGGCGTTGGGGATAGCGGTGCTGCTGGAGAACTTCCCGGGCGTGGATCTGGTGATGAACGGCGGCTTTATCTTCCGCATCACCACCATGGTGACGCTGACCGGCGGTACAGTCTTCCTGATGTGGCTGGGGGAGCAGATCACCGCACGCGGGGTCGGCAACGGTATCTCGCTGTTGATCTTCGCCGGTATCGTGGCTTCGATGCCGAGCGCGCTGTGGAACTTGCTGCGCAGCCTGCGCGAAGATGCGTCGGCGCTGCAGGCGCTGGGCGTCATGGGCATCCTGATCGTGTCGCTGGCGATGGTCGTGCTGATCGTCTACGTCGAGCGCGCGCAGCGCAAAGTGCCGATCCAGTACCCAAGCCGCACGGCCGGGAACAAGCAGTTCCAGGGCCAGACCTCCTTTATCCCGATGAAGATCAACGCCGCTGGCGTGATCCCGGCCATCTTTGCGTCGACCATCGTGACCCTGCCGCTGCTGGGCGCTACTTTTGGCGACAGCCTCGCCGACAGCGCCAACCCGATCACAGCCGCGATCGGTGCGGGTATGAACTGGTTCGCTGCCAACTTCCGGGCTGGTGAGTGGCCTTACCTGCTGCTGCTGGTGGCTTTCGTGGTGTTCTTCACGTTCTTCTACACCGCAATCGTCTTCAACCCCGAGGACACGGCGCGGAACCTGAAGGAATACGGTGGCTTCATCCCGGGCGTCCGTCCGGGCAAGCAGACCGTGGCCTATCTGGATATCATCCTGTCGCGACTGACGCTGATTGGCGCGTCATATCTGGCCTTTGTCGTGGCCGTGCCAGAGTTGGCGCGGGTCATTGTGCAGTCGAATTCGACCGGGTTGATCGTGCCGATCTTCCTCGGCGGTACATCGCTGCTGATTATGGTGACCGTGTCCATCGACTTCGTCAGCCAGGTGCAGACCCAGCTGATGGCCGCGCAGTATGAGACGTTGCTCAAGCGGAACCAGCAGGCTGGTCGGACCAAGCGGCGGGATACCAAGTCCAGCCGGCGCTCCCGTCGCCTCAAGCAAGACAAGTAAATCCTGCCGCGCCACGCGGGCGAAAGGGTCGGAACCATGAATATCATTCTGCTCGGACCGCCGGGGGCCGGAAAGGGAACCCAGGCGAAAATCCTCGTCGCTGAACGGGGGATGGTGCAGCTGTCGACCGGCGACATGCTGCGCGCAGTCCGGGCGTCGGGTTCTGAGCTCGGTGAACGTTTCGGCGAGCTCATGGATCGTGGCGACCTGATCCCTGATGACATGATCATCGAAATGATCGACGCGCGTCTGGACGAGCCTGACTGCCGCAACGGTGCAATCTTCGACGGCTTTCCCCGCACCAGCGGGCAGGCCGCCGCGCTCGATGACATGCTGGAGCGCAAGAACCTGCCGCTGCGCGCCGTGATCGAAATGACCGTCGACGAAGATGCGCTGGTCGAGCGCATTACCGGCCGTTATTCGTGCGAGAACTGCGGCGCCGGTTACCATGATGCGTTCCAGCGGCCTGCGGTCGAGGGCGTCTGCGATGCCTGCAGCCATACCAGTTTCAAGCGCCGCCCGGACGATAACGCACAGACCGTGCGCGACCGCCTGACGGTCTACCGCCGCGACACGGCGCCGATCATCCCGCACTACGAGGCGCAGGGCCTGATCCAGCGGGTTGATGGTATGGCGGACATCGACGACGTACGGGCGGCGATCGCCGCGATTATGGATAACTGACGGCCGGACCCGAGCTGGCGCAGGCGCCCCTTCGCTGGGCGCGGTGCAGGGCTTCGGAAATTGCGCCCGCGGATAACCCGTGGGGTCATTGACAGTTTGTCAAGGGACTTCTAAACCGTGCGCTACGCAAGCGGCAGGCTCGGTTCCCGTGGCTGCCGCTTTGACTTTTGTGCTTAGTGAGGAGACCCAGTGTGGCTCGTATTGCAGGGGTGAACATCCCTACCGACAAGCGTGTACACATCGCTCTGACGTACATCCACGGCATCGGAAACACCAAGGCGAAGGAAATCACCACCGCCCTGGGTATCGACGAGATGTCCCGTGTGAATCAGCTCAGCGACGATCAGGTGGTTGCGATCCGTGAAAAGATCGATGCCGACTACCTCGTTGAAGGTGAACTGCGCACCCAGGTCCGCATGAACATCAAGCGTCTGCAGGACATGAAGTGCTACCGCGGTCTGCGCCATCGTCGCAAACTGCCGGTCCGCGGACAGCGGACGCGTTGTAACGCCCGGACCCGCAAGGGCAAGGCCGTCGCAATCGCCGGTAAGAAGAAGTAAGGACAGCCCCCGCGCATCTGGCTGCATCCCGGCAACGGGGTGACGGCACCTGCGCTCGGACTGTTGGTTAATTTCGTTGATATGGCACCCGGTGGGACCGGTGCCGTGTAGAAACTTTGAAAGGATGTCCCAATGGCACAGCCAAGTCGTGGTCTGCGTCGGCGCGAGCGTAAGAATATTACCAATGGCGTCGCACACGTAAATTCGACCTTCAACAACACGATCATCACGATCTCTGACGTGCAGGGCAACGTAATCTCCTGGTCTTCTGCTGGCGGGCAGGGGTTCAAGGGTTCGCGTAAGTCGACACCCTACGCTGCGCAGGTGGCTGCAGAAGATGCAGGCCGCAAGGCGCAGGAGCACGGCATGAAGTCGCTGGACGTGAACGTGAAGGGCCCGGGTTCGGGCCGTGAGTCCGCCCTGCGTGCGCTGCAGGCGATTGGCTTCACCATTACCTCGATCCGTGACGTGACCCCCGTTCCTCATAACGGCTGCCGTCCACGGAAGCAGCGCCGGGTCTAAGGCCCACCGTGCTTTGATCCGCCGCTGCCTTTAAAAGCGACGGATCCACCCTACGTAAGCCGGACGACCCTCGGGCAAGGGGGTCGTTGTCAAATCGACACAATAAGAGGTAACTGCCGCATGCAGAGCAACTGGACGGACCTGATCAAGCCAACGGCTCTTGATGTCACCCCCGGGGATGAGCCGCTGCGCCAGGCAACCGTAGTCGCAGAACCACTTGAACGAGGGTTTGGACGCACGCTGGGTAACGCCCTGCGCCGTGTCCTGCTGTCATCGCTCCGCGGTGCCGCCGTGACGGCGATCCAGATCGACGGTGTCCTGCACGAGTTTTCGTCGATCGCGGGTGTCCGTGAGGACGTCACCGATATCATTCTGAACGTCAAGGCGCTGGCGCTGAAGCTGCACGCCGATGGCGCCAAGAAGTTCCGCCTGCGCGGTCAGGGCCCGGGCGAAATCACCGCCGGCATGATCGACGGCGGCGCTGACCTCGAGATCATGAACCCGGATCTGGTGATCTGTACGCTCGATGATGGCGCAGTTCTGTCCATGGAAATCACCGTTGACCACGGCAAGGGCTACCGCCCGGCTGCCGCGAACCGGCCCGAAGACGCACCGATCGGTCTGATCCCGGTCGACAGCCTGTTCTCGCCGATCAGCACCGTTTCTTACCAGGTCGAGAACACCCGTGTCGGTCAGCAGACTGACTACGACAAGCTCACCATGCAGGTTGAGACCAACGGCGCCGTGAATCCGGAAGACGCGCTGGCGCTGGCCGCGCGGGTTTTGCAGGATCAGCTGCAGCTGTTCATCAACTTCGAAGAGCCGAGCCAGAACGTGGCCCAACAGCCGGAAGAGAACGCGCTGCCGTTTAACCGCAACCTGCTGCGGAAGGTCGACGAGCTGGAACTGTCGGTCCGCTCGGCAAACTGCCTGAAGAATGACAACATCGTCTACATCGGCGATCTGGTGCAGAAGACCGAGGCTGAAATGCTGCGCACGCCGAATTTTGGCCGGAAGTCGCTGAACGAGATTAAGGAAGTCCTGCTGCAGATGGGTCTGCACCTGGGCATGGAGATCCCGAACTGGCCGCCGGAGAACATCGAAGACCTCGCCAAGCGGCTGGAGGAGCCTTTCTAAGGCACCGCCGCTGTCAGCAGCAGGAAGACCAAACAAAGGGGGTGTCTGCACCCCCGCCCGTCGGACCGCTCGCGTCGACATTGGGCAGAATGCAGGCCACTAAACTGGAAAACCATGGGGTCTCGAACCTGAGGCACCCGGGCGGCGCACAAGCGCCAACAACACATCGTTAAGGAGTTGTACCATGCGGCATCGCATGTCGGGGCGTAAGCTCAACCGGACCAGCACACACCGTAAGGCCATGTTTGCCAACATGGCGGCGGCGCTGATCAAGCACGAACAAATCAAAACTACTCTGCCGAAAGCCAAGGATCTGCGGCGCTACGTCGACCGCCTCATCACCCTGGGCAAGAAAGGCACGCTGGCTGCACGCCGTCAGGCGCTCTCGCAGCTGCACAACGACGTTGCCATGGCCGGAAAGCTGTTCGACGAATTGGCGGCCCGCTACGAGAACCGCGACGGTGGCTATACCCGCGTTCTCAAGGCCGGCTTCCGTTACGGCGATATGGCGCCCATGGCCTTTATCGAACTGGTAGACCGCGACCCCGACGCCAAGGGTCAGGACAGCGGCCCGACCATGTACGATGACGACGACGACGATTTCGACGAAGACGAAGAGTAAGCCCGCCGGTCCGCACGGACCCCAGGCCTTACCATGAAAACGCTTCGGCCTGCGGTGGGACTGCTGTCCCTCGCATTGGTGCTGGCGGGGATTGCCCTCTGGGCCTTTCAGGCCCCGCCACCACCCACAGAACCCCTGCAAATCGGGGGCGATTTTACCCTGATCAGTCACGCCGGCGAACCGGTGGATACGGCCGAGGCCTTTGCCGGACGGCCCATGCTGGTCACTTTCGGCTATACCGCCTGCCCTGATATCTGCCCGACGAGCCTGCTCGACATGGTCGTTGCTGCCGAGCAGACCGCCGTCGACGAGGCGCTGGTATTTGTCAGCATCGACCCCGCCCGCGATACCCCAGAGACCCTCGCTGCCTATGCCGCGCTGTTTTCCGGCGATTTGACCGGGTTTACCGGCTCCCCGGAAGCGGTCGAGGCGGTCAAGGCCGACTGGGCTGTCTACGCAGCGCGGCACGACGACGACGCCTTCAGCGATTATCTCATGGACCACACGTCGCTGATTTTCCTGACCGACGCTGAACACCGCGTGGTCGAGACCTTCCGCAGCGGTACCCCGCCCGAGGCGCTGGCGTCGGCGATCGAGGCGCGGTTCAGCGGCAACGGTTGAGGCCTGATAGCCCGACCTCGCCGCCACCGCCGATCAGCGTGACCGTGCCCAAGTCCTGAGCCGCTTCCCCATATGCCGTCCCGAGAGCCACGCCGACTGAACCCCCAGGAAGGGCGAGGCCGGCGGACTGAGCCAGTCCCCGGCAAGCCCCAGCCCGGTTTCAGGGTCGAACAGGCTGGGCTCGGTTGTCGCGGTCCTGTCCGGGTTCGGTGTATCCGTAGCTTCAGCCCGGGCGTGGAGCCAGCGGTGGGCGCGGGCGAAAAGCACCCGGGGCAGGCTGGTGTCGAGGTGATAGGCCAGCGCTGCCAGAAAGTCATCGACCACGGCTTCCTTGGGGTGGTCGAGAAACTGCTCGGTGATGTCCGGGGCAGCGTGCAGAACCCAGCTTTCCGGTCCCCCGGTCCGCTCGGGCTTGCTGCTGTTGCGCAGGGCGAACTCCAGCGGTTCTCCATCGAGCGCCATGGCGTCGTGGGCAGAGGCAACGCGGCTTTCAAAGGCGGCCATGACCGTACAGACCGCGCGCATGTGCACGGGTCGGTCGAACCAGCCCGGGTCGACCCAGCCCGCGTTCAGACCGGGCTGGAGCAGGCGCTGTGCCTGCACCGGGGGGCAGGTCAGCAGAACCGCATCAAACCGGCCCAGTGCCGTGCCGTCGGCGTCGTGCAAGTGCCAGCCGCCGTCCGGCTCGCGTTCGATGCGGGCGACCTCAACCCGCTGCGCAATATCGAGGCCGGCGCCCAGCCGCACCGGGATCGCGTTCATGTCCGGGGTTCCGGTGAACAGCCGCAGGCCCTCGGGAAAGCCTTGCATGCTGCCCCGCCAGCGTTGCAGCGCCGCGCCCATCATCCAACGGCGCATGGCCCAGCGGAAGTCGCCGTCGGTTGCAGCGATGGCCGGTGCGCCGTGGTCAAAGGCAAGCTCGTCCCGCCGCCGCGTCGCGCAGCGCCCGCCGATGTTCCGACCCTTGTCGAACAGGCGAACGGACAGGCCGCGGTCCTGCCACAGACGTGCGGCGGTCAGCCCGGCGATACCGGCGCCGATGACGGCAAGACGCGGCGACTCAGCAGCCATAATCGAGTCTTGATCTTGTTCCTGACGCAAAAAGGCGATAATTCAGAGGCATAGTAAAAGCAGTTCACTTTCAGAATCATGTAATATACGGTGTTTGTACATGATTCGGGTGCGACAGTGCCCTTTTTATTGATTTGATCACGGTCTGGTGTCCGCTTCTGGTGCGGATAGGAGGACCGATGACGATGTTGCCCCCACGGGTTTTCAAAGGGGCGCTTTGCAGTTCGACGGGAGTCAGGCCTTGAATTTGATCGGCCCAAGGTTTCGCGGTGGTCCGCTGAAGATCCTGCTTCTTGCCCTTCTGACCAGCCTTGCTGCCTGTTCTCTGATCGATCAGCAGGAGCCTGCGCCTGAACCCGTGATCGAGACCGTCAGTGCTAAGCGCGCCTACGCCTTCACCAAGGTGCGCCCCTACGGCCTTTACCGCCAGTCCGGGCAGCAGTGGGAATCGCTGGAGATGACCTCGGAGGAGTTGCAAGCCCCCGGTCGTCGCTGCATCCGTCAGAACAACTATTGGTGCGTCAAAACCCCAAAGGACCAGCATTGGAAGGGGCAGATCGGGCAGGACAAGTCGGGCCACGCCATCTTCGCCGATCCGGTCTATTCAGCGCGCGCCTTTGCCCGGCTGATGCGCAACTACCGCTTCAAGCACGAGCTGATCACCACCCGCGAGCTGGCGCTGCGCTATGCCCCGCCCAGTGACTGCATCGGTACGCTGAGCTACTGCCCACGCTCGGGCGCCAGCCAGATCCCCAAGTCGTGGACCTGGGGGCTGATGGACGGCAAGACCGTCGCTTATACCGAAACCAAGCCCGGCGCTGATTTCTATCGAACCCAGACCTCGTCGTGCGCGACCCCCGTGCTGTACTGCCCCAAGGGCTTTAACGACAGCCTGCTCTACGCCACCACGCTCGCTAAGGCCGTTGGCGCGTGGTCGATCGATCAGGATCTGGGGCTGTTCGATGAGGAAGGGCTGCTCCACTATACCCGGGCGCAGTACCTGTATCAGGCCATGGCCCGCTATGAGCTGGGCCGCGACTTCGCCGTCGATCCCGACCTGATCAAACGCGGTATGGTCATGGAGGCCGAAGACTACCTGACCGATAAGGGTCGCCTTCACTAGCCGGACGTCTGCGGGACACGCCCTACGACCATTGCCCCTCGTGCGGGGCCATGGGTCTGTCACCCGGCACCTGTCACCTGGCCTGTGTCTGATGCCCTACCCAGGCATCGTGGCCGCCCGACGGTACGAACTGCACCCAGTCAGCCCAAGAAAGAGGAACGAGACCCCAAACGCATCGGCACCGCCGGCCTTTATACTGCGTCGGTGATCAGCCTGCTCAGCCCGCTTTGGCGAGGCTCAGGAATGTCTCGACGTCTTCCTCGCGGGTGTTGAAGGCTGTGACCAGCCGCACCACGTCGGGGCCAACCTCGGGCCAGTCGTCGAACTCGGCCCCGGCGGCGCGCAGACGGCCCGCCAGACCGGGATCCATGGTCAGGAACATCTGATTGCCGTCGGGCTGGCGTAGCAGCTGCGCCCCTTTGACCCCAGCCAGTCCTTCGGCCAGCCGGGCGGCCATGGCGTTGGCGTGGCGGGCGTTATCCAGCCAAAGCTCATCGCGCAAATAGGCCGCGAGCGGCACCGACAGCGTGCGCATCTTGGAAAACAGCTGCCCGGCCCGCTTGCGCCTGAATTCCAGTTCGTCGGCGAGGGCAGGGTCGAAGCACACGACAATTTCACCGGCCAGCGCGCCGTTCTTGGTCGCACCAAACACCAACACGTCTACGCCCAGCCGCCAGGTCATGTCCGCCGGTGAGCAGTTCAGGCCGGCGATGGCGTTGGAAAAGCGTGCGCCGTCCATGTGCACCCGCAGCCCGTGTTCCCGGGCGATGGCGGTCAGTGCCTCGAGTTCGGCGAGGCTGTAGGTCGCCCCGCGTTCGTTCATCTGCGTGATCGACAGGGTCGAGGGCTGGGGGTGGTGCACGATCCCTTTGCCATAGATGGCGGCGCGCAGCTGGTCGGGGTTGATCTTGGCGTGCTCGCCTTCGATGGTCATCAGCCGCGAGCCGCCGCTGGCGGCTTCGATCGCATTGGCTTCATCAACGGCGATGTGCGAAACGCTGTGGCAGTATATTGCGCCCCAGGGCGGGGTGAGGGCCGACAGGGCGAGGGCGTTGGCGCCAGTCCCCGTCGCGACCAGCAGGGTGCGCAGGCTGTCGTGCTCGAAAATCTCCCGGCACAGCGCCTCGACCTCGTCCGTGTAGGGGTCGCCACCGTAGGACGGCAGCGGCCGGTCATTGATATCGGCAAGAGCCTGAAGCAGGGCAGGGCTTGTCCCTGCAACGTTGTCGGAGGCGAAGTTCATCGGTAAGCCAGAGACCCAAGTGACGCTACATGGAAGATGTCTAACCCGTGGAAGACTTTGACGATAGCGAGAAACTGTCGCTGCGCGTGGCCGAGGAAGAGCGGGGCAAGCGCCTCGATCACCTGCTTGCCAAGCACTTCCCGGACATCAGCCGATCGCGGATCAAGGCGCTGATTGTTCAGGGGGCGGTGCGTATCGATGGCGCCGTGGTCAAGGCTCCGGCGCATCGCATCCGGGCCGATGATGGTGAGGTGGTGATGAGCGTGCCCGCCGCGGTTGCGGTCGAGCTGGTGGCGCAGGACTTGCCGCTCGATATCCTGTTCGAGGACGAGCACCTGATCATCATCAACAAAGCCGCCGGGATGGTGGTCCACCCCGCGCCCGGTCACCCGGATGGTACGCTGGTCAACGCCCTGCTGCATCATTGCGGCGACAGCCTGCTGGGCATTGGCGGCGAGCGCCGGCCGGGCATCGTGCACCGGCTCGACAAGGATACCAGCGGAGTGATGGTGGTCGCCAAGCATCAGGCCGCGCACGAAGGGCTGTCCGCGCTGTTCGCGTCCCACGATCTGGAACGGGTCTATCAGGCCGTGCTGTGGGGTGCGCCCAGCCCGACCGAAGGCGTGGTCGAGGGTGCGATCGGCCGTGACCGCATGAACCGGAAGAAGATGGCCGTCGACCTGAAGCACGGGAAGGAGGCTGTGACCCACTATCGGGTGCTGCGGCATCTGGGCCTGGGCGCGGCGCTGGTCGTCTGCACGCTCGAAACCGGGCGCACGCATCAGATCCGGGTCCATATGAGCGCCATCGGCCATTCGCTGCTGGGCGATCCACTCTATGGCCGGGCGTCCCCGACACGCCGCGCGCGCTTTGACGACAAACAGCAGCAAATCATCGCTGATTTCCCGCGTCAGGCCCTCCATGCGGCCGTTCTTGGATTTGTTCACCCGATCGAAAAATCGTTCATTCGCTTTGAAAGCGAGATTCCGGACGACATGAAAAACCTGATCGACGCATTAAGCTGATTTATTTTCCTGTTTTGTTCTGATATTACACGGGTGTAATGCGTCTGTGAGCGATAAATAGTGCATTTTGGGCACACTTTTGGGCTTGGGGGTCTTGAAATCGGCGCCATCCATGCTTTTATTAACAATAAGAAAAGCGCGTACAGCGCGAAAAATTATACCTCCGTGTCAGAAGTGCCACAGTCCACCACCTGGGGCCGACGCGGAACTGCAGAAGGAGATGAACCATGGCTAACGTCGCATCAATCCCGAGTTTGACCGGGGAAGGCAACCTTTCCCGCTACCTCGTCGAAATCCGCAAGTTTCCGATGCTGTCGGCCGACGAAGAATTCATGCTGGCCAAGGCGTGGGCCGATCGGGGCGATACCCAGGCGGCGCACAAGATGGTCACATCCCACCTTCGCCTCGTCGCGAAGATCGCTATGGGGTACCGCGGCTACGGCCTGCCCGTGTCGGATCTGATTTCCGAGGGCAACGTCGGGATGATGCAGGCGGTCAAGCGGTTCGACGCTGACAAGGGCTTCCGCCTGGCGACCTACGCCATGTGGTGGATCCGCGCCTCGATCCAGGAGTACATCCTGCGGTCCTGGTCGCTGGTGAAGATGGGCACAACCGCGGCGCAGAAGAAGTTGTTCTTCAACCTGCGCAAGCTCAAGGGGCAGATGCAGGCCATCGACGATGGTGACCTCTCGCCCGAGCACGTGAAGAAGATCGCCGACCACCTCGACGTCCCCGAGGAAGAGGTGGTGAACATGAACCGCCGGATGGCCGGCGCCGACCACTCGCTGAACGCGCCGCTGCGTGCGGACAGTGAGGGAGAGTGGCAAGACTGGCTCGTCGATGATGACCAGACCAGCCAGGAAGCGACGCTGGTTGAAAGCGACGAGTTTGCAAAGCGTCACGCGCTGCTGGAGGAGGCCATGGCCGACCTCAACGAGCGCGAGAAGCACATCATCACGGAGCGCCGGTTGGCCGAGGACCCAACCACGCTCGAAGACCTGGCAAAGGTCTACAATATCTCGCGTGAGCGAGTGCGGCAGATCGAAGTCCGTGCCTTTGAGAAGCTGCAGCAGAAGATGGTCACGATGGCCAAGGAACAGCGGTTGCCCATGGCAGTCGCTTAGACGACCCGAAGTCGAGGAAGGACGCCCGCGATCAGGGCTTTTTCAGCCTCTTCTCCATACCCCTCGCCGCTCGCACCCCAACTGAGCAGCGACACTAGGCCCTGCTGGATAACCATCTCCAACCAGCAGGGCCCTTTTTTTTGCGGCATTCCCGTCCAGCCGGTGTAGATTTGTGACAACCACAGACACTGAGACAGGAGCACTCCCCATGCGCTACCTCCACACCATGGTTCGGGTCCGGGATATCGAAGACAGCAAGCGCTTCTATTGCGACGGACTCGGCCTCAAGGAAACCCGCCGCTACGAGAACGAAGGCGGGCGCTTTACCCTCGTCTTCCTCGCGCCCGAGGGGCAGGAAGAATGCCCGATCGAGCTGACCTATAACTGGGACCCGGAGGACTATCAGGGCGGGCGCAATTTCGGCCATCTGGCCTATGAAACCGCCGATATCTACGCCCTGTGCCAGCACCTGAGCGACATGGGTTACACCATCAACCGACCCCCGCGGGACGGCCGCATGGCCTTCGTCCGCTCACCGGACGGGATCTCTGTGGAGCTGTTGCAGGAAGGCGAGGCGCAGGCCCCGGCCGAGCCCTGGGCCAGCATGGAAAACACCGGCTCCTGGTAGGTGCCGCAAATCTGCCCTAGCGCGGGCGTAAAGTTCTGACCATGGGTCGTTTGCTGTCACTCTTTGCGTTTCTGGTGCTGCTGGTGGTGGTGCTGGCGGTTGGCGCCGTGCTGGCCTTGCCGCTGTTGCCCGTCGACCGCTTTGCCGATCGTATCGAGGCTGCGGTCGAGGACGCCACGGGCCTGTCCGTGCAGATCAACGGCTCCATTCGGCTGGCCGCTGTGCCCGAGGTCAAGTTTGACCTTGGCGATTTTGTCATCGAAGCCACTGACCCGGCTCTGCCGCCGCTCGCGCGGGCGGAAGGTGCAGCGCTATCGCTCAACACCCGGGATCTGCTGCGCGGGGACGTGACCGTGACCCGGATGCGGCTGAGCGAAGCCGAGGTCAACCTAGAGCTCGACCCCGAGGGCGGGATCGCCGGGATGCCGGATTTTGCCGCCGGTGCCACCAACGCGGATGCCAGCGGGGCGGCCTTGCCCGGCGCGCTGCGGCTGGACGGCGTGGTGCTGGAGCGTAGTCGGCTCCAGGTGGCCGACGCAGGCGGCGAGACCCTGCTCGAACTGAGCGATATCAACGCCGACGCCGCGCTGGAGAGCCTCGCCAGCCCCCTGACCCTCAGCGCCCGCGCCGTCTGGCAGGGCACGCCGCTGCGCTTTGAAGGACAAGTCGCCAGTCTCGAACGCTTCCTGCGCTCGCAGGCGGTGGCGGTGGACGGCACGCTGGGGTTTGCCGATGCAACGGCCAGTCTGCTCGGCGATCTGGATCTGTCGACCGGCGAACCAGCCTTTCTGGGCTGGCGGATCAGTGCCAGCGGACCCGACCTCAGCGATGTTCTGACCCGGATCGGCGTGGTGCTGCCGGTCGCGTCCCGGCTGCTGCCAGCCTTCGAAGCGCGGCTGACCTTTGACCTTGATGCCAGGTTGCTGTCGGCGCCGCAGATTGTAGCGCAGGTCGGAGAGACGCGGCTGAGCGTGCCGGTGCAGGCCATCCTCTCACAATCGGGCCGGGTAACCTTCGAAAGCCTCGAACCGATGAGCTTCAGCGACCCCAGCCTCAACCGCTGGCTGACTGGGACGCCGGCTGGACAGGTGCTGGGACTGCCCTCAGACCCGGAACTGTTCGGGATCACGCGGCTGCAGACCAGCTTCAGCGGCTCACTGGCAGCCGACGGCGTGCTCAGCCTGCGCGCCCGGAACACCGCTGCGGCGGTGGGGGCGCAGGGGCTGCGGTTCAGCAGCTTGCGGCTGACGGCGGGCGACGGCTTTTTCGCCGGTGCGAGCATCGACGGGCTGGAAGTCAGCATCCCCAGCCTGCGTCGTGTGCTGCAGACCTTCGACGCGTTGCCCGCGGGCCTCGAACCGGGTGTGCTCGGGCCGCTGACACTGGCGGGCAATGCGCGCGTCTCCGATGTCGGAGCTTCAGTCTCGAATGCCGTTGTCACCCTCGATAACCAGCGCGCCCAAGGCTCGGCCAGCATCATTTTCGACCCCGTCCCGTCGATCAGGGCCAGCCTCGTGGGCGGCAATCTCGACCTCGGCCCCTATCTCAATCTCGAGGCCAGCTCAGCGGCGAACCGCAAGCAGCAGGCGGCGCTTGACCCCATTGCGCCCTGGGGCACGGAGCCCTTCGATTTCAGCGCGTTTAAGCAAGCCAATGCCCAGATCACAGCGTTGCTTGAGGGGCTGGACCTCGGCATCACCCGGTTTGGCCGGTCGAGTGCCAGCCTCATCCTCGAAGACGGCATTATGCAGGCGCAGGTCGACGAGACGGCCGTCTACAGCGGTGCGGCGCGGGGCCGCGTGCTGATCGACACACGCGGGCCGGTGCCCACGATGAACATGCAGCTGCAGGCCGACGCGGTGCAGGCCGGGGACATCCTGCGCGACTTTCTTGGCATTGAGTTTATCGAAGGCGCGACCCAAACAAACGTCAGCCTCGCCACACAGGGGCCGACGCCGCAGACATGGATGGACAATCTCGTCGGTGGGGTCCGCACCGAAGTCGCGCCCTCAGCCATCCGCGGCTGGGACATTCCCCGGCTGGTCGACAGTTTGCGGTCCGGGACGCTGCTGCAGAGCTCGGCGACCAACAATTTCTTCATCGGTGAGCAGTTCAGCACCATTTTGCAGCGCGTTGCGGCGACCGGAACCATCCAGAACGGCGTGCTCCGGCATGAGGACTTTCTCGCCAACACCGAAGCCCTTTCGATCCGCGGTCGGGGGGATATCGATCTGGCCCGGCAGCGGCTGGACTACGGCCTGACCATCGAAGTGCAGGACGGCTCGCTGGTGGTGCCGCTGCGGATCGTCGGCTCTTGGGATCAGCCGGAGCTGACCATCGATGGCCCGGCGCTGCTCGACTGGCTCAAGGGCAATCCCGACGTCCTGTCCACCATCGCCGGGCTTTGGGATCTGGACCAGTATCTGCCTGAGGGTGCATCCGTCGCCTCACTGCAGGCCGAAGCCCGCGCCTATATCGACGCCGAGGCCACGCGTATTCTGAGCGAAGCGCAGGCCTTTGAGCAGCAAATCGAACAGGCGGTGATCGACGAGCGCGAGCGCATCGCGCAGCAGCTGAGCGAAGAGGCCGCCCGTCAGCGCGCCATCGTCGAGCAGCAGGCGGCCGAAGCCTACGCGCAGTTGCAGGCGCAGCAGCAAGCGATCGAGGCGCGGGCACGGGCCGAGATCGAGGCCGCGCAGCAACAAGCGCTGGAGGCTCGCTGGCAACTCGAAGAGCGCCTGCAGAACGAGGCAAACCGCGCGGTTGAAGACGGCCTCAACGCCATCGGGCTGGGGGGGCTGCTCGGCAACTGAGACCCCGCGTCAGGGTCTCTGCAGCCTCAAAGCGAGGCGGGGGGTTCGTCGAGATTGAGCGCAAACTGGCGATCATTGACGGGCGCGCTGAAGCGCTCCTGCCGCACCCAGTCGACCAGCAGGCCTTCGCGGATGCCGTACTGGGAGAACCGCACGCGTGAAACCCCGCTCTGCTTGATCAGGCGACGCAGCACCAGCGCTGCATAGGGCAGGGTATCGGCCCGGTCCGAGCGGCGCAGATAGGGCCGCAGACGGTCGGGTTTCTCCCGGACAATGCGGCCGGCAAAGCGGCGGGTCTTGCGTGCCTTGAGCCCGTAACCCTCGATCAGCTGCGGCAAGGGTTCGCGCTGGAGCAGGCGATGGAGGGAGCCCATGGCCCGCCACGATCCCCCGACCAGATGCAGGGTGTCGCCCTCAGTTTCTTGGATAAACCGGACTGGTTTGAGCGCCTCCCGGATGATGGACCGGGCGCAGCCGGGCTTGCCGCGCGACTGCTCGAGCAGGCGCAGCACGCCGAGTGGCAGCGAGGTCATGACGGTATTTTCGCCAAGGCTGAGTTCGAGCGAACCCCCGCCAAGGTCGGCAAACAGGCCCTGCGCATGTTCGTGCCCGTAGTGCACACCGAGCGTGGCGTAGCGGGCTTCTTCTTCACCCGACAAAACCCGGGGCGGCGCGCCGAAGGCCCGGTCGATGAGGTCGATCAGCCGGTTGGCGTTGCTGGCATCGCGCACAGCGGCGGTGGCGAGCACGTCGATGTAAGCGTCCGGCGCGCTTTCGGCGAGGGCGCGGCGGAAATCGCGGATCGCACGGAAGGCGTGGGCAAGGTTCGCCGGCTTCATCTCGCCGGTGGCCGCCAGCCCTTCGCCCAGGCGGCAGGGCTCACGCATGTTGAAGACTTCGCGCCAGTTCGCCCACGCGGGTTCGAGGTCGGTGCTCTGCTTTCGAAAGAGGACCAGGCGGACCGTGTTGGAGCCGATGTCCAACACGCCTAAGGGCGGGACGCCATGGTGTTCCGCTATACGCACTTAATCTCCTGAGTCCCCGGCTTAACCGCCGCCGACCCCGGGCTTTGCCCGGGCCTTGGACTTGTTCTTGCCTTTGCCCTTCTTCCCCTTGCCGCCACCGCCCGCGCGGCCCCGGCCAGACAGGCTCGGGGTCTCCATGAAGTACTGGTGGCTGGAAATCAAATCCGAGGCCTCGACCGAACGGTGGATATAGCTGCCGTCGGGCTGCAGAACCCATGTGTTGGCCGTGTCGCGCAGGTTGGTCACCATGATCTCGTCGAGGATCTGCTGGTGTACAGTCTCATTGAGAATGGGGATCAGGGTTTCGACGCGCCGGTTAATGTTCCGTGGCATCCAGTCGGCCGAGGAGATGAACACCCGGGCCTGTCGCGAGGGCAGAGCGGCACCATTGGCAAAGCAGCAGATGCGCGAGTGTTCGAGGAACCGCCCGATGATGGAGGTGACCGTGATGTTCTCTGACAGCCCCGCAATCCCCGGGCGCAGGCAGCAGATGCCGCGCACCACCAGCTCGATCTTCACCCCGGCCTGCGAGGCGCGATACAGGGCGTCGATGATCTCCGGATCAACGAGCGAGTTCATCTTGGCCCAGATGCCGGCGGGCTTGCCCTGCTGTGCGGCGCGGGTTTCGTCTTCGATCGCGTCCATCAGGGTTTCACGCATGTCCAGCGGGGCCAGCGAAATCCGGTTCATCTTGGTCGGGACGGCGTAGGAGGTCATGTAGTTGAACAGCCGCCCGGCGTCCTGCGCGAATTCGATATCGTCGGTGAAGTAGGACAGGTCGGTATAGATCCGTGCGGTGATCGGGTGATAGTTGCCGGTGCCGAAGTGGCAGTAGGTGCGCAAGCCACCGCTTTCCCGCCGGGCGACGAGGCTGACCTTGGCGTGGGTTTTCAGGTCGAGGAAGCCATAGACCACCTGCACCCCGGCGCGCTCCATATCCCGGGCCCAACGGATGTTGGCTTCTTCGTCGAAGCGGGCCTTGAGCTCGACCAGCGCGGTGACCGACTTTCCCGCTTCAGCGGCGTGCTTGAGGGCGGAGATGATCGGGCTGTCGTTCGAGGTGCGGTACAGCGTCTGCTTAATGGCGACCACGTCGGGGTCATTGGCAGCCTGATTGAGGAAACGGACCACCACATCGAAGCTTTCGAAAGGGTGGTGGATCACAAAATCCTTGGCGCGGATGGCGGCGAAGCAGTCGCCGTCGAAGTCCCGCACGCGCTCGGGGTAGCGCGGATCGTAGGGCTGGAACTTCAGCTCCGGGCGGTTGATGTCGCAGATTTCGCTGAGCTGGGCGAGGTTGATATCGCCACCCATGCGCACGCAGTCCTCCGGCGCCAGCCCGAATTCATCGAGCAAGGCTGCAACCAGATGGTCGGGCACACGATCGTCGATGTTGATCGAAACTGAGTCGCCGCGCGTGCGCCGCTTGAGCGCGGTTTCGAACAGGCGCACGAGGTCTTCGGCTTCTTCGGCGAGTTCGATATCGCTGTCGCGGAACAGCTGGAAGAAACCTGGGTTTTCCACGGTAAAGCCGGGGAACAGGCGCCCGAGATAGTGGTGCAGGACTTCCGCGGCCGGGACGATGCGCGAATGACCCTGCGCGTTGCGGGGCAGGCGGATGAACCCGGGCATGTCCGAGGGGATCATCAGCAGGCCGGTAAAGCGGCGGTTGTCGCTCTGCCGCGTCAGTTCCATCACCATCGACACCGCCAGATTGCGGATGAAGGGGAAGGGGTGAGACGGGTCGACCGAGATCGGCGTCAGCACCGGCAGCCACTCGGTTTCGAAGGTTTCTTCGAGGTGCTGGAGCTCGCTGTCGATCAGCTCGCTGCGTTCGATGACGTGGATGTCACTCTGCTTCAGCGCATCGTGCAGGCCGTGCCAGACTTCGAGCTGCCGCAGCTGCAGGTCGCGGACCCGGGCGGCGGTCATAGCCACCTGCTGGGCGGATGTCAGGCCTTCGGGCGAGAGCGTTTCCATCCGGGCGCGGACCTGTGCTTTCAGGCCGGCGAAGCGCACCATGATGAATTCTTCGAGGTTGGTGGCCGAAATGGCGACAAAGCGCAGGCGTTCGAGCAGCGGGTGCTGCTCGCGCTGGGCCTCGGCGAGCCCCCGTTCGTTGAAGCCAAGCCACGAGATTTCACGGTTGATGAAGCGCTCCGGGGCATCCATGCCGACCTTTTCGGCCTGTAGTAGAGGCTCCAGATCATCCCGGTCGGGCGCGGTCAACGGTTTGTCCATCATACGGCTTTCCCCTCGCTCGCGGCGACTGTCAGGCAGCCGGAGAGGCAAACTCCCGGCTGATGACGCGTCTCATTCGCCCGGGAGTATACCACACCGCGAAAACGCCACAGCCCCAGGCAACGGCACCGTAGCCAACCCAGAAGGCGAAAAGGTTACCGGGCGCGATCTGCAAAATCACCAGATAGACCACGAACGGACCGACCACGAGGCGCACGGAGTTGATGATCATGGCGAACAGCGGGCGTTTCATCCCCTGCAGCGTGCCGGAATTCATGAACACCAGCGCGAAGGCCGGTAACAGGAAGGCGGAGATCGACAGCATGCCCGAGGACACCCGCAGCGTCTCGTCGGACTCGTTGATCCACGAGGGGAACAGACTGTGCCCGGCGAACTGGATGATCATGCCAACGATTGTGACAACTAGAGCGCTGATCATTGCCAACCGGTAAGCGCGCCAGATGCGCTCTTCCTTGCGGGCGCCGAGATTGTTGCCAACGATCGAGATCAGCGCCAGCTCCAGTCCGATGACAGGCAACAAGAGCAGCTGTTCGATCCGGGCGGCGTTCATGTACCCGTTAACAGCAGCCTCACCGGCCTCCGCCGGGCTCATGGTTTCCAGAAGCACACTGCCGGCCTGCTTGGCGATTTCAGGCACAAAGAACTGGATGGAGATGAAGCCGCCGGCGATCAGAAGCATGTTGACGGCAGCGGGGACCCCCTGGCCGATCACCTGGCTCAGCAGTGGCCAGAACGGGATGAACTCGCGCAGCTTCAGACCGCTGAAAATACCGGTGCGCAAGGCGACAATCATGACGATGACGGCGCCGGCCAGCTGGGTGATCACCGTGGCCCAGGCAAGACCAGCGACGCCCAGCTCGGGCAGGAAGTTTGGCAGGTCGACATTGAGGCCATAGAGGCTGAAGGGCGTACCGCCGAAGACGAGGATGGGATCGAGGATCAGGTTGGCGAAAAACGCCGCCACCTGAACGATGCCGAATGTGGTGAAGTCACCCTTGGCGCTCAGGATTGCGTTGAACACGGAAATCACGATCAGCGCCGGGGCCAGGAACACGATAGGATAGATATAGGCCAGACCCAGCCGCACAGCCTCGGCGTTCCCGCTGGAGAGAAGCTCGTAGTAGAACGCAATGAAAGTGCCTTCCCGCCCAGGAACGGGAATGACCGTGGCGATCAGGAACAGCGTGATACCGACCAGAACCCCCGCGATCATGGCCTGAGCGATGATGTGGCGGGCGCGGTTATGTTCCTTGGCGCCTAGCGCATTGGCGACCAGCGCCGTCGTTCCCTGCATCAGCCCGATGGAGAAGGCCTGCATCAGGAAGAACGGCCCGAAGGACCGCGCCAGCGCGGCGCCGGTCGGGTTCGCGGCTTTGCCGGGGGCCGGATACTGGTTCGCCCAGACGGTGTCCACGAGGTTGTAGGCGATCATGAAGAAGAACCCGATACCCGCGGGAACGGCGAGGGCGATCAGCAGGCGGCCGATGGGGTCTTCGGTCAGGTCAGGGCCTCGGCGTTTCGCCGCTGGGCTGACGGCCTCAGACGCGGGTTGGTTCGCGTTCGCGGTCATGGATTTTCCTGAAACAGAGGGGTGCGGGAAATGTCCCGCCTATCTCCTAGACGTACATTGCCCGGTCTGACTTACAACAGAGAATTCGTGGCGGCTGCAATGACGCTTTGAGGGCGGCGGCGCCTGCAACTACAGCGCGGCGGAATAAATCGCCAGCGCTGCCTCGTAGGTCATCTCACGCGGATTGTTCTGCAGCAGGCGGGTCTGCTTCATCGCGTCCTCGGCCAGCTTGGGCAGGTCGTTGTGGGAGATCCCGACCGCCCGCAGACGCGGATCGACACCGCAATCGGCCGTGAGTTGCGCCATGAAGTCGATGAAGGCTGCGGCGCGGTCCGCGCTGCCCCCGGCCCGGGCCGCTTGCCCGGGAACCAGCAGGTCAGCAAGTTCGGCGTAGAGCCCGGGGTTGGTCTCGGCATTGAAGCGGAGCACGGGTGTCAGCACTTGCGTGTTCGACAGCCCGTGGGGCACGTGAAACAGCGCCCCGATGGGGTAGGCGAGGGCGTGGACGGCGGCGACCGGTGCGTTGGCGAAGGCCTGCCCGGCGAGCATGGCGCCGAGCAGCATATCCCCGCGTGCGCTCAGATCACTGCCGTCTTCCATTGCACGGGGCAGCCCGCGGGCCAGCAGCTGCAGAGCCTGCCGGGCGAGGCTGTCCGACAGCGGGTTCTTGCGGAGCTTCGTGGTGTAGGCTTCGATCGCGTGCACCATCGCATCGATACCGGTGTGGGCGGTGACATGGGGCGGCAGGCCTGTCGTCAGCCTCGGGTCCAGCCCGGCACCATCGGCGTAGAGGATGGGGTCGACCACACCGAGTTTGATTTCGGCACCCACGGTGACGATGGCGATGGGTGTGACCTCTGAGCCGGTTCCCGCCGTGGTCGGCACCTGAAACAGCGGAAGGCGACCGCCGGGAATCCGGCTGCGGTCGACCTGCGCGACGCCGTACATTTCGCTCAGTGGCTGTTCGGCGCGGACGAGCAAGGCCACGAGCTTGGCCGTGTCCATGGGGCTGCCCCCGCCAAAGCCGACAATGGCCTCGGCGCCGAAGGCCCGCGCCGCCTCAACGGCGGCCAGAACTTTGGCCTCCGGCGGGTCGGCTTCGATGTCGTCATAGACAGCCACCGTCAGGCCGCTGGTCTCAAGCGCTGCCACCACTGGATCGACCAGCCCCGCGCCCCGCACGCCGGGGTCGGTGACCAGCATCAGCCTCCGGGCGCCGACGCCGGCGACCATGGACGCGAGTGCATCAGCAGCCGGCTCGCCGAACGTCAGGCTCGGCACCGTCTGGAAGGAAAATTCGGACATGGACCCTGCTCCTCATCACGGGGGTCTTGATCACCAAAGAATTTACGGCAGGTTGTTCGCTGAAGAATAGGAGACCTGAGACTGTGGGTGAACAACTACCTGTCGATCTGCGGCAGAGACTAAAAGATTTTCCGGTAATCGGCGCGCCGCTTTTTATCATTTCAAACCCGGATCTGGTGCTTGCCCAGTGCAAGAACGGCGTTGTCGGTTCGTTTCCGGCGCTCAATGCGCGCCCTGAAGCCACGCTCGACGAGTGGCTGGCGCGGATCACTGAAGAGCTGGCGGCCTACAACGAAGCCAACCCGGACAAGCCCGCAGCACCGTTTGCGGTGAACCAGATCTGTCACCCGTCAAACAATCGGCTCGAGCACGACGTCGAGATGTGCGTGAAGTACCGGGTGCCGGTCGTGATCACCTCGCTGAACCCGCCCAAGGAAGTGGTGCAGGCCGTGCACGCCTACGGCGGCATTATCATGCACGATATCATTTCCATCCGGCACGCGCAGAAGGCGCTGGAGCAGGGGGTCGACGGCCTGATCTGTGTGGCGGCTGGTGCGGGTGGACATGCCGGTATGCTCTCGCCGTTTGCGCTGATCCGGGAAATCCGCAGCTTCTTCGATGGGCCGGTTGCCCTGTCGGGGGCGATCTCCTACGGCGACGCGGTGCTCGCGGCGCAGGCCATGGGGGCAGATTTCGCCTACATCGGCACCCGCTTCATCGCCACCGAGGAGGCGCAGGCCGACCCGGCTTACAAGCAGATGATTGTCGATTCCGCGGCCAAGGACGTGGTCTACACCAACCTGTTCACTGGGGTTGCGGGCAACTACCTGTCCAAGTCGGTTGAAAAGGCGGGTCTGGATCCAAACGACCTTCCTTCGGCCGATAAATCAGCGATGAACTTCGGCTCTGGCGGCAACACCAAGGCCAAGGCCTGGCGCGATATCTGGGGTGCGGGGCAGGGGGTCGGCAACATCGCCGACGCCGGGCCGGTTGCAGACGTGATCAACACGATGAAGGCGGAATATGCGGCGGCGCGGGCGCGCTTAGTTGCCTAGCAAGGCATCGAGGCGTTCGAGGTAGTCGACCGTCTTGGGACCGAACTCGAACAGGGTATCGGCATCGATCCCAAGTGCTGCGGCTTCACCACCGTCGATTTCTAGCACAAACCGTGCTGGCCCTTCCGACGGGCGTGAGGTCCGCGACAGCGGCTCGGCCTCTCGCTGGATGCTGACCAGTCGTGCTTCGGCGTCGATAAAGACCATATCCAGCGGGATCAGGGTGTTGGCCATCCAGAAGGCCTGCATCTGTTCGCGCGGGAAGATGAACAGCATGCCTTTGTTTACGCCCAGAGATGTCCGGTACATCAGCCCGCGCGCCTGCTGCTGCGGCGTGGTGGCGACCTCAATATCGTAGACGAAGCGGCCGTTGGCCGTGGTGATGACCATGGTGTCAACGCCGAAGGCCATGGGCTCGACGCCCTCGGGCAAATCAGCCGCGGCCTGTGACCAGGCCGGGGTCGCACCGATCAGGAATAGGACAAAGGCGATCAGGGCAGCGCGGGCAGACACAAACATCATCCTCGGCAGTGGTTCAGCATACTTTCACCGCAGAGGTTACGACTGATCCGGCAAAAACGCACATGAAGTTTGTGTGATTGCGAGGCAACTAACGCGTTACTTTCTCCGTTGGCTGCCGTAGGAATGGACGACAAGACGCAGGGGAGCACGATCCGTGATCGGATGGTGCTGAGAGGCGGCGTGCCGCGACCCTAAACACCTGATCGAGTTCGGACTCGCGGAGGGAGCGTGGTGAAAGCACTCAGGGCGGCCCGGCCGCTCATTCTCTTTTTTGGTTTTCTGGGCCTTTGGTGGCTGTCGGCGCTTGCGATCGAAGCGGCGACCGGCAAGGGGCGGTTTCTCCTGCCCTCGCCGGATCTGGTCTGGGCCGCCTTCACCGAGAACCCCGCATACTTTCTCAAGGGCTTCCGCGTGACCCTAATCACGGTCGTGCTCGGTCTAGCCATCGGCGCTGCGCTGGGCCTGTGGCTGACCGTGCTGCTGGCGCTGTCGCGGGGGCTGCGGTTCTGGCTGTTACCGCTGCTTGTGATCTCGCAGGCCATTCCCGTGTTCGCGCTGGCCCCGCTGCTGGTGCAGTGGCTGGGCTGGGGGCTCGCGCCCAAGGTCGCCATGACCACGCTGATCCTGTTCTTTCCCGTCACCATGGCTTTTTGGGGCGCATTGCGCGCCGTCGATCGCGACATCATCGACGCCGCGCGGGTGTTCGGCGCCAACCGCTGGCAGCTGCTGCGGACCACCTACCTGCCGCTGGCCTTGCCCGGCGGGCTGATCGGGCTGAAATCCGCTGCCGCGATCGCCCCCATCGGCGCCTTCATTGGCGAGCTGGTGGGCGGGCAGCAGGTCGGGGGCGCCTATGGCCTCGGCTACATCATCCTCCGCGAACTCAAGATCAACGCCCGCACCGACAGCATGATGGTGGCGGTGGTGTTCATGATCATTCTGGCGCTGGGGCTCTACGCCCTCGTGTCCCTTATCGCCGCCCGGGCATCGGCCTGGTCGGTTACTGACCTCAAACCACTGGAGTCCTGACCCATGAAATCCCTCTCTCACTTTGCCGCAGCCAGTCTGACCGGCCTCGCCGGACTGATCAGTCTGCTCGGGACGGCATCGACTGCATCCGCCGAACGGGTCACGATCCTGCTCGACTGGTTCATCAACCCCGACCACGGGCCGCTGTTCGTCGCCGAGGAACTGGGGCTGTTCGAAGCGCAGGGCCTTGAGGTCGAACTGATCGAGCCGGCCGACCCATCTGCTCCCCCGCGTCTGGTTGCCGCCGGGCAGGCCGAGCTCGCCATCTCCTACCAGCCGCAGCTGCATATTCAGGTTGCCGAAGGCCTGCCGCTGGTCCGGGTCGCGACCCTCGTGGCGACCCCGCTGAATACTGTCGTGGCGCTCGAAGACGGGCCGATCAAGTCGGTTGCCGACCTCAAGGGCCGCAAAATCGGCTTCTCCGTCGGCGGTTTTGAAGATGCTGTGCTGGGCGCCATGCTGGCGCGCGAAGGGCTCAGCCTCGATGATGTCGAGTTGATCAACGTCAACTTCTCGCTCAGCCCGTCCCTCTATTCCGGGCAGGTCGATGCCGTTGTCGGTGCCTTCCGTAACTTCGAGCTGAACCAGATGGATATCGCCGGTCGCCCCGGTGTTGCCTTCTACCCCGAGGAAAACGGCGTGCCCGGCTACGACGAGCTGATCCTCGTCGCCGCACAGGACGGCCTCGATACCCCGGCGATCCCGCGTGTCATCGCTGCGCTGGAAGCGGCGGTGCAGTTCATGGTCAACAACCCCGAGGAGGGCTGGGCGCTGTTCATCGAAGGGCGCGAAGAGCTGCTCGACAACGAGCTCAACCGCCGCGCCTGGCGCGATACCCTGCCGCGCTTCGCCCTGCGTCCCGCGGCTATGGACCGGGGCCGCTACACCCGTTTCGAGGCGTTTCTGATCGAGCAGGGACTGGTGGACGCGCCACGCCCGGTCGACAGCTACGCGGTAGAGTTGGAATAGCGCACAAAGCTGCTTATGTTTGAGGTCCGAAGCCGCGGGCCTCACTACTGGCCCGCAGCCCCCAACTTGGAGAAAGTCAGGCCATGCAGACCAAGACCATCGTCGTTCACCTCGAAAACGCGGCCCTTTGCCCGGCTCGCCTGGCGACAGCGGTCGATATGGCCAGCCGCCACGGGGCGCATCTGACCGGCCTGTTTATGTCGATCGAGGAGTTTGACGGCGACGTCTATGGCCGTTCGCGCGGTCGCGGGCTGCGCGGCGCGAGGCAGGACCGGCTTGCCCGGGAGTCCGCGCAGGCGCAGGCGGACTTCGAGGCAGCCTGCAGCGCGGCTGGGCTGGCCTCCTACCGCTTCACCACCGAAATCGGCGACGACGAGCACGATCTGGAGGTTCACGCTCGGGCGGCGGACCTGCTGATCGTCTCGGACGTGCAGGAGCGTACGCTGGAAGACCGCTTCGTGCGCGGTCTGCCGGAAACCCTTGCGCTGTCCTCGGGCCTGCCAGTGCTGGTGCTGCCACAGGAATTCGAGGGCAGTTTCGACCCCAAGACCATCCTTGTGGCGTGGAAATCCTCGCGCGAGGCCGTCCGCGCCGTACGAGACAACCTCAGCCTGCTGCAGGCCGCCGATCAGGTCACCATTTTGTCGGCCGGAAATGCCGAAGAGAGCGGGCGGTTGCCGGCCGACCAGATCCTGAACTTCCTCACCCGGCACGGGGTCAAGGCACAGGTCCGCCACGACTACGGCGACACCGCGCCCGGGAAGGTCATCCTTGCGACGGCCGAGGAAATCGGGGCCGACGCCCTGATCATGGGGGCACACGGGCACCCGTCCTGGCGCAATCTGGTGCTCGGCAACACCACGCGGCACGTGCTGCGTCACCACCGCATGCCGCTGCTGCTGAGCCACTAGCCCGGCGGCAGGCTGCTTCTGATCCGATGCCAGCGCCGCGCAGGCGGCGCATGACCGTGTAACGTTGCGCGCAATTGCCTTTGTGGACGGCTTTGGCTACACCCCGATCCATCACACACACGCGGGCATTCCCGGTTGAGGCAGTAACGCCTGAGACAGGTCCGCGTGGAGGTTTAAACCGGAAGGAAGAAAACGATGGCAGCGCCTACGTTCACGCTGCGTCAGCTCATGGAAGCTGGCGTCCACTTTGGTCACAACACCCGCCGCTGGAATCCGAAGATGGCTCCGTTCCTCTTTGGCGCCCGTAATGGTGTTCACATCATTGATCTCGATCAGACTCGCCCGATGCTGTACCGCGCCCTCGAGGCAATTACGGCAACGGTCTCAAAAGGTGGCCGTATCCTGTTCGTCGGCACCAAGCGTGCGGCGTCGGAAAAGGTTGCTGAGTCCGCGCAGCGCTGTGGCCAGTACTACGTGAACCACCGCTGGCCGGGCGGCATGCTCACCAACTGGAAGACCATCTCTCAGTCGATCAAGCGCATGCGCGACATCGAAGGCACCATGGAGTCCGAGGATCTCGGCAAGCTTTCCAAGAAGGAAGCGCTGATGATGTCCCGCGACCATGAAAAGCTGATGCGGACCCTCAACGGTATCCGTGACATGGGCGGCCTGCCCGACATGATCTTCGTGCTCGACACCAACAAAGAACACCTCGCCGTAGCCGAAGCCAAGGTTCTGGGTATTCCGGTTGTCGCCGTGATCGATTCCAACTCCGATCCGGACAGCATCACCTTCCCGGTTCCCGGCAACGACGACGCCCTGCGCGCGATCGATCTGTACTGTGATCTGATTGCGGATGCGGTGCTTGAAGGTCTGCAGGTTGAGGTGGCCACCTCGGGTGCCGACCTTGGTGCCAGTGAAGAAGCCCCGGCCGAGTCTGCGCTGAGCGAAGAAGCTGCGGCCGAAGAAGCGCCTGCTGAAGAAGTGGCTCCGGCCGCGGAAGAAGCAGCGCCTGCAGCCGAAGAAGCACCAGCTGAAGAAGCGGCGCCTGCCGAGGAGGCTCCAGCCAAGAAGCCTGCTGCTAAGAAGGCTCCGGCGAAGAAGGCACCCGCAAAGAAGGCTGCGGCCGACGGCGAAGCCGCTGAAAAGGCTCCAGCCAAGAAAGCTGCTGCCAAGAAGCCAGCCGCCAAGAAGGCACCGGCCAAGAAGGCCGCCGCTGAGAAGGCTGAAGACTAAACAAGTCGCCGGGCGTCCATCGCCCGGCCTATACGGCCCCATGACGCCCTTCTGCTCAGGAGGGGCGCCGTCCACCCAATCTCTGAGACACTGCGACCCGGCACGCTGAAGCCCTTGGTCGCCACCACCAACAAAAGGGATCCAGGCAATGGCGAACATTACTGCCGCAATGGTGAAAGAACTGCGCGAGACCTCCGGCGCGGGCATGCTGGACTGCAAGAAGGCGCTGGTCGAGTCTGATGGCGATATCGAAGCCGCGATCGACTGGCTGCGTCAGAAGGGCCTGTCCAAGGCTGCTAAGAAATCCAGCCGCGTGGCTGCAGAAGGCCTCGTTGCCTTCGCCGTCGACGGTACCACCGGTTCGGCGATCGAACTCAACGCGGAGACCGACTTCGTGTCCCGTAACGAAACCTTCCAGCAGGTGGTTGGCGAAGTTGCGACCTTGTCGCTCAAGGCTCGCGGTGACATCGATGCGCTGCTGGGCATGGACTACCCCGGCACCGGCCGCAGCGTTGCCGATGAAGTAACCCACCAGGTTGCGACCATCGGCGAGAACATGAACCTGCGCCGCACCGCGACCCTGAGCGTGTCTGATGGCGTCGTTGCCGGCTACATGCACAACGCGGTGACCCCTGCGATGGGCAAGATCGCCGTGCTGGTTGCGCTTGAGTCCTCCGGCGACAAGGAAAAGCTGGGCGCTCTGGCCAAGCAGATTGCCATGCACGTGGCTGCGACCAACCCGGCCTCGACCACCGTCGACGATCTCAACCCGGCCCTGCTCGAGCGTGAGAAGAACGTTCTGACCGAGCAGGCGCGAGAGTCCGGCAAGCCCGAGGAAATCATCGAGAAGATGATCGTTGGTCGGATCCAGAAGTACTATGAGGAAGTGGTCCTGAACGAGCAGGTGTTCGTCATCGATGGCGAAAACCGGGTGAAGGCAGTGATCGCCAATCTCGCCAAGGAACTGGGCACAGACATCGCGCTGAAGGGCTTTGTCCGCTACCAGCTCGGCGATGGCATCGAAAAGGAAGAGGGCGACTTCGCTGCCGAGGTTGCCGCTGCTGTTTCGGGTTCCTGATCCCGGCAGGACCGGCTTCGAAGGTCGGTTCCCCGCCTTGAATGTCTTGAAGAGGGTCGCTTCGGCGGCCCTTTTTCATGGTTGGCTGTCGCGTCGGGCTGAAACGCATAATCGGCTTTAATATCGGGCCTGCGTCGGCTACAACTAATCAACTTTGCAACATACAGGTGCAACTATGCCGGATGGTAATCCGAAGGTCTTTCGTCGCGTTCTGTTGAAGATTTCGGGTGAAGCCCTGATGGGCGATCGCAGTTACGGGCTCGACCCTGCTTATGTCTCGCGCGTCGCACACGAGGTCAAAGGTGTGATGGAGCTGGGATCGCAGGTCTGTCTGGTGGTTGGTGGCGGCAACATCTTCCGCGGGGTTTCCGGCGCCGCCGAGGGGATGGAGCGGGCGACGGCTGACCAGATGGGCATGCTGGCCACGGTCATCAACGCGCTGGCCATGCGGTCCGCGTTGCAGGACATCGGCGCCGAGTGCCGGGTGATGTCGGCCATCCCGATGAACAACGTCTGTGAGCCCTTCATTCGCCAGCGGGCACTTCGTCACCTCGAAAAGGGCCGGGTTGTGATCTTCGCCGCTGGAACGGGTAACCCCTTCTTCACCACCGATACGGCGGCGGCCCTGCGGGCTTCGGAAATGAACTGCGATGCTCTGCTCAAGGGTACCAAGGTCGATGGCGTCTACGACGCTGATCCGGCTAAGAATGCCGACGCCGTGCGCTACGATCATCTGTCCTTCCATCAGGTGCTGGCCCAAGACCTGCACGTCATGGATCACGCGGCGATTTCGCTGGCGCGTGAGAACCATATTCCGATTCTTGTATTTTCGCTGAACGAAGAGGGCGCCATGGCCGCTGTCGTCCAGCAGCAGGGAAAATTCACCATTGTTGATGAGCGCCCGCACACCTGATCCGAAACCCCTGCCTGCGCTGTTCGCCTGGGGTCGGGGGCGGCGACAGCGCGGCCGGTTCGAACATCCTGACAAATGCCCCACAACTTGGTAAAGGGTGCAGAAATCAGAGAAAAGTGGCCAGACCCGGCGCATTGCCGCCGCAAATCGCGGCCAAGACACGAGCCTCGAAGGAGCACGATTTCATGAGCGATGAGCTACTGAAAGACCTTGATAAGCGCATGTCCGGCGCGGTTGATAACTTCAAGACCGAGCTGCAGGGACTGCGGACGGGTCGGGCGTCGGCCGACCTGCTGGCGCCGGTGATGGTCGAGGCCTACGGCAGCTCTGTGCCGGTCAACCAGGTTGGCGCGATTTCAGTGCCGGAGCCGCGCATGATTTCCGTCTCTGTCTGGGACAAGAGCATGGCAGGCGCGGTCGAACGCGCGATCCGCGATGCGGGTCTGGGCCTCAATCCGATGGCGGACGGCAACCTGATCCGCGTGCCAATCCCGGATCTTAACGAAGAGCGCCGCAGAGAGCTTTCCAAGGTCGCAGGGACCTACGCTGAGTCTGCCCGTGTCGCCGTGCGCAACGTTCGCCGTGACGGCATGGACAAGTCCAAGAAGCTCGAAGCCGACGGTGAAGTCTCCAAGGATGCCATGCACGACCTGAACGGCGAGATCCAGAAGGTGACCGACCGTCATATTGGAACCATCGACACGATGCTGAATGAAAAGCAGTCTGAAATCATGCAGGTCTGAGCTGGGCCTGCTTGACTAGCCACCGTACAATCCATCCCGCGTTGCGCGTCAAAATCGACGCCGGGGCTCAAGGAACCAAAGCCGCATGACCATGACAGACCCCCTCGCTGCCGTACCAAAGGATCGCCTGCCGCGCCACGTGGCGGTAATTATGGACGGCAACGGGCGCTGGGCGCAAATTCGTGGCATGCCCCGGAACTTAGGCCATAAACAGGGGGTCGAAGCGACCCGCCGACTGGTTCGCACTGCCCACGAAATCGATCTGGAAGCCCTGACCATCTTCGGCTTTTCGACTGAGAACTGGAGCCGCCCGGCTGAAGAAGTCAGCCTGCTCATGGGGCTGCTTAAGTCCTACTTCACCGCCGAGATCAGCGAGCTGCACAAAGCGGGGATCCGCATTCGTGTCATTGGCCGCTCGGACGACTTTTCGCCGGATATCAAAAGCCTGCTCGATCAGGCCGAGGCCGTCACCGCCGCCAACACCGGCATGACGCTGTGTGTTGCGCTGTCCTATGGCGGGCGGCAGGAGATCATGGACGGTGTAAAGGCGCTGGCTGTGGAGGTCGCCACGGGCACGCTCCAGCCAGAGGATATCAGCGCCGGTCATCTCGAAGGCGCGCTCGAGTCCGCCGACCTGCCCAGCCTCGATCTGATCATCCGGACATCGGGTGAGCAGCGGCTGTCGAACTTCCTGCTTTGGCAGGCGGCTTATGCTGAGCTCTACTTCGATCCGGTGCTCTGGCCGGACTATTCGGCAAAACACTTCTCAACGGCGCTGCTGGCATTTGCCAATCGAGAGCGACGCTTCGGTGGCTTACAGGCGCAGTCAGCCCGCTGAAACCGCCAGCAACAGCAACAGGTTCGGCACCGGCTCCAAGTCCAGCTAGCTCAGGGCGCGCGATGAAAAACACCCTCTACCAACCCCCGAAGACCGCTGGAACTGATCGGCTGCTGATCCGGTTTCTGACCGGGATCGCCGCGACGGTCTTTGGGCTGGGCGTGTTTGGGATTGGGACACCGCTGGTGCAACTAGCGGGCATGGCGATTGCCATGGTGGTGGCCTACGAGTGGAGCGTCATCGTCCGCAAATCCTCGCGGCCATCGCCGTCGATGCTGGCGATGATCATCGCTGTGGGCGCGACGACGGGGCTGACGGCACTGGGGCAGTTCCTGCCAGCCGCTCTGGTCCTCGCCGGGTCTCTGGTGGCCTACGCGGCGCTGGCTTATCGCTCTCCGATGGAGCGGTTCTGGCTGCCGCTGGGTATTGTCTATGCTGCAGTGCCGTGGTCGCTGCTCATCACATTGTTCGTCGTGGGTGGGGCGGGGCCGTGGATCCTGTTCATCGGGCTGTCGCTGGTGATCAACGCGGATATCGCGGCCTATTTCGCCGGAAAGCATCTGGGTGGGCCCAAGCTGGCGCCGGTAATCAGCCCGGCCAAGACGTGGATCGGCCTGCTCATGGGCGTGGCCGGGGGCTATGTGGTGGCGCAGGTCATGGTCACATGGTCGCCGCTGACGCCCTGGACCTTTGCGCTGGCCGCCCCGCTGTTTGCCGCCATTTCACAGCTCTCTGACCTGATGGAGAGCAGCTTCAAGCGCCGCTTTGGGGTCAAGGATGCGAGCAAGCTCCTGCCGGGGCACGGTGGGGTCATGGACCGCATGGACGGCATGACCCTCACGTCAGTGGCGCTTATGGTCTTCTATCTTTCGGGTTGGTACTAAGGTCGCCATGACTGAGGACCGAACCCGCGTTTCCATCCTCGGCGCAACCGGCAGCATCGGGGCGTCGACCCTGAGCGTGCTGGCCTACAACCCCGAGGATTTCGAGGTCGTCTCGCTGATCGCGCAGCGCAATGTCGAGCGGCTGGCGCAGATCGCCCGGCAGACGCATGCCGCGCTCGCGGTTGTCGCCGATGAGCGGCAGTTCGCCGACCTCAAAGATCGGCTATGGGGGTCAGGCGTCGAAGTGGCCGCCGGCCGCGACGCCGTAACCGAAGCTGCGGCCCGCGAAGCCGATGTTGTGGTCAGCGCGATCACGGGTTACGCCGGGTTGCGCCCGACGCTGGCCGCTGCGGGCACCGGTGCCAATCTGGCCTTAGCCAACAAGGAGGCTATGGTCGCCGCTGGCGGCTTGGTGCGGCAGGCGCTGGACCAGTCAGGCGGTCAGCTGATCCCGGTCGATTCAGAGCATGCCGCGCTGTTTCAGGCCGTCTGGGGGCAGGAGCGCAGCGCCATTACCCAGCTGATCCTGACGGCCTCCGGCGGGCCTTTCCGCAGTTGGTCAAAGGCCAAGATCGAGGCAGCGACGGCAGCGCAGGCGCTGAAACACCCCAACTGGGACATGGGCGCCAAAGTCACCATCGATTCAGCTTCGATGATGAACAAGGGCCTTGAACTGATCGAGGCGCAGCAGATCTTTGATGTGGATCACGAACGGCTCGATGTTATCGTGCACCCGCAGTCGGTGGTGCATTCACTGGTCGCCTACAATGATGGCGGGCAGATCGCACAGCTGGGCGTGCCCGACATGCAAACGCCGATCGCGGCGGCCCTACGATGGCCCCGCCGCACGCGCACGCCGGTGCCGCCGCTAGACCTTGCACAGTATGGCTCCCTGACCTTTGAGCCACCGGATCGGGAGCGGTTTCCCTGTCTCCCGCTCGCCGAAGCCGCGATGCGGGAAGGCGGTGCGGCACCGATCATGCTCAACGCCGCCAATGAAGTTGCGGTTGGCGCCTTTCTCGATGGTGCCTTTACCTTCGGCGGTATTCCCCGGGTGGTCGAAGCCGTGCTTTCTCAGGGCAGCGGTGCAGGGCAGGGGCTGGCCACTTCGGGTAAGGGCGCGCCTCTCTCGTTGGAGGAAATTACCGCGATTGATGCAGAGAGCCGCGCTCGCGCCCAGGCCATCGTCGCGGCCATGTCCTAATCTCAGGTAGAAAAACCGCGGCAATTAGGAAACAAGCTGGCCTTTATCCACATTATGCGTGATAGGAAAGGGGACGATCAGGTCGATCCCTGCTATGGGAATTTGCGGGTGGAACCGGTCGTTTTATGGCCGATTTTGTAGGCCATAACCCACGAAGGTGTGGCCTCTGCCGCATCAAGGCGCAGGGCCGTGTCTCTGCGGTGTCGGGAAAAGGAGCGAAGAGCGGCGCATGGCGTCCATTTTCGACATTCTGCTCTACAACGTCGTGGCGTTTCTGGCGGTTCTGACCCTGATTGTGGCGGTGCATGAAGCGGGTCACTATATGGTCGCGCGCTGGTGCCGCGTGCGGGTCCTTGCCTTTTCGATTGGGTTCGGACCGGAGTTGTTCGGCTGGACTGGCCGCAACGGCACCCGCTTCAAGATTTCCGCGCTGCCGCTTGGCGGCTACGTGCGCATGGCGGGCGGCTTGACCACGGGCACGGCTGAGGCTGAATCCGCCGCGGATGAAGGTTTTCCCAACCGCCCGATCTGGCAGCGCGCGCTGATCATTTTCGCAGGCCCTTTGGCCAACTTTATTTATGCGTTTCTGTTGTTGCTCGGCATGGGGCTGGCGCTGGATCGTGCCGTTCGACCGGCAAAGGTCGGAGACTTTACGGAAAACTCAGCAGCAGCGGCGACCGAGCTGCGCCCCGGCGACGATATCCTCGCCGTGGATGGCCGCCGGGCCGAGACTTTCCGGGACCTGTCGCGCTTCATGGCGCTGCACACCGGCGGTCCGATGACGCTGACAGCAGAACGCGACGGCCGTCGCTTTGACGTCACGCTGGTACCGACGGAGAGCATGATCGACACCGCCTCCGGCCCAGTCCGTGTGTTCCGCTTGGGCATCATCGCGCCCGATGAGTTTGAGGTCGTCAGCTACGGCCCCATTGATGCGGCAGGTAACGCCCTGCGCACGCAGGTCGAGATCACGGGCATGGTCTTCAGTGGTCTCGGTCAGGTGATTACCGGCCGGCGTCCTGTCAGCGAGCTGGAAGGCCCCGTCGGCATCTCCCAGCACGTCGCCGAAGCCTCCCGTTCAGGCCTTTTGCAAATCCTGCAGTTGATGATCTTTCTCAATATGATTATTGGCTTGATGAACCTGCTGCCGATCCCGGTTCTGGATGGCGGCCATCTGGTTTTTCTGTTGTACGAGGCTGTGTTCCGGCGGCCTCTTCCGGCTCGGGTAATGGAAGTGGCACTGATCATCGGCCTGGGATTGATTCTGACGCAGTTTGTGTACGTCACGGTGCAGGATCTGATGCCGCAGCAGGCACCGATCCCCGGGTGGGTGTTGCGATGATTTCAGCTCGCCATAGCCACCCCCTCGGCCACCGGGTGTCGGGCTGGTGCACGGGTCTGGTGCTGATAGCAGCTGCTTTAACTCTGCTGTGGTGCGGAGTCGCTCGCGCCCAGACGATGGTCACGCCCGAAGAGGCGGCCCAGCTGGTGCAGGCGCAGCCCGTTGCCGGCGATCAGACTGCCGCATCTGAACTGGAAGCCGCGGCGGCCTCGGCGGTGCAGTTCGACCCCCTGTCTCCGCAGGTCTATGGTCCCGGCACGATCGAACAGATCATCGTCCGCGGCAACCAGCGCCTGTCCAGCAGCACGATTCTCTCGATCCTGCCGGTCCGGGTGGGACAGGATTTTAAACCGATCCGGCTAGATAAAGCCCTGAAATCGCTCTACGCCACGGGCCAGTTCGCAGATGTGCGGATCGACCGTTCGGGCAATGTGCTGATCATTCAGGTGCGTGAGAACGTGCTCATCAACCTGGTCAATTTTGAGGGCAACGGCGCGCTGTCCGACAAGGAGCTGACCGGGCTCATCGACACCACCAGCCGGTCTATGCTCAGCCGGACTCAGGTTGCCGAAGACATTCGCGCGATGAAGGAGCGCTACGAGATCCTAGGCCGTCTGCTGGTTGTCATCGAACCGAAGATTATTCCGCTGACCGGCAACCGGGTGAACCTCGTTTTCGAAATTAATGAAGGCGCACGCACGCGTATCGACGCCGTCAACTTCGTCGGCAATCAGGCGTTCAACGATCGGCGTCTGCGATCGGTTATTCTCTCCAAGCAGTCGAACATCTTCCGCAACCTTCTGCAGGCCGATGGTTATTCGCCGGGGCGGGTGCAGGTCGACAAGAACTTCCTGACCGAGTACTACCAGTCGCATGGTTTCGCTGACTTCGAAGTGGTCTCAGCCATCGCGGAGCAGACCCCGGAAAAGCGGGGCTTTATCCTCTCGTTCACGGTACGGGAGGGCATCCGCTACCGTGTAGGACAGATCCGGATTGCCAACAACATGCCCGGGGTCGACACCTCGAGGCTGGTGAACCGGCTCAAGGTCCGCACTGGCCAGACCTTCGACATCATCGAGATCGAAGCCACCAGAGAGGACCTGATTGAGCGGGTGTCGGCGCAGGGCTTCCCTTTCGTCGAGGTGGAGGTCAGCCAGAACAACGAGCCGACCCGGGGGATCGTCGACCTGACTTTCACGATTCAGGAAGGCGACCGGCTGTTTGTCGAGCGCATCACCATCGAGGGCAACGAGCGCACTGCCGATGACGTTATCCGCCGTGAATTCCGGCTGTCCGAAGGGGATGCCTTCTCTGTTTCCAAGCTGCAGCGCTCGCAGGCGAGACTGATGGGACTGGGTTACTTCTCATCGGTTGAGTTTGAACCCGACGGCGGGTCCTCACCGGATAAGGTGGTCGTCGTCACCAAGGTGAAAGAGCAGCGCACGGGCGAGCTCATGCTGGGCGGGACGTACTCCAACACCGCCGGTATACTCGGTAACTTCAAGATTGCCGACCGCAACTTCCGTGGTCGCGGGCAGAAGTATGACCTCGACATCAACGCCGGTTTGCGCAACCGCGAAGCATCATTCAGCGTGACTGAGCCCTATTTTCTCGGCCGTGAAATCAGCGCGGGGGGCGAAATCTTCTACAACGACCGCAACGTCGGCAACATTTACGACCGCCGCGAGATCGGCGCTGATTTGACCCTCGGCTACAAGCTTACAGAGCGCTTGAACCAGTCCTGGACCTACGGCCTGACGCAGACCGAAGTCTCGAACATCGCCAATAACGCTTCACTGCTGATCAAGCAGCAGGCTGGGACGTCGATCCGCTCTGAGGCCCGTCACTTCCTGCGCTACGATCGTCGCGACGTGGCGATCAACCCGACCGAAGGCTATCTGCTCGCCATGCGCAACAGTCTGGCGGGTCTGGGCGGCTCTGTTCGGTACCTGAAGACAACAGCCAACGCCACACACTACCTGCCACTGGGCGAGACCTTCACCATTGCCACCCGCGTCGAAGGTGGATTCATCGAAGGCCTCGGGCAGGACACCCTACTAGCTGACCGCTTCATCATCGGTGGTGAGGTCATTCGTGGCTTTACGCCGTCAGGTCTGGGGCCGCGCCAACAAAACGGCGGGAACCTCGGTGGTTCGCGCTACTGGAGAACCTCCGCCGAACTGCGCTTTCCACTCCCCGGTCTAGGTGAACAGGGGGTAAAGGGTCGCTTCTTCGCCGATGCGGGTGCGGCCTGGGATGTCGGGCAAGAAACGGGCGATGCGGTGGTGCTCGACAGCGCCAACCCTCGGGCATCGGTTGGGATCGGGGCGACCTGGAGTTCCCCGCTGGGGCCCTTGTCTCTGGACTATGGTATTCCATTGGCGAAGGAGAGTTTTGATGTGGAACAGCGCTTCAGGTTCTCGATCTCGACATCATTCTGATCTAAAACAGTCCAAACAGACTGCTGGGTCGCGCTGAGCGACCCTCTCAATAGGACCCTTGCGATGCTGAAGCCCATTCGTCGATTTGTGATTGTTCTCCTGTCAGTGTTATCGCTGTCCATTACGACCAATGCCAGAGCACAACTCGAACCAGTGATCGCGGTGGTCGACGTCGATGCTGTCATCCGGGACTCGCAGGCCATGACGACGCTGGGCGCGCAATTGCTCGAGCTTCAGACCCAGTGGGAAAATGAACTCACTGCGCTGAACAAAGAACTGGCGGCCAATCTGCGCAGTGCACAGGAGCAGCTCGACGCGGAAGAAATCGATCAGGAAGCCTTCCGCCAGGTGCAGATCCGCACGCAGCGTGATCTGCAGCAGCTGCGTCAGGAGGCCAACGCCCGCCAGCGGAAGCTCATTCAGGCGCGCCGCGTCGCTGAGGAAGAGTTACAGCGGCGGTTGGAAGAAATCGTGATCCGCATCGCCTCTGACCGCGGCGCGAACCTCGTATTCAACTATTCCGGCATTGTGATTGCAGCGCTTGGCTTCGATATCTCGGAGCAGGCCATTCAGGAGCTAAACCAGCAGATCCCGGAACTGAACATCACGGTGAACGCGCCGACTCCCGAAGAAATCCAGTCCGAGCAGGCTGATAGCGGCAATTAAGGTGGGGCGGTTTTGACCGATCCGCAGTTCTTCCATACGGCCGGGCCGTTTTCGCTCGGAAAAGTGCTGGCACACCTTGGCCTCGACCTTGGTGCCAGTTCCAGCCAACCTGACCCGAATCTGGTTCTCAGCGATGTCGCGCCCCTCTCGGAGGCTGCGCCGCAGCACCTGAGCTTCTATCACAACCCGGCTTACGCCAACGCGCTGAAGACGACGATGGCGGGGGCCGTGCTGGTGACGACCGACGCGCTGCCGCTGGTCCCGGCACAGACCGCGGCGATCGCGGTTGCGGATCCCTATCGCAGCTATGGGCAGATCGCTGTGCTGTTCCACCCGACACCCGTGAAAACGCAGACTGTCGTTGATCCCAGTGCGCGCATCGCCGACGACGTGCAACTGGGCGAGGGCGTGACCATTGGCGCCTTCGTGACCATCGGCGCCGGCGCGAAAATCGGTCCCGAGACGGTGATTGAAGCCCAGGTCAGTGTCGGCCCCGGCGTGGTTCTCGGTCGCGCGTGCCACGTTGGCGCCGGGGTTAGCCTGTCGCACGCCCTGATCGGGGATCGGGTGCATTTCAAGCCCGGCGCGCGGATCGGTCAAAGCGGCTTCGGCTGGGCGCTCAACCACAGCGGCACAGACGATGGTTTGCACCAGCGCATTCCCCAGCTCGGCCGCGTGTTGATCGGTGATGATGTGGAGATCGGGGCCAATGCAACGGTGGACCGGGGCTCAGGACCCGACACCACGATCGGGGCCGGGACCGTCCTCGACAACCACTGTCTGATCGCCCACAACGTGCAGATCGGGCGCCGTTGCGTCATGGCCGGGTTTTCAGGCGTTGCCGGATCGGGCATTCTTGAAGACGACGTCATCATTGGTGCGCGGGTATCGGTCCTTGGCCATTTACGGGTTGGCGCTAAGACGATTGTTATGGCCGGGTCGCAGGTGACAAAGTCGTTCCAGGCGGGCCTCAGGCTCTCCGGGATTCCAGCGCAGGAACACCGGCAGTACCTTCGGGAGCAGGCGACGCTGCGCCGCCTCGCGCAACAACAGGACTTAGATGCCGCGACGGCTATCCCGGGCGAGGGCGCGACGACGGCAACGATATCGGATATGGGAGACACCAAAGATGGCTGATATTCTCGACGAACCCCTGCTGCCCCCTGAAGAGCGGCCCTCGCTCGATATTCAGGACATCATGGAATTGCTGCCCCACCGCTATCCGTTCCTGCTTGTCGACCGGGTCGAATGGAGCCGGGCCTCTAAGCGCTCGGCGATCGGTTACAAGGGCATTACCTACAACGAAGAGTACTTCCAGGGGCACTTTCCGAAAATGCCCGTAATGCCAGGGGTGCTGCAGATCGAAGCCATGGCGCAGACCGCCGGTCTGATGATCCTCGGCTCGCTCGATGATGGTGATGACCGCACCCTGAAGGGCGTTTACTTCATGTCCATGGACAAGACCAAGTTCCGGAAGCCCGTTACCCCGGGCTGCATGCTGGAAATGCACGTGCACGTCGTGAAGAACCGGGGTCTGATCTACACCTTCCGGGGCGAGTGCTACGTCGAAGGAACCAAGATTTCCGAGGCAGAATTTGTGGCCATGGGCATTGAGGACGACGGCGCGGCGTGATTGTTCCCTACCTCGGTATCCATCCCTCGGCCGTGATCGAAGACGGTGCACAGCTGGGGCAGGATGTGATCATCGGTCCGTTTTGCCACGTCGGGCCGGGCGTGGTGCTGGGTGACGGCTGCAGCCTGCACTCTCACGTGGTCATTCAGGGCGAAACCAGTCTCGGCGAGGAAACGGAGGTCTATCCCTTCGCCTCCCTCGGGGCGGCCCCGCAGGATAAGAAATACGCAGGCGAGCGCACCATGCTGGTGATCGGTGCCCGCAACGTCATCCGCGAATACGTCACCATGCAGCCCGGCACCCATGGCGGCGGCGGGGTCACCCGCGTCGGCGACCGCGGCCTGTTCATGGTCGGCAGCCACATCGCCCACGACTGCCAGGTCGGTGACGACGTGATTCTGGTGAACCACGTCAGCCTTGGTGGCCACGTGGTGGTCGAGGACTTCGCCATCGTCGGCGGGCTGAGTGGCATTCACCAATTCTGCCGGATAGGCCGCCACGCGATGGTCGGCGCGCATTCGATGATCGTGCGCGACGTCCTGCCCTACACGACGGTGACCGGCCCTCGGGCTCATCTCGCCGGGCTCAATCTGGTCGGACTCAAGCGCCACGGCTTTGACAGTGATGACCGCCGACAGCTGCAGGATATCCTCGATACGCTGTTTGCCGAGCCGGGGACCACTGAACAGCGGCTCGAAGAAATCCGGCGGCTGAACGGGTTCACCAGCGATGGGCCGGCCCAGAACCTGATCACATTCCTGACGCAGGCGACCCAGGGGCGCGGCTTCACCGGACCGGTCGATTAGGCCATGCGGCTGGGGCTGGTCGCGGGGGGTGGTGCATTGCCGGAGGCCGTCCTGTTGCGCCTGCCGGACCAGATTCATCACTGTTTTCGCGTTGGCGCTGCGGGTGATTTTCCGCTGGGCTCGATCGCCGGGCTGGCAGCGGCGGCGGAGGAAGCGGGCTGCGACACGCTCTGCTTCATCGGCGCAGTCGACAGGCGCGATTTTACCGACCTGGACGAGGGCGGCCGCTGGGTCCGCGACCAAGCGGGTGCAGACGCAGGCGATTCGGCGCTGCTCGATGCGCTCATCTCTTTCGTTGAATCACGCGGATTGGCCGTGGTCGGTGTCAATACGCTGTGCCCGGACTGGCTGACCCCGGCCGGGGTACTGGCTGGTGATGGTGCCCTCGTCGGGGAGGCATTCAGGACGGCGGGTCTGGCCCGCGCCCGGGCTCTGGGGCTGGCGGACCGAGGGCAGGCTGTGATTGCCTGCGGTAAGCCCCCGCAGTGGCTCGAAGAGGATCAAAGTGGCACCGACGCGCTGATCGCACGCGCAGGTTCGGACGACCTGCCTGCGCCCAAGACCCTGTTCAAGGCCGCCAAACCGCAGCAGGACCCGCGCATCGACCTGCCTGCCTGGGGGCCGGATACGGTGCTTCGAGCGGCCGAGGCGGGCTTGCAGGCGCTGGTCTTCGAGACCGGTGCCTCGATCGCGGTGGATCGTGAGCGCGCTGTCGATCTCGCCAACGGGCACGGTCTGGCCCTGATCGCGGTGGAGGCATGAAGCTGGCCGTGCTCACCGGTGAACCGTCGGGCGACCTGATCGCGGAGGCTGCTATTCGTGCCCTGCGCGAGCGGCACCCGGATCTTGAACTGCTGGGTGTTGGCGGGGAGGGACTGGCCCGCGCCGGACTGGAAAGCCGCTTTCGCTTAAGTGAGTTTGCCGTCAACGGTGTGGTGGAGGTCCTGCCGCATCTGCCCCGGTTGCTCCTCAGGATCGAACAGATCACCCGCTGGTTGCTCCGCGAGCAGCCCGATATGGTGCTCACCGTAGACGCGCCCGATCTGACCCTGCGCATCGCCCGGACGCTGCGAGGGCGAGGCTACAGCGGCAAGCTGGTGCATCTGGTTGCCCCCACGGTCTGGGCGTGGAAGCCCGAGCGCGCCGGAAAGATGGCCGCCTTTCTCGATGAAGTCCTGTGTCTGTTTCCCTTCGAACCGCCCCTGTTCGAGGCTGAGGGGCTAAGCGCGCACTTTGTCGGTCACCCCATCCTTGACCGTCCCGTACTCGATACCGAGCGTCAGCCTGATACCCTGCTGCTGCTGCCCGGAAGCCGGATGACTGAAGTCCGTCCGCTGATCCCGCTGTTCCGGGAAACAGTGGCCAGACTTCTGCCGGAGAACCCGCACCTGCGCTGTCTGGTCCCAACGGTGGAAACGACGCGCAGCTTCGTCACCCGGCGGATGGCAGACTGGCCCACGCCGATCGAATTCCTGTTCCGCGCGGAGCATAAGGCCGCTGCCTTCGCGCGATCCTCGGTCGCGCTTGCTGCCTCGGGCACTGTGGCGCTGGAACTGGCTCGAGCCGGGGTTGCCGGGGTCATCACCTACCGCCTGTCGTCAGCGACGTTTCAGGCGATCCAGCGACAGACGACGCTGGATCACTTCAGCCTGATCAACATTCTGGCGCAGGCCGATGTCATGCCCGAGTGCCTGCAGCACGATGCGCGCGCCGAGCTGCTGGCGGCAGACGTGGGGCGCTTGCTGCGCGATGATACCGCACGCAGGCAACAGGTGGAGGCACAGTACCGGGCACTTGCGACGCTGGTCTTGTCTTCGGGGCAGAGCACCGCCAAGCTGGTCGCCGATCGTCTCGAAACCCTGCTCGGATCTGCTGGATGAGCCAACCCGCCTTTGATGCCGATTTCCCCCCACGCGCACCCTGGTTCGGGGGCGACCTGCAGACCATGGCGGCTGTGCTGTCGCCGCCAAGGTTCAGTCTCGATGACCTGGAGGTCGAGGCCCTGCAGATCGCGACGCTGGACGGGTCCGGTGACGTGCTGACCGGGGAGCGCCTGTGCCAGCCTGGCAGCGGTAAATCGGCCGGGCTGGAACGGCCGACGGTGGTCCTGCTGCACGGCATGATGGGTGATCTTGACCGGGGTTATATGCGGGTGCTCGCGGGCGCCTTTGCACGGCGAGGCCACCCCGTGGTCAGGATGAACCTGCGCGGCGCGGGGTCGTCGCGACCGTTGTGCCAGCGCAACTACCACGCGGGCTTCACCACGGATCTGGAAGCCATTGCTGCGTCGCTGGCCGCTCGCGCTGACACGGGCAAGCTGGCGTGGATCGGGATTTCGCTGGGCGGAAACATGCTGCTCAAGGCGGCGAGCGAAACTACCTTCATCGAGGCCGCCGACCACCATCGCATCGCCTCTGTGTCGGCGCCCATCGATCTGGTTGCGACCGCCAACCGGTTTTCACGGCGGCGCAACTTCATCTATTCCATCTACATGGTGCGGAAGATCCGTCGCCTCGGGCCAATGCAGCCGGGCAGGACGCCGGCCGAGATCGCCCATTTGCGCCGGATTGAAACCATCGGCGAGCTGGATAAGCATTTCACCGCGCCGGACCATGGCTATGGCTCAGCCAACGAATACTATCTCGCCAACTCGGCCCAGCAGTTCCTGCCCGACGCCCGCATACCCTGTCTGGTGGTTTCTGCCGCTGACGACCCCTGGATCGATATCGATCCTTACCGGGCTGTGCCATGGGCGAAGAACCCGAGGCTTAGCCCGGTGTTGACCCGGACCGGGGGACACGTCGGGTTCCATGGACGAGGGCAGCGCGACCCCATGTACGTCGGCTGGTCGCAGGCGTTCTTCGGCTAGTCGTTTTCGGTATCGGTGTCTTCGCCGCTGGCCACGTCTTCCCTGCTGTTGTCGAATTCAGCCACGCCGACCCCGAGCAGGCGGTAGGTCTGCAGCGGCTGTCGGCGGACTTCCTGCGAGAGCAATCTCTGGGAAACGGAGAACAGGACCCGCGCATCCGCCGTGTGCCCTTCCAGCGTCTGGCTGCGGGTCAGAATCTCAAAATCCGAGGTCTTCAGCTTCAGGGTCACCCGTCGGCCGCTCAGCTCGTAGAGCGCCAGCCGCTCGGCGACCCGGTGGGAGAGCCGCTCGACAACGCGGGTCAGGGCGGCCAGTTCGCCCGTGTCTGCCGACAGCGTTGTTTCCGAGCTGACCGACTTGGAAGTCCGGCCTTCCTGCACCCGCCGCGGGTCCTCACCCCGGCAAAAGTCATAGAGGCGGTCGCCGAAGCGCCCGAAAAGCCGAGTCATGTCCTCGCGCGGGAAGGCGCGCAACTGCCCGATGCGGGAGATGCCCAGGTTGTGCATCCGTTTGGCGGTGGCTGGTCCCACGCCCCAGATCAGCTTGACCGGCTTGTCGGCGAGAAAGTCAGCGGCTTCGGCCCGACCCAGCGCGGCAAAGCCGTCGGGCTTGTCGAGGTCCGAGGCGATCTTGGCCAGCAGCTTGTTGTGCGACAGACCGACCGAGATGGCGATACCCTCCTGATCCTGGACATTCTGCGCCAGCCGGGCCAGTTCCAGCGCCGGGATTCGCCCTGTTTCGAGAACCCCGCTGAGGTCCAGAAAGGCCTCGTCGATCGAGAGCGGTTCGACGTTGCCGGTCAAGGCGCGGAAGTGCTCTCGCACAGCCATGCCGGTTTCGCGGTACTTGGCCATATCAGGCTTGATGATCACTGCCTGCGGGCAGAGTTGCCGGGCCTTGAACATGGGCATGGCCGAGCGCACGCCCTGTATCCGCGCAAGATAGCAGGCCGTGGTTACAACCCCGCGCTGACCGCCGCCGACAATCACCGGGCGGTGGCGGATCGACGGATCATCGCGCTTTTCAACGGCCGCGTAGAAGGCGTCGCAGTCGATATGGGCGAGGGCGAGGGTGGTCAGCTCCGGGTGCCGGACCATGCGGGCACTGCCGCAGGCGCCGCATCGGTTCTCGCTGGTCCCCGGCGGGTCGAGCGTCAGGCAGCTTCGGCACAGGTAATGGTCGGGGATGGCGTGCAGGGCTCTGGTCTCCTGTCCTGCGGTCGGTTTCTACTCATGTTGCTGCGGGATGAGAAAAGAAAAGGGGCGGTTGCCGCTTTGGCACCGCCCCTTTCCGGGTCTTTTGAGTGTCGCTTGACGCTTACTTCATCTTCGATTCTTTGAAGACGACGTGCTTGCGAGCAACGGGATCGTATTTGCGCATTTCCAGCTTCTCAGTGGAAGTACGGGTGTTCTTCTTCTTCACGTAGAAGTAACCGGTGTCGGCCGTGCTGACCATCTTGATGAGTACGCTAGCGGGTTTAGCCATGGCCCGGAGCTCCTTGTTTCAACAAATTGGAGCGCACCCTAAACGCCAGCGACGGTGAGTCAAGCACGTCTAGCGCAGGGATGACAGGCTTGCGCTGGCTGAAAGGATGCGGTGGTAGGCCTCGACGTTTTGGGCCAGCTCGAGCGCCAGGTCGGCATCGTCCTCCGTATAGCGCGATGTCGGCGGGCACACGTCGCGGTAGTCATCCATGTCTGCGCTGTCCCGGGCGAGCAGCGCCCGCGCGCGCAGTGCGGCGATATCCGGGCTTTCACCGCGGAAATCATCGATCACCTTCCCGGTCTTCCGGTCGGTAAAGCAGACGTTCGGAGTAACACCGGCCTTGTTCAGCGGTGCACCGGAAGGCGCGAAAAACGCACCGGACGTGACGGTCATAAGCGCGCCGTTGGGCAGGTCGAAGCTGGTCTGGATCGAGCCCTTGCCGAAGGAGGTCGAGCCGACAACGATCCCGCGACCGTTGTCCTGAATGGCCGAGGCAAGGATTTCCGATGCGCTCGCCGAGTTGCCGTTGATCAGCACCAGCAGCGGCGCCCCCAGCAGCACGTCGTTGGGTGTAGCAGTCACGGTTGACTTGTTGTCCACCTCACGGCCGGCCGAAACCAGGATCGGGCCTTCGCCGACCACGAGATCGGCAATTTCCTGCGCCACCGTTTTCAGGCCGCCGGGGTTTTCCCGCAGGTCGATCAGCCAGCTCGCAGGGTGCTCCTCGCGCAGATCCTGAACCACGCTCATGAACTCGGCCGTGGACTGCTCTGAGAACACCGCCATCTGTATCACGGCGACATCGCCGACCATCTCACCGCGCAGCGAGGGCGAGGCAACGATCTCCCGGATTACCGCGCGCCGCAAGGTCTTGCCATCGCGCTGGATCATAACCCTTGCCGTGGAACCCACAGGACCGCGCAGCAGGCCGAGCACAAAATCTTCGCTCATGCGACCCGTGATGCGCCGTCCGCCGATATGGGTGATCAGGTCTCCCTGCAATACACCCGCCCGGTCCGCCGGGCCACCGACGATGACTTCGCGCACCCGAATGCCGTTCTCTTCGTAAGCGATCAGGATGCCCAGACCCCCAAAGCCGAACACGTCATCACGGAACACTTCCGCTTCTGCTGCGGGCAGGTAAATCGAAACATCGTCGAGCAGCTCCATGTAGCCCTCGAAGATAAAGGATTCGCGCTGGGTCTGGGGGATGAGCCGGATGCGTTCGCTGGAGGTCAGCATGTGCATGGCGATGAAGGCCGAGTGCAGGCCCCATTCGAGATAGTAGTCGCCGACCGGCTCGTCGAAGGTCGCTTTGCCCCCCGGGCCTTCAATCACGGTCTGACCATCGACTGAAGACAGGCTGAAATCAGCCTGATTACCCAGCCGTTCCAGCCCCGCCATGGCGATTTCGCGTGGGTGATAGGCTTCGACGTAGAGCTCCTGAATGGCACCGATGCCGACCCCGTAAAGAAAGGCTTCGTCGGCATCAGGGATCGGGCGCGTGGCCTCGTCTGCCGGGGGCAGGGCCTCTTCCAACGCTGCGCGGAGCTCGTCGGGCATGATGATGCCGGAACTGCTCTGTGCCTGCGCCTCCGCAAAGCGCGCTGTGACCATCTGCGAATCACAGCCGGTCAGCATCAGCATCAGCAGCGATCCGAGCATCAGGGGCACGGCGCGTGGGTCAAACCGGAATGGGTTCGCGGGCATCAACAAATCCTTAAAATACGTTCCAACCATTGGGGTTAGAGTCGCCTTTGCCTCAAACAGCTAGTCTTATGCGCACCTGAACGCGCCTTTTTGCAGCCCAGTGCCGGTTCCTTCACCGACGCTGGTTTTTCCGTCTGGCTTTAGACTTCTTTCTGGTCGATTTTGCGGCGGGCTTGCTCCGCGACTTCGGGGACTCGGGGCGCAGACTTTCGAAGTACGAAGGCTCGATTTCGCCCACGACCTCGGCCACCAGTGAGCCGGTCAGGCCATCGGCTTCTACCAGCCGCAAACTCAGCCGCTGGGCCAGCGAGAACACGCGACCCCAGCGCCGCCCCTCCAGCCGGGACTGGCTGGCATCGAAGTCATAGCGGTCATCGGGCAGTAGGCCCATGGGCACCAGCGCATGCGCGCCGGAGGGATCGAGTTCGGCGAAGAGGCCGAATTTGGTGACGCTGCTGACCCGGGCCTCGAACACCTGCCCGACATGGTTGGTGTGGTAGGCGGCGAGGTAGCGGTCCTTGGCGCTGCGTTCGGCGTAGGCTGCCCGCCGCTCACACTCGGAAATCTGCTCGCCCAGCAGGATCGGTGCGTCGGAGGCGCCCAGCGCCTGACCGCCGGCGCCCAGCCCCAAGGCCTCGATTAGCGCCCGGTGCACGGTCAGGTCGGCATAGCGGCGGATGGGGCTGGTGAAGTGCGCATAGCTGCGCAGGCCCAGTCCGAAATGACCGATATTGCGGGGCGCGTAGACGGCCTGGGCCTGACTGCGCAGCACCGCTTCGTTGATCATCGGCGCGTAGTCCTCGCCTTCGACCCGCTTGAGGATGCCGTTGAGCTGCCCGGCGGTCAGCCGGACCCCGCGGGCGAGGCTGGCCGGGGTGCCTTCGAGCAGGTTGGCGAGGTGCTCCAGCTTGATTGGATCGGGGTGGTCGTGCACGCGGTACATGACCGACTGCTCGACCGCCTCGAGGGCCTCGGCGGCTGCGATGTTGGCGATGATCATCATCTCTTCGATGATGTGGTGCGAGGTCAGTCGCTCGCGCGGGCGGATGTCGACCACCTCGCGCTTGTCCTCGGACAGCTCGATGACCCGTTCAGGCACGTCGAGGTTCAGCGCCCCGCGCCGCTCCCGGGCGGCCAGAAGCACTTCGAAGGCGTCGCGCAAGGGGATCAGCCGTGGCTCGACCAGCGGTGCAAGCTCTTCATCTGGCGTGCCATTAAGCGCGGCTTCGACCCGTTCGTAGGTCAGTCGCGCCGACGAGCGCATGATCCCGCGTCTAAAGCGCCGGTGGGTCAGTCGACCCTCCATATCAATGCGCATGTCCGCGACCAGACAGCCACGATCTTCGTGCGGCACCAAACTACACCACCCGTTGGACAGCGCCTCGGGCAGCATGGGCAGGACCCGGTCCGGAAAGTAGCAGGAGTTGCCGCGCAATTTGGCTTCGCAGTCCAGCGCGGAATCCGGCCTCACGTAGTGTGCCACGTCGGCAATGGCGACCAGAATGCGGAAGCCAGCGTCCTCGGCGAGCCGCCCCGCCCATACCGCGTCGTCGAAGTCACGGGCATCAGCCCCGTCGATGGTCACCAGCTGCAGGTCGCGGAAGTCGGTGCGTCCGTCTTCGGTGACGGGGCCGGCCGCGTCGGCTTCTTCGAGGGCCGCGTCGGGAAAGTTCAGCCGCAGCTGGTGCTCTGCGGCAGAGACCAGCGAAATCACCCCGACGTCGTCCTGCTTCCCCAGAACTTCAAGGATGCGGCCACGGGGCAGATCCAGCCGTCCGGTTCCCATGATTTCGGCCCGGACTAGCGAGCCGGGTTCGGCTGCTTCACGGTCCTCGTGGCGGATGATGAACTCGTTTTTGATCCGCTTGTCGGTGGGTCGGATGGTGTCATCCGCCTCGACCACGCCGACAATGATATCCAGCCGGGGGCGGGGCAGCGTCTTGAACGGGCGCGCGAGGAAGCTGCCTTCCTCGCCGGGTTCGATCTTGGCCAGCACCCTATCGCCGGGTGCGGGCGCCGTCTCCAGCGTGCCTTCCGCGAGGTAAATGCGGGGCGGTGCACCGCGAAAGTCCCGCTCGATGGGCAGGCAGGCCACGTCGCCGTCCTGATCCGGGGCGAGAATTTCCAGCGGCAGGACGCCGGGCAGCGACTGCCGGTTCCAGCGAGACTTGGGCGCACTCGCCTCGATCAGGCCATCGCGCTCGAGCTGCTTCAGCAGGGTCTTGAGCCAGACCCGCGCGCCGCCCATGATGCCGAAGTGCCTGGCGATCGCGCGTTTGTTGGCCTGCTCCGGGTGTTGCCGGACAAAGTCGAGGATCGCCTGCCGGTTAAGGTTGCCGGTTTCTGGGCTCGCCGCGTCACGCTTTGATTTTGCCATAGGGGACAGGGTGCACCTGAAAATAAGAGGCCTGGAACAGATCGCGGACCAGCCGCCTTGCTCGAGCAGTCGATCCGGTTCGCATAATCCTGCGGCTACTTCTTAGCGGAATTTTTCGCAGGCGTCTTTTTTCCTTTTTTGGCGTCGATCAGGGCGATGGCCTCTTCGAGCGTAAACGCCTTGGGGTCGCTGCCCTTGGGCAAGGTCGCATTGGTCCGGCCGTGCTTGACGTAGGGGCCATAGCGGCCGTCGTGCAAGGTGATAGGCTTTTCGTCCTTGGGGTGCTTACCCAGCTCGGTGCCGGCAGCGGCCCCGCCGCCTTTCATCTTGCTCTGCTTCTCGACGATCAGCGCCACAGCCCGGTTCAGGCCGATCTCCAGCACGCTCTCGTCATTGGGAATGTTGGCGTAGGTGGAGCCCTTTTTCACGAAAGGACCGAAGCGACCGATCCCGGCAGTGACAATTTCGCCTTCGTGCTCGCCGACATCGCGGGGCAGGGCCAGCAAATCGACGGCCTTTTCGAGCGTGACATCAGACGGCTCCATCCCCTTAGGCAGGGAAGCGCGCTTGGGCTTCTTGCCCTCGCCGGCGTCATCGGGCGTGCCGAGTTGCACGTACCAGCCGTAGGGGCCCTTTTTGAGGAAGATGCTCAGGCCCGTGGCCGGATCGGTACCCAGCGGCTCATCGTCTTTCGGCGCTTCGCGCGGGCGTTCGGTGTTGCCGCGTGTCAGCTGGTCGGTGAAGCGACAGGTCGGATAGTTGTTGCAGCCGATGAAGCCGCCGGTCTTGCCGAATTTCAGCGACAGCCGGCCATCGTCGCAGGACGGGCATTTGCGCGGGTCGAAATTCAGCGGCGTGCCGTCTTCCTTGTTGCTGGGGAAGAGGTGTTCGCCCAGCGTATCGTCGAGGGCGTCGATCACTTCGGAAATCCGCAGCTCCTGGGTTTCCTCGATCAGTTTGTGGAAGTCGGTCCAGAAAGCGTTCAGCACCTTTTTCCACGCCAGACGACCGCCGGAAATATCGTCCAGCTGTTCTTCAAGGTCGGCGGTGAAATCGTACTCGACATAGCGCCGGAAAAAGTTCGACAGGAAGGCGACGACCACTCGTCCGCGTTCGGCGGGGATGAAACGACGCTGGTCGAGGCGCACGTACTCGCGATCCTGCAGCACCGAGATGATCGAAGCGTAGGTCGAGGGCCGGCCAATGCCGAGCTCTTCCATCTTCTTGACAAGCGTGGCTTCGCTGTAGCGTGGCGGCGGGGCAGTGAAGTGCTGTTCGGCCTTGACCTCTTCCCGGTTCAGCAGCTGTCCCTGCTCCAGCCGCGGCAGGCGCTGTTCATCCTCATCATCCGCGCTGTCATCGCGGCCTTCCTGATAGACCTTGATGAAGCCGTCAAACGCCAGCACCGATCCCGTGGCGCGGAGCTGGGCAGCGCCCGCGTCCACGTCGATATCGACGCCGACCTGGTCGAAGACCGCCGCCGACATCTGACAGGCGATGGTCCGCTTCCAGATCAGCGCGTAGAGCCGCAGCTGATCCTTATCGAGCACCGTGGCAACGTCGTCGGGCTTGCGCGAGAGCAGGGTCGGGCGGATGGCCTCGTGGGCTTCCTGCGCGTTCTTGGCCTTGGATTTATAGAAGCGCGGGTTTTCGGGCATGTAAGCGGTGCCGTAGTCGCTGGCAATCAGGTCCCGGGCGCTGTCGAGCGCTTCCTTGGACAGCTGAACGCCGTCGGTCCGCATGTAGGTGATCAGACCGACGGTCTCGCCGTCGATTTCCATGCCTTCGTAGAGTTTTTGCGCCACGCGCATGGTGTGGGCGGCGGAGAACCCGAGCTTGCGGCTGGCTTCCTGCTGCAGGGTCGAAGTGGTGAACGGCGGTGACGGGTTCTGGCGGCGCTGCTTCTGCTCGATGTCCAGAACGCGCAGGGTGGAGGCGTTCTCGACCACGGCCTTCGCGGCGGTGGCCGAAGCCTCATCCCCGAGGCTGAATTTGGTGAGCTTCTTGCCGTCGAGCTGCGTCAGCCGCGCGGCCAGTTGCTGCGACTTACCGTCGTTCAGCGTGGCGACCACGTCCCAGTATTCGACCGGCACGAAGGTTTCGATCTCGGCTTCTCGCTCGGAGATCAGACGCAGCGCGACGGACTGCACCCGGCCGGCGGAGCGGGAACCCGGCAGCTTGCGCCACAGGATCGGGGAGAGGTTGAAGCCGACCAGATAGTCCAGCGCGCGCCGGGCCATGTAGGCGTCGACCAGATCCTGATCGACCATGCGGGGGTGCTGGAAGGCATCTTTTACAGCCGTCTTGGTGATCTCGTTGAAGACCACGCGCTTGACGTCCTTGCCCTTGAGCTTTCCGCGCTTCTCCAGCTCATCCATGATGTGCCAGGAGATTGCTTCGCCTTCGCGGTCGGGGTCGGTCGCAAGGATCAGCTGGTCGTGATTCTTGAGCGCCTTCTCGATGTCCTTGAGCCGCTTGTTGCTATCCGGCTCGACCAGCCAGGACATCTCGAAATCCTTGTCCGGATCGACAGAGCCATCCTTGGCAGGCAGATCACGGATGTGTCCGAAACTTGCAAAAACTTCGAAATCAGAACCGAGGTACTTGTTGATGGTTTTGGCCTTGGAAGGGGACTCAACGACGACGACGCTCATTTGCTCTCCGGTCACAGCAGGGTGTGCGGCGCACACTAAGCCCCTGCAATCGCTAGGTTAAATGAGGCGGCATACCAGGTTGCCCGCCTTTCGTTCGACGGTGCCGCCCAGCTCCAGCTCTACCAGAGCCGCCGCGCCCAATCGCGCCGGTACTTGGCACTCGCGAAAGAGTTCGTCAATGCTACACGGCGTCGGTCCCAGACATTTGAGCGGGGAATCCCGGGCTGCACGGACGTCATCATCGGCGAGTTTGGTCTGCAGTTGAGCGCCAGGTTTGACCGTTTTGGGCTGGTGGAGCGTCTGCACTGGCGGCAGGTAGTCGAGCACGTCCTGAGCTGTGCAAATCGAGGCGGCCCCGTCGCGGAGCAGCTGGTTGTTGCCAGCCGCGCGGGGGTCGAGTGGATTGCCGGGAACCGCACAGACTTCGCGGGAGGAATTGGCGGCGTAGAGCGCGGTGATCAGCGAGCCGGAGCGCTCCGCGGCTTCGACCAACACCCTCGCCGCCGCGATCCCCGCGATGATGCGGTTCCGGTGCGGGAAGTGGCGTGCGGTGGGCTGCATCCCCAGCGGCATCTCGGCCACGACCACCGCGCGGTCGATCAGGTACTGGTACAGCTCCCCGTGTTCGCGCGGGTAGATGATGTCGACCCCGCCAGCGGCAACGGCGACCGTCTGGCCGTCCTCGACTGTTGCGTTGTGGACGGCGGCGTCGATCCCCCGCGCCAGCCCGGAGGTCAGGCTGAAGCCCTGGGCACCGAGGCTCTGCGCAAGCGCTGCGGCGAAGCGCTGGCCGTTGGTTGAGGCGTTGCGCGTGCCTACCATGGCGACCGAGGGCTGGGCCAGCAGGTTGGGGTTGCCGCGCACAGAGAGCACCGGCGGGGGCTCATTGATTTGCCGCAGCAGGGACGGGAACACCCCATCCACGGCAACCAGCAGATGCCCGCCAAGATCGCGAAGGGCGCGATATTCCTGCTCCGCCAGATCGGCTGCGAAGGGCTGCAGCGGTTGCTTGGTGCCGCCTTGCCGCGAGAGCTCGGGCAGGGCGGCGATTGCCGCCTGTGCCGTTTCGAAGCGATCTAGCAGTGACCAGAAGCTATGCGGTCCCATCCGCCGGGTGCGAATGAGGCGCAGCCAGGCGCCGCGTTCAGCAGGATCGATGGAGCGGGTTGCGAGCACGGTGATGAACCCTGAATAGAACAAAGTGAGAAAATATCAGCTTAAACATATGCAACCGCGATGATGATCATGCGCTCTAAAGAGCATCGAGGGCCGATTGCAGGATCACCACGGCCGCCATTTGGTCGACGATCTTGCGCCGCTTGCCCCGGGTCATGCCCATATCGCCGATCAGAAACTTCTCGACCATGCTGGAGGTCAGGCGCTCGTCCCACAGCAGCGTTGGCAGGTCGATCCCGGCCAGCGTGCGCAGATTGCGGGCGAAAGCAATGGTCGCCTGACAGCGCGGGCCGGGCGTTCCGTCCATCTGCAGCGGCCAGCCCAGCACAATCGCCCGAACGCCGCGCTCTTCGAATATCTGCTGCAGGCGGGGCACGTCGTCTGCGAATTTTTTGCCGCGCACTAGGGTTTCAACGGGGGAGGCGACCGAGCGCATCCCGTCGGAGATGGCTAGCCCGATCTTGCGGTCGCCGAAGTCGATCCCGATCACCCGGTCGCCCGGGCTCAGTGTCTGGCGCATAGCTGCCAGATCGACTTCCTGAAAGCTTCGGGCCTTGTTTGTGGCGGGCGGTTGTTGATCGCTCATAGTCACGCTGCTACCAAGATTTCAAACAGATAGACATCATTTCCCGAGACAACGCCACCTATGAGCATCACCCGAGAAACTGTCGAGCAGGCAGCCCGCCTCGCACGGCTGACCGTTGCCGACGCGGACAAGGACCGCCTTGCCGGCGAACTGTCCGCCATTCTGGGCTTCGTCGAGCAGCTCAACGCCATCGACACCAGCGACGTCGAACCCCTGACCTCCGTTGTCGGCGCCACCGCCCGCATGCGCAAAGACGCGGTGACCGCTGGCGACGAACCTGAACGGATCCTCGCCAACGCCCCGGACCGGGTCACGGACTTCTACGCCGTGCCCAAAGTGGTAGAGTGAGGGCAGCAGGATGACAGACCTCAACCGTCTGACCATTGCCGCGGCGAGCGCTGGTCTCGCCAAGGGTGAATTCTCAGCCCGCGAGCTAACCCAGTCGTGCGTCGACGCCATGGACGCGCTCAGCGACCTCGGCGCCTTCATCACGCCGACGCCGGACCTCGCGCTGGAAGCCGCTGATCAGGCTGATGCCAAGCGCAAGGGTGGCGAGGACGTGCCGCTGCTGGGTATTCCGCTGGGGATCAAGGATCTGTTCTGCACCGAAGGGGTTCAGACCACTGCCGCCTCGAAGATCCTGCAGGGCTTTGTCCCAACCTATGAGAGCAGCGTGACCACCAACCTGCTTCGCGATGGCGCCGTTTTCCTCGGCAAGCTCAACCTCGATGAATTCGCCATGGGTTCGTCGAACACGACCTCTTACTACGGCAACGTGGTCAACCCCTGGCAGTCGGCGTCGAAGCCGGACATGCAGCTGGTGCCCGGCGGTTCTTCCGGTGGCTCGGCCTCGGCCGTGGCTGCGCGCCTGTGTCTGGGCGCGACTGGTACCGACACCGGCGGTTCGATCCGCCAACCCGCTGCGTTTTGCGGCATCACCGGGCTGAAGCCGACCTATGGCCGGTGTTCGCGCTGGGGCATCGTGGCCTTTGCCTCGTCGCTGGATCAGGCGGGACCCATGGCGCGCTCGGTCGAGGATTGCGCGATCCTGCTGGGCTCCATGGCGGGTTTTGATGCCAAGGATACCACCGCGGTCGATACCCCGGTGCCGGACTACACCGCTGAGCTGAGTGCGGGCGTGAAGGGGCTGAAGATCGGTCTGCCGCGCGAATACCGCGTCGATGGCATGCCGGCCGAGATTGAGCAGCTCTGGCAGCAGTCGGCGCAATGGCTCCGTGATCAGGGCGCTGAAGTCGTCGAGATTTCCCTGCCCCACACCCATTCGGCCCTGCCAGCCTATTATATTGTCGCGCCGGCGGAGGCGTCTTCGAACCTCGCCCGCTACGATGGCGTGCGCTATGGCTTCCGCGCAGACGCACCCGATGGCCTGCCGGAGTTCTCCAGCCTCGAAGACATGTACGCCACCACCCGGGGCGAAGGCTTCGGTGCAGAGGTCCAGCGGCGGATTATGATCGGCGCCTACGTGCTTTCCGCAGGCTACTACGACGCCTACTACAACAAGGCCCGCCGGGTGCGCTCGCTGATTGCTCGCGACTTCACCGAAGCCTTCGAGCAGGTCGATGCGATCCTGACCCCCACCACCCCGAGCGCAGCTTTCGGCATTACCGAGGAGCCGAGCGGCGTCGAGATGTACATGAATGACGTCTTTACGGTGCCAGCCTCAATGGCGGGCATTCCCGGGATCTCGCTGCCCGCCGGGCTGTCATCGGACGGCTTGCCGCTGGGTGTCCAGTTGCTGGGTCGGCCCTTTGACGAAGTGGGTTTGCTGCGCGTGGCGCAGTCATTGGAAGACGCGGCTGGCTTTACCGCCACCCCGCAGCTGATGGCTTAGGGAGACTGAAGACATGGCACAGACCATCAAGGGCCAGACCGGCGAGTGGGAAATTGTCATCGGCATGGAAGTCCATGCGCAGGTGCTGTCTGAATCCAAGCTGTTCTCCGGGGCCTCGACCACCTTCGGCAAGGCGCCCAACCACAATGTTGCGCTGGTCGATGCTGCGCTGCCGGGCATGCTGCCCGTGCTGAACGAGGAATGCGTGCGACAGGCCGTGCGTTCGGGTCTTGGCATCAAGGCCGAGATCAACCTTTACAGCGTCTTCGACCGCAAGAACTACTTCTACGCCGACCTGCCGCAGGGCTATCAGATTTCCCAGCTCTATCACCCGATCGTGGGCGAGGGGGAGCTGACTATCGACCTCGAAGACGGCGAGAGCCGCACCATTGGCATCGAGCGCATCCACCTCGAGCAGGACGCGGGCAAGTCAATCCACGACCAGGACCCGCACCGGTCGTTTATCGACCTCAACCGGACCGGCGTGGCGTTGATGGAGATCGTCTCCAAGCCAGACCTGCGTGGGGGTGATGAAGCCTCGGCCTATATGACCAAGCTGCGCTCGATCCTGCGCTATCTGGGCACCTGCGACGGCAATATGGAGCAGGGGTCGATGCGGGCAGACGTCAACGTCTCGGTGCGTCCGGTCGGCTCGACCGAGCTGGGCACCCGGACCGAGACCAAGAACGTCAACTCAGTCCGCTTCATCCGGCAGGCAATTGAATTCGAGGCACGGCGTCAGGTCGAACTGCTCGAAGGCGGCGGCGAGGTCGTGCAGGAAACACGGCTGTATGACCCCGGCAAGGGTGAGACCCGGTCGATGCGCTCAAAGGAAGAAGCGCACGACTACCGCTACTTCCCCGATCCCGACCTGCTGCCGCTGCAACTGGAATCGGGCTTCGTTGATGCGCTGGCGTCCGATCTGCCTGAACTGCCTGATGAGAAGAAGGCGCGGTTTCAGGCCGAATATGGCCTGTCGGCCTATGACGCCGGGGTTCTGGTGGCGGAGAAGGATACCGGTGATTTCTTTGAGACCGTGGCCAAGGGCCGCGACGCCAAGCTTGCCGCGAACTGGGTCATGGGCGAGCTGTTCGGCGCGCTGAACAAGGCGGGTACCGATCTGGCCGACTCCCCGGTCTATGCGGACAGCCTCGGCGGGCTCATCGAGGCGATTTCCGAGGGCACCATTTCCGGCCGGACGGCCAAGGACGTCTTTGCCAGCATGTTCGAGACCGGCAAATCGGCGGCGGCCATCATCGACGAGCAGGGGCTCAAGCAGATTTCAGATGAAGGTGCGATCGAGTCCGCCCTCGACGAGATCATCGCGGCGAACCCCGCACAGGTCGAAAAGGCCAAGGAGAACCCCAAACTCAAGGGCTGGTTCGTCGGGCAGGTCATGAAAGCGACCGGTGGGCAGGCCAATCCGGTTGTCGTCAACAAGCTGATCAACCAGAAACTCGGCTAGCGCGCAGGTACGATAACCATGACCGAACGCCTCAACATTTCCACCGGCTCGCCTTTTGAAGCTGTCGCTGGCTATTCCCGAGCCGTCCGTATGGGCGACTTCGTCCACGTCGCCGGGACCACCGGTTATGACTACGCGACCATGACAATGCACGAGGACGTGACTGAGCAGGCGCGCAACTGCATGGAAACCATAAGCAAGGCGCTGGCCGATGCCGGGGCAAGCCTCGAAGACGTGGTTAGTGCGCGCTACTACATCACAGATCAGGCCTATGGGGATGCCGTGTTCCGGCTTGTGGGCTCGTATTTCTCCGAGATCCGCCCGGCGGCGACCATGATCGTCTGCCAATTGCTAAACGACGATACGAAGGTCGAAATCGAAGTCACGGCCCAGCTGTCCTGATGACGGCGATCCGCGAGGACCTTCGCCACGCCTTTGACGCCGCAGTTGCAGCGGCCCACCCCAGCCTTATCCTTACGCAGCATTTACCACCGCGTCCGGCAGGTCAGGCCTACGTGTTTGCCATCGGCAAAGCCGCGGTCCCCATGGCCGAAGCCGTTGAGACAGACTGGGGTGCTGATGGTCTGAGCGGGCTGGTGGTCGCCCCGCACGGCGCTGACGCAGGGTCGAGCCTGACGACGTTGGAGCTTGCGACGGCGTCTCACCCTTACCCGGATGAAAGAGGGGCGGTGTCTGCCTCTCGCCTGCTAGCGGCAGTGGCGGCGGTTCCGGCCGGCGCGCCGGTGCTGTTCCTGCTTTCCGGCGGGGCGTCGAGCTTGTTGCTCGCTGTCGAGGACGGACCGGCACCGGAGGTTCTGCAGGCAGGGACGAGGGCGCTGCTCAACGGCGGCGCCGATATCCATGCGCTGAATACTGTGCGAAGAGCGCTGTCTCCGCTGCTGGGCGGGGGACTGGCGCAGGCCTGTCCAGGGGAGGTTTCCACCCTCGCCATTTCCGATGTCGTCGGCGATGACCCGGTGTCCATCGGTTCCGGCCCAACGGTGCCGAACCCGACCGAGGCGGCTGAAGCCCTCGAACTGCTGGGTCGGTTCGACGCGCTGAGCGCGCCGCTGGAAGACTGGCTGCGGGCTCAGCCCCCGGCGCAGGCGTTTGAAACCGACTATCGCATCATTGCGTCCGGACCGCTGTCGCTGCAGGCTGCGGAGCAGGCCTTGCTGACACGGGGCCACGACGCCAGCATCACCGCCGATGCACAGGTCGGGCTGGCAGACGATAACGCCCTGATGCTCGCCGAGCGCGTGCGGCGGCGGCCGGCGGGACGAGCACAGGTCTGGCTGATGGGCGGCGAGGTCGACGTTCGTGTGACGGGCTCCGGTCGCGGCGGGCGCAATGTGCAGTTTGCAGCCCGGCTGGCGCAGGCGCTCGATGGGGTGCCGGGCTGGACTTTCCTCGCGGCAGATACGGATGGGCAGGATGGCAACGCCCCCAACGCCGGGGCCTTCTGCGACAGCACCAGCTGGGCGCGTGCGCGTGCGGCCGGGCTTGACCCCGACGCCATGCTGGCCGCGAATGATGCCCACACCCTGTTCGAGGCCCTCGGCGATGCATTGATCACCGGTCCGACGGGGACCAACGTCAACGATTTCCGGGCGCTTGGTCTGGCTTAGGCGAAAAGAATTGCGCTTTGCACGGCCTCGTTGCTCTGGCGCTGAGTGCCACGGGTCACCACGTACGTGACAGACACCGACGGAGAGAACCAGCCAAATGATCGACCTTTATACAGCGCCCACCCCCAACGGCTGGAAGCCGCAGATTATGCTCGAGGAAACCGGACTGGAGTACACCGCCCATCCGGTCGACATCGGCAAGGGTGAGCAGCATCGGCCCGAGTTCCTGGCCATTTCTCCGAACAACCGCATCCCAGCGATCGTGGATCATGATGGTCCAGACGGCCAGCCGCTGGCTTTGTTCGAAAGTGGGGCGATCCTGATCTACCTCGCGGAGAAGAGTGGCCAATTCTACGGCCAGAACTACCGCGAGCGCAGCATCATCAATCAGTGGCTCATGTGGCAAATGGGTGGGGTCGGCCCCATGCTCGGCCAGAACCATCACTTCGTGAAGTACGCGCCCGAGCAAATCCCCTACGCGAAGGAACGCTATATAAAGGAGACAAGTCGTCTCTATCTTGTCGCAGACCGCCAGTTGGCGGACAACGCCTTCCTCGCCGGTGATGCCTATTCCATCGCTGACATTGCCTGCTTTGGCTGGATGAGCCTGTGGGAAGGCCAGAAGCAGGATATCAACGATTTTCCAAACGTCAAACGCTGGCTGGGAGACATCGCACAGCGTCCGGGTGTGCAGCGCGGCATGGCGGTTTTTCTGGACCGGCGCAAGGACTACTCCAAGATCAAAGAGGCTCAGGAACAGCTCTTCGGCAACAAGCCTGTCTGAGTTCAGGCCGGCTCGACCGTCCCGGGCGCGGATGGTGCCGTCGCCCGGTATAGAACGTGGGGCCGCAGCGGGTGCCCCTCTGCGATATTGGGGTGGTCGAAGCCTGCAGCCTCGTCCGGCATCATCCCGAGGCGCTCCATGACCCGGCGTGAACGGGCGTTGGCTGGTACCGTGAAGGCGATAACTTCGGTCAGACCGAGCACGGCAAAACCATGGTCGAGCAGCGCGCGCGCCATCTCGGTCGCGTAGCCTCGGCCCCAAAACTGGCGCTGCATCATCCAGCCTATCTCAGTCGCGCCCTGAAACCCGGCATCGAATTCGACCCTTGCCAGCCCGATGTCGCCAACGAAGGCACCCGTTGCGCGTTCGATCAGCGGTTGGAACGAGTATCCCTCCCGCTGCTCCTGTTCTCTATACCGTGCGATCACTTTGCGGGACTGTCCCTCTGTATGCAGATCGGGGAAATATTCGCAGACCACCGGGTCATTGTTCATGGCGTGGTAGGGGGCGAAGTCCTGTTCCTCCCAGTTCCGCAGCAGCAATCGGTCAGTTTCCAGGATCAGGACCATGGTGAATCTCGTCTGGTAAGTTGGAGCATCGAGGCCTCAGCCTGGCCCGTTTGACGCTCCTTATACACAGAAAGGCTGTCGCAGGAGGTTTGCCGCTACGGGGCAGGGCGATAGTTTAGCGGCCATGGTCATGCACATGAAAAAGCTCTGTGTTGGCATCACGTCGATCGAGCACCTCGAAGATTCTGTCCAGCGGCGGTCTGAACCAGACCACCCGCTGACCGGCGAGGACTACACCTACATCACCACGCGGACCCGACCGCAGCAGTGGGAATCGATCAAAACCGGCGGCTCTCTATACTGGATCATCGAGCGCAGGCTCTGTTGCCGGCAGGAAATCATTGATTTTCGCGAGGGAAATAAGCGCGACGGCACGCCTGCCTGGCATATTGACCTGCGATCTGAGGTTATTCCTGTCGAAATTTCGTGGCATCGGCCGTTTCAAGGATGGCGTTATTTACCCCTGAAAGATGTCCCTGCGGACGCAAAACGCCGCTTAGGCGCCTATAATCCGCTCGATGACGAGTTTCCGCATGAGTTGCGTCGTGAATTGACTGATTTAGGTCTCTGGTAAGATACTATCGTCCGCAAGCCATGCAGAGCTGTAATGACGCTACGCATAAGCGGTTTTTTGTTTTTTTCGCTTGCGCCGCTCGGATGGCGGGTCTAGATACAGGCCTCGTTCAGAGCAACGCGGGCTGCCGACAACGTCTCCTCACTAAAGGGGAGAGGCGATAGGCCGCCTCACACTGCTTGAATTTGTTCTTTGATATCGTTGGTTAAGAAAAATGAGAGGATGCGCGGCTGGCGCTGGGTGTCTGGCGACTTGGATTCTAGGATCTGAGGAAGCTGGAGCTTTAAGCGTAAGCAAGTGCATCTTTGACACACGTTACCTGGCATCGGCCTTGGTCGAAGTCAGGAACATTTGTTACGTCAATTAGGTTGGTCGAAAGACTGACCATTGAGAAGCATCGGCTTATGCCGGTGCAGATGCTTTGTGAACGGTAAAGCTTTGGATTGAACTTGAGAGTTTGATCCTGGCTCAGAACGAACGCTGGCGGCAGGCCTAACACATGCAAGTCGAGCGCCCTGCTTGCAGGGAGCGGCGGACGGGTGAGTAACGCGTGGGAACGTGCCCTTCAGTTCAGAATAGCCACTGGAAACGGTGAGTAATACTGAATACGCCCCCAGGGGGAAAGATTTATCGCTGAAGGATCGGCCCGCGTTGGATTAGCTTGTTGGTGGGGTAATGGCCTACCAAGGCGACGATCTATAGCTGGTTTGAGAGGATGATCAGCCACACTGGGACTGAGACACGGCCCAGACTCCTACGGGAGGCAGCAGTGGGGAATATTGGACAA
>PAPT01000013.1 GCA_002708995.1 Geminicoccus sp. | reverse complement strand
CCCCGGTTCAGCCCGGTCGAGGGCGCACCCCGCCGCTACGTGGCCATCTTCAGCTTCGTGGAGAAGGAGGGCATGGTCGGCAGCCCCGAGCGCACCCGGCAGCTCTGCGGCCGCGTCCTGCCCATCCACACGGAACGCGCCGGACACCGGGACGACGCGCTCATCGATTAACGCTGCGGCGAAAATCAGGCGAAAACGTTGCCATGGCCCGGAATTTACGGCAGCATGCATGTATTGAAATGCGTTGCCGGTGAGCGGCCAACACGCCCCCGCGTCCATACCGACGCCCGTTTTTTGTAGATTTTGACAGCTTGAGGAGACGCCATGCCTGCGCGCACGGGGCGTCAGCGTTCCGGGCTGCTGCGTTCAGCAGCCGAGGCATGGACGCTGGCATTGTTGATGGTTGTCTACGGCCTGTGGGCCGCGCTTGCTCTGGTCTTTCCCGACCTGCCGCTGTGGCTGAGTTGCCCGCTGCTGGTGCTGATTACGGTGCAGTTCATGTCAATCCAGCACGAAATCGTCCACGGCCACCCGACCCGCTCAGGCTGGGTCAACGAGGCACTGGTCAGCCTGCCACTGGGGCTGCTGTTCCCCTACCGCCGCTACCGCACGCTGCACCTGCGTCACCACAAAGACGAGAACCTGACCGACCCCTTCGACGACCCTGAATCCTGGTACGTCGAGCCCGGGGACTTCGCCAGGCAGCCCGCGCCCGTGCGCTGGCTGTGGCGGGCCAACGCCACCCTGCTCGGCCGGCTGCTGCTCGGCCCGGTGCTGTCGGTGGTCGGGCTGGTGCGCATGGACCTGCGCGCGATATTCGCAGGCGACCGGGGCATCGTGTGGGACTGGGTGCTGCACCTGCTCGGGGTTAGCGCTGTGCTGGCGCTGCTCAGCCTCTCGGGCTTCAGCCTGCTCGCCTACCTCGCCTTCGTCGCGCTGCCATCGATGTCGGTGCTGATGATCCGCTCGTTCGCCGAACACCGCGCGTCGGAGGCCAAGGAGCACCGCACCGCGATCATCCCCGACCGCGGCCTCTTCGCCCTGCTGTTCCTCAACAACAACCTGCACGCCGTGCACCACGCCCACCCGACGGTCGCGTGGTACCGGCTGCCGCGCCTGTTCAGGGAGCAGCGTGCGCACTTCGAGGCTGTGAACGGCGGCTATGGCTACCGCAGTTACTTCGCCCTCATCGCCCGGCACCTGCTGCGCCCGGTGAACAGCGTCGCGCACCCGATCTGGCACCGGGGCAACCGCACCGTGCCGCTGGAGCGCGAGCAGCGCCCGCTCTGATCGGCAATCAGTCCTCGATGCTGTAGACCGCCGGCTGCTCGACCATGCACGACAGCCCGTCCAGCGCGCTTGCCACCTTGTCCGCGATCGACCGCGGCGCGGCGTGGGTCAGGATGAAGATGTGCGCCCGGCTGCCGTCGGCGTCGGTCTGCAGGATTTTTTCGACCGATAGCCCCTGCTCGCTCAGCACTTGGCTGACCTCGGCGATCACGCCCGGGCGGTCGTCAACCAGCAGCCGCCAGAACCGGCGTTCTTCGGCAGCGCCCTCACCCGAAGCCGCGCCCGAAGCCGCTACTGGCGTAGAGTGCCCGAACAGCGGCGGGTTGATCCCGCGCGCAAAGTCGATGATATCGGCGACCACGGCGGAGGCCGTCGGCCCCTCGCCCGCGCCGCGCCCGCGCATCATGATCTCGTCGACCGGATCAGCCTGCACCACCACGGCGTTGAAGCTATCCTCGACCGAGGCAATGGGGTTGTCCAGCGGCACCATCACCGGCGCCACATACTGGCGCACGCCCGGCCCACCGACGCGCGGCTTGGCCACGCCCAGCAGCTTGAGCGAGAAGTCGAATTCGGCCGCCATTTCAATGTCTTCGAGCGTCACGTCGCGGATCCCGCGCAGGTCGATGGCGCCGAAGTCCGGCACGCCGCCAAAGGCAACGGCGGACAGGATGGCGAGCTTGTGCGCCGCATCCACCCCGTCTATGTCGAAGGAGGGGTCCGCCTCGGCATAGCCCAGCGCCTGCGCCTCGGCCAGCACGTCGTCGAAGGCCCGGCGCTCGGCCCGCATCTTGGTCAGAATGAAGTTACAGGTGCCGTTCAGGATGCCCGCGACCGACTTCACCCGGTTGGCGGCCAGCCCTTCGCGCAGGCCTTTGATCGCCGGGATACCGCCCGCGACCGCCGCCTCGAAATACAGCGCACCGCCGTGCTCAGCGACCAGCGCGGCCAGCTCGGCCCCACGTTCAGCGACCAGCGCCTTGTTAGCCGTGACCACTGCCTTCCCCGCCCGCAGCGCGGCCATGACCGCGTCGGCGCCCGCGCCGCTGGTGCCGCCGATCACCTCGACCAGCACGTCGACGTCATCGCGCGCAGCCAGCGCAGCCGCATCAGCCTCGAAGGCCAGCACCGACAGATCGACGCCTCGGTCGCGCGTGGCATCGCGCGCCGAGACCGCCGTGACCCGCAGCGCCCCGCCGGTGCGTGCGCTGATCTCTACCTGATTCTCAGTGAGCAGGCGCAGCACGCCGACCCCGACCGTGCCAAGCCCGGCAATCCCGATCCGCAGCTCTCCGCTCCCTAAGCCCTTGGCCATCGCCACCGTCCCTCGTTCTCGTGCCTGTTTCGCCTTTGGCGGCTGTTGTAACCGAGGCCGCGCAGGCTGACAAAGGCGCAAAACGCAGGGTCACCCTGAGCGACACGCTCTGTCACCCTTAGCCACACCTTCTGTCACCCTGAGCCGGTCGAAGGGGGGGACAGAAGCCACACCGGCGCGACCGATACCTCCGCCAAAATAGAAAAACCACCACAAATCGGAGCAGGCGCGATACAGCGCTCCCGCGAAGGCTAAGGTTCGGATATCCGGGGAAAAGTCGGCCTACTGGACCTGCTTGGGCGGCACGTCGAAGTCGAACTGCAGGTCCTTGTCGCGCTTGGGTTCACGCACGTCGCTGTCCAGCCCTTCGAGTTTGGGTAGTGGATCCTGAGAACCCTCGACCTGCAGCTCGTTGAACCGACGAGCCTGCGGCATCACCTGCGCTTCGAGCGTGCCGATGAAGCCATTGTAGCGGTTCACCGACTGGTTGAGGGCATCACCCAGATCCCCGACCTTTTGGCCCAGATTGGCCAACCGCTTGTAGAGCTCCTGCCCCGTCTCTGCGATCTCCGCCGCATTGCGCGCCATGGTTTCCTGCCGCCAGCCATAGGCGATGGCTTTGGACAGCGCCACCAGCGTCGTCGGTGTGACGATCAGCACCTTCTTCGCAACGGCATCCTCGAACAGCGTCGGGTCGCGCTCGGCGGCGGCGGCGAAGAAATTCTCGCCGGGAATGAACATCGCAACGAAATCAGGCGTGAACGGCAGCGCCGTCCAGTACTTCTTCTCGGCCAGACCGCGCATATGGGTCCGGATCTCGCGAGCGTGCTTTGCAAAACAGGCCTCCTGCACCGAAGGATCGTCGGTCTCTAGTGCTTCCAGATACCCGCTCAGCGATGTCTTAGCATCGACCACGATGAAGCGTTCACCGGGCAGGCGGATAATCGCATCGGGGCGCAGGTTGCCTTCGACCGCGTGCAGCGTCTTTTCCGTCTCAAAATCAACGTGCTCGGCCATACCGGCGAGTTCCAGCACGTTGCGCAACTGGTGCTCGCCCCAGCGACCGCGCGTCTTGGGGGCCGCCCGCAGGGCGTTGACCAGCTTGCTGGTCTCGCTCGCCGCGCTTGCCGACTGCGCCGCCAGGGACTTCACCTCCTGGCTGAGATTGCCGTAAACCTCGCGCTGCTCTTTCTGGTAGCGCTGCACAGTTTCTCCCAGCGGTTTGAGCAGCGCGGCGATGCTGTCCTTTTTCTGATTGAGGTCACCGGCGGCGGCGACCCGGTGCTTTTCAAACACTTGATTGGCCATGGCGATAAACGACTGCTGGTTGGACTGCAGCGCCTGCTGCGCCAGCAGCTTCATCTCGCGTTCGAGCTCGGCCCGAACATCGCTGAGGGTCTTGGCCTGCTGCTCCACCTGCTCCTTCTGCGCCTGCAACCGTGCGTGCAGACCGCTGTTCTGCGCGTGCAGGTCCGAAGCCTGCCCCCGCAACTCCTCCAGCGCCTGTTCCCGCGCCTGCAACTGGTCATCCATCCCCGCCAGTTGAGCCTCGGCATAGGCGGCACGCTTCTGCGCATCGAGCAGGTCGCGCCGCTGCACAACACCGGCGACAATCCAGCTGACCAACCCGGCAAAGGCCATGGCGGCCAGAACCACAATCCAGAAAAACACGGAATCCAACATGGCCCAGACATGAAACAAAAAATGAACAAAAGCAAGGCTTACGCGCAGGAATAGATTGAAATTGCCCGGTTACAGCCCCCGCTGAGGGTGCTAAATCAGAGCCATGACTGCCGCACCAGCACGCCCTTCGCCGCTCGCACCGGTGCTGACCCTCATCGTCGCTGTCAGCACCCTGATCTGGGGCCTGCGGTCATCGTCGGCGTGGGTGATCCAAAACGCCTTCTTCGGTCTCATCGACTCTGGCGTTTCAGCAGAAGTCCGAACCCTGATCCTCGTCTTTGCGCTGTGCCTGTTGGAAGCCGCACTGGCGCTCGCTCTCACGCTGGCCAGATGGCGTCCGGGATCGCTGCACATGCTGGGCCTGTGCTTGATCGTAGCAGGCGTTATACTGGGGCAGTTGCTGGTCCGGGGCCCGTTCTGGGCACTGGCCTTGCTTGGCGCCTGGCTGGTGTGGGAGGGCTTCTCTCTGCGCTTCCGGTCATAGGGGGGAGAGTGCCTATGCAGCCACTGACGTTTTTCCTCAATCCCGCTGCGCGGAAGGTCTCGACCCTCGCGCTGGCGCCGAAGATTGAGGCCTGGGCCAAGGCCGCATCGATCGACGTGGCACTGGTCAGCCCTAATCTTCAGGCGCTGCCGGCCACCCTCGCCACCTGCCTTGATCAGGGCCGGATCCCGGTCGCTGTCGGCGGGGACGGCACCGTGCACCAGCTGGTCCAGCGCCTGCCCGAGCAATCGCTGTTCGCCACCCTGCCCATGGGCTCGGGCAACGATTTTGCCAGTGCGGTCGGCTGGGCCACCAACTTCGACGAAGCGCTGAAGCAGCTCAGCACGGCCCGTCCGGTCGCTCTCGACGCCATCAGCGTTGAGCAGGGCGGTGAGCGCGTCTTCCTCACCCTCTCCATCGCCGGGTGGGGCTTTGCCTGCGACGTGAACATTCAGGCGAACGCCTCCAATGTGCCCGGCCCGCTGCAATACCCGGTCGGGGTCTATCAGGCGCTGGCCAAGGGCGGCACCCGGCCGGTCAGGCTTACCTTCGACAACGGCGACGTTGTCGAAGGCCGGTTCTGGACGGTCCTGCCCTGCAACAGCTCCACCGCTGGCGGTGGGATGAAATTCTCTCCCAATGCCGATCCGCAGGACGGCACGATGGAGGTGCTCGCGCTCGGCGATGTCAGCACGCTCGGTCTGACCGCCCTGCTCGGCCGGGTCTACTTCGGCCGCCACCTGTCTCACCCGCAGGTACACCTCTGGACCTGCCAGTCGGTGACGCTCGAACCCCTCGACGAGGCCGAAGGCGCGTGGTCGCCCGTGCAGGCCGAGGGTGATGTCTATCCGGGCGCCGCTTCGACAACCTTCCGCTCTATCCCCGGTGGCCTGCGAACGCTGGTCCCCGCCACCAGTTCGCTGGCTTGAAGCGTTGAACGAGCCGCGGTTCTCCTTTCCCGACCAAAGAACAGAAGATCAAAACAACCCATGTCAAACGATGCCAACCTGGCGATAGATACCGCCGACCGCGCCATGGATGTCCGTCCCGAGCACGCCCTCGATGAAGGTCGGCTGGCTGCTTTCCTCGCCGAGCATCTGCCGGCCGGCGACGGCAGTGGCCGTCTGTCTCTCGCCCAGTTTGACGCCGGACAATCCAACCCGACCTATCTGGTGACATTCGGCGGCCACCGTTACGTGCTGCGCAAGAAGCCGTCGGGCAAGCTGCTGCCCTCTGCCCACGCGGTCGACCGCGAATACCGCATCATGCAGGCCCTCGCCGACACTGAAGTCCCCGTCCCCAGCCTGCGCGTGCTCTGCGACGATGACAGCATCATCGGCACCATGTTCTACGTAATGGATTTCATCGAAGGTCGGGTGTTCAAGGATCCCGCCCTGCCCGCCCTGCCCACCGGCGACCGCGGCCGCGTCTTCGAGACCGCCACCGCCCCCCTCGCCAGCCTGCACCGGGTCGACTGGCGCGCCGCCGGGCTCGAGGACTACGGCAAGTCGCAGGACTACATCGCCCGGCAGATCCACCGCTGGTCGGGCCAGTACGAGGCGTCCAAGACCGAAGAAATCCCTGCGATGGACCAGCTCACCCGCTGGCTGAGCGACAACATGCCCTCAGACGTCAACCACCCCCGGAACGTGACCATCGCGCACGGTGATTTTCGCATCGACAACATGATCTACAGCCCCGACAGCCTGGATCCGATCGCGGTGCTCGACTGGGAGCTGAGCACTATCGGCCATCCGCTGTCTGACTTTGCCTACTGCGCGATGATGTACTTCATCCCGGCCAAAGCTCAGCCCTCACCCGGGCTCGCTGGGCTGAACCTTACCGAACACGGTCTGCCGTCGCTGTCCGAGTTTGTCGCCATGTACGCCGACGCCGCCGGGCGCAGCGACATCAGCGCCATGAGCTACTACATGGCGTTCTCGAAGTTCCGAATGGCAGCGATCCTGCAGGGCGTCTTCAAGCGCTCGTTGGACGGCAATGCCTCATCCCGGATCGCCGGACAGGTGGGGGAATTCGTCAAGACCTTTGCCAAGGCCGGACTGATGTTCTCCGACGGCACGTTCCGGGTCGACTGACCCGAGCAGGCAGGGGTCAGGCTTCGGCCTCAACATAGCGCGGGAACACGCCTTCGGGCTTGGGCAGGCTGGTGCCCGACACCAGCCGGTCTTCGAGCGCCACAAAATCACGCTTGTCCGCGGGCTGACCGACCAGATCGAGCAGCTTGGCCGTACTCTCTGGCATCACCGGCTGCAGGATCAGCGTCACCCGCCGCACCGTCTCGATCACGGTGTAGAGCACGCTCGCCATCCGCTCGGGATCGGTCTTCTTCAGCGTCCAGGGCGCCTGCGCGTCGATATAGACGTTCGCCTCGGAAATCACCGCCCAGACGGCCTCCAGCGCGCGGTTGAAGGCCTGCCCGTCCAGCAGCCCGCGCACCTCGTTTAGCAAGGCCGGGCCCGCGGCGGTGATCAGCGCCTCGTCCTCGGCCGTCAGCGTCGTCGCCGGGACCTCGCCATCGAGGTTTTTGGCGATCATCGACAGCGAACGCTGCGCGAGGTTGCCGAGGTTGTTGGCCAGATCGCTGTTCATCCGCGTGACCATGGCCTCGCGCCGAAAATCGCCGTCGTTGCCGAAGGGCACTTCGCGCAACAGGAAATAGCGGGTCTGATCGAGCCCGAAGGTCTCCTTGAGCTCGTAAGGATCAATGACATTCCCCAGCGATTTGGAGATTTTCTCACCCTCGTTGGTCCACCAGCCGTGAGCAAAGACCCGGCCGGGCAGCGGCAGGTCGGCCCCCATCAGGAAGGCAGGCCAGTAAATCGCGTGGAAGCGCAGAATATCCTTGCCCACCAGATGCAGATCAGCGGGCCAGCGCGGCGCAGCATCCGGCCAGCCCGTGGCGGTCAGATAGTTGGTCAGGGCGTCCAGCCATACGTACATGACGTGACGCTCGTTCCCCGGCACCGGCACACCCCAGTCAAAGGTCGTCCGCGAGATCGACAGATCCTGCAGCCCGCCTTTGACGAAGGAAATCACTTCGTTCCGCCGTCCCTTGGGCAGGATGAAATCCGGCTGGTTTTCGTAGAGCTCCAGCAGGCGGTCTTCGAAGGCAGACAGGCGGAAGAAGTAGGATTCTTCCTCGACCCACTCGACCGGCTTGCCCGTGGGCGCAATTTTGCTGCCGTCCGGGCCTTCCTTGAGCTCAGCCTCGTCGTAGAAGGCTTCATCGGAGACGGCGTACCACCCGGCGTACTTGTCCAGATAGATATGCCCGGCCGCTTCCAGCCGCCGCCACAGCTCGGCACAGGCGCGCTTGTGACGGTCTTCGGTGGTCCGGATGAAATCGTTGTTCGAGAAGTTGAAATCGTCGGCGAGGTCGCGGAACACTGCTGAGACTTCGTCGGTAAACTGCTGCGGGGTGATGCCCTTGCCTTCGGCCGAACGCTGGATCTTCTGACCGTGTTCGTCGGTGCCGGTCAGGAAATACACATCATAGCCATCCAGCCGCTTGAACCGGGCCATGACGTCGGCGGCCAGGGTCGTGTAGGCGTGGCCGATGTGGGGCCGGTCGTTGACGTAGTAAATCGGCGTGGTGACGTAGTACTTCGGGGCAGTCATGATGAGCTCTGTCCGGCGGAAACATGAAACTCCGCGGACTGTAGCTCTCCGTGCGGGGCGATGACTACGACAAACTCAGCAACGCAGTGTGGCCCCTGAGCCATGGGCCTGCTTCGGTCAGCGGTAGACCGAGCTGGAACCGCTGCCGTAAATGGCCTCGTAGGGCACCACGGCGCTGTCGACCGGTACCGAGGCTTCGAAGCCGAGCCACAGGTTGCGGCCCAGCTGAAAATCACCGCCGACCTCGACCCACGTCCCGGACTCCAGATCCGGGATATCACCCATGGCAGAGACGCCATTGATGGCGGCATAGAGCTCACCGTACTCGCCGTGGATGGTCAGTCCCGCTCCGTACTCGTAGGCCTCGCCGAGGTTTGCGTCGATCCGGCGACCCTCCAGCCCCAGCGTCAGTCCCGGGCTGAGGGCGATATCTGCCTCTGTCCCCACCGACACGCCGGTGTAGCCTTCGCCCCAGTTGGTGGTGAAGGCCTCGAACTCGACGCTCATATCGAGGTTGTCCTGAACGTTGGGCATAGGGCCGATCAACACGGCCTCAGGCTGCGGATAGAACACCTGCGCCGCTGCATGTCCGGAAATCAGCAGACCGACGGCTGCGGGAAGAATAAAGGCAAGGCGCATAAAAATCGGGTCCGTTCAGGGCAACAAGGTCGCTTATCGGCATGCTCTATAGAACTTGCCTATGGCCAGCGCTAGACCGAAACTTGTCAGCTTTGGGGTATGTTGCCGCCCCATGATCACGGTCCGGGGCCTTAGAAGTGCCGCAGCAAAGCGCGCCACTCGTCCTCGGGATTGACCTTGATGGCGTCGATCCGGGCGAAGGCGTCCAGCGCCTCGCGATACAGGCGTTGATCCTGCCCGCTCTGTCCCGATCCGGGACGGGGCTGACGCGCCCGCAGCGCCCGCAAGAAGGGGTTGCGGAAGCTCTGGTCGCCGATTTTACCGATAGCGGCGGCCAGCGACGCCGCGAGCCGGTCCCGACGGGCCTCACCCTCCGACTGCCCCAGGGCATCGAGCTGTTCGAGCCAGCCGAGCACCTTACCGTCCGACAGGCCCAGCGCCTGCCCCGGTGAATACCCCGCCGCAGGGCCCAGCGCTGCCAGTTCCTGCTGCCCTGAGGCTTCGCACCAGGCGCCAAAATCCGCCGGGCTTAGCGCCGCAAACGGCACCTTGGCACAGCGCGAGAGCACGGTCGGCAGCAGGCTGCCCAGCGAGCGCGCGATCAGGATCATCATCCCGCCGCGTGGCGGCTCTTCAAGGCGCTTGAGCAAGGCGTTCGAGGCTTCCCGGTTCAGCATTTCCGCCTGGTCGACGATAACGATCCGTCGCTTGGAAAAGCTGCCGGTCTTGCCAAAGAACGGACCGATGCAACGAACCACGTCGATGGTCAACTCGGTCTTGTCGGCGAGTTTCTGCAGGTAGAGCATATCCGGGTGCGCGGCCTGCTCAATGATCCGGGCCATATGGGCGCCCTCGGCCGCCTCGTCGGGGACGAGCACCTGTGTCTGTTCAGCACTGAGCGCCTGCCCGCTGAGCAGGATTTTGGCCAGCACCATGGCCGCCGTGCGCTTTCCTATACCGTCAGGGCCGTAGAAGATCACCCCCGCCGGTCCGTCACCCTCCGGATAAAGGCGGGCAATCTGCGCCCAAGCCCAGTCCTGCCCGATCAGCCGACGCGGCTCAAAGGGCTTGAGGTCCATCTCCTTGGACGTGCTGTCCCGTCCGCGCCCGGCCACTACAGCGCGCCTTTGAACTGGTCTGCCACCGCGTGCAGAACCCGCTCCCGGACGGCTTCAGGGCTGCCAGAGGCGTCTATCTCGGCGACCGGTCCCCGGGCTGCCGCATCGCGCAACACCTGCGCGTAAGACGCCCGCACCCGGGCATGATAGCTGTCTTCCCGGGCCTCGAAGCGCTTTTCCTCATCCTCCCGCGCACGGGCACGGGCCAAGGCATCCTCGGCGGAGAGGGAAAAGGCGAGCAGCAGGTCCGGCTCCAGCCCGCCGGTGGCCATCTCGATCAGTGCATCGAGGCGCCCGGTATCCAGACCAAGCCCACCACCCTGATAGGCCAGCGTCGAATGATAGTAGCGGTCGCAGACAACCCAGCGACCCGCGTCCAGCGCCGGCCGGATCACTCGCTCGACCAGCTCGTGGCGGGCGGCGTTCATCAGCAGCGCTTCGGTCCAGTTGAGCAGGTCACCCGGCTCGCCCTCGACCAGCAACGCCCGGATGCGCTCTGCCGAAGGGCAGCCACCGGGCTCGCGCACGTGCTCGACGTCGCGGCCAGCTGCTGTCAGCGCCTGCACCAGCTCTCTGGCCTGCGTGGTCTTACCGGTGCCGTCCGGCCCCTCTATGACGATAAATTTACCCTGCACGTCCCGTCACTCATTCCGGTGATCCGAAGACTATATAGCGAATTCCGGTCGAAACACGCTCTAAACGCCCCACCGAGTCCACCGACGCCCCGGCCAGCACCGGAATTTCGTGCGGCTTGATCCCCGGCCCGCTGATGATCAGCGAGCCGACTTCCTGACCGGCGGTGACCGGCGCCGGGATGGGTGAGTTGTAGGTCACCTGGGCCCGGAGGTTGCTGTGCGCTTGCGCCGGCAGGGTCATGCGTAGGCCAAACTGCGTCACCAGCGGGATCGTCGGCTCCGTCCCCAGCCAGACCGGCGCGTGGGCGATAACCTGCCCCGCACGGAACAGCGAATGGTTGCTGAATTCGTTCAGCGCCCAGGCGGTGAGCTTTTCCGCGTCGGTCTTGCGCTCGGCCTCGGTCCCTGCGCCGTTGAGCACGACCAGCACGCGGCGGCCTTCGCTCGCAGCGGAGACCATGACCCCGTAGCCACCGTCCTGCGTACGGCCGGTCTTGATCCCGTCGACGCCCAGCTTGCCCAGCACCGGGTGACGGTTGCGGAAGGTCGAGCCGCGGTAGACGATCGCTTCCTGACCGAAGTAGCCGTAGTAGGCCCAGTGATCATTGATCAGCCGCAGGCCCAGCCGCGCCATATCCCGCGCGGTGGAGACGTGCCCGGGTTCGGGCCAGCCGCTGGCGTTGACGAAATTGGTGTCGGTCATGCCGATCGCCTGCGCGGTCTGGTTCATGCGCTCGGCAAAGGCCGCCTCGCTGCCCGCCAGCCCCTCAGCAAGCGTGATGGCCGCATCGTTGCCCGAGGCGACGATCAGCCCGCGCAGCAGGTCGTCGACCGTGACCCTCCTCCCCTCGGGCAGCAGCATGGTCGAGCCACCGCGCGATGCGGCTTTCTGGCTAACCTCGAACTCGGTGCTCAGCGAGATTTCGCCCCGTTCGAGCGCGTTGAAAACCAGATAGGCAGTCATGACCTTGGTCATCGACGAGGGCGTCATCGGCTGCGTGCTGTTCTTCTGGAACAGAATGTCGGTACTCTCGACGTCGATCACCACGACCTGCTGCGCGCTGGCAGAAATGGCCAGCGCCCCGCGCGGCAGGCTGAAACTGGCCACGACCAATGCTAGCGCAAGCACGAAGGCCAGCTGCGGCAACCACTGCCTCAGCAGCCGGGTGACACGCGGAAGGCGGGCGAAGGCCGGACGATCAGACAACAGAGTGATCCCTTTGGATTGTAGCAGGCTTCATCACCGCTCAGTCGATGACCACCTGGGCGTCTGCAGCCCCGGCGGAGATCACCCAACCCAGCGCCACCCGGGCGTCGGCATCGCTGGCATAGGGGCCGACCCGGACCCGCCACAGCTGCCGTCCGTTGACGATGGCGGGCAGGATGACGACCGTGCCGGTGCTGGCGAGCTGCTGCTGCATGGAAAGCGCGTTGGAGCGCTCACCGAAGGCGCCTGCCTGAATGTAGTAACCGGGGGCACCGGTGCCATCGGCCGGAGCCGCGTTGAACACGGGCAACGCTGGCGCGGTGAGGGCGTTCTGGGCCGCAGCCGCAGCGAAGGGGTCATCCAGCGGTGCGGTATCGACCGGTGCGGCCGGAGTGATGGTCGCCGTAACGGCAGGCTGCGTGGTCGCGGCTGCCGGGTTGGCGATCACCGGCCCGGTGGGGGTGGGCAAGGCTCGGCCCAACTGCCCGCCGGTGGCCTGCGCGACATTGCGGGTAACCGCCTCGACCACCTCGACGCTGACCATGGACACGGAATTCGCGCCGATGCCAAGGACTCGGGCCGCGGCCGGCGTCACCTCGATCAGATGGGTGAAATCGTTGGGGCCGCGATCATTGATCCGCATCAGGGTCGCACGGTCATTCCCAAGGTTGGTGACTTTGACGATGGTGGAAAACGGCAGGGTCCGGTGGGCCGCGGTCAGCAGGCCGGGGTTGTACCGCTCCTGGCTGGCGGTGGTGCCGGTGAACATCTCCGAGCCGATGGTCGCAATGCCCTCACGCACGTAGCTCAGGTCTTCCTGCGGGGTCACGGTCTGACCACTAAGGATATAAACGCTCCCCAAGGAGTAGCGGGCCACGTCGCCGCTGGGATCAAGCGTGTTGGCAGGGAAGGCGCTGACCGGGTTCGCAGGGTCGAACACCGGCAGGGTCGAAGTCGAAACCACCTCGGACGCCGTACCGCGGTCCAGGCCGAAACTCTCCTGCACCGCATCGCAGCCAACGAGGGTCAGGAGCACGCCGACCAGCGCGGAACGGGCGATAGCGGGAAGATGCGACCGGACGTCTGACATGGATCTCTGCCTGCAAATGTTCTGAAACGGGGCGGCTGCCACCTCAAGGGGATCGCATAACATGAATACGCGGGTCGCGCTATCGGTCAGCCACCATCCTGCCCCTCGTGCTAGGCCGCGCGCGTGGCGGGATCGTGGCAAAGGGCAAAGCCACCGGTCAGCGCACGCGAATACTTCCGGCAAAGCCATGCATTCGGCTCATGCGCGCGGTCACTTGCGCCGTGCAATCGGGGCTTGCATGCCGCTGCGCAGGCGGCTATGTCACCGCTTAGCGTTCCCTGATAGCTCAGTTGGTAGAGCAGCTGACTGTTAATCAGCGGGTCACTGGTTCGAGTCCAGTTCAGGGAGCCACCTCTTTCTGTCTTAGCTGTTGAATTTAAAGGGATTTATCGCCCCCTTCGGCTCCTAGTGGCTGCGGCTGTCATACAATCTGACCCACAAATGGCCTGCGGAGCGGGTGTTTCAGGGGCCGCCGTAGGGGCGCACGATGCGTTCGAGGGGTGATGCGCCCCAGTGACTCGCAGCGGGCTACCGCCGGTATCATTGAGTCCGATTGGTCATTTGACCGGTACAGAGCTTGACCAATAGAGGCCGGATCGACCCCCTAGAGCACGCCAATCACGCTCCCGGCAGAGGGTCGGATACTTGTACAGAGTGTTGACCCCCCCCCGAGCCCGAAAGTGAGACGCTTCAGGCAGGGGGTCACGGTGACCCCCAGAGCACGAAATCCACGCTTCCGGCAGGTTAATCGTTGAGGGCGGCATCATCATCGACGGCACCGAAGCGCTTGTTCAGAGAGGCCAACCATTCCATCTGGAAGTCATCCCCAAGGTACTCCAGCAGCTGGTCGGCAATGACCCCGATCTTATCCTCAGAGTTCAGCTGAATGAGAGCCCCAGCGATCAGCTCGGCATTGTGCTGGTTGGCGAAGACGTCCTTACCGCAGCCACGGGTCATAGCCGCAGCGATCTGCTGAGTACGAGTGTCGGCGTCGAAAGCCCCACGGTCTACAGAGCGGCGAGGGCCCGAGCCTTCGATGACGCTGATGCGGGCATCAACATTCTTCGGCCACGTCGCGTGAGCTAGGTCCACCGGGTCGTCAGCAATGAAGGCGTTGAAGTCACCGTTGTACCGCTTGACCCACCCTGAGTTCATCTCAGGGAATCCGTCACGCAGCTGAGTCAGCCTACGACGCATCGTCTTGATCGTTGAGGCGCTGGTCGGAGCATACCTCTGGGTCATTTCCGTCTTCGAGTGCTCTGGCAACCAGTTCCCGTCAGCATCCCACAACGCACCATCCTTAGCGAAGCGCACAAGGCTCCGCCAAATATGAGACATCTTCTCGGTGTGATAGACGCAACGCCTGCTCTCATCATTCAGCGACAGGCAAGCAGCCGTAGCGGCGATGTAGTCACCTTCGAACCACTCAACGAGCACCTCAGCGTCCTCGCTAAGCTGGTCCCGATAGGCCAGCAGACGATGATGACCATCCACGATGATCGGTTGGTCCGCAGAGCCGAACACGACCAGCGCTGGGATGGTCTCAGCACGGCCAGTGCGAATGACCTCCTTGAGCTTGAGGAGCGTCGTGTTGTGCGGCTGAGCAATGGTCTGCAGCTTAGGTTGGAAATGCATCTGAGCGGTCACGATGGAACCAAGAGGTACTCGCTGGGGACGCTCTGAGTTGGCCTTGTGAGCAGTCTCCATGTGAAAGACGCTGACGAGGTGGCTGATGTCAGGGGCAGAGTTGTAGTTGGCTAGTTCGATATAGGTCATGTTGGTCCTTTCATCGTGATGGTTTCGGCTTGGGGAGAAGCCGTGGGTGGTCGTGAGCGGCGTCATCCTCGACGTTCCGGCTCTGCAATAAGTGCTTCAGAAACCCGTGAGTGGCCTTCGGGTCGCACCGTGAGTGGCGCCAAGAGGGACGGCGACGATGACGTCCTACCTCGGTCTAGCACCGCTAGAGACCTGTACAGACAGTGTGTACTCCCAGTGTACGGGTGGTGATGTAGTGAAAAGCTGTTCAAACAGGGTTGTTTTACCATTGACTGTACACTTGTAAGGTAATATCT
>PAPT01000012.1 GCA_002708995.1 Geminicoccus sp. | reverse complement strand
TCTCCCCGCTGGTCATCATCACCCGAGGCCAAGTTGTCTGTGCCGGGCGCGCCCAGGCGCGCCTGCCCGCGCCGGAGCACCAGCAGGGTAATGCCCAGCCCGAGCACGAAGATCACCACCGGCCCGAACCACAGCCCCAGCGTCAGGGCATTCAGCGGCGGGGGCATCAGCACCGCATCACCGTAGCGTTCGACAAACCAGCTGCGGATTTCTGCGTCAGACTGCCCCGCGAGGATCAGGCGGTCGACCTGCGCGCGCATGTCCTGTGCCAACTCGGCGTGAGACTCGGCAATGCTCTGGCCCGCGCAGACCACACATCGCAGCTCGTTGTAGAGGGCCTTGGCGCGGATTTCTTCGAGGCTCTGGCCCAGCGCCTGCGCAGGCGCGAGCAGCAGCGTCAGAACCAGCCCGGTCAGCAGCGCAACAGATGCCCTGACCGGCTGCAACGCGCTGCGTGGTGGGGTCAGCATCATTGGCTCGCCGCCCCCCACGCTGCCTCGAACTGACTGCGCAGCGCCCCGACCAGCGGCCCGGGCGAACGGAACAGCAGGGTTCCTTCGGCGCTGAACACGTAGGTTTCCGGCACGCCGGTGAGGCCAAAGTTGAGCGCGTTGAGACTGTCGCTGTCGGAGGCAACGGCGGCGTAGGGGTTGCCGTCGGTGGTCAGATACTGGGCCGAGGCCAGCGGATCATCGCGGTAGGCCAGCCCGAGCAAGCGCCCGGGGTTGGCGTCGGCGAAGGCCAGCAAATAGGGGTGCTCCAACCGGCACGGCTGGCACCAGCTGGCGAAGAAATTGACCACGTAAGGACCGTCGCTTGGCGTTGCTGCCACCAGATCAGCCAGCGCTTCGTATCCGGGGAGCGGGGTAGCCTGATCCAGCGCGGAGAGGTCCGGGGCCAGCGCCGTGGTCTGGGCCGGGAACTGCGCCGGATCGCGCTGCGGACTGAGGCCGAACCAGAACAGTGAGCCGACGAGCAGGATCGAGGCGGTACCAAGAATAATGATGGCGAGGCGCACCAGAATGCGGGTCATGGGCGGAGGCCCCTTCTCTGGCGGCGGATCGAGGCAGCGAGGCCGCACGACCCACCCAGCACCATCAGCACGGCCCCCAGCCACAGCCACGGAATCAGCGGCCGCCAGCTCAGCGTCAGCACGTAGCCGCCGTCGGGTGCCTGCGTGTTAAAGGCGAGGAAGACATCCCCCAGCCACGTGGTCCGGATCGCGGCTTCGGTGGTGCTGTCCCCGCGCACGGGGTAGAAGCGCCGTTCGGGCGCCAGCCTCGCCTGCACCCCGCTGCCGTCGGCCGTCAGCAGGCTGATATCGGCAAAGGCGGAGATGAAGTTGCGGCCGGCAGCCGGGTCTTCGCCCTGCTCCCGCACGCCGTCGAGGCGGAAGGTCAGGTGGCCGACCTGCGCCCTGTCGCCGACCTGCAGGTTGAGGGTGCGTTCCTGCACCATGGCCGAGCCGGCGATCATGCCGAAAACAGCGACACCGAGGCCCGCGTGGGCGAGGCTGACCGCCCAGGCGCTCAACGCCGGGCGCTGCCCCCCGCGCAGGCTCTGCAGCAGGCGTGAGACGCCGCCGGCGACCAGCCATCCCGCCAGCCCCAGCCCGAGGATGACGGGCAGCGACAGGCGCGGCTGGCTCAGCCACAGCAGCACGCCGGTGACCACTGCTGCGAGTACGACAGCGGCGATCGCGAGGGTCAGCAGGTGGCGCCGGAGGGCGTGGGCCGCCTCAGCGTCACGGCGCAGGCGCTGCCACGGCAGGAACGGCCCCAGCGCCATCAGCAGGATCAGCGGCACCATAAAAGGCAGGAAGGTCGCATCGAAGTAGGGCTTACCCACGCTCAGTGGCTGGCCGAAGGCCTCGGCGATCAGCGGGAAGAAGGTACCGAGCAGCACCACCGCAGCGCCCGTGGACAGGAACAGATTATTGAGCACCAGCGCGCCCTCACGGCTCACCGGAGCGAAACCACCGCCGGGCCGGAACTGCGGCGCGCGCCAGGCGAACAGGCCAAAGGCGCCGATCACGGTCAGCCCGAGAATGCCGAGGATGAAGACCCCCCGACTGGGGTCAACGGCAAAGGCGTGGACCGAGGTCAGCAGCCCGGAGCGGACCACGAAGGTTCCCAGGATCGCCAGCACGAAGGTGACCACGCCGAGGAACAGCGTCCAGACCCGCAGCGCGCCGGTTTTCTCCACCACCATCAGCGAATGGATGAACGCGGTACCAGTCAGCCACGGCATGAAGGAGAGGTTCTCGACCGGGTCCCAGAACCAGAACCCGCCCCAGCCCAGCTCGTAGTAGGCCCACCAGCTGCCCAGCGCGATCCCGCCGGTCAGCCCGGTCCAGGCCAGTAGGGCCCAGGGCCGCACCAGCCGCGCCCAGTCTCGGTCCGCCTCCCCGCGCAGCAGCGCGGCGACGGTCAGCGCGAAGGTCAGCGAAAACCCGACATAGCCCAGATAGAGCAGCGGCGGATGCAGCGCGAGCCCGATATCCTGCAGCAGGGGGTTCAGCCCCCGACCCTCCGTCGGCGCAGGCAAAATGCGCTCGAAGGGGTTGGAGGTGAAAATGGTGAAGGCGAGGAAGGCCAGCGTTACCAGCGCCTGCACCCCCAGCGCGCGGGTGATCAGCGCGGGAGCAGCGCCGCGCGCCTCGCCCCTTTGGCCGGTCAGGGCAAGCAGGCCGCCAAACAGGCTCAGGATCAGCACCCACAGCAGGATCGAGCCCTCGTGGTTGCCCCAGGTCCCGGAGACTTTGTAGAGCAGCGGCTTGGCGCTGTGGCTGTGGTCAAAGGCGGTTTTGACGCTGAAATCACCGGCGACGAAGCTGGCGATCAGCCCGAGAAACGACAGGCTGATCAGACCGGCGCCCAGCACCGCCGTCCCCCGCACCGCGCGGGCGCGCAGGGCTTCGTTGAGGCCCAGTGGCGCGGCGGGCAGGAAGGCGAGCAACAGCTGCAGCCCGACCAGCGGCAGGGCCAGCATCAGCGCCAGATGCGACCACTCGGCGATCATTGTGGGGCGCTGTCCGTGGCGGCTTCGCCGTGCTCACGCAGCTCGCGCGGGACGTAGGCCTCGTCGTGCTTGGTCAGCAGCGTGCTGGCCTCGAAATCGCCCGCGGCGCTCAGCGTGCCGGTGGCGATGATCCCCTGCCCTTCGCGGAACAGGTCCGGCAGGGCGCCGCTGTAGCGCAGCGCCATGCTGCCGCCGTCGCTGTCGGCGAGGGTGAAGCGGTGCTCGATGCCGTCTGGGGTGCTGTAGGAGCCCGGGACTATCTGACCGCCGAGGCGGAAGACCTTACCCGGCGGCAACTCGGCGGCGACGATCTGCGATGGTGTGCGGAAGGCGTTGAGCTGCCCGGGCAGAGACAGCACGATCAGCAGCACGGCACCGGCGGCGAGGATGGCACCAAGGCTGACCCAGAGCAGCCGACTGCCGACGCGGGAGCGTCTCACTGATCCCGGTCCTCCTGGAGGTCGTGCAGCTCGCGACGGGCGCGGGACAGCAGCCAGCGCGCGCCGATCAGAGCGACGATCATGGCCAGCACGGCGGCGCTGTAACTGCCCCAGATGGCAACGCTGCGGTCATCCCACATAGCTCAGGTCCCCGTCGCTTCTTCGATGAAGGTGTGCGCGGCGGCCTGCTTCCGGCGCAGGGAGCGCAGCCGCATGCGGATCAGCTCATAGCGCATCAGCCAGATGCCCACGGCCATGTAGAACAGATAGGTGCCGAGCATGGTGATCAGCAACGGCGGGACATAGACCCCGGCGATGCCGTCGTCCTCGGCTGCCGCGGCGGCGGCGGCATCACCGCTCTCGTCGCCCTCGCCCCGTCCGAGCAGATTGAGGATGACCCGACCGGTCAGCTGGACCACGTTTGCGCCGCTGGAGGCCTGATGCAGCACCAGAAACCACTCGGTCACGAACTTGGAGAGCAGGACCGTCACCACGCTGGCGACGAGGAAAATCGACCCCACCCGCCGCGCGAGTGCAGGATCACGCTGCGAGAGCACCCGCACCAGCACGATGTAGGTCAGATACTGGAACAGCAGCAGCAGCTCGAGCACCATGCGTGGGTCGCGCCAATCCCAGTAGGTGTTGAGCGTCGGCTTACCCCACAGCGCGCCGGTCACCAGCGCCACGATGGTGACAATCGCCCCCACCGGCGCGGCGGCCAGACAGTAGATCTCAGGCAGCGGGTGGCGCCAGACCAGCGCGACGAAGGCCGCCAGCGACATGCTGCCGTAGATGATCAGCGACAGCCCCGCGGAGGGCACATGCACGAACAAGGGCTTGATCAGCTCAAACATTTCATCGTCGGGCGGCACCTGCAGGCCCCAGCCCATGCCGCCCAGCGCCAGCAACACACCCAGTGCGAGCAGAACCGGCTGGGTGGCATCGGCCCAGCGCATGAAACGGGTCGGATTGGCAAACTTATGCATGGCGTTGGATATGGACGGTTTTCCCGACAAACTCAAACTGAAGGTTGCCGCAGGGCGCTCAACCGACCCTTGCATTCTGCGAAAGCCCCGTGTCGGGGCGCCCGGCTACCCTTTGGCGCTTGGCGGCAGTGGGAAAGCCAGGAAGAAAGCTCTATCAGACACGTTGTCGACACAGACGGAGACTATTTTCGGTTTTATGGACGCGGTGACCAAATCCTTTGAGCCAAGTCAGACAGGCCCCGGGCGGGTCTTCACCCGTGCCACCGCCATCCTGCTGGCTCTGACAGCGCTGCTGATCCTGCTCACCGGCTGCCGGGATGAGCAGGCTGAAACCCGTGAGCGATCGCAGGACTTCGCCGGCCTCCTGCGCGATGGCCGACAGGCGGCACTGGACCCCTACGGCCTCTATCGCCAGACCGAAGCCGGCACCCTCGAAGCCGTCGCCGCCACCGCCGGGCTCGATCTGGGGCGCTGCGCCAACATCAACAACTTCTGGTGCCTCAAGACCCCCGGCGGGGCGCAGTGGAAGGGGCAGATCGGCGCCGACGCCTCGGGTCACGCTGCTTTCGTCGATCCGGTCTATTCGGCCCGAGCCTTCGCCCGGCTGATGCGGATCTATCGCTTCCGGCATAACCTTGTGACGGTGCGGGAGGTGGCGCGTCGCTACGCACCGCCGGGTGACTGCATCGGCAGCCTCAGCTTCTGCCCGGTCTCCGAAGACGTGGTGATCGGGCCGGACCAGCCCCAGCGGCAGGTCGGTGATCAGGTGATTACCTACTCCCTGACCCGGCCCGGCGACGGCTTTGAACCCAAGCCCTCGGAGGCCTGCAGCCGGCCGCTGCTCTACTGTCCGCGCGGGATCAATCGCTCGGAGGCCTATGCTTCGACGCTGGCCGCTGCACTCGGGCTTGACTCAATCGACGACGATATCGCGCTGTTCGACGACAAAGGACGGTTGGACTTCAAGCGCGCACAAACGCTGTTTCAGGCCATGACCCGATTTGAACTGGGTGCGGACTACGCCGTCGACCCGACCCTGATCCGGCGCGGCATCCTAATGGAAGCGCGTGATTACCTACAGGAAAACCAGCGGCTTTACTGACTGTCTGCGCTCTGCGGCGCCTCGTCCGCGGACCAGCTGCCGAACAGTCCCGCTGTGAGCCGCGCCGTGAGCCCCGCCCAGAACGTCTCCATCAGCGCGGTCTGTGCGGGCGCATCACCCGCCAGCGCTGCCTGTGCCAGCAGGGCCTGCTCCCGTTCAGGATCCATGGCCACGCCCCTTCCGTGAAGATGGAGAATGGCGAGGTTGTATGCCGCCGCCGCCGAACCGCCCTCGACCGCGCGGCCATACCATGCCGCCGCCTGCGCCCAGTCCTGCGCGACGCCTTCGCCACGCTCATAGAGGGTTGCAAGCCGGAACTGCGCGGCCGTGTCACCGGACTCGGCTGCGCGCTGGTACCATTCCGCCGCAGCCGCCCGGTCTGTCGACCCGCCCTGCCCCAGATCCAGCATAAGCGCGAGGTTGAACTGGGCATCGCGCAGCCCGGACTGAGCCGCCTGTTCGAACCAGATGCGCGCCAGCGCCGGATTCTGCCCAAGGCCATCGCCCAGCGCCAGCCGCGCGCCCAGATCGAGCTGAGCGGGTGCATAGCCGGTCAGGGCAGCCAGCTTCAGGAAGTCAAAGCCTTGGGCCGCTGGGGGGGCTCGTGCACCGGTGGCGCTGCGCAACGCCTGCTGACTGAGGCTGTAGAGATGGGCGCCGTAGGCCTCCGGAAAGTAAGCCCGGCTGGGAAAGCCCTCGGCGTAACGCAGGATGTCAGCGGCCGATTGCGGCAGCTGATCGAAGGGGTCGTCCCCGGCCAGCAACGCATCGAGCATGACCTCGAACTGGTCTTCGAGCGGAATATCCGTAGGCGTCTGAGCCTGCGCCGATGCCTGCACCCCGGCAAACAGAAGCGGCACTGAAAGCACGAAGGCTGTGATCAGGCGCAGCCCTCCGCGCGTCAGAAGCCGCCAGCTGGGCAAACCGCAACGCGCAGCAGCCGGGCGCACCCTAGTCGTCATCCGGGTCTGGTTTGAGCAGCCCTTCATCCCCCAACGGCTTCGGGGTTGTCTTCAGGATCTTGGGCTTTGCGGCCTCAGCCGCTGATTCTGACGCAACCGACCCCGCGTCGTAATCGTCCTCATCGGACGCTGCGTCAAAAATCTGGTTCTCGTTCTCGTCGTCGGCGCTGTCGTCGGCCCAGTAGGGGTTGTTCGCCCGCTGATAGGTCTCAATCCGCCCACCGATGAAGATCGCGGCCTCATAGAGCAGGTACATGGGACCGCCGAGCATGGCCTGCGAGATGATGTCCGGCGGGGTCAGCACCCCGGAGAGGATGAACAGGATCAGGACGGCAAACTTGCGGTTCCGCTTAAGGAACTTGGTCGACACCAGCCCCGAGCGCACCATCAGCGTCAGCGCGACCGGCAACTGGAAGCCGAGCCCGCCCCCGATCAGCATACGCATGGAATCGCGCAGGTAGTCAGCGATTTTGGTCTGCGGGTCGATGCTGACCTTATCCAGTGGCCGCAGCTGGGCCATATCGCGCAGAGCGGAGCGGTAGGCTTCCCCGGCGGCAACGAAGGCCTCTCGCCCGGCCTCGGCGGGGTTCATGCCCAGAAAGGTCGCCGTGGCGGCGCGGTAGGTCTCCAGCACCGCCTGAAACTCGGCCTCCGAGCGCGACATATTGAATTCGCCACCGTTGAGCGCGTAGCCGATCAGAAAGGTGAAGGCCATCGGCATGACCACGAAGTAGACGAAGGCTATGCCCGTCACGAACAGAATGGGCGAAGCGATCAGGAACGGCCGCATCGCCCCCTTCTCATTGCTGTACAAGCCCGGCGCGACGAAGCGCCAGATCTGGAACAGCAGCACGGGCAGCGTGATGGCAAAGCCGACGAACAGCGCCAGTGAGAAGTCGGCGAAGAACTTCTCGAACGGGCTGGTCACGATGAACACCGTCGGCAGACCGTTGCGCTCGAACACAGCGATGATCGGCTCGGCAAGGAACAGATAGATCGGCCGGGCGAGGAAGAACGCACCGACGGTCAGCACGAAGAACACGACGATGTAGATGAACACACGCTGGCGCAGCTCGCGCAGGTGCTCCATCAGTGGCGCCTGACTGGGATCCTCGGTCGTGCCGATCATGGTATCAATCTGCGCCTTATCAGCGGGATCGGCTGTCGCTGCACCCGCTCTGCCCCGACGCCGAAACATCGACCGCATCCGTCTGGTGACGGCACCCAAGCCCTTGGGCGGCTGGTTTCCCTCAGCGCTCATGGATCAGTCCGACGCCTTCGACCGGCTGGCGGCGGTCGTGGTTTTCTTCGCGGTCGTGGTTTTCTTCGCGGACGCGCCCTTTTTTGCCAGTGCAGCCTTTTTTGCCGGTGCAGCCTTCCTGACCACCACCGCTTTCTTGACCGCTGGGGTCGTCTTTGCTGCGGCAGCAGTGGTCGGTGCTGGTTCAGGGGTATCAGCCGGGCCGGCAGCCTCGCTGCTGGTCGTGACCTGCGAGAACGGATTGGAGACCGCGTTCGAGGCTTCGTTGATCTCGTTCTCGGTCTCGCGCATGGCGTCGCGCAGGTCCTGCGTCGGATCGATATTGCTGCGCAGGTCCTGGGCTTCCTTGCGCAGGTCGTCGAGGTCGCTTTCGCGGATCATGTCGTTGACCACGCCCTGAAATTCACGGGTCAGCTTACGCAGCTGGCGCATGAAACCGGCGATGCCCTTGAGCAGCCGGGGCAAATCCTTGGGACCGACGACCAGCAAAGCGATCACGCCGATCACGATCATTTCGGTCATGCCTAGACCAAACACGGCTTACCCTCGAACGGCTTCAGTGAGCGATGACAGGACGGCAGGAGAGCGGGCGAAAAAAGAAGGGTAGAGCGATGAACCTCGCCCTACTTTGCCTTGCTCGCCGTCGTCTTTTTGGGGGCTGCCTTTTTCGCAGCAGGCTTCTTTGCAGCCGGCTTCTTGGCCGCTGGCTTTTTCGCTGCTGGCTTCTTCTTGGCAGCAGGCGTGACCGGTTCTGCGGTCTCATCATGCTCAATGGTTTTCGCAGGTTCTGGCTCAGACGCAGCGGCCGCCGTCGAAGCGGCTTCTCCTTCCTCTTCCTTGCCTTCACGCAGGCCGGAACGGAATGCGTTGATGCCCTTGGCCATGTCACCCATCAGGCCGGGAATGCGTCCCCGACCGAAGACCAGCAGAATGATCAGCAGCAGGATCAGCAATACAATGGGGTTTCCGAGACCACCAAGACCCATGGTTTTTCCTCCGAATTCTTCTTAGCGGGACAGCGCATGCAGCGAGGCCCAATTTGCCCCATGATATGGGGCTAAAGGGGAGCGGTGCAACTCTTTAAAGGGGTTGGCGGCTACCCGGGCGGAGGCCGGAGTGACCGAGAGACGGATCAGCTGCGCCCGACCTTGGCCGTCGCAACGCGCTCAGCTGCGCGCCTGATCGAGTTGAATGACCTCCGCCGTGCCGCCAGGTTCGGTGCCTTCCCCGCTTTCTTCGAACCCGAGTTCGAGCTCCAGCTCCGTCTCGCCTTCGTCTTCATCGCTGTCGTCCCCCGTTGGCAATGATGCAAGCCCTTCGCGCCGGTCCAGCAGGCCGGCAGACTTGAGTTCTTCCATGCCGGGCAGGTCCTTGACGCTGGCGAGGCCGAAGTGGTCGAGAAACTCGTCCGTCGTGCCCCACATCAGCGGTCGTCCCGGCGTTTGTTTGCGGCCGCGTGGCTTGATCCACTCGGCTTCGAGCAGCGTATCCACTGTGCCCTTGGCGACAGCGACCCCACGAATGTCTTCGATCTCGGCACGGGTCACGGGCTGGTGGTAGGCGATGATCGCCATGGTCTCCATGGCAGCCCGGCTCAGCCGCCGGCTGGCGACGCGTTCGAGCGCGAGATCCCCGGCGAGGTCAGAGGCGGTGCGGAAGGCCCAGGTCTTACCGGCCTGCTCCAGCACGATGCCGCGGTTGGCGTAGTGCGACTGCAGCGTGGTCAAGATCGCCTCGACGTCCTCCTCTTCGGGCAGCTGTGCTGCGAGCAGGGAGACGGGCACCGGCTCCTTGGAGGCGAACAGCAGGGCCTCGATCAGGCGCAGGGAATTGAAGTCGCTCAAGCGCCGCTCTCCTCTTGGTCAAACACGCGCCCCTCGGGTGTGCGCAGGTAGATTTCGTCAAAGGCGCCGTCCTGCCGCAGGCTGATTACCCCACGGCGGGCCAGCTCCAGACTGGCGGCAAAGAATGACGCCTGCGCCGAACGCCGCTTGGCGGGCGAGCTGAGCTCAATCGGCAGGAAGGACGACAGCGTGCGCCACGCCGGGATCGGCCCGTTCACCAGCCGCGCCAGATTCTTGACAGCGTCTTCGAGGCTGTAGACCGGGATCTTCCGCACCGCGCGCTCAACGCCTGCGTGCCGGTTCTGCACCAGCGCGTAGGCCCGCAGCAGGTGGTAGAGCTCGACATCGAGCCGGCGCTCGGTCTTCCGGCTGATTTCCAGCGCCGGTCCGCGCACGAAGCGGCGTTCGCCCAGCGCTGGCAGGTCGAAGACATCGACCGCCGCCTTCTGCATCGCGGCAAGCCGCTGCAGGCGAAAGGCGATGGCCTCGGCTGACTCCGCCGCTGCGATCGACTCCTCGGCCGTAGACGGCAGCAGGATCTTGGATTTTAGGTAGGCCAGCCAGGCCGCCATCACGAGGTATTCGGCGGCGAGATCGAGCCGCTTGCGCTTCACCAGCCGCATGAACTGCAGATACTGGTCGACCAGCGGAAGGATCGAAATCTGGCCCAGATCGACCCGCTGATCACGGGCGAGGTCCAGCAGGAGGTCGATAGGGCCTTCGTAGCCTTCGAGCCGCAGAATCAGCGCATCCCGGGCTTCCGGGGCGCCACCGTCGTCTTCGAAGTCCGGATTCGTTTCAGCATTATGCGACGAATTTTCCATGCCGTGGTCATAGGCCAAAGCAACCCGGATGGGAATTCAGACCGCTGGGGATAAGTCCGATTTAGATGACCTGTGGCACGGAGGCGACCTCAGCGTCTCAGGACTGCCCCCGCACGAATATACAGTCCTGCCCCTGACGCTTCAGCTGTACGCAGAAATCCTGCGCCGTCGACTTGGTCGGCATGGGGCCAGCCTGCAGGCGATAGAACATGCCGCGCGCGCCGGAATCGTAGGACACCACGCGGTGCGAAAGGCTGCCGAGTAAGCCCGGGAACTTTTGCGTCAGGCGCTGCCACAAGGCGTCAGCCTGCTGCTCCGAGCGCAGGGCGCCAAGCTGGATGCCGAAGGGCGCGACAACAGCCGCCCCGGTCAGGCTCGGCGCCTGTGGCGTGGTCGGCTGGCCCGAAGCCGGGTCAATGGCAACCACCGTGGTTGCCGAACCGCGCACCGACCCCGGCGTCAAGGCAGCGGTTTCCGTGCCCAGAATATTGACCGTGGACGAAGGCGTCGGCTGGGGCGCTAGCGCGGCCTGCACCGGCACCACCAGGGCCTGTCGCGGCACCGTTACGGCACCGCGCAGTTTCGGCGTCACCGGAGGTGGTAGGTCGTTCATGGCATTGGCCAGCGGGGTCAGATCGTCGAGGGTCGAGCCTGCATCGACGGAAGGGGCTGATGCATCCGGCGAGGTCTGGGTAGCCGCTGCTGTACCCGAGACGGGGGCGTCGGGGGCGGTGGCAGCGGTGTCTTCAAGCAGGAACTGCAGGCTGCCGTTATCCGGTGCCCCGGAAGCTGTGCCAGCGCCGGTTGCTGCAACGGTTGTCGCCTGCGCGCCGCCGGTGCTCTCCGGCACCAGCGGCACGGCGGGCGCGGTCAGCTGTGGCGCGGACAGTGCCGCATTCTCGATGATATCACTGACCGGATCGAGGCGGTCCGTCGTGCCGGTCGGGTCTTCCGCACCGGTGCCGAAGCCCATCTGGAGTGTCGGGTTTTCCTGATCAGCCGCAGCATAGCGGTCGTCGGACAGTGCCATATCGCCGCTGGGCTGGTTCATGATGCTGAGGTCGCTCTCGAACACCCGGCCCTGAGCGAAGTCCGGGTCGAGCCCGGCCTGTTCCGGCGTGACACGGATCGGCGAGGTTGGCGCGCTGATCACCGGAATATCGCCACCCGCGTCCGGATTGCCCAGCCGCTGGAAGCCCGCGTAACTCACGGACATCACGACGCCCAGCGCGAACAGCGCAAACAGCGCGAAGGCACCATTGCGCACCCATCCGAGCAGTGAAGTGTGTTCGGCCTCCCGCTGCCGGACCTGCTGGTTGGCGAGCGCGGCCGCGGCTGTCACCGGCGCCGGGCGACGTTGGTCCTGCTCCCCGCTTTGCTTGCGGCGCAGGAAGGCGAGCGCCAGCGGGTTGCGGCCCAGTTTGGCGCGCTTGTTGTCTCGCGCGGCGGACTGCGTGGGTGAAGCCGTTTCTGCAGACGTGACACCCATGCGGTCTTCGGCGCGCACGTGCAGGTAAGGCACGGTGCTGGTCCCTGCCCGCTCGTCGGCGAGGTCGATCCGCGCACCGGGGCGCACGCCGGTGGCTGAAGCGATGCGGGTTTCTGTCACCGCTGCGTCAGGGGCCTGCTCCGGGCTGATGCCATGGGTGCCCGTGGTGGCGGGCGCGTCCGAATAGACGTGCTCGGGCGCGGGCGCGGGGATGGTCTCGCTCAAGGGCTGTTCGGTGTAGGCGTCTTCGTCATCATCGTAAGCCATGCCGCCGGCCGCCGCGCCGGTGGTGGTCGGCGCAGCATGGTCAGGGTTCGGCCTGTGTGGGTCCAGGGTATCAGCGGCGTGGAGACCGATGGTCGGCTCCATAGACTGTGGTTCGTTTGTCTGGGGTGGTGTGACGTGGGGTGGTGTGATGTGGGGCTGGGGCGTCCCGTGCGGAAAGGGCGCATCGCTGGCGTTGACCTGCCCGAGGTAGGGCGTTTCTTCGGGCGGAATATCGGCGTCGGATGCCGGCTCCCACTGCAGGGAGCGTTCGAGCCGCGCGCGCTCACGGTGGGACATGCCGATGCGGCTGCGCAGTTCTTCAGCGGCAGACCATTCCTGCTGCTGCACACGGTCTTCATAGGCCTGCGAGGCTATGGGCGGATGTTCCCCCCGCGCGGCGGCACCAAAGCGATAGGGCTGGGATGGCACAGCATCGGATGGCGCCGGTTGTTGCGGCGCAGACTGCGGCTGGGCGCCAACAGAGATTTCAGGGGCCTGTTCTGATGCGCCTTCGGGCGTGTTCTGTCCAAAAATCCGCTGTTCAAAATAGCTCTTGCTCATTACGGCGAAGCTCCTCGACCGGAACCACACCGAGCAGGCGCAACCCGGTCGCTAATGTAATCTGGGCCGCTCTAATCAGCGCAAGGCGTGCTTGCGTGAGCGGCAGATCGTCATCAACAACAATTCTTTGCGCTGGATTTACATTTCCCGCAGCCCAGAGCCCGTGAATAGCCCCGGCCAGGTCACTCAAATAAAACGCCACACGGTGCGGCTCCCGCGCGAGAGCGGCGCTCTCGACCAATCGAGGGAACTGAGCAACGGCAGAAATGAGCCGCTGTTCTTCGTGTGTCTGCAAGTGAGCAAACTCAGCATCGCATAATGATCTATCATCGATTCGCGAATCCGTAAAGACCTCAGCTGCTTTCCGTAACGCACTGGAAATACGGGCATGTGCGTACTGTACATAAAATACCGGATTTTCCTTTGTCGCCGCCGTAACCTCGGCAATATCGAACTCCAGAACCTCGTGATTTCGGCGCGTGAGCATGATGAAGCGCAGCGCCGACGCACCGATCTCCTGCACCATGTCTTCGAGCGTGATGATGTTCCCCGCCCGCTTGGACAGCTTCACTGGCTCGCCGTTCTTGAACACCTTGACGATGTTGCAGATAACGATCTCCAGCGCCGCCTGCTGGTCGGAAATCGCCTGAAGGGCGGCCTGCAAGCGCTTGATGTAGCCCTTATGGTCTTCCCCCCAGACATCGATCTGCTCGGCGTAGCCGCGCTGGAACTTATCGAAGTGGTAGGCAATGTCGTTGGCGAAGTAGGTGGAGGAGCCGTCGGACTTCTGCAGCGGCCGGTCAACGTCATCGCCAAAGTCGGTGGAGCGGAACAACAGCTGCTCGCGCTCCTCCCAGTCGTCGGGCTTCTTGCCCTTGGGCGGCTCCAGAATGCCGCGGTACATCATCCCCAGCTCGGTCAGGCGCGCGACCGCCGCCTCGACGCCGCCAGCATCAACGACGCTGCGCTCACTGGTGTAGACCTGCTCGATGTCCATGGACGCCAGCGTGGCCCGGACTTCGGTCATGTTGTAGGCGATGGCAAAATCGCGGAACACCGGCAGCCATTCCGCTTCCGGGCGACCCAGCCACTGATCACCGTCGCGCTCGACCATCGCCTTGGCACAGTCGATCATGTAGGCGCCGGGGTACTGTCCCGGCTCGAGGGGGATGCTCTCGCCCAGCGCCTCCCGGTAGCGGGCGTAGGCCGTCCGGCCCAGCACGTCGACCTGCGCGCCGGCGTCATTGATGTAGTACTCGCGCCGCACGTCGAAGCCGACTTTTTCCAGCAGGGCCGCCAGCACGTCGCCCACGACCGCGCCGCGCGCGTGGCCCAAATGCAACGGGCCGGTGGGGTTGGCCGAAACATACTCGACGTTGACCGGCTTGCCCTGCCCCATCTTGGAGCTGCCATAGCCCGCCCCGTCCTGCAGAATGACGCGCAGCAGGTCGTGCCAGGCGGCTTCGGTGGCGCGCAGGTTGATGAACCCCGGCCCGGCGATCTCCGCGCTCGCCACCTCATCCCAGCCGCTGATCTCCGCGACCAAGGCTTCGGCAAGCGCGCGCGGGTTGGTCTGCGCTGGCTTGGCCAGCACCATGGCTGCGTTGGTGGCGAAATCGCCGTGGCTGGCGTCGCGGGGTGGCTCCACCGTCATACGATTGAGCGGCAGGCCTTCGGGCAATTCGCCCTTGGTGACCATGGCGTTCAGGTGGGCTCTTAACCGGCTTTCAAAGGTGGCGAACAGGTTCATGGGGCGGCCTTGGCAAGTGCTAATCAGTTGCGGTGTAGCGGGTCAGCGGGAAATTCGGCAAGGGTGTCTGAACACCGGGCACGACAGGCGAAGGGCGGGTTCAGACGAACCCGGGCGGGCACCTCAGTCGGCGCTGTAGAGATCGAACTGTCGTCGATGCTCTTCGATGGCGGCTTTATCAGTCATGCTGGCAATAGTGTCCGTGACCACACCGGCGCGGGCAACCGGGTTATCCATCGCCTCTGCCATGCCCGCCTCGCCGAGCAGCAGGTTAGGCCGCGCGTCGTAAAGCTCGAACAGGTCGCGGATGATCTGGGTGGTCTTGTTGCGGCGGCGGTTGACCTGCGGGTGGCGGTAGAGCTGGTGGAACAGGAAGGCCCGCAGCTCCTGCAGATCCGCACAAATGGCAGCCGAAAACGCGATCACCGGGGTTTCTAGCGACCGGACATCGGCAGCGGACTGCGCCCCGCTTTGGGCCAGCAGCAGCCGGCTCTGGGTCAGCACGTCCCCCACCAGTTCGGAGATCATGCGGCGCGCGACCTCGAAAGCGCGGCGGTCGGCGGGCAGGCCGGGAAAATCGCGGTCGATTGCCGCCAGCGCCCGCGCGGGCAAGGCCACCTCCCGCAGCGCGTCAAAATCCAGCAGTCCCGCGCGCAGGCCGTCATCCACGTCGTGGGTGTTGTAGGCAATATCGTCCGAGAGCGCCGCGACCTGCGCCTCGGCCGAGGCGTGGGTGTGCAGTTCGAGGTCGAAGTCGCCCAGCAGCGCTTCCATCTCCACGGCCAGATCGCCATGAACGGGGCCGTTGTGCTTGGCGATGCCTTCGAGCGTTTCCCAGCACAGGTTCAGGCCGTAGAAGGCCGCGTAGCGCCGCTCCAGCCCGGTGACGATGCGCAGGGTCTGCAGGTTGTGATTGAAGGACGGCAGGCCGCGCTCGTTCAGGCAGTCCGACAGCGCGTCTTCCCCGCTGTGACCGAAGGGGCTGTGACCCAGATCGTGGGCCAGCGCGATGGTCTCCCCCAGATCCTCGTTCATTTCCAGCGCGCGGCACATATCGCGCGAAATCTGCGCTACCTCCATGGAATGGGTCAGGCGCGTGCGCAGGCTGTCGTTTTCATCGCTGACGAAGACCTGAGTCTTGTAGAGCAGCTTGCGGAAGGCCCGGCTGTGGATGATGCGATCCCGATCCCGCTGGTGCGGCGCGCGTTCACCGCCATCGGGCATGGGTTCGGCATGGGCGCGGCCGCGGGTCTGGTCAGGCTCGACGGCGAAGGGCGCTAGGGCTGACATCTCAATTTGATCCGGATTTACCGAGTTCACACTTGAAGGATGGGTCGTCCCTGCGTACTCTCAAAGAATGTCTTTGGATAGACCAGAAGACAGCGGGACTGTCATCCTCACCGCCGCCGCCGCCGCCCGGGTCCAGACCCTGCGCGAGCTGGAGGGCAATCCGGCGCTGCATCTGCGCGTTTCGGTGCTGGGGGGCGGCTGCTCGGGTTTCCAGTACAAGATCGACTTCGACGATGCCGTGCAGGGCGATGACCGGGTGTTCGAGACCGACGGGGTCAAGCTGCTGGTCGACGACACGTCCATGGAATTCATGATCGGGTCCGAAGTCGATTTCGTCGACGAGTTGATCGGTGCGGCGTTCAAGATCAACAACCCGAACGCCACCGCGTCCTGCGGCTGCGGCACTTCGTTCAGCGTGTTCTGAGTGCCGCCCGCGTGAAAATCGCCAGCTTCAACGTCAATTCCATCCGGGCACGCTTGCCCAATATCACCGACTGGCTCGCAGCGTTCAGCCCCGATGTCGTGTGCCTGCAGGAAATCAAAGCCCAGGACGAGCAATTTCCCATCGCTGAGATCGAGGCCGCAGGCTACCACGCCGCTGTCGTCGGACAGAAGAGCTACAACGGGGTTGCCATCCTATCCCGCACACCGATCACCACACGTCTGCGCGCGCTGCCCGGTGACGAGGAGGATGAGCAGGCGCGATACCTCGAGGTCGAGACGGAAAGCGGCTTCATCGTCGGGGGTCTGTACCTGCCCAACGGCAATCCGGTGCCGGGGCCGAAATTCGACCACAAGCTGGCGTGGATGGACCGTCTGATCGACCACGCTAAGGCGCTGCTGCGCACCGAACAGCCCTTCGTGCTCTGCGGTGACTACAACGTCATTCCCACCGATGCCGACGTCTACGACCCGCGCGCCATGGCCGGCGATGCCCTCGGGCGCCCGGAGAGCAAGGATCGCTTCTACCGGCTGCTCAACCTCGGGCTGACCGACAGCTTCCGGGTCTTCGACCCGCGCCCGGGGCAGTTTTCCTACTGGGATTATCAGCGCGGGGCCTACGACAAGGACCACGGCTGGCGGATCGACTTTATCCTCGCCTCACCGCAGGCCGCCGACCGGCTCACTGGCGCGGGCATCGACCGCAGCCCGCGCGCGCAGGAAAAGGCCTCGGACCACACGCCGGTGTGGGCCGAATTCGCCTGACACTCACTCTCTTCAACTGAAGACCTGGACGCCTGAGCGGCGGCTGGAACGGCCTAACCCCAGAACCCCTGCTGCTGCGCCCAGTCGATGGCCGCATCCATCATCGCGCGGTCCCAGTGCATGGCCTGCGCCAGCCCGGCGACCGCAGCCGCTTCGGCGGCATTGGCGGTCTCGGCGATAAACTGCTCGTCTGTCGATCGGAACCACAGATCGTTGAGGATCTCCGCCTGCCCGGAGAGGTGCAGCGCGCCCCGCACCAGCTCGGTCCAGGAGGTCGCCCCACCCTGCCCGTTGCGGGTTTGCAGATAGTCGTCCGACTCGGCGATATCCTCAGCCCCTACGATGCGATAGAGCACCGTACCGTCGTCGGTTTCCACGGTTTCCAGCGAAAACGGCGCGAAGGTCGCCTCGGCCTTGTCATCCTCAGCCTCGGCCTGCGCCTGCTCCTCATCCTCATCGCGGATGGTGGTGGCAATATCGGCGAAGACAGCACCCATTTCCGAGCTCTGTTCATCCTTGCTCCCAAAGAGGGATTTGACCAGTTCTTTCATAACTCAAATGGAACTAGGCCCGGCGCTCGCTGGCGCTGCGGGCCCGGCCCGTCTCTTTCTCTCTGCCGCTACAGGACCGAATTCAGATATCGGCGTAGACGTGGGTTTCGCCCTTGGCGCCGGGGTGACAGACCGCACCCTGCTCGGCTGAACCAACCGTCTGAGCGTAGCGCCAGATCGCGCCGGCGTTGTAGTTGTGCGGCTGGGGCTTCCAGTCCGCGCGGCGGCTTTCCAGTTCCTCATCGCTGAGATCAACCTCGATCGTCCCGGCGACGGCATCGATGGAGATGGTGTCACCGTTGCGGAGCAGGCCGATCGGGCCACCCACAGCAGCTTCCGGGCCGACATGGCCGATGCAGAAGCCGCGGGTCGCGCCGGAGAAGCGGCCGTCGGTGATCAGTGCCACCCTGTCGCCGCGGCCTTGACCGTAGATCGCCGCCGTGGTCGACAGCATCTCGCGCATGCCCGGCCCACCCTTCGGGCCTTCGTTGCGGATGACCAGCACTTCGCCGTCTTCGTAGTCGCCCTTCTGCACGGCGGCAAAGCAGTCTTCTTCGCACTCAAACACGCGCGCGGGGCCGGTGAACTGCTGCTTGGCCATGCCCGCAACCTTTACGATGGCGCCCTCTGGCGCAATGTTGCCGCGCAGGCCGACAACACCGCCGGTCGGCGTGATCGGGTTGGAAACCGGGTATATGATCTTGTTGCCCTCGGGGAAGGCAACGGCTTCATGGTTCTCGCCAATGGTCTTGCCGGTGACCGTGATGCAGTCGGTGTGGATGTAGCCGCCTTCGATCAGCGCCTTGATCACGATCGGCACACCGCCGATCTCGAACAGATCCTTGGCCACGTACTTACCACCGGGCTTGAGGTCGGCGATGTAAGGCGTGTCGCGGAAGATGTCGCAGACGTCGTGCAGGTCGAAGTCGATCCCGCACTCGTTAGCAATGGCCGGCAGGTGCAGACCGGCGTTGGTCGAACCACCGGTTGCCGCGACCACGCGGGCGGCGTTCTCCAGCGACTTGCGGGTGACGATGTCGCGCGGGCGCAGGTTCAGCCCGATCAGGTCCATCACCGCCTCACCTGACTTGTGAGCGTAGGTGTCGCGGATCTCGTAAGGCGCCGGTGCGCCGGCCGAGTGCGGCAGGGCGAGGCCGATGGCTTCGGACACACAAGCCATGGTGTTGGCGGTAAACTGCGCGCCGCAGGAGCCGGCCGAAGGGCAGGCCATACACTCGAGCAGGTGCAGATCCTCGTCGTTCATCGCACCGACAGCGTGCTGGCCGACAGCCTCGAACAGATCCTGCACGGTCACGTCGCGGCCCTTGAACGAGCCGGGCAGGATCGACCCGCCGTAAAGGAAGACCGACGGCACGTTGAGCCGCACCATGGCCATCATCATTCCGGGCAGCGACTTGTCACAGCCCGCCAGACCAACAAGGCCGTCGTAGCAGTGCCCACGCATGGTCAGCTCGACCGAGTCAGCGATGACTTCGCGCGAGACCAGCGAGGACTTCATGCCCTCGTGACCCATGGCGATACCGTCGGTGACGGTGATGGTGGTAAACTCGCGCGGCGTACCCTGCGCCAGCTCGACCCCGCGCTTGACGACCTGCGCCTGACGCGAAAGTGAGATGTTACAGGGGGCAGCCTCGTTCCACGTGGTGGCAACGCCGATCAGAGGGCGGGCGATCTCATCGTCACCCAGCCCCATGGCGTGAAGGTAGGAACGGTGCGGCGCCCGCTCTGGCCCGACCGTGGTGTGACGGCTTGGCAGCTTCGATTTGTCGAACTTCTTTTCTGCGCCCATAACGACGGACGTCCTCCCGGAGATATTTCAAGACAGAGTGGAACCGTTCTAAAGGCCCTTAGCGGGCTTGGCAATTGAACCCCGGCTGCATCTCACCGTGTTTTTGACGCGGCCGCCGGTCAGGCAGGTGTCAGACTGCGCGGTCCTGCATCTTGACGGCAGGGATGAGAGCCGCCACTCCTTTATCCCATGTCGAAAGCCAACCAGAGCTTCCTGCGCAACGACTGGTCGCAGATCGAACGGGTGTTTTACATGACCGCGCCGGCGCCCTGCCCCTACCTGCCCCACCGGACCGAGCGCAAACTGATCACCGCACTGGATTTCGGCGACGAAGAATCTTTCGATCAGCTGAGTTGGTCGGGCTTCCGCCGCAGCCACGAGATCGCCTACCGCCCGGCCTGCCCGTCCTGCAACGCCTGCAAGTCGGCCCGCATCGACGTTGCCCGGCACCGGCCCTCGCGGACGCAGGCCAAGATCATGCGCCGCAATGCCGACCTGAGCCGGAGCGTGCAGCCTGCCCGGTGCAGCACCGAGCACTGGACGCTGTTCGACGGCTACATCCGCAACCGCCACGGTGATTCGGAAATGGCGCTTATGACGCCCGATGACCTGCGCATGATGATCGAGCAGACCACGGTCGAGAGTGGCCTGCTGGAATGGCGCGATGCCGAGGGCAGTCTGCGCGCCTGCATGCTGTACGACGTCATGGCCGACGGGTTTTCCGCGGTCTACTCGTTCTTCGACACCGAAGACACCCGCCGGTCGCTGGGTACATTCTGCATTCTCGATGCCGTCGAGCACCTCGCCGATGTCGGCCTCTCCAAGCTCTATCTGGGCTATTGGATCGAAGGTTCGACCACCATGGACTACAAGAACCGGTTTTCCGGCGTCGAAGTGCATGACAAGGGTCAGTGGCTGTCGGTTGCATCCGAACCCGGCACGTCCTAGTTCAAGGACGCAACACGCTTTCGAATGACTTCAGGATACCCCATGCCCCGCGTCTTCAGCCCCCGCCGTTCCATTCTGGCCCTGTTCATCCTCCTGATGACAGCTGGATTGGGTACGGCGGGTCTGGCCTATGGCGCCGGCGGTGGTGAGGGCAAGTATCTGCCCGGGGCCGAACTGAACCTGTTGTGGATCCTGCCCTTTATCGGCATCCTGCTGTCGATCGCGTTTATGCCGCTGTTCCTGCCGCGCATCTGGCACCATCACTTCGGTAAGATATCGCTGGGTTGGGCCATCGCCTTCCTACTGCCGTGCCTGATCGTCTACGGCTGGGGGACGACCGCGTTCCTCGCGTGGGAGACCATTGCGCACGAATACCTGCCGTTTATCATCCTGTTGTTCGCCCTGTTCACCATTTCCGGCGGGGTCCGGATCAAGGGATCGCTGGTCGGCACGCCTGCGCTGAACACCGGCATTCTGGCTATCGGCACCGTGCTGGCCTCGTTCATGGGCACCACGGGTGCCGCCATGCTGCTGATCCGGCCGCTGTGCCGGGCCAACGACCACCGCAAGCACCGCGTCCACACCATCGTCTTCTTCATCTTTCTGGTCGCCAATATCGGTGGCTCGCTGTCACCGCTGGGTGACCCGCCGCTGTTCCTCGGCTTCCTTAAGGGCGTGAGCTTCTTCTGGCCGACCACGGCGATGTTCTTCCCGATGCTGATGCTCTCGGTGCTGCTGCTGGGGCTCTACTACATCGTCGACACCGTGCTGAGCCGCCGCGAAGGCGAGACCCTGCCGATGAACAACATCGAGACCGGCAAGGGAGGCGAGCGCCTGGGGCTGGAGGGAAGCGTGAACCTGCTGCTGCTCGCCGGGGTGGTGCTGTTCGTCCTGTACTCCGGCTTTGCAGCTGACCTGCCGGCGCCCTTGGGGACTGAGGCCTACTTCATGATCTACGGGGTCGATATCAAGATCGCGAACCTGATCCGTGACTTAGGCCTACTCGGGCTGGCGGGGCTGTCGCTGATCCTGACAGCGAACGAAAGCCGGAAGCTCAACGGCTTCACCTGGTTCCCGATCATCGAGGTCGCGACCCTGTTTGCCGGTATCTTCATGACCATCATTCCCGCGCTGGCGATCCTGCGCGCAGGCTCTGCGGGTGCGCTTGGCTGGGTCATCGACGGGGTAACGCGAGCCGACGGGACACCGCTTAACGCGGCCTACTTCTGGGCGACGGGTATCCTGTCGAGCTTCCTCGATAACGCGCCGACCTATCTGGTGTTCTTCAACACCGCGGGCGGTGATCCGGAGCAACTGATGGGTGAGCTTTCGGGCACCCTGCTGGCGATCTCCGCGGGCGCCGTGTTCATGGGGGCGGTGACCTACATCGGTAATGCGCCGAACTTCATGGTGCGCTCGATCGCAGAAGACCGCGGGATCAAGATGCCGTCGTTCTTCGGCTATATGCTGTGGTCGTGCGGTATTCTGATGCCGCTGTTCGTCGTCGTGACCTTCCTGTTCTTCAACCCGCTCAACGGCGGCTGACCCGGGCAGCTGACCAACGGGGCTTATCCGAATCTGAACGCGATCAGACCTTGATGGCCGTGGTCTCCTTGATCACTTCCATCGACAGGCTTGAGGTCACGTTGAACAGGTTAATCCGCCCGATAAAGCGCTTGTAGAACAGGTCGAAGTCGCGTGTGCTCGCCACCCGTACCTTCATGATGTAGTCGACCTCACCGGTCAGCCGGTGGCACTCGAGGATCTCCGGCATTTCATTGACGATCTCGGTAAACCGACCCAGCCAGTCGCTAGTGTGCTGGTCGGTGCGGATCGAGATGAAGAACGTCTCCGTCAGCCCGATTTTCTCGGCGTTCAGGATGGCGACTTCACGGTCGATGACGCCGGCCGCCTTGAGCTTTTTGATGCGGTTCCAGACCGGCGATTTGGTCGAACCGATCCGCCGCGCGATTTCTTCCAGCGGCAGCGTGGCATCGAGCTGGATCAGCCGGAGAATTTTCTGGTCAGTCTCGTCCAACTGCATCTGATTTCCTCGCAATTCTGTTTTGGAAAGATTTTTTCACCGCCAATCTGCAAACAGCAGAAATATAGCTGGGATTTCGCTTTTTTGTGGGAAATTGACGTCTCAGGCCTAAAGTACCGAAATCCCGGCACAAGCCAAGCGATTTCGGACATTCCACCCATGCTTGATCACCCCGCCCGCCCCCGCTGATCGGTCCAGACGCAATTGGTTCACGACGGCCTCGACCGCTCCCGCTTCGGGGAGACCGCCGAAGCGCTGTACCTGACCTCAGGCTATGTTTACGAGAGCGCGAAGCAGGCCGCCGACCGCTTCAGCGGCGAGGATGAGGGCTACATCTACTCACGCTACGGCAATCCGACCGTCAGCCTGTTCGAACGTCGGCTGGCTGCGCTGGAAGGCACCGAGCGCTGCGTTGCGCTGTCCAGCGGGATGGCCGCCATGTACGCCGCCCTCGCCTGCCAGCTGCGGGCGGGCGATCACGTCGTCGCCTCGCGGGCGCTTTTCGGCTCGTGCCTGCAGGTCATCACCAGCCTGCTGCCCCGACGCGGCATCACCTGCACCCTTGTCGACGGAACCGACCTCTCCGCGTGGGAGGCGGCTGTGAAGCCGCAGACGCGTGTGTTCTTCTGCAAAACCCCGGCCAATCCGACCCTTGCGCTGGTGGATATCGCGGCCGTCGGCGCCATTGCGCGGGCAGCAGGGGTCTGCTTCGTGGTCGACAACGCCTTCGCCTCACCCGGCGTCCAGCGCGCCGCACCGCAGGGGCCGACGTGGTCACCCACTCGGCGACCAAGCATATCGACGGTCAGGGGCGGTGTCTGGGCGGCGCCGTCTGCTGCTCGGAAGCTTTCTACGAGGAACATCTGCAGTTCTTCGTCCGCCACACCGGGCCGAGCCTCAGCCCCTTTAACGCCTGGACGCTGGCAAAGTCGCTGGAGACCCTCGATCTGCGCGTGTCGCAGATAGCGCGCAACGCCGCCACGATCGCCGGTTTCCTCGAAACCCATCCAGGCGTCGAGCGGGTGTCTTACCCCGGCCTGCCCAGCCACCCGCAGCACGCGCTTGCCGGGCAGCAGATGACCAGCGGCGGTACGCTGGTCGCGTTTCAGGTCCGGGGCGGTCAGCCCTCGGCCTTACGCGCCATCAATGGCCTCAACCTGATCCGGATTTCAAACAATCTGGGCGACAGCAAATCCATGGTGACCCATCCGGCCACCACGACCCATCGCGTGCTGAGCGACGAGGAGCGCTGGTCGGTCGGCATCACCAAGAATCTGTTGCGTCTGAGCGTGGGGCTTGAACTGGCCGAAGACCTGATCACCGACCTCGATCAGGCGCTGAACCGGGCCCAGCGCGAAGGTTGACCGCGACTAGACCTCGAACAGCATCCGGCTGGGGTCTTCGATGTTCTCCTTGACCTTCACGAGGAAGGTCACTGCCTCGCGGCCATCGATGATGCGATGGTCGTAGGACAGGGCCAGATACATCATCGGCCGAATCACCACTTCACCGTTCACGGCAACCGGGCGTTCTTCGATCCGGTGCATGCCCAGGATTGCGCTCTGCGGCTGGTTCAGGATCGGGGTCGACAGCATAGAGCCGTAAATCCCGCCGTTGGAGATGGTGAAGGTACCGCCCGACATCTCCGCCATGGACAGCTTGCCGTCACGCGCACGTTTGCCGAAATCGGCGATGGTGGACTCGATCTGGGCAAAGCCCATGCGGTCTGCGTCACGGATTACCGGCACCACCAGCCCGTTCTCCGTGCCGACGGCCACGCCGATGTTGTAGTAATTCTTGTAGATCAGGTCGGTAGCGTAAATCTCCGCGTTTACGGCCGGCAGCTCCTGCAGCGCCGCGATACAAGCCTTCGCAAAGAACGACATGAAGCCGAGCTTGATGCCGTACTTTTTCACGAAAGCATCCTGATGGCTCTTCCGCAGCGCCATGACCGCTGACATGTCGACATCGTTGAAGGTGGTGAGCATGGCCGCGGTGTTCTGGGCCTCCTTGAGCCGCCGCGCGATGGTCTGGCGCAGGCGGGACATGGGCACGATTTCTTCAGGGCCGCCAGGCTGACGGGGTGGCAGAGCGCCACCCTTGGCGTCGCTGGCGGGCGCCGCCCCTGCAGACGAGGAGCTAACGCCGCCGTGGCCTTTGGGCCAGATGCCTTCCGCTGCGGCCTTGAGGGCATCTTCGGGCATGAGCCGGGTGGCTTTGGCTGCGGGTGCAGGTGCAGGTGCAGCTATGGGCGCAGGTGCAGGCTTGGCCTCTGCCGTTGGCGCAGGCGCAGGCGCCGCTTCGGCCTTCGCCGCTGGGGCGTCGCCAGCCTCCATCATGCCCAGGACGGCACCAACCTCGACCGTTGCACCGGTATCGACACTGATCGCGGCGATAGTGCCGTTGGCGGGCGCAGGCACTTCGAGGGTTACCTTGTCGGTCTCCAGCTCGACCAGCGGCTCATCCACGGCCACCGCTTCGCCCGGCTTCTTCAGCCATTGCGCAACGGTCGCTTCAGTCACGGACTCGCCCAGAACCGGGACAACAATCTCTACAGCCATGCGCTGTCTTCCTTCTGTTTCGAGCTGATCAGCGTCGCTTGATCGGACCGGTGAGCGCCTCTTCAACCAAGGCAGCCTGTTGTTTCTTGTGCAGGGAATTGGACCCGGTCGCCGGCGATGCCGCCGCAGCACGGCCCGCGTATCCCGCGCGACCTGCCGGGGCGTTGATCTGCTCCAGCACGTCTTCGATATAGGGGTCAACGTGGGTCCATGCGCCCATGTTCTTCGGCTCTTCCTGACACCAGACGAATTCGCAGTGCTTGAAGGCCTCGAGCTCTTCGCTCAGCGCGATGCTCGGGAAGGGATAGAGCTGCTCGATCCGCATCAGGTGCGCGTGGTCCAGCCCCTGCGCCTCGCGGGCTTCGAGCAGGTCGTAGTAGACCTTGCCCGAGCACAGCACGACGCGCTCTGCCGCCTTCTGCAGCTTCTTGTCGTAGGAGCGATCCTCGAGCAGCACTCGGTGGAAGGTCGAACCATTCATGAAGTCCGCCTTGGACGACACGCAGCGCTTTTGACGGAGCAGCGATTTCGGCGTCATCAGCACCAGCGGCTTGCGGAAATCCCGGCGCAGCTGGCGGCGGAGAATGTGGAAGTAGTTCGCAGGCGTGGTGCAGTTCGCAACCTGCCAGTTATCCTCGCCGCACATCTGCAGATAGCGCTCGAGCCGGGCCGACGAGTGCTCGGGGCCCTGCCCCTCGTAGCCGTGGGGCAGCAGCATCACCAGACCGGACATCCGCAGCCACTTGGCTTCGGCCGAGGAAATGAACTGGTCGATGATGATCTGGGCACCGTTGGAGAAATCGCCGAATTGCGCTTCCCAAAGCGTCAGCGCCTTGGGCTCGGCGGTCGAATAACCGTATTCAAAGCCCAGAACCCCCAGCTCGGACAGCGGAGAGTCGATGATCTCCAGTCGTGCCTGATCGGCTGACAGCGTGGTCAGCGGGGTGTGGGTCGCCTCCGTGTTCTGGTCGGTCAGCACGGCATGACGCTGGGTAAAGGTTCCGCGGCGAACGTCCTGCCCGGAGAAGCGGATCGGTGCACCCTCCATCAGCAGTGAGCCAAAAGCCATGGCCTCTGCCGTCGCCCAGTCAAAGCCCTGACCGCTGTCGAACATCTTACGCTTGGCGTCCATGAGGCGGACGACCTTGCTGTTCGGGGTGAAGTCTTCAGGGATACCGGGGAGCGCCTTTGCCAGCGCGTCGAATTGCTCGTTCGACAGCCCGGTCTTGCCGCGGCGCGGCCCCTTTTCAGCAGGCTTGAGCCCGTCCCAAGCGCCACCGAGCCAGTCGGCGCTGTTCGGCTTGTAGGACTGTGCGGCTTCGAATTCATCGGCCATCAGCGCCTGAAATTCGCTGACCATCTGCTGGCTTTCTTCGGCAGGCACAAGGCCATCGGCGGCCAGCTTGTCGGCGTAGAGCGCGCGGGTCGGGCGCTGCGCCTTGATCTGCTTGTACATCAGCGGCTGGGTGAACGCTGGCTCGTCGCCCTCGTTGTGTCCGAAGCGGCGGTAGCAGAACATGTCGATCACCACGTCCTGCTGAAACTCTTGCCGGAATTCGGTCGCAATGCGCGCGATATGAACCACGGCCTCCGGATCATCGCCGTTGACGTGGAAAATCGGCGCCTCGATCGCCTTGGCGATGTCGGTGCAGTACGGCCCCGGACGGGCGTTCACGGGATTGGTGGTGAAGCCGATCTGGTTGTTGATGACGAAGTTGATCACCCCGCCGGTGCGGTAGCCCTTCAGCCCCGTCAGATCGAGCACTTCGGGCACTAGCCCCTGCCCCGCAAAGGCAGCATCACCGTGGATCAGGATCGGCATCACCTTGGTGCGATCCCTGTCGGCGAGGCGGTCCTGCTTCGCGCGGGCCTTACCCACGACCACCGGGTTGACGGCTTCGAGGTGCGAAGGATTGGGGTTGAGCGACAGGTGCACGGTCTCACCGTCGAATTCACGGTCGGCTGAGGTCCCCAGATGGTACTTTACGTCGCCCGACGCGTTGATGACGTCAGGGAAAGCAAAGCCGCCGAGAAACTCATTCAGAATCGCCCGGAACGGCTTCTGCATGAAGTTCGCTAGCACGTTCAACCGGCCGCGGTGGGCCATGCCCAGCACCACTTCCTTCAGCCCCAGTTGCGAGCCGCGCTTGAGGATCTGCTCCAGCGCCGGGATCATGGTCTCGCCGCCGTCCAGCCCGAAGCGCTTGGTGCCTGGGAACTTCTTGTCGAGGAAGTTCTCGAAACCTTCGGCGTGGGTCAGGCGTTCGAGAATAGCCTTCTTCCCCATTTCGGTGAAGTCGGTCTTGTTTTCGATTGCCTCGATCCGCTCCTGCACCCAGGCCTTCTGCGCCGGGTCGGTGATGTGCATGAACTCGACCCCGATGCGCCCGCAGTAGGTCGCGCGGCACCGGTCGAGGATCTGCTGGACCGTAGCATACTCACCCAGCCCCAGCACGTTGTTGATGTAGACCTCGCGGTCCATATCCGCGGCGCCGAAGTCATAGGTCTCAGGGTTCAGCTCTTCGTGGGTCAGCCGCTCCTTCAAACCCAGCGGGTCAAGATCGGCGATCAGGTGCCCCCGGATGCGGTAGGCGCGGATCATCATCAGCGCGCTGACCGAGTCCTGTGTGGCGCGCTTGGCCGCCTCACCGTCGAGGGCCGGACCGGCCGCAGCCGCTCCCTTTTCTGCGGCTTTGGCGGCAGCGTCTGCGTCCGCTACGCCCACAATGCGGGTGTCGCGTGCACGCCAGCTCGGGCCCTGAAAATCACCCAGCAGCACGGCTTCATTGTCGCTCAGCGAGGCAAAGAAGGTCTGCCAGTTGGCGTCTACGGACTGCGGATTTTCGTGATATCGCGCGAACAATTCGGCAATGTAGGGCGCGTTCGCCCCGGTCAGCGCGGAAAGGGGATCGTCGTGAAAGGCTGCTTCCACAGCCTGGTCCAGCGGTGCCATGTTTTTCCCGTCTCATTTCCCGACCCGCCAGCCTGCTGCCGCCTGCGGGTTTGAGTATCACGTATGCTGTAGTCCTTAGGTGTACGCCCAAGTCTCCTGAAAGAAAAGCGCCACTCCGTGGCTGAAATGCGACCACTGCACGGACAAAGGCGCATGGCTGCGTGACGGGTAAGAGACCAGTTGTTGCCCGTGAGTCGCGAATCGATTCGAATATTATCAGACCATAAACCAGTTCATTCGCAATAAATCTCGCTTATGCGTGGGCCAGCCAGAGATTCATGAAAAATCATGGGCTTAGCCTGCCCTCCGGCCTGCAATTACTCTATGTCAGTCTCCCCGGTGCGCTTGGAACCACCCGCTCGCATTTCCGCGCAGGTCATGTTCTATTCTCGCCCGATTTGAATGCCTGATTTGACAGAACCCTCACTGGATTTTGAGGAACGAGGAATGCGACACTTTTTCAAAGCGGCGCTGACCGCTTCAGCGGCTGCGATGACCTTACTGTTGATTGGCTGTGAAGCCACGGGTCCGGCCAGCTCCAAAATCGGCCGGCTGTTCGTCGAGAGCCACTTCAACGAGGACGGCACCTACGCGGCCCTCCCCGCTTCATCTGCGCCCCGGCCCTTCGACGAAGACAGATTTGAAAATGACATCGATCTGGTGTCCTTCCTTCGGCGCAATTCCGTGCACAGCCTGATCGTGTCCGAGGGTGACGACGTCGTGCTGGAAACTTACCTGCACGGCCACGACCCGAAAACGCTGTGGAACGCCCATGGCATTTCCACGACCATAGTGTCCGCCGCCGTCGGCGTCGCGCTCGAGGAAGGCCGGATCAAGTCGGTCGACCAGTACATTTCGCTGGACCTGCCGCAGTTCGGCGGGTCGGGCATCACCTGGCGCCATCTGCTGACCATGACCGCCAATCTCGACTACACCGAGGCCCCACACCTGCTGAAGTCCAAGACCGTTCAGCTGTTTTCAGCGGACGATTTCAGCGCGTTGATCGACGAACCATCGCTGGATGAGTCGTTCGAGTCCGGCACGCGTTTCCACTACAGCTCGCTGGTTGCACAGATCATGGCCGAAGGTCTGGAAACCGTTTATGAGCAACCGCTGCAGGACATCATCACTGACAAGATCTGGCACCCGATGGGCGCCGGCGAAGCCGCGCAATGGGATATTGCCGATGCCACGCAGCAGGTCCGGGCAGGCTATGGACTGCACATGACCGCGCGCGACCTGTGGCGCTTCGGGCGGTTCATGACGGTCGAAATCGAAGACCACATCGGCCCGGACTTCGTCGCTGAGATGCGCGGCCCGGTCGCCGGTCGCGGGCGCTTCTTCCGCCGCGCTGAATCGCGACTGGTGTCACCGGACTGGGGCTATGGCTACGGCAGCTGGTTCGTGCGCTTGCCCCTCAATGGCGAGATGGTGGCGGGCTATGGTTCGATCGGCTTCGGCGGTCAGACCCTGCTGCACATCCCCCGCTACGACATGACAATCGCGGTTCAGGCCCGGGTTTTGCCACGTGATGGCCGGGTGAACTTCATCAAGTCGGTGCTGGAGCACGTGCTCAACCTCGAAGGCTGAGCCGCTTTCGGCTCGGGTGCCGGGGCGGGCTGTGCGTGCTGCGCAAGCGCGTTGCTTTAGCCCCTGAAACGACAAAGGCGGCGCCGGTTCCCGGCAGCCGCCTTTTTTCTGTGCTCATGGAGGCTGGTCTCAGCCCATGGCCTCCAGCATCGCTTCACCCAGCCCGGCCGGGCTGTCGGCGACAACAATTCCGGCCGAACGCATGGCTTCAATCTTCGAGCCTGCATCGCCCTTGCCCCCGGCAATGATCGCGCCGGCGTGGCCCATGCGCTTGCCCGGAGGGGCAGACACACCCGCGATAAAGCCGGCGATCGGCTTTTTGTTGGCGTGCGAAGCGTAAAAGGCTGCGGCTTCTTCCTCCGCGGAACCACCGATCTCGCCGATCATAATGATGCCCTGGGTTTCATCGTCTTCGAGGAACAATTCGAGGCAGTCGATGAAGTTGGTGCCGTTAACGGGGTCGCCGCCGATACCGATGCAGGTTGACTGGCCCAGACCGGTCGCCGTGGTCTGCGCCACCGCCTCATAGGTCAGCGTGCCCGAGCGGGAGACGATCCCGATCTTGCCGCGCTGGTGAATGTGTCCGGGCATGATCCCGATCTTGCAGGCACCGGGGGTGATGATACCGGGGCAGTTAGGCCCGATCAGCCGGGTTCTGGCACCATCCAGCGCGCGCTTGACCCGCACCATATCCAGCACGGGAATGCCTTCGGTGATGCAGACCACAAGCTCGATCTCGGCGTCGATCGCCTCGAGGATGGAGTCCGCTGCAAACGGGGGAGGCACGTAGATGACCGACGCGTTGGCCTTGGTCGCGCGCCGAGCTTCGGCGACGGTGTTAAACACCGGCAGGTCGAGGTGGGTTTGCCCCCCCTTCCCCGGTGTCACGCCACCGACAACCTGCGTGCCGTAGGCCAGTGCCTGTTCAGAATGGAAGGTGCCCTGGGCGCCTGTGAAACCCTGCGTGATCACGCGGGTGTTCTGATCGACAAGAACTGCCATGGTTAAGCGGCCTCCCTGACGGCGCGGGTGATCTTTTCGGCGGCATCGCCGAGGTTGTCCGCGGGGATGATGGTAAGGCCTGAGTCGGCCATCATCGCCTTGCCCTTTTCGACGTTGGTGCCTTCGAGCCGGACCACCAGCGGCACGGAAAGGCTGGTCTCCCGGGCTGCTGCAACCACACCGCTGGCGATGATGTCGCACTTCATGATCCCGCCGAAAATGTTGACGAGAATGCCCTTCACGTTGGGGTCGGACAGGATGATTTTAAAGGCCGCCGTCACCCGTTCTTCGGTGGCGCCGCCGCCGACATCGAGGAAGTTTGCAGGCTCGGAGCCGTAGAGCTTGATGATGTCCATGGTCGCCATTGCCAGCCCGGCGCCGTTGACCATGCAGCCGATTTCACCGTCGAGCTTGACGTAGTTGAGGTCCCAGGCCGCAGCTGCGCGTTCGGAGGCGTCTTCCTCGTCTTCGTCGCGCAGTTCATCGAGGGCCGTGTGCCGGAACAGCGCGTTGTCGTCGAAGCCGACCTTGGCATCCAGCGCCAGCAGTTCACCATCACCCGTCACCACCAGCGGATTGATCTCCACCATGGCGCAGTCGAGGTCGATGAAGGCCTTGTAGAGCCCCATCAGGAACCGTGTCGCCGACTTGACCTGCGCACCTTCCAGCCCGAGGCTGAAGGCGATCGAGCGGGCGTGGTGACCCTGAATGCCGGTCGCGGGGTCGATGTCGACCTGCATGATCTTTTCCGGGGTTTCCTCGGCCACGGTCTCAATGTCCATGCCGCCTTCGGTCGAGGCGACGATGGTCACGCGCGAGGTGGCGCGATCGACCAGCAGCGACAGGTACAGCTCTCGCGCAATATCGCAGCCCGCTTCAAGGTAGAGCCGCTTGACCTCTTTGCCCTCGGGGCCGGTCTGCTTGGTCACCAGCGTGTTGCCGAGCATGAAGCGCGCTGCTTCTTCAACCGCTTCGACGGACTTGACCACGCGGACACCGCCGCCGGTCGCACGCTCGGGGTCATTGACGAAGTGGCCCGCACCGCGGCCACCGGCGTGGATCTGCGATTTGACGACGTAGACCGGGCCGCCGAGCTTTTCGGCGGCTGCGACGGCGTCTTCAGGGGTAAAGGCCACGGCGCCGTCGAGCACGGCAACGCCGTAGTCTCTGAGCAGTGCTTTGCCCTGATATTCGTGGATATTCATGGTGAGGAAGGCTCCCTGTCCTGCGTCTTTCCACCCCCATCCAGCGCAGGAACGGCGGGGGGCGGCGCTCGCAGACGCGTCGCGTCTTGAGCACCGGAAGTCGCGGTTACAATACGCCCGTGTTTGGGGGGGTCAATGCGCCTTCCCTGCCTAGCGGTGTCGCGCCAGCGGCATGCAGCCAGCCGCACGAGGCCGGGTCACGCACGGCCCGCAGGCCGATACAGCAACAGCCGCTCGAAAGGTCGCGGGCCGCAAGGCGGACGGCGGATCGGCGAGGCTAGCGCTCGTCGGCGTTGCCGCTGACTTACCAGCCCTCAGGCAGGCTGCCTTGGCCTGACTTCTGATCCTCGACCAGCAGGTTGGCGAGGTCTTCGGTCGCTTGCCACACCCGTTCGATGCGTTCTTTCTCGCCGATGCCTTGCTCTTCCATCCTTGCCCAGTCACACATCAGCGCAATGTCTTAGGTTTCGAAACGCTGGGCGGCCTGCCGCGCGGCGAACGGGCGGGTGCCGAGGAATTGGAGCGCGCGCTGGCTCATCTGCACCGCGCCTTCGAAGGTTTCGCGCACCACCTAGTCGGCCCCGGCTTTGAGCAGGGTCATGGCATCCCGGCGCTCGCGGGCGCGGGCAACGATGCGCAGATGGGGGAAATGCCGGCGGGCCAGTTCGACGATCTCCAGCGTCTTATCGCTGTTGTCGATGGCAACGATCAGCACGCACGCCGACCCTGCCCCGGCGCTTTCCAGCAGTTCAAGGCGGGAGGCGTCGCCGAAGAAGGCCCGGTGGCCGAAGCGGCGCATCAGGTCGATCTGGTCGGGGTCATGATCGAGGACCGTGGCCGACACACCCAGCCCCTGCAGCATGCGGACGATGATGGTTCCCATGCGGCCGAAACCGGCGACAATGACCGGATTGCCCTCGTCATAGACGTCATCGGCCGATGGATTGGACCAGGCCGGAGAGGCAGGCTGCAGCACGCGCTCGTTGAAGATCACTAGCATAGGGGTCAGCAGCATCGACAGTGCCACTACCAGCGTGAAGCGGTCGGTCAGCTCACGCGGCAGCACGTCTTCGGCGATCATGAAACCGAACAGGACGAAGGCGAACTCGCCGCCCTGCGCCAGCAGCAGTGCCATGGTGAACCGGCGGCTCAAGTTCAGCCGCGCGACGGTCGCGAGCCCGAAGATGATCACGGCCTTGAGCACGACCAGTCCCGCGAGCAGACAAAAGATCACCGGCGGCTCACCGAACAGGGTGTTGAAATTGATCTGTGCACCGACGGTGATGAAGAACAGGCCGAGCAGCAGGCCCTTGAAGGGCTCGATATCGCTCTCCAGCTCGTGGCGGTATTCGCTGTCGGCCAGCACTACGCCGGCGATGAAGGTGCCCAGCGCCGCCAACAGGCCCATGGCCCCCATCAGGAAGGCAATACCAACGACGATCAGCAGCGCATCGGCGGTAAACAGCTCGCGGATGTGGGTGCGGGCGATGACCCGGAACAGCGGGCGGATAGCGTAGCGCCCGCCAAAAATAATGGCGATGATGACCCCGATCGAGACACCGGCCTGCCCCCAGGCCGACAGGTTCTGGGTCAGGTCGAAAATAGCCTCTTCGCCGCCGTGACCTGCACCGTGGCCGCCCGCATCCTGACCGCCCGCATCGTGGCCGCCCGCATCGTGACTCATTCCCTCGCTGGCGCTGTGATCGCCCCCTTCCGCAAGGCCGAAGCCCCCCGGGTGCGCAAGGAAGGGGAGCACGGCGAGGATCGGGATGACCGCGATGTCCTGGAACAGCAGCACGGAAAAGGAGTTCTGTCCGGCAGGTGTCGCCATCTGGCCCTTCTCATTCAGGGTCTGCAGCACGATTGCCGTCGAGGACAGGGCCAGCGCCAGCCCGAGCGCCAGCGCCATACGCCAGTCCAGCTCGAACACCTGCCCCAGTCCCCACATGGCCGCCGCTGTGATCAGCACCTGCGCGCCGCCGATGCCGATGATCGGCACCCGCAGCCGCCACAGCTTCTTCGGCTCCAGCTCGAGGCCGACGAGGAACAGCATCATCACCACACCGCATTCGGCGATTTGGGAGATTTGCACGGCGTCGGCGCCCAGCCAGCGCAGCACGGGCGCAATGGCCACCCCGGCGACGAGATAGCCCAGCACGGACCCCAGCCCCAGGCGCTAGAACAGCGGCACGATAATAACGGCAGCGCCCAGAAACAGCGTCGCGAGGAACAGGAACGAGGTGGTCAATGTGCAGCCCCCTCCCCGCCGGCGTGGCGCGCAAGCAGGTGTCTGATGGTTTGCAAGTAACCCTCCCGGGCCGCTGTCAGAGCCTCGGGCTCGATCCGGTCGGCGTTATAGACAACCACGGGTTTCTCGTAGGTCATGCTGCACAGGTTGGCCGTAGCCTCGAAGGGCAGCAGCAGGGTCTCGACCGGGAATTTATTGTAGCCGTCGGGACGGTAGTTTTCTTCGCGCGAGGCGGCTGTGGTAACGGTCAGCAGCGACTTACCGGCCAGCGCCTTCCCCTCGGTGCCGTAAGCCCAGTTGTGCTCCAGCACGACGTCAAGATACTCCTTGAGCAGTGCCGGAGACGAGTACCAGTAAAAGGGGTGCTGCAGCACAATGACGTCGGCAGCGTCCCAGGCTGCCTGCTCGACCTCAACATCGACGTTGAACTCAGGATAGAGATTGTAGAGGCGACGGACTTCGATATCCGGTTCGCCCTCGATCCGGTTGAGCAGGCTTGCCCCGGCACTTGATCCGTCTTCGTCGGGATGGGCGAACAGAATTAGGGCTTTGGGCGTCATCATGGCTCTTCGGTTGGAAGCACGCATGCAAGCCCAGGCTCAGCCTGTCCGTCCGTTAACCGGTCCGGCAGCGCGTCAACCAGACTGAGCCGATGGCTCAGGCCGGGTCCCACCGGACCGGCTCAATCTCAGCTCAGGGCGGCGACGGCCTCGTTGAGGCCCTTCACCGCATCGACCGACGCGTTGAACATGCTGGTTTCATCCGCGCTCAGCGGCAGCTCGACGATGCGCTCGACACCATCCTTACCGATGATGACCGGAACGCCGACGTACATGCCTTTGACCCCATATTGGCCATCGAGGAAGGCTGCGCAAGGCAGGAGGCGCTTTTTATCTTTTAGGTAGGAATCGGCCATGGAAATGGCGCTGGATGCAGGCGCGTAGAAGGCTGAACCCGTGCCGAGCAGGGCGACGATCTCGCCCCCGCCTTTGCGGGTGCGATCGACGATGGCGTCGACGCGCTCCTGGGTGATCCAGCCCATCTGGATCAGGGTTGGCAGGTCGATCCCGGCCACGGTGGTGTAGTTGGGAACGGGCACCATGGTATCGCCGTGCCCGCCTAGAACGAAGGCCGAGACGTCTTCGACGGACACGTTCATTTCATCGGCGAGGAAGTGGCGGAAACGCGCGCTGTCCAGCACGCCTGCCATACCAACCACCTTGTGCGCCGGGCAGCCTGAGGCCTCTTGCAGCACCTTGACCATGGCATCGAGCGGGTTGGTGATGCAGATCACGAAAGCATCGGGGCAGTGCTCGCGGATCCCTGCGCCCACTGCGTTCATGACCTTGACGTTGATCCCGAGCAGATCATCGCGGCTCATCCCCGGCTTGCGCGCCACACCAGCTGTCACTATGACCACGTCGGCGCCGTCGAGGTCGGCATAGTCGCCGGTGCCGGTCATGGCGGCATCGAAGCCTTCCACCGGGGCTGCTTCAGCGATATCCAGCGCCTTGCCTTTGGCGATACCATCGGCGAGATCGAGCAACACAACGTCGCCGAGGTCCTTCATACCGGCGAGCAGCGCCAGCGTCCCGCCAATGTTGCCAGCGCCGACCAGTGCGATTTTGTTGCGAGCCATTCCCTTGTCCTTTCATGGCCGGATCAGGACGGGTGTTGGCCCGAACCGGCGTAGTCTTGTTCATCCACGACCTGACTAGAGCGCCGCCCGTGCCGACGCAAGCCACCCTGAGGACGACCGTGGTTTGCATCTGACAATTGCGAAATGGCGTGAGCCTCGCAAAATTTCACCGCGACTCGATCCACACAAAATGAATCTCGACGCTACAATTTGCCCTTGAACCCCGATTCAAAAATTATGCTGAAAAAAAGATTATATGTTTTTCAGTAGGTTATAACATTTTTAATCAGATTTGTGTTTTCGAGTCGTTGGCATTGGGACTGCAGTTGCGTATCATCCTGCTATCACGGGTGGATCGCAGTTTTCAGCGACAGCCTTTGATTATTTGATCCCTCTTCTTGCAGCCTCCTGGAGGTGCGTTCGCCGCACCTCCTTTTTTTTTGCGCTGAAGCGCCGGGCGCTCTACCACTGACAGCTATAGCAATCATTGAGCGATAAGGAGACCGGCCATGGCTGGCACCATCGACGCGCGCCTGCGCGAACTCGGCATAACCCTCCCCGACGCCCCCGCCCCCGTAGCCAACTACGTGCCCGCGGTCCGGACCGGCAATCTGCTGTTCATCTCCGGGCAGGTCGCCATGGTCAATGGCAAGCCCGAAGCCGGTCGACTGGGCAAAAACATGGAGGTCGAGGCCGGTGCCGTGGCAGCGCGCGCCAGCGGCCTGTCGATCATTGCCCAGCTGGCCAAGGCACTCGATGGCGACCTCGACCGGGTGGTGCGGATCGTCAAGCTGGTGGGCTTTGTGAACTGTACCCCCGAGTTTGTTGACCAGCCGCGGGTGATCAACGGCGCGTCTGACTTGATGGTCGAAGTCTTCGGTGACAAAGGTCGCCATGCGCGTTCTGCGGTGGCCTCTCCCTCCCTGCCGCTGGGCGTACCGGTGGAGGTCGAAGCCATCGTCGAGGTCGAGTGATGTCGAGTGCGCTGGCGGTCGGTGCGCGCCAGCGCGTGCTCCGGCCCGAGCAGATCGAGGCTGTCTTCGATGTTTTCAGGGGGATCGAACCCGAACCCCGCGGAGAACTCGACTACGTCAACGCCTACACGCTGCTGGTCGCGGTGGCGCTGTCTGCGCAGGCGACCGATGTTTCGGTCAATGCGGCCACCAAGGCCCTGTTCGAGCAGGTGACCACGCCGGCGCAGATGCTGGCCTTGGGTGAAGAACGCCTGAAGGGCTTTATCAAGACCATCGGGCTCTACAACACCAAAGCTGCCAACGTGATCAAGGCCGCACAGATACTCGTCGACGAGCTCGGCGGAGAAGTGCCCGAGGACCGCGCAGCGCTGGAGGCCCTGCCCGGCGTCGGCCGCAAAACCGCAAACGTGGTGCTGCAAATGTACTGGGGTCACCCGACCATCGCCGTGGACACCCACGTCTTCAGGGTCTCCAACCGCATGGGACTGGCGCCGGGCAAGACTCCAGACAAAGTCGAAGACGGGCTGAACCGGCGGGTCCCTGATGGGTTCAAAAACCATGCGCACCACTGGCTGATCCTGCACGGGCGTTATCTATGCAAAGCACGTAAGCCGGAGTGCTGGCGTTGCCCGGTTACAGACTGGTGCTGCTTCAAAGACAAAACACCAGCGCCCTGACGCACCCGCTGGCGGTGATCGTCGACAATCGCACAGCAACGTTTCTTGAGCGCTGCATAGGTGTGGCGCGCTTGGGCCTTTGCCGCTTCGCGGCCTTCGGCCCTCCCAAGCGCTCAAAGCGCAGCGTTTTGAGCGCAAAGGGAATACGTCGCTCAATGGCGAAGCCGTTTTGCGCGCAAAAACATAGACGCCGCTCAAAGCCCCTTCGACAGGCTCACGATAAACTCCGCCATGCTGGGCCGAAAGGAAATGAGAGCGCTAACAATTGAGGCTTGTTTCTGCCCTGCCGGCCCACACATCATTTATGAGCCCTTCCTCCCGGCGCATGTAAAGGATCGCCTCTCCCTATGACCACTCCTGACGCGCGCCTGCAGATCCGGACCATCTCCAGCCTGTCCGAGGTCAGCGCCGAAGCCTGGGACGCCTGTGCCGGGCAGTCCAACCCTTTCGTCAAGCACGGCTTTCTCTCCGCCCTTGAAGACAGCGGATCGGCAGATGCCGCGTCGGGCTGGGCGGGTCAGCATGTGCTGCTGGAGGAAGCAGAGAGCGGCGCGCTGCTCGGCGCCGTTCCGCTCTACGTCAAGAGCCACTCCTACGGCGAATACGTCTTCGACTGGGGCTGGGCCGACGCCTACGAGCGGGCGGGCGGGCGCTACTATCCCAAGGCCCAGGTCTGTGTCCCCTTCACCCCCGCAACTGGGCCGCGCCTGCTTCTCGGCGATACCGCCGACGCCGACACCCAGCGCATTCTCGGCGAGGCCATCGTCTCCGTTGCCGGTCAACTCGGCCTTTCGGGGCTACATCTGACCTTTCCGGAGAAGGCTGAATTCGACGCCCTGGGCGAGCTCGATGCCTTTGAGCAGCGGCTGGGCCTGCAATATCACTGGCACAACGCCGACTACGCCAGCTTCGATCATTTTCTCGGCGCCCTGAACAGCCGCAAGCGCAAGGCGATCCGCAAGGAGCGCCGCGAAGTCGCTGCGCTCGATATCGACATCCGCACCCTCAGCGGGGCCGAGATGACCGAAGCGCTCTGGGACGCCTTCTTCGATTTCTATCTCAACACTTCGGACCGGAAGTGGGGACAGGCCTACCTGACCCGAAGGTTCTTCTCTCTGCTCTCGAAGCGCTGCGCCGAGGACGTGGTCATGGTCATGGCCTTCGAAGGCGGACAACCCGTCGCTGGCGCGCTCAATTTCCGCGGCGGAGACACGCTCTACGGCCGCAACTGGGGCTGTTCGGAAGACCACAAATTTCTGCACTTCGAGGCCTGCTACTACCGCGCCATCGACTACGCGATCGAACACGGACTGACGCGGGTCGAAGCCGGGGCACAGGGGCAGCACAAGGTGCAGCGCGGCTATCTGCCGACCCCCACCTATTCCCTGCACTGGATCGCCGACCCGGCGCTACAGAGCCCGGTGGCAAACTTCGTCCGGCAGGAACGCGAGCAGGTCGAACACCAGATCGAGGCCATGCGCGTGCACGACAATCCCTATCGCAAGGCCGAAATCTGACCAGCGGCAAAGGGGTTCAGCCAATGGTCTTCAGATCAGCCCGCCGGTTTCGGGGCCTCAGACGGTCTCGGTGTCGTCCGGGGTGGGCACCTTGGCAACCTCGCTAATGGCAGAAGACGGGAAGGTGAACTCAAAGTCTTCGCCGTTCCAGTCGATCAGCACGGATCCCCCGCTCTGAAGGCGGCCAAACAGCAGCTCTTCGGCGAGCAGCTTCTTGATCTTGTCCTGAATCACGCGGGCCAATGGCCGCGCACCCATCAGACGGTCGTAGCCCTGGTCGCCGAGCTCATTGCGGGCAGCGTCGGTCAGGCGGATGGTGACCGAGCGATCCGAGAGCTGGTTTTCGAGCTGCAGGATGAACTTCTCGACCACGCGGCCAATCACCTCTTTGCTCAGCGCAGCAAACGCGATCACCGCGTCCAGCCGGTTGCGGAATTCAGGCGTGAACAAGCGCTTGATCGCCTCGGCGTCTTCGCCTTCCTTGACGCTAGAGCCGAACCCGATCGCCGCCTTGGACATCTCAGACGCGCCGGCGTTGGTGGTCATGATGACCACCACGTTGCGGAAGTTGACTGACTTGCCATTGGCGTCGGTAAGTTTGCCGTGGTCCATGACCTGCAGCAGAATGTTGAACAGATCCGGGTGGGCCTTCTCGATCTCGTCGAGCAGCAGCACGCAATGAGGCTGCTGATCTACAGCATCGGTCAACAGACCCCCCTGATCAAAGCCAACGTAGCCGGGCGGCGCGCCGATCAGGCGGGAAACCGTGTGCCGCTCCATGTACTCGGACATGTCAAAGCGGATCAGCTCGACGCCCATGGTGTGGGCCAGTTGCTTGGCGACCTCGGTCTTGCCCACCCCGGTCGGGCCGGAGAAGAGGAAGGCGCCGATTGGTTTTTCTGGCTCGCGCAGGCCGGCACGGGACAGCTTCATCGCCGTGGACAGGGCGTCGATGGCCTCATCCTGACCGTAGACCAGGCGCTTGAGGTCACGCTCGAGCGTGAGCAGCATTTCCTTGTCGTCCTTGTTGACGGTCTTGGGCGGGATGCGGGCGATCTTGGAGACGATGGCCTCGATCTCCTTCACACCAACGGTCTTCTTACGCTTAGAGGGCGGCGCCAGCTTGGTCGCGGCCCCGGCCTCGTCGAGCACGTCGATGGCCTTGTCGGGCAGCTTGCGGTCCCCGATGTAGCGGTTCGAGAGCTCGACCGCCGTGCGGATTGCCTCGCTGGTGTAGCGGATGCCGTGGTGTTCCTCGTAGGAAGGCTTGAGCCCGCGCAGGATCTTGACCGCATCGTCGACCGACGGCTCGTTGACGTCGATTTTCTGGAACCGGCGGACCAGCGCGCGGTCCTTCTCAAAGTACGAGCGGTATTCCTTGTAGGTGGTCGAGCCGATGGTACGAAGCTCACCCCCGGCCAGCGCCGGCTTGAGCAGGTTGGAGGCATCCATGGCCCCGCCTGAGGTCGCACCGGCACCGATCACCGTATGGATTTCGTCGATGAACAGAATGGCGCCTTCGAAGGCGTTGATTTCCTCGATCACAGCCTTGAGCCGTTCCTCGAAGTCACCGCGGTAGCGCGTACCAGCCAGCAGCGCGCCCATATCCAGCGAGAAAATGGTCGCGTCCTTAAGGATGTCCGGCACGTCGCCGTCGACAATCTTTTTGGCCAGCCCTTCGGCGATGGCGGTCTTACCCACGCCGGGGTCACCGACGTAGAGCGGGTTGTTCTTGGTCCGACGGCACAGCACCTGGATGGTGCGCTCGACTTCGAGGTCGCGGCCGATCAGCGGGTCGATCTTGCCCTCGCCCGCCCGGGCGTTGAGGTTACGGCAGTATTTATCCAGCGCCTTGGCGCCACCCTCGCCTGCCGCCTCGTCCTCATCCTGATCCGCGCCGCGCACACTGCGGCTCTCGGACAGGTCCTTGTTCTTGGCGATCCCGTGGGAGACGAACTGCACCGCATCCAGCCTTGACATGCCCCGCTCCTGCAGGAAATAAACGGCAAAGCTTTCCCGCTCCTGGAACAGCGAGATCAGCACGTTGGCCCCCGTGGCCTGCCCCCGGCCCGAGCCCTGCACGTGCAGGATGGCGCGCTCGAAGGCTCGCTGGAACGACATGGTCGGCCGCGGATCGGAGCCGTCGTCGCGGACCAGATCATCGAGTTCATTGCGCAGGAAGGTTTCAACCGTCTCGGTCAGCTCATCGATATCGACGTCACAGGCCCGCAGCACTTTCTGCGCGTCCGGGTCTTCAAGCAGGGCAAACAGCAGGTGCTCCAGTGTACAGAACTCGTGGTTCAGTTCAGCGGCGGAGGCCAGGGCCCGGCGGAGGGTTTCTTCAAGCTCTGAAGAGAGCATCTGCAATCCTATCAATCATCTTTTTCGAGCGTGCACTGCAATGGATGTTGGTGCTTCCGGGCGTAATCCACAACCTGTGTCACCTTAGTTTCTGCAACTTCGAAGGTGTAAACACCGCAAACACCGACCCCTTGCTGGTGCACGTGAAGCATGACCTGGGTCGCGGATTGAGCGTTCATATTGAAAAACCGCTCGAGCACATCGACCACAAATTCCATGGGTGTGTAGTCATCGTTCAGCAGCAAGACCTTGTACATGCTCGGCTTTTTGGTCTTGGGCTTGGCTTCGAGCACGGTCGCCCCGCCCGGGTTGCCGGGCTCGTCGTCTTTACGGGGGGGCTCAGCGGGTTCGTCGTTGGCAAAGATCGTCAGCGACATTTGGTCCTGATCCAGAATGGTGTTCACGTTGCAGTCACTATGCGGCGTACCGCAGCCTCTGTTAAGGGTCGATGTGGCCACCGGGCGCTCGGCGTTCTACCAAAACGGACACCGCCGCTCGATGCAAGGCCGCTGGTATCAAGCCTGACGGTTGCAAGGCCGCCGCAGGCATTACCCCGCTCCAACTGAGATGGTCGAAGGTGACCGCAGATTCAATGCCCGTCCAGCCATGGGCCGCGGATTCAGTGACGCAGTCCCCGACCGGGCTCAAATAAACCCAAGAGCGAAGGGCTCAGAGGGGCGGAAGGGCGAAGGATGATGGGCGGCAGGGGGTCAGGCCCATCACCCTTCTGATTCCCCATGGCGCAGGGCCTGCCGCTTGCCATGGCAGGCACCCCGTCACGGGAAATTCTGGGGTTTCGAAAAAAGAGAAAGAGTTGCCTTGAGGTGAGTTGGGGTGAGGCCGGGTCAGCCCTTGTACTGCGAGTTCAGGATCGCGAGGGTTACCGCCTCGCCGACCTTTCCGATCTCCAGAACCACCTGGATCGTACCGTCGCCCATTTGCCGGTAGGCCGAAACAACGACACCATCCCGACCCGCGCACGACACCTCGAGGCTCTTTCGGTCCTCGGCCAGCGCTGACGAGCAGATGATCTCGCCGTAGCGGGTCGCAACGGCAAAGCTGTTGCCCTGAGCCTGTGCGATTGGCAGCCAGGCCAGCACCAGCACCTGCAGGCCGAGGATCACCCCGAGGGTCAGCAGGAGCGGCCGCCGCAGCGGTCCCTGTGCGATTGGAGTGGCATTGAACTTTAGCATTGCAGGATCTCCGAAGGTGATCGGCCTAGGGTGGTCAGGGTTCGCAGACCGGGGGTCTGGGCGTGAGTGACGGATACGTTTCATGGCTCAGACTATATGCACTTTTGCCCCCGAAGGTGTGTCAGAAGCCCCGAAAAATTGAAACAGACCAGCTCGCTTTGTTTCAGTTTGTTTCAGGGGCATGGTAATATGGCAGAATATCAGCGTACAGAGCTGAAAAACGACTGCGAGTGTGAACCATGAGCGACGCCCAACATATAGCCATCCTCGACGATGATCCGGAAATCCGAAGCCTGCTGGAACAGAATCTACGCGGCGCGGGTTTCGAGGTCTCGACAGCCTCTAATGGCCGTGACCTAAAGACCATTCTGGAGCACCAGACCATCGACCTGATCGTGCTCGATCTGATGCTGCCCGGCGAAGACGGGCTGACGATCTGCCGCGAACTCCGTGCGGAATCCAACATCCCGATCATCATGCTGACCGCCATGACCCACGAGGCCGACCGCATCATTGGTCTGGAAATGGGGGCTGATGACTACCTGACCAAGCCCTTCTCGCCACGCGAGCTGGTGGCTCGGATCAAGGCCACCCTGCGCCGCCAGGGCATGGTGACCACGCAATCCGAAGACCGCCGCCGCACGGCGGTGTTCGAAGCCTGGAAGCTGGACGTCGTACGGCGCGAGTTGCGCGACCCCGACGACGTGCTGGTCGACCTGACATCGGGCGAGTTCGACCTGCTCGCGGCACTGATCGAGCGACCCAACCGGCTGATGACCCGCGACCTGCTGCTGGATATCACCAAGGGGCGACAAGCCGACGTCTTCGACCGGTCGATCGACATCACTATCTCGCGCCTGCGCCAGAAGATCGAGGAAGACCCGAAAAACCCGCAATTCATCAAAACCGTCCGGGGCAAGGGCTACATCTTCTCAGCTGAAATCAGCTGAGGCAGCAGGGGCAAGGCGTGTTCCGCAACAGCAATTCGCTGGATCTGGCCCGGATGGTCCTGCTCGGGGTCATCGGCATCAGCTGGTCAGTGGTGATTTCGGTCGGCGCTTTCCTGATCGTGCAGGCCTACAGCGACGAGATCAGCAAGGGGCCTCCCTTTGCCGATCAGGCTATGGCGGTCGCCGAAGCGCTGGAAGGCGCAGCCCCCTCACAGCGCGAACAAATCCGGCGTGCCGTGACCTCACGCTTCTTCGACATATCGCTGGAACCGGGGGCGGCCCCCGCCTCGCCCGATAACTTCGAAGCCTCGCTGCTGACCTTCCGATTTCTGACCCAGAATGCCTTCCGCGGGGCTGACCGGCAGGCACCCAAGGCCAGCGAAGTCGCTGGTATACTGCTCGGGGTCCGGGAACAGGGTCCGGAAATCGACGCGCTTGAGATCCTGCTCTCCGACGGCACCCGGGTCAGCTTCCTGCTGCGTCGCCCGTTCCAGCGCCGCGACGACCTGCTGCAGCAGCTGTTCTTCCTGTTCCTGTTCGGCTCGGCCACCATCACCATCTCGATGATCGCCGTCTACCGGCTGGGCAACCCGCTGGGCCGGTTTCAGGAAGCGACCCTGCGGCTGGCCGGTGACCTTGACGCTCCGCCATTGGATGAAGGGCGCGGCGTTTCCGAGGTTAGGGCTGTGGCGCGAACTCTGAACGCCATGCAGGCGCGGTTGAAGAACTACCTCGCTGAGCGGACAACCATGCTCGCCGCCATCTCCCACGACATCCGAACCGGCCTGTTCCGGCTGCGCATGCGCTCTGAGAAGATCGACGATCCGGTCGAGCGCGCCAAGTCGCTCGAAGACGCGGACGAAATGGCGGCGATCCTCGACGACATGCTGACCTTTGCCCGCTCGGACCAGAACGATGTCGGCTTCGAGCGGCTGTCCCTGCCCTCGCTGCTGACCACGATCTGCGATAATCTGGTCGATCAGGACAAGGATGCGGTGTTCGAAAGCGGAGGCCGGATGACCGTGATCGGTGATCCGACTTCACTGAAGCGCGGCTTCCTCAACCTGATCGAAAACGCAACCAAATACGGCCTGCGCGCGCGGGTCTCGACCGAGCGCCTGCCAGACGAAGGGCGGGTGCGGGTCACCATCGACGACGACGGTCCCGGCATCGCCGAGGAAGAGCGCGATCAGGTCTTCCGGCCCTTTGTTCGGTTGGAAGACTCCCGCAACCGCAAGACCGGGGGCACCGGTCTGGGGCTGGCCATCGTCAAGAAGGTCATGGACCGCCACGGCGCCACCATCCGGCTGGATGAGGCGCCCGGCGGCGGGCTGCGGGTCATGGTTGAGATGGACCTCGCCTGAGGCGCTGTCCTTCAGTCCGCGTCGCTCAGACCATCCGCAAAAACCAGCCTGAAGCCGAGAAAGTGGGAATGACGCCAGTCGCCTGCGTCCAGCGCTGGCACGGCTGCGGCGCGGCCGCCGCGGCGCAGGATGATCCGCGACGGGCTGACCCCCTGCGCGATCAGCAGCGCCCGCATCTTCGACCCCATGAAGAAGCCAACGTGGTCGGATGTGTCTTCGCCTTCGACCGGACGCGCGACGGCGAGCAGTTCCAGCCGGGCGTCGGGGTGCTGCGCTTCCAACAATCGCGCGAGTGCCGCCGTGGCGGCGTTGGTCAGTCGGATATCCGTAAAGCCTACCCCTTGATCAAAACCGACCAGCATGGCCGAAACCACCTGCAGCGCCCGGGGTGAAATTTCAGCACGCCGGGCCGAGGCGCCGGCACCATCGAGCATTTCGAAGCCGTCCTCGGCTGAAACCGGCGCGATCAGCCCCTCTAGAAGACGCCCCTCCACCAGCAGCGCGCCGACCCGGTCGCGCTCTGCGCCGAGGTCGGGATCAAGGTCGTAAGTGACCGCCGGGAAAGACGCCGCTGCCGACTGGGCGCGGGCCGCTCGAAGGTCAGCTTGCAGCGCGCGGACGCGTGCTTCGAGGTCCATGATCATGGTATCCCGGATCGACCCGGCATCGCGCAGCGACGCGACGCTGACCGAGTTGGCCTCGCGTTCGACCCGCGCCGTACGCAGGCTCGGTCGCACGGCATCGGTGGTGATGTTGGAAAGCACAAAGTACAGCGACAGACGCGGGTGACGGGCCTGCAAGGTTGTTTCCAACAGACCCGCCGACGCCGCATCGGGGACCAGTCCTTCGACCACCACGTTGGCCGTGCGCCGGTCGTAGCGTGCGCTGACCGGGTAGCCCGCGAGCGGTTCGACCGCCGCGATCGCGGTCTGCACCGACGAGACATTCAGGCTGATCCGCACGGCGTTGATCACTGCGATCGACACCAGCGCCGTCAGCACCACCGCCCCCAGCGCCACCAGAAAGGCAACGAAAGGGCGGCGCCTGAACCCGCGATCGCGCAGGGCCCTGCCCGAAGACGGTCGACCGGTCATAAGTGTCCGCTCCGTCCGGGGCAGCGCACCCAGCATTCGAGTTGTGTGTTGCCTTGATCCACGCTTACTTTCCGGTCGTCAGCATCGCGTTGGACAGGTGGCGCAGGCCGCGGTTCAGCTGGGCATCGCGCTCACGGTCCCGGATCAGCTGCCGGGTATCACCGTTCAGGCGGTTGCCGAGCATAGAGAGTTCGTCGGCCAGACGACCGGAGGCGGGGGTCAGCGCGCCTTCGGCATCGGCCGAGCTCGTTTGCATCCGTCCCGCGGGACCATGCAGGTGGTCCAGCAGTTCCCGGTTCATTGCTGATACGTCCAGCCCCGGCACCGCTGCGACCAGATCAGTTGCTGCACCTGCGCGACCGCGATCCTGCGCCGAAGGTGATGGCGATTGCCACACCGGCACCGGGGCTTTGATTGGCTGTTCAGCCATCGCCCGTTCCTCAATTCATTCCATCAATATCGCGTCGATACCTCCTGAAGCTTGATGCTCCTTTGTCCCACTCAGAAAGTTATGCGGGTGTTGGTGTACGACTTTAGGAAGGGTTGCAAATCAAGGGCCAGCGGGCCGGAATAAGACCGCCAGGGACTGCCGGTCGGGTCATCACTGACGCACCGCCAACGACAGACAGTGCGCAGCCCCCCGCAAGCTTGGTCTTGACCGGCGGTCACTCTGGCCGCAGGAAAGCAGCGCACGTTTGCATCCACAGAGCCAAGGCCCAGCCCCATGAGCGCACTGCGCCAGCCACCGCTGTACTCCAGCCCGGTCCCGGTTTCGGCCAGCCGGCACCACAGCCTGTGTTTGCTGCCGGCCTTCAGCTTCGGCTTTACCGACGACGTGACGTCGCTGCCGCTGACGGGGGCTGAATTTCCCTCTGCAAGCCGCACCTACCCCATTGTTTTTACGCCACAATCCCCGTTTTCACCGGTCTGTATTCTGGGTATTCGTGACTCAGGCAATCTGTTCGTCGACGAGGCCGGACAGTGGCGGTCCGGGGCCTACCTGCCCGCCTATGTCCGCCGCTTCCCCTTCCTGCTGATGGCCGACCCGGCGAGCGGCCGGATGGTGCTGGGGGTGGAAGAAGCTAGCGGCCGCCTGTCCTCGGATCAAGGCGACCGGCTGTTCGAACACCGCCAGCCAACCCCCTTCCTGAACCAGACCCTGACGTTCTGCGCCGACTTCAACCGGCAGTGGGACGAAAGCCTCGATATGGTGCGGGCCTTCCACGACGCCGGTATCCTCGTTGAAGAAGACAGCGAAGTTGAATTAAGCGAATCCCAGTCGCTTAAACTGGGCGGCTTTCTGATCGTGGATGAGACCCGGTTGAACGATCTCGGCAACGATGTTTTTGCGCAGTGGCGCGCCCGCGGCTGGCTGCCGGCGCTCTATGCCCACCTCGCCTCACGCCACAACTGGGCCGACCTTGCCCAGCGCATCGGTCCGGGAGGCCGCTGACCATGGCCCCGTCACCCCAGCCCTTCGACGACCTCAAGCTCGCCCACGACGTGATCTGGAACGAGCTGCGCGACGGGGCGGCCAAGCCGCGCCATGCCTTTCACTGGGCAACGCTATGCTACCTCGACGGCTTCACGCCGGTGCCGCGCACCATCGTGCTGCGCGATATCGACCGCTCGGCCAAGCGCTTCGAGGTGCACACCGACGCCCGATCGCGCAAGGCGGCTGTGCTGCCGCGCGCCAAGCACGCCAGTCTGTCGTTCTACGAGCCCAAGAAGATGCTGCAGGTGACGGTGCTGGGCCGGGTCGAAATCCTCGATCCACGGGGGGCCGACACCGAGGCGGCCTGGTCCAAGCTGACCCTTTCGACCAAGGCCATCTACGCCAACCGCATCGATCCCGGCACCGCCCTGCTGGAGCCAGAAAACACCACCGTTGCTGTCGATGATCTGACCGCAGAAGACCTCAGCCGGGCGCATGCCAATTTCAGGGTTCTTCACCTGCAGGCCGATCGCCTCGAAGCGCTTAGCCTCGATGGCAATCATCGCCGGATGATCTACGACTACGGCCTTGCGGGGCAGCGTCGGGCGGCGTGGATCGCGCCCTAATCTCGCCAGCGGGTGACCCTTCGCAAACCCCCCAGCAGCTATGGCCCACTGGGTGGGGTCAGGTTTTCGCTGACCAGCGATATGGCCATTTTCCTCTACGACACCCCCAACACAAGTCTGTTCGACCTCAGCCAGCGGGCGCATTCCTCGGGCTGCGTTTGGGTGGCCGAACCCGATGCGCTGGCGGCCTATCTGCTGGAGGGCACGAACTGGGATGATCAGAGGATTAGCTGGGCCACGCTCGCAGGCTCGATCCAGATCGCCAAGCCGTTAGCACCGGTGCAGGTGTTCCTGTCCTACATGACCGCCTTTGTCGACGCCGATGGCCGGCTGCAGGTGGTTAGCGATCCCTATCAACTGGATGAGGACCTGATCAGCCGCCTGATGTGAATCAGCAAGAGACTCAGGGCCTCCAGCTGCATTTCGACCGCAATACCCGGGTACAAACACCTGTGAACTCGCGCTTTTTACGTTGATTCGGAAGGAATTTGCACGTAAACAGGGCGGGCTATACAGGGTTATTTTTCGCGCATTCTTCTGAAGAATTATTTGCAGAGCGGGTAATCAGGCGCAAACAAGGGATTCGCGACGGGCATACACGCCGTTTTGGATACGATTGCTGAGGCCATCGGGCGCAGCCGGTCTGCTTTAAAGCAGGCGAACCGGCGACCGGGCCGTCGCGCATCCTTGCAGAGCTTCATCGCGCTGGGGGTGGCGGGTACGGCCTACGGCCTTTACCGAGGCACACGGATCGGGATTGCCGACCGGCTCGCGGGCGCCGATCTGGGCTTCAATAAGCTGCCCATGAACAAGCTGATGCTCCAGCACACGGGCCTCCTCGACCGACTGCCGGTCGAACTGGTCGAGTACGAAGACCGCGACCTTGACCTGCAGGAGCAGGATCCAAGCCTCGCCTTTGTCGACAAGGCCTCGGGCGAAGACCTCGACAGCATGCTCCTTTACCTGCTCAACCCCGCACAGCCCCCCACTGAATTCGCCACTGCCTCCACCAGCCCCATCCCACCGGTGATCCCGACGTTGACCGCGCCGGCCGCAGAAGCGGCGGCGGCGACCGGCGGCGTCGACAGTCATGCCGCCGTCCTCGCGTTGATCGCTGCCCACCACGCCACCTGCCCCGCCGGTGATCCCACAAATGCCCGCCCGGCGCGGCGCAGCGGGGATTCCCGGTCACTTGGCGCTAGACGACCTGCCGCCCCAGACCCCAGAACTGCCCGGTGGAATCGGGCTGACCAATCCCGATGGCGGCACCCAGCTCGCCGGTCTTTCGCCAGTTAATACACCGCTGCATCTGGACCGCGCCAAGGCGCAGGAAAAGACGCTGAGCATCGTCTCGACCCACACTAGTGAATTCCTGCGCGCGCGCTTTGTCTCGGGCGGGCGCTACGATGCCGGGGCGCTGGCGGACCTCAGCCACCTGCTCCGCGACCACCGCAACGGGCAGATGCGGGATATCGACCGTGCCTTGTTTGATGCGGCTTACGAGGTCGCGATGCGGGCCACGGGCAGCGACTGGGACGTGCTGCATCTGGTCTCCGGCTATCACTCACCGGAGACGAACCGCCTACTGCGCGAGCGGTCTTTGGGCGTTGCAAAGAACAGCCACCACGTTCACGGCCGAGCTCTGGATTTCTTCGTTGACGGCGCCGAAATCCGCGATGTCTATGTCGCGGTGCTGAAGTCAGGAGCAGGTGGGGTCGGCTACTACCCCAGCTCCAAGTTCGTGCACATTGATACCGGCCCCAGCCGCAGCTGGCCGGCCCAATACAAGCCCTTCGCATCGCAGTACCGGGCCTGAGCCAGCCCGGCACCAGTTGCCGCCCCGGTTTTACTTTGCCCGGAATAGCCGCTAAACCCTGCGCGCAACATCAATCAGAAAGGGCCCGGGGTGAGTCTCGAAACCTATCGCCAGTCGATCCGCGAGGGGAAGCGCGACGCCATCGTCGCCGCAGCCCAACGCGTGTTTCTCGATCGTGGGTATCAGGGCGCAGCCATGGCCGGCATTGCCAAGGCGGCCGACGTGTCGACGGCGACCCTTTACAAGCACTACGCCAATAAGGAGACGCTGTTCGAAGCCGTCGTCGCTGACCGCATCCGCAGCTTCGACAACGCCTTTCCGGCCAACAACGTTGACCCGAACCTACCGCTGGAAGAAGGCCTCAAGCTGATCTCCGCGAGCTTTGTGGAACTGCTGCGTGATGAAGACACGCTCAACATCTTCCGCATCATCATCAGCGAGGTCAGCCGCTTCCCCGAGCTCAAGGACAAGATCTACACGCTCGGGCGGAATCCCTTCCGCGCCAAGCTGATCGCCTTCCTGCAGGAAAAGGTCGCCGCCGGGCAGCTCCCCAACTCCAGCTTTTCAACGGCCGCGGAAAACTACATCGGCCTGCTGTCGTACTGGTTCATCTTCGCCCGGATTTTCAATCCCATGGCGCGGATTTCGGATGAGCTGGCAGGAAGTATCATGAGCGAGGCCCGCGCGACGCTGATCGCTCGGCTGAAGTCTCTCTAGGGGCGAACTGACCCCTGCTGTGGATCAGGGCAGATCACTGAACCAGGGCCGGATCCGGTCTTCGAGCTCGCTGTCTGCCACATCGGTTTCTGAAGCAACCTTCCCCGCGATCGTTACCCCCGCCGCCTGCATCGGGCCCCGGTCACCCGCGTGTCGCAGCGGGTGCCACTCGGGAAGATTCTGCCCCTGCCCGATGCGGATATAGGCGCAGGTCGGGGGGAACAGATGCGGGCTCTCACGCACGGTTTCGGGGGTGAGGACGATGCACTCAGGCACGACGGATTTGCGCCGTTCGTAGACGGCACAGCCGCCATTGGCACAATCATAGCCGCGGCAGGCAACGTCAGTGATGTAGAGGCGTTCGTCGTCCTCATCGATCAGCTTAACCAGGCAGCACTGACCACAGCCGTCGCAGAGGGCTTCCCATTCCTCGGTGCTAAAATCATCCAGTCGGCGGTCGAACCAGAAATCGGGGCGGAGCGCCCCACTGTCCGGGCGCCACAGGGGCTTTTCACTCATGCTCGCCTTTCGGTTGACGTGTTGACACCCCCTCTTCGTCGAAGCCGCCGCCAAGGTCAAGCGCGCGCCGACAGGCGGACGAGGCCCAAAAACCTGCTTGAAGTCAGCGCCGGCCGTGAGCACTTAACGTTGACTGAACGATCACCCTCGGCCCACTGCGCGAGACCTGCACCATGACCAATCATTCGGACAAGCTGAAGTCGCTCGCGCAGGAGGCACAGGCCCGCGCGGCCGACCTGCGCGACTGGTTCGACCCGGGTCTCAAGGATATCCCGGTCGAGACGCTGAAACAGCGCTATTGCGATAAGCACTCGCGCTTTGTCCGGGTCAACGGCCTCGACATTCACTATCGCGATCTCGGTCCCTTAGCCTCAGGAGCCGACAAGCCGCCGCTGCTGCTGATCCACGGTCTGATGTCGTCGCTCCACTGCTGGGACGTCTGGATGCCGACGGTGAGCCGCGATCGCCGGGTGGTCGCGCTGGATATTCCACCCTTCGCAATCACCGGCCCCCACCGCAAGGGCCTGCTGGATGAAGCCACCTACATGCAGCTCATGCTCGGTTTTGTTGAGGCTATCAGGCTGGAGCGTTTCATCGCGGTGGGCAACTCGCTGGGCGGCTTTCTCTCTTGGCGGCTGGCCGTGGAAGCGCCCGAGCGCGTGCAGGCCCTGTGCCTGCTTGACCCGGCTGACGGCACGGAACGGCTGCCGCTGGCCCTCTTTGCCTTCAAAATCCCAGCTGTGGGCAAGGCCTACCAGCACGTGACGCCTAAGGCTGCCGTGCTCGCCGGGCATGCCGCCATGTTCGGCGACCCCGGGCGGATGGATCCGACCTCATTGAACCGCATCTACGACATGATCATGCGCCAGGGCTCGCGGGCCGCGGTGCAGGATCTGCGCGTGCGCACCTACCCCGGCGTTGGTCATATGCCGATGGAAGAAATCCCGGCCCCGTCACTGGCTGATTTTCAGTGGTTCCTCGGGGAAATCGGTGCCTGAGGCCATGCTCTCTTCTTTTCATCGCCACAGTTTGGTGGGATAGCAAGGCTCTGCCTGCCGGCGATGGCGGGCGCAGTTTCGGCCCCGGAGCAAGGCCGCGAGGAGTTTCAGGTTGGAACAGTTTGTTCAGTGGGGCATCGATTTTATGGTCGGTGTGTCCGATAACGTCAGCTCGATGGACGGTCGGATTGCCTTTGTAATCGGGGCTGTCAGCTGGTTTCTGGTCGAGCAGGCCATCCGACGGCTCGCCGGTATCACCCGGATCACCATCCTGCTCGGCTTCCTCGGCGCCCTTGGCTACGGCATCTGGCAGATCCTGCCGATGATCCAGCAGGCCGCGCCCGCCGGGGGCTGAAAAAAACCTTTCCACATTATCCGAGTCTCAATCGGGTTTGGCATTGCCCTTGCCAAGACTTGCTGTACTGACCCCGAGAGGGGGGGCGGGGCCGTACAAGTATCGCAGCTTGTCCAGACCTGATAAGGACCAGAGCGCGTGACATCGGGAAACCCGGGCACGTTGCACAAAAAAAGAACCCCGCATGAAGGCGGGGTACTTGGTCCAGGTTTGGAATTGAGGAACGAGCTATTTAGTCATGCGGACTAAAAGCGATATATCAGACCAAGATTAGTAGAGAATTGTACATCCTCGCCCAACTCATCGACCAAGGGGCTAGCCGCCGCCTGTTCGAGGAGCACTTTGACTTCAGACGCGCCGTAAAGGCCGAAGTGGTCAGTCAGGAACAGTTTCAGCTCCCCTTTGACCCGCATATCTTTCAGGCCGAACTGCTCGGCTTTGTATTCGGATACCCCAAGTTCTGCGGCATCCTCTGCCGAGACCTGAAATTTGTTGTCGAGCAGGCGCTTGTCTGCCCAGGACACAGCGCCGGTTATTTTGATGGCCATGCGATCGGTCAGCGGCTGCACCGAAGACATGCCGACCTCCACGTCCCAGCCCCGCATATCGCCATAGACACCAAGATCCGTGTTCATGAACAGGCCCAGCTCGCGGATATAGACATTGAGGCGACCACCGAGGGTCAAAGCGCCGGTCACTTCCTCGACTGAGCGCAGCGCGTCTTCCTTCCGGCGCGGCAGCCGATAGTCGACCGCCGCTGACACCTCCGCATTGCGGGTTCCGAACAGGTTCACGCCCAGCCCCCGGTCATTGGACAGGTAGATGCGATCACCGAGGCGAATATCCACGTAGGGATAGGCGAGTAAGATCTGCTCGCCGCTGCCGTCCCACGACGGCTCGTAACTGCCAAATGACCCCATGTCGCCGACCAATTCGAAGGGTCGGGACTCACTGTCAAATACCAGCGCATTCGGACGCGGGCCAAACTCAGTGCCGTCCTCATTGACGACCATGGCGCCGCTCTGCGGGCGGACCTGCACCTGTGCCTGCGCGGTGGTCACCGCGTCGGCTGGGGTGGCAAGGCTCACCGGTTCAACGCTGATTAGGCCGTTGTTGGGGTCTTCAGCCAGCGCCGTCGTGTGGCCATCGTCGAGACCGCTGGCCCCCTGCGTGTCGTCGAAGAACGACGCCGGCGCGAAGAAGGCATCATCGGGGAAATTGCCTGCACCCAGCTGGGGCGAAGCGTAGAGCGGCTGGACAAGATCGTCCTGCCCCACGCGGCTGGCTTCGGCTTCGAGATAGACGGGCTGAACAGAATAGGCTCCGGTCTGCTGTGTCAGCTGATCACCCGTTCCGGCGAGGGATCCGCGAACGCTCTGCGACCACGCAACGGACGGGGCCAGCGCAAGCGCTGCGAGGGACACGGCGGCTTTTGTCCGGTGGTGAAAGCAGGCTCCGGGAGTCATGCGGGACGACAACCTCTGAATAACATTCTCAAATTGGTGCGGCGCTAACACGCCGATGAAACAGGCTTTTTCGCAACTTATGCGATTTATTATCTGAATCGATACCACGGGCGAATCTGAGCGTAAACTGATTTTTAAGAGGGCCTTACGTGGTTTTTTACAAAGACAATGTGATTTTAGATCAGGGCATGGTATTGCAAATTTATAACTTGTGCTTTTTTGTTATAGTATTTGAGTTAAATAATTTTTTAGTTAAAGGGTTATGACGTTCGCTCGTAAGCCCGGCAGCCTGTTACTTTGGGCGGAGGGTGGATCGCTTAATCGGAACCGAAACGCTCTCCGCCTCTACTTTTTCCAATCGCATCCACGCCTGCCGCAACCGGACTCGCGCTGCGCATGCGCTTCCCGCCATGGCTCCGGAACGACGACAGCGCGCCCCGGGTGAACCGAAACGCGCTGTCCGTGTAGCAGCATGAGTTGACCGAGCGCCCTGCCCCATTTCGGGCCGATTGCTCTTTCCCGACGGCTGGAACCATCGGGCAGGCGGGTCAATCCGCCTGTATTATCGGGACGCGCTGCGGCGGCCGGAATACGACCACCCCATCAACGTCATAGACCACACAGCCCAGATCGCCGGGCTGCAGATCCTTTTCACATTCGGCAACGGCCTTGATCTTGGCATCGTCGACGCTCGAGAACCCTTCGGCAACGCCAAAGGCGCCCGAGGGCGAAATCGCAAACACCTTGTGCCGCACATCGAGCTGGTACTGACCAAGGTAGTCCTGCGCCATCTGCGGAGTCACGTTGGGGTCGAGATCACGCACCAACTCGGTGTCGTCGCGGAACAGACCGAGACTGGTGAAGAAGTTCATCAGAAAGCTGTCGTTATCCTGACCCTTGGCCGAGGTCACAGCCGCACATCCGCTCAGGATCACAACCGGCACTAAAGCCGCAAGGGTACCAGCGCGGGCACCAATCCACCTCAGGCGGCTTTGGATCATCTTTGAGCCTCTTATTATCGGTTCGGTGCTGAGAAATATTGTTCCCGTCTGGAAACAATGGGCACCGCAG
>PAPT01000011.1 GCA_002708995.1 Geminicoccus sp. | reverse complement strand
TATTATTCTGCCTGGGCTATTGCTTGGCCTGGGGTTTGTGTCGCTGGTGGTAACAAGACCGTTAGTCCGTCTCCTTGGTTCCAAAGTGCATCGCCCAAGTTGGAGCGGCACGGCACTGGCCGCTGGCGCGCTGATTTTTGCGGCACTCATGCTCTTGATCGTAGATGTAAAAACGACCCCTCGGGTTCGTGCGGTGGCGCTTAGCACGGTGTCGTCAAATATTGGCCGACTAGCCACTCCACAGGGCAAGGCCATTTTGCGTTCCATTACCGCGCCCCGTGTTTCAACGCTTGGGTTCAGCGCTTCACAACCCAAAGGTCCGGCAACCATGGCTCGGTATTGGGAGAATTGGGATCAGCGGCCATTGTACCTCAAGGCGCAAAGCCTAGAAACCTTCGCCCAGGAGCATGGGGACAAAAAGATTGCTGTCTTTATTCCCAGGACCAACCCATTCTGGGATCTGCGCCCCAATGCCAGTCAACAAACCAACGCAATGTTCTGGGTGCAGGCGGCGACGGGGCTCGTTCTTTACCGAGGGAAGATTGAGCGTCGGACTAACTTTAAGGGTGGGCTCACCGGCCGAGGCATCAGTGACTTCGGCGGCGAATCCGCAGCGCTGATCAATAACAGCGAGAATGTGTTCTGTTGGTCCAGGTTCGATCGGTTCACTATCATTGATTTTGACCTCCGGGTCATAGCGGAGTGCTGAATGCTTCAGGTTAGCCCAGACGAGGCTGCGCTCCAGTCCTTCACCAGCGGTTTTAGTGCTTGTCCGCTTTTACGTAATGAATGAGGTAAGGGAAAAATCCGTTCGTGAAGAAGCTCTTAAAGGCTCTAAGATACGGCCGGTCCATGGTCGTATCCGATCAGGAAATCTGGTTCGATCCAAAATGGTATGCGCAGCGTCATTCCCTGGCCAGTGAGGCTCAGGCAAGAACCCACTTCAAGAGAGAAGGAACCATCCGGAACTATGCACCACGCGCTGACTTTGTGCGTGAAGATAGCCCGAAAAATCGACAATGGGCTGTCGAACTGATGGTGCGTCGCGGGGCGAGGGTGGGCAGCATCTCTACGGGACCCAAACCGGTGAGATCTGCCGAAGAGAAAGCTGCAGCGCCGGGTTTCACCAATCCCGAGCGCAAGCCTATTGCCGTAGTCAGTGCCGTCTATGGCGCCTTCGACCGGGTGTTGCCGGTGGATCCGGCGTGGACACAAGACTCGGATTTCTTTCTCTTCACGGACCAAGTGTTCCCCCATCTTGAATGCTGGAACAGCGTAGATTGCGACTACGAAAACGCTGACACGCGGCGCGTGGCGCGCTATGTCAAGACACACTTGCCAAGCCTTTTCGCTCATTACGAATGGGCCCTTTGGGTCGACGGAAACGTTTTGCTCTGCGACAACCCCATGCACATGGTCGACTACTATGCCGACCGTCAGGTCGATTTTGTGAGCTTCGAACACCCTTTGCGGTCTAGCGTTGTTGCAGAGGCCGCCGCCTGCCATTTATGGTTGAAGGACGACACAGCCTCACTGGCTAGAGATTTGGCGCAAAAGTACAACGACGGTAGGGTGAAGGATCACATTCTGTTCGAAACTATGGTGTGCTTAGCCAAACCGGGCAATGCCGAGGTCAAAGCCACTTACGAAAAATGGTGGTCACTCATTGCCCAAGGGTCAAAGCGCGACCAACTCTCGCTACCCTTCGCTGTGAGGTCGACCCCTGAACTCCGCCATGGTTTTTTTCCTAAACCAATCGCGACCAGTCCTTGGTTTGCACGAACCAAACATTGGAGTTAGGGAATTGCGTCAAGCCTCGGCTGATATTTTGGTGTGCGTGCACAACAGCATCGATGAGGTTCGGACCTGTCTCGAAAGTGTGGTCAAGACGATGGGGCCAAAAGACCGCGTGATCATCGTCGATGACGGGTCTCAGCCGCCCACCCAAGCCTTGTGCGAAGAGGTCGCCACACGACTGGGCACGACCAAGAGCCTGTTAATCCGGCATGAAGAAGCAAAGGGCTTCAGCCAAGCGGCCAATGCCGGGGCGAAGCAGTCGAGCCAGGACATCTGTATCTTCCTGAACAGTGATACCATCGTCAACGGCGATTGGATTGACCGGTTATCGGCCTGTATGGATCAGCAGGGTGACATTGGCCTGGCCGGGCCCTTGTCCAACTCCGGCGGCTGGCAATCCATCCCGCTGCTGCCCCAGGCGGGGAAGGACATGTTCACTATGTCGAACAGCCCAAGCCATCTTGCAAAACTAGATAATTATTGCCGCAGGCACAAGGTTGATGGGCCGATCCTAGTGGAGCAACTTAACGGTTTCTGTCTGGCCGTCAAACAAGAGGTTTTTGCCACCATCGGCTACTTTGATGACGCGGCCTTTCCTCGGGGCTATGGGGAAGAAAGTGACTATCTCCTCCGGGCCTTGGACACGGGTTACAAAGCGGCCGTCGCGTCCGATTGCTTTGTCTATCATGCCAAAACCAAGTCCTACGGAGTCTCCGAACGAGCACGCTTGGTCAAGCTGGGCCGTGTTGAACTGGAACGCAAGCATGGAGCAGACCGCATCCTATCAGCCGTTCATCAAACCCGTCATCATCCAGCGCTACAGAAAATCAGACGCCGCGCTATCCTTGACTTCATCCTCAGGGGCTGGATTTTCAGATGACCTCAGCAAGAACGTCTGGCCTGGAGACACGCACCCCGGACCCACAAGCGGTCTCAACGGTGGTATGGGGTACCTTTGACAAAGGCAAGCCCCGCGTTCGCATCCTGCTGAAGGGCCTGTCGGAGGCGGGCTATCCTGTCATAGAGCAGCACAGCAGCCCCTGGGACGGGATCGAAGACAAGTCACAGATCCAAGGCTTTTTTAACAAAGGCCGGATCGCGCTGTCCTGGCTGTCACGCTATCCTTGGCTGCTGTGCCGCTACTGCTTTGCACCCAAACACAGCGTTGTGCTCTTGCCCTATCTGTCTCATTTGGACGTTTTGATGATCTGGCCCTTGGCGAAACTGAGGGGGGCCATGATCGTCTGGGATGTTTTCGTGCCGCTTTACACGGGTGTGGTTGAAGACCGACGACTCGTGTCCGAGGGATCCCTCAGTGCGCGTCTGATCTATGCTCTCGAGTGGCTTTCAACGCGGGCGGCGGATCTTCTGTTTCTCGACACCACGGCTCATGCGGAGTACTTTGCCCGTCTTTACGGCCTGCCAGAGGCGTCGGTTGGCTCGGTGATGGTGGGCGTGGAGCCCGAGTACTTTCGCCCTCTTTCACGCCCCAAGCCGATCACAAAGAACAACGATGAGCCTCTGTTGAATGTTCTCTTCTATGGTCAATTCATCCCCTTGCACGGGGTTGATATAATCCTTGAGGCAGCCCGACGCAGCCAAGACAGGCGGATCCATTGGACCATTATCGGAAACGGACAGTCTGCCTCCAAGTGGAAGAAAGAACTGGCCCAAAATCCGATCGAGAACCTAAATTGGCTGGAATGGGTCAAATATGATGCCTTGATACAACACATCGACACTGCGGATTTGTGCTTGGGAATCTTTGGGAACACGCAAAAAGCCGAGATTGTGGTGCCGAACAAAGTCTATCAGATGCTGGCTTCGGGAAAACCCGTTATCACACGCCGATCCCGCGCCATGGAAGAACTGGCAGCGGATCAGGAATTGAACTTAATACTGGTCGAGGCCAATGACCCCGAAGGCCTTGTCGAAGCCATCCAAGGCTTTGCGGCCCAAGCTGGACCAGGCAACCCTGAACAAGCTAAGCCGGAACCTGACGATGTCTCTAAGTCGCTGATCGCTAACAAATTCGGCCCCTTGGCTGTCGCGAATCAATACAGCCGCATGCTAGGGGACTTCCTGGCCCGAAGCAGGAAATACTCGGAATTAGACTAAGGGTTGAGGGCGGGGGCGCAGCCTTCTTCCAAGCGCCAACTCCCCTACATCAAGGCGCGCCACTAGCATCTGCGAGCGCGCGTAGATACTCACCATAACTGCTTTTACCAAGACGCTTCCCAGACGCCTTCAAGTCGTCGGCTGAAATCCAGCCCTGGTCAAAGGCAATTTCTTCGGGACATCCAATCTGAACGCTTTGACGCTCGCTCAGGGTTTTGACGAAGTTCCCGGCCTCGAGCAAGCTGGCATGGGTACCGGTGTCAAACCAGGCATAGCCCCGGCCCAACTTCTCGACCGACAACTGCCCTTCCTCCAAATAGAGGTTCAGGACCGAGGTGATTTCCAGTTCACCACGCGCAGACTTTTTAATGCTGGCAGCCTTGGCGGGGGCGGTTTTGTCCAGCAAGTACAGGCCGGTAACTGCAAGATTGGAAGGGGGCTTATTGGGCTTTTCGATGATTTGATTTACCTCCCCGGCGTCATTGAAACCGAGCACGCCGTAGCGGTCAGGCTGTGTGACTTGATAGCCGAACACCGTTGCACCCTTGTCGGACTGCGTGGCAGTTCTGAGCTTGTCCGTGAGGCCACTGCCAAAGAAGATGTTGTCGCCCAACGCCATGAGGCTGTCGGCGTCGTTGAGAAAGTTTTTTGCGATCAGGTAGGCCTGTGCCAGCCCTTCCGGCTTTTCCTGCACCAGATAGGTTAGCGATACGCCCCATTGGCTGCCGTCGCCCAGCAAGCGAACGAACTGGCTTTGATCCTGCGGTGTTGTGATGATGGCGATATCCCGAACCCCTGCAAGCATGAGGGTGGTCAGCGGGAAGTACACCATAGGCTTATCGTAGACAGGCAAGAGCTGCTTGGAGACGGCCATGGTCAGTGGATAGAGACGGGTCCCGGAACCGCCGGCGAGGATGATTCCTTTGATGTTCCTTGTCATGCCTTCAAGCACTCCCTAATCACGTCACGAAGATTATGCCGCCAGTCTGGTTGCTCGATGCCAAAGACATCCCGGATTTTGGAACAATCCAAACGACTGTTGGCGGGACGCTGGGCCGGTGTTGGATACTCGGCTGTGCTGATAACGCTCAAAGCTGGATCCTGACCGCTCAGGAGAAAGATTTCTTGCGCAAATTCATACCAGGTGACACTCGGCGCCCCGGCAAAATGATAAATCCCACACGCTTCCTGACCGAGAGGCTGACTCACCATAGACAGCATGGCGGCGGCGATGCTCTTGGCTGGCGTGGGACCCCCGACTTGATCGTCAACAACGTTCAAAGTGGCAGTAGTCTTGGCGGCGCGCAGCATGGATTTGACGAAGTTACTGCCGTAGGGGGAAAAGACCCACGAGGTCCGCACCACCAGTGCCCGCGCACCGCTGGCCACGACGGCCTGTTCACCGAGGTGCTTCGTCCGCCCGTAAGCGTTCACCGGCTTGACCGGATCCTCTTCCCGCCACGGCTTCTGAGCCGTGCCGTCAAAGACGTAGTCGGTCGACAGGGTGGCAAAGGGGATGTCCAAGTGGGAGCAAGCACGGGCCATGGCCTCGGGACTGTCGGCGTTGATAGTCATCGCCGCTTGCTCGTCTTCTTCGGCGCGGTCGACCTGGGTGTAGGCCGCAGCGTTGATGACACAATCAGGCTCTCGGCTCAGGATGGCCTCTGCGCAGGCTTCTGGGTGGAGCAAATCGGCATCCTGCCGGCTAAGTGTCGTAACACCAGCGTAGGCACTCAGTTCGCGGGCAACCTGACCACTCTGTCCAAAAACCAGGACTTTCATGCCGGTTCTCTTTGTGTCTCGGCGGATTCTTGGGCCTGCAGAATAGAGCGCCACCAATCCTGATTGTCCATGTACCAGCGGACGGTCTTCTCCAGGCCTTGATCAACCGAAATCGCAGGGCGCCATCCAAGCTCTCTTTCAATCCGGCTGATGTCGATAGCGTAACGACGGTCGTGACCGGGGCGGTCTTTAACCAGGGTTATCAGTTCGGCGTGAGAACCAACAGCGCGGGGACGCAGCCGGTCAAAGATCTCACATATGCGGGTCACCAGATCGAGGTTGGACAACTCGGCTTCGCCACCGATGTTATATGTCCGCCCAAGTTCCCCTTCATCGATGATCTTCAAAATGGCGTCGGCGTGGTCTTCCACAAACAGCCAGTCCCTGACGTTCTTGCCGTCGCCATAAAGCGGGATAGGCCGGTTTCCGAGGCAAGACAGAATGACGACTGGGATCAGTTTTTCGGGATGGTGAAAGGGGCCATAGTTGTTGGAGCAATTGCTCAGGGTCACGGGCAGGCCGTAGGTCTCATGCCAGGCCCGAACCAGATGATCCGAGGCAGCTTTGGAGGCCGAGTAGGGGCTGCGCGGATCATAGGGGGTTTCCTCGTCAAACCGTTGATCTTCATCCAAGCCTAGAGAGCCAAAGACCTCGTCCGTTGAGACATGATGGAACCGAAAATCGCCAGCCCCGTTCTCGCTCCAATGAACCCGCGCGGCCTCAAGCAGCGTGAAGGTGCCGTTGATGTTCGTTTGGATAAAGGCGTCGGGCCCAGCAATGGACCGGTCAACATGGGATTCGGCCGCAAAATGCACCACCCGGTCAGGACGGTGCGCCTTGAACAAAGGGTCCAAAGCTTGGCGATCGTTGATGTCGAGATGCTCGAAGCTGTACTGCGGGTGCTCTGCGACCGAGGCGAGGTTGTCCAGGTTGCCGGCATAGGTCAGGGCGTCGATATTGATAACCGAATGGCCCAATGCCAGCGCCTGGCGTATGAAGGCCGAGCCAATGAAACCTGCACCACCCGTGACCATTAAAATCATGGATTTCTTACCTAGAAGGGATTGTCTAGTTCTTTGAGAGATGGCGCCTTAGCGTCTTTTTCAGACAAATGAGCCGCATCGCGTGCCATGCCCCAATCGATGCTCAAGTCGAGATCGTCAAAAGCGAGGGAGCGGTCACAATCGGGGGCGTAGTAGTCGCTGCATTTGTAGCTGATCTCCGTCTCGTCCACCAAGGTGACAAAGCCGTGAGCAAAGCCCTCGGGGATGAAGAGTTGCTTGCCGTTTTCAAAGCTCAGTTCAACACAAACAGATCGCCCAAAAGTCGGACTGCTCTTGCGCAGATCAACGGCGACATCGATCAACCGACCCCGCGTACAACGGACCAGTTTTGCCTGAGCCCGGGGAGGGCTTTGGAAATGCAGGCCCCTGACTGTGCCGGCCAGCGCAGAAAAAGAATGGTTGTCCTGAACAAAGTCCGCATCGATACCGGCCGCGCGAAACTTCTCTGCCTGCCAGCTTTCGCTGAAGAAACCCCGTGCATCCTGAAAGCGTGGCGGTGTTACAATCTTCACACCTGCCAACTCTGTTGTTGCCACCTCAATCAAGGATTTGGCCCCTTCTCCAATTGCCGGGAGCCATCATAGCAAGTCACACGGCAAAATCACTCCCGCGTAATAGCGGAAACAGCACAAAGCATGCATCGGCAGATCTTGCGCGGCTATGATTTCAAAATGAAAAGACGTGCAGCCCTTAGGCTTTTTCCCTGACAAACCTTTGGGAACGATTTACGTTGGTACAATTGACGAATTTTGTTATAAAAATGAACGATATGTTTTATGAAAAAAATCTACCTTGACTTGAAGTACACAACGGCTGTGGATCAGGCCTATCGACACGATGTTGACTCGTTATTAGGTGCCACCGGTCGAAATCTTGGAAATTTACCCTTTCGTCATGCTCTGAGGGGCCTGGTGGATGGCTTAGAGGACTATGAGCCTCTTACTTGGGCCGAGCTTGAAACCTTAGTAGGCACAAATAAGGCCTCTGGTCCCAAGGATCGCGGGTGCGCAGCCAAAGTCAAAGACGTCATTATTTCGGCGGCGAACTGGTTGACAGATGTATCGTCAGGTATTTCGACCAGTCATTTCACTCGTTTTACAGAAGCATTGGAGCGGGTGGACGGGAATGTAGTGATCTTTGGCCTAGGTGCACAGGTAGCTCTGGGGACAGACAAGATGAGACTGTCCCATGAGTTGCAACGCTTCCTGCAGCTATTGTCCGAGCGCTCTGCGAAAATCAGCGTACGAGACGTCTTTACCCAGCGCGTGCTCAATGATCACGGTCTGCACAACGTGGTTGTCACCGGCTGCCCTTCAAATTTCATAAACAAGGACCCGAACCTGGGCAAGAAGCTTAGAGAAAGTGCAGAAGCTCTTGCGGGCGGTGTGTCTTCCTGGGCTGACCTGCGGGTCGCCATCAGTGAGTTACAACACAAAAGGGATCAAGTTGAAGTCCTTACGTCTGATCTCTTTGTAAAGCTGAGGGATACACCAAGTTTCTATATCCTTCAGGAGGGGCCACTGCTGCCGATGCTGCTTCGTGAGTTCAAGCAGAATGTCAGGCTAAGGGCCTGGCAAAAACTATGGAGACCCCAACGGCAGAAATTTTGGCAACCACGGTGGAAATCCATTGGTAAGGCTTACCATGGTTATACCCCTTCAGGAATGAGTGGCCCAGAAGCCTTCAATGTCATGAGAAGCAAGGCTTTGCACTTTTCAGACGTTGAAGCCTGGCTGGACTTTGCTCGGACCTGTGACTTTTCTTTTGGTATGCGGATCCACGGGACGATGATCCCTCTTCAGGCGGGGGTGCCTGCCGTCCTGCTGGCTCACGACGTCCGCACGCACGGTCTGGCTGAGGTCATGAAAATTCCGCACCTGACGCCGGCCGATTATTTGGCCGAATTCCAACACAAACCCCGGCAGTTTTTGCGGTACTGCGCCGAGAGCCTTGAGCCATACGACCAAAATCGATCGCAGCTCGCTGAGGTCATGACCGACTATCTGCAATCTAACGGACTGACTCCCAAGCCCGAGTTACAAGCCTTGATTAAGGCCTAGCCGCGGTACCCAATCATGCTTCCGTTTTCTGTCCTTGCTGGTAGGGAACTTTAGTGGCTTGGAGCCCGGCCTTGCGACCCGCAACCATTGCTTCATTTACGGCCAAGCGCTTCGCCAGCACGTGATCGGAGAGACCTCTTTCTTTGGCAAAGGCTGTGTCTCTCTTGTTCATACCTTGCAGATCGATCCATGACTTTGGCGCTTTGTAGTTTTGAACAAGCTTCCAATAGGCAGCATCTGTTTCTGCTCGCTGGTAGGTTTCCTCTGGTTCGTAATCGTGGGAATGAATCACAGCGGTTGAATGGATATAGGCCTTGAGGAAACCGGCCTTCATGACCTCGCGCGTCCACAATTGATCTTCACCGTAGTTGACCGGTTGAAACGGGATGCGCTGCAACAGATCTCGACGATAGATGCAGCAATTGTTTGAAGAGAAGCAAAGAAGGCGTGGGTTATGACTGAGATCCAGTTCACCCATGGGCCAGGCCATGTCGCGCCTTAGGTTATTGAAGGTGTCCACCAGGTCTCGCTTTATGAATTCGGAATGATGCGGATAGGCCGCATGGCGGCAGAAGGCCTGAGCAATATTCTCTTCCAGGGTCGTGTCTACCATGGTGCGCAGCAACAAATTATCGGCCAGAAGCGCATCTTGGGTCAGGAATAGCACACGTTCACCAGTGGCCATATCGACCAATTGGTTGCGTGTGCCGCCATGGCTGAACTCCTGTGGCCCGATTTGCCTGAATTTTACGTCGGGGAAAGCAGCGCGAACGCGCGCGACGGTATCATCGGTCGACGATGAGTCGATGACGCAAAGTTCAAAAGTCTGGAGTTTCTGTTGCTTAAGCGATTCCAGCAACAGCTCGAATTGAGGGCCGGCATTGTAGGTAGGCAGACAGACCGACAAGGTTGGCCTTGCTGCTTGGTTTTGGTGAAAGGCGGGCACACTGAGAAAATTTGCTACCGGCTCGAAACACTCGGTCCAATCTCGTTCCTGCATAACTGTTTCCGACAGCGCAGGATGGCGCCGACCATTGTCCAAATAGGCTTGGATCATTTCGCTGAGTTGATGGACAGCGATAGAGGGCAGGGGGCTGATAAAGGCGACACCGGCATCTTCAAGACGCCGACGATTGGCCTCGGTGTCGACCTCAATCGCCTGTGTACCGCAGGCAAGGGCTTCTAAAGGCAGCAACGAATAGTTCGTGGCGTTAAAGGAAATGGCGAAATCACAGTCACATAGAAGCTCCAGCATCCGGTCATAGGGAAGTGGTCCGTGGTTTCTGGTCTCAAAGGGTAGGCTTCGGTCCGGAAGCGCATCACCATAGTTGTGAATGATTACGCGGCACGGGCTGTGCTTCTCAGCCAGAAACGTCAGTGTGATCCAAATCAATTCCGTGGCTCGACGCGGTGTTGATGGTCCTGAGTAAACAGCAATTTGAACAGCCTCTTCGTCATCAGAAACATTCATGCTAGTGACCAGATTACGCAAGAGATAGGGGTAGAGATAGTCGCTACCCAAGGGGAAGGTCTGGTGCTTAATCTCTGTGTTGTGACTCTCGAGCCAAGGTCCGGCATAGAGGTATTCGTAGAAGTCATCGAGGGCCCCGCTATCCGAAATCAAACCCTGCCAGCCATAGGAATCAAACAGCCCCTCACGATCCTGCAACAACAGAATTCTGCGATTGAAATGCTGGGCCATTAGTCCCGTTAGCTGTGAGCCGAAGTGAGTCGCGAACAGGATGTCACCCTGTAGCGCCGAAAACAATTCGTCCAAGTCGTCATCTGGACCAACGTGCCGCACGCGTGCGTTCGGGATGAAGCGGTAGTCCTGACAGATGATCGATTTTTTCGTCTGTTCATCGGCATCGGCATCCCGGCTAAAGACAAGGAACTGATTCCGAATGCCCCTATAGGCCAGATATTGAGCAAGTCGAAAAATAGTTAAGCGGCCCGCTCGACCGGTCTTCACTTCGGGGATCAGCCAAACGAAGGTATTGGTTGCTGACCCTTGGAGGGGATGAGGCTTTATGCGGTACAGGTCCTTCACCGCCGTGCGGGTCTGAAAGCACGTTGATTTCTCCATTTCTTCCGCTGAAAACACCCTATGGATGGGGAATATTCGAAAAAAAGCTTGGCGTAAAAGCCCTGGAAGTCGGAAGAAAAATTGCTTTACAAGTTTCTGGCACACGATTGGTTTCGGCCTGCCTCATCGAAGTGGTCTAATCTAAATGTTAGGATTGGTTTCGGTTTAGAGCGGCGTCATGCTGCCCTTCCTCTATAGGGCGGAATGAACGAAGCGGGCAAGACGGTCACCAGAGCTGGAGGCTTGTAGCCAAACGACGGATGAGGCCTGTAGGTGTTATAGTGGATTCTCCAGCCTTCGATGAGCGCTTCGGCTTCTCTCAGATTTGCAATGATCTCTTCTGGCTTGGCTCGTTTAGCCATCATCCTGCTCATTCTCTAAGGCGCCAACCCAACTCAAAAGGTGGACCACTTTTTCACGGGCACTCCAGGGATGAAGGCTATCCTCAAACGAAGGGAAAGGATCAGACAGACGCATTGAAACATGTAGCTTGCTTCATCGAAAAGCAGCAGCATAATCAGTCACACAGTTGAGACAGACACTACAATAATCAAAGCTTGTCCACTGGCCCAAATACTCTGACAACGGACACGCATAGATGGACCAAAAAATTCAAGTAGTCGTTTTGATGCCTGTATTCAAACCATCAGTTGATTTCCTTTATGAGCAGATTGCAAGCATTCAAAATCAGAAAGGAGTGGAAATAACCCTATGTTGTGTAGTCGCTGACATGGTTTCTAAAGAGATCATAACCAACATGGCGGCCAAAGTAGGGATTCACCTCAAAACCTTTTTGCCTCAAAGTAAACTTGGAGTAACAGAGGCGATCATTTTTGGATTCAAATCAACAATTGACTCATTTGAATACGATTATCTCGCACTCTGTGACCAAGATGATATCTGGCTGCCTACCAAGATAAAAAACCAAATTGATGTCTTAAAGACGAAAGACGCTGACCTGACCTATTGCGATGCGAATGTAATCAATCACGATAACACTAAAGAGTATGGTAGCATGCATGTATTAGAGAAAAGGCCTAAGTGCCCCACTATATACAATCTTGCTACAGGGAATATTGGGACGGGTATGACATTTTTGATGACATATCAGTTTTCCCGAACTGCATTACCATTCCTAAGAAAAGCTCCAAAATGGATGTTACATGACTACCAGATGATGATAATCTGTAGCTTAGTGGGAAAAGTGTATTTTGATGAACGAATTTTTGTAAGGTATCGACAGCACGGAGCGAACCATACCGGTATTGCTATGTCAAAAGAGCTTGTCCAAATTTACGAAAGTCCGGTGCAACAACAAAAAAATGAAGTTTGTTTAGAAAAACATAATTGCTCACAGAAAAAAAATCAGTGGTGGCTGATATCGAAATTTATTATCTGCGTTTTACGAAATTTCTCTATTCGTGTCAGAGAATCACATGCTAGAGCGCGTGAGCGTTATTCTTTTATACTTAACCTTGAGCATGAAACTAGAAAAAGATTATCATTTCACAAAAACCATTTTGTTATAGCAAATTTATTTCCATGGATTAGCTTGTTTTTTTACTCCGTATACAAAAAACGTCGCACTAGAGCTCGTTATGCTATTTGGTTCATTTTGTTTATTCTCATAAAACCTTTTGAGCGCTCCTGAAAAAGAGGTCTAATCTAAATGTTAGGTTTGTCTTCGGTTCAGAGCGGCGTCATGCTGCCCTTCCTCGATAGGGCGGAATGAACGAAGTGGGCAAGACGGTCACCTGAGCTGGAGGGTTGTAGCGAAGCGACAAATAAGGCCTGTAGGTATTATAGTAGATCCTCCAGCCTTAGATGAGCGCTTTGGCTTCTCTGAGCGTTGCAATGATCTCTTCTGGCTTGGCTCGTTTAGCCATCATCCTGCTCCTTCTCTAAGGAGCCAACCCTAAGTCAAATGGTGGATCATTTTTTCACGGGCACTCCAGTTCGTCTTTCCGGCTGAGACCACCCGAGATCATGATGTAAAATAATACTAACTACTGTAATTACTTTGAGGTTTGGCAAACGCAGAGTCAAAGAATTTGAGGCTTGGCGATTTTTCTGCGGGGCAGGGAAGGCGTTATTTCCTGTTGTAAAGTAGGGGTTTGGGATTTACGAAGTGGCCGTCGACTTGGAAAGGGTTGCATGTTTTTCAGAGAATTTATCCAGGACCTTGTTGGCGCCTGTCTAGACTGGCGGTATTGGCTGACCTACGGCGTCCTAGATGCCCGACGGATATATCTGCGAACTCGCTTCGGTATGTTGTGGGAAATGGTTGGCCCCGGTCTGTTTGTCTATGTAATTGGCTTCGCCTACACCCGGCTTATGGCCAATACTGCGACTGAGTTTTTACCTCATATAGCGCTCGGCTATATCATATGGATGAACATGCAGTTGGTGATTTCCCGAGGTTCTATGATGTTTGTTCAAGTTCGGCCTCAAATTATATCTAATCCCAGACCCTTTTTTAGTTATGCATTCAGTACTTTAACTACATCAAGCATCTATTCGGCGGTCCACCTAGTTGTTCTCGTACCAGTTGTAATCTTTTACTTTCCGGCTTTCACCGACCCGAAGGCTTTGATTTTCTTCTACTACGCTATCCTTTACGTGTTGACGGGGATCAGTCTGCTGACGCTCCTAGGAGTGCTCTGCCTCCGGCTCCCCGACATAAAACCATTGATCATGGCTGTGAACCGTCTCGCATTTTTTGTCACCCCCATCATCTGGACAGAACGAAACCTCGGGAATACCGGTCGGATTGTCATGACCTTGAACCCTTACAGCTACTACGTATCAGGCCTAAGGGGCGCCATCCTCGGGAAAGACACCACGCTCACGGATATGCTGGTTACGCTGACGATAACTCTCATCTTGATGCTGGCTGCGATGATCAGTCTGCAACTTTCCCGGCACCGCATCCCATACTGGCTTTGAGCATGACACCCTTCATTGAGTGCAGAAACGTGTCAGTCCGCTTTCCCAGCTTCCGGCGAAAGACAAGCATCACGGGGCTGAATGAAATCAACCTCTCTCTAAAGGCCGGTGATCGCGTGGGTCTGATCGGGTCGAATGGCGCCGGGAAATCCACCTTGCTGCGGGTCATGCGACAGGTCTACCGGCCGACGTCCGGTACATTCCGTGCTTCGGGCACGTCCGTTCTCTTGGCAGCGCTAGAAACCGGCATGGAAGGCGACCTGACCGGGGTGGAAAACGCCAAAGTTCTGATGCGCTACTGGGGCATAGCCGGAGATCGCTTTGACGAAGTTATTGCCGATCTCTACGAATTCACCGAATTGGGCACATCATTGTTCGAGCCCTTGCATACCTACTCAAGTGGGATGAAGCTACGCTTGGCTTTTGCCATGGCCACCTTCCAGAAGCCTGAGATCTTACTGCTGGATGAGATCATTGGAGTTGGCGATGCCAATTTCAGAGCCAAATCCGCCAAGCGACTACTGGGTGGGTTTGGCCAAGACTCCATTCTAGTCTTGGCCTCCCACTCATCCGAGATCATCCAAGAACACTGCACACAGGCGGCCGTTATGGAGCACGGGCATCTGCTTTTCTTCGGCGCAGTGGCGGATGCCCTAAAATTCAGCAAATAAAGGGTGTCGAGGTGAAATTGACGTGCCCCCAGAAGGCAGAACATAGGAACTGCGTTATGATTAAATGAGGCATTGGATATGAGTTGGAATCAAAGAAATATACTAAATTAAGCCTAATACTCCTATAGATTTTGGCGTAACAGACGGAATTTATTATGTTTAAGGCTTCATACTACTACCGACAACGGCTAGATCGTATCCTCTTACGTTGGTCAAAGCCTACAACCAACTATGAAAAACTCATTCTCAAGGGATACAGCTCCAATTCAAGGGAGCGTAAAGTCTTTCAAACCGCTTTTTCTCGGTCAGCCGTGTTAAGTGCAGAAGCAGGGCTTTGCTACATGAACAACCCCAAGGCCGCCTGTAGCACGATAAAAGCCAGCCTTTGGCTTTCTCATCCTGACGGAGCCGCTAGTTTCAAAGGTGATCCTGGAGACTTTCGAAACTCTCCTTTAATTAGAGATTTCAGGGACGTAGTAAGGGCGATCCGGCAGAACGAGACATCCTTCATCTCATGCGTTCGTAACCCTTTCTCTCGCCTTGAGTCGGCGTGGAAGGACAAGCTTCTAGCTGGTCGAGAACCCGAGTTGAAGGCGTTAATCCTCAGAGACCTCAATATCAGCGAAGTCGAAGCTGGAGACTTTAACAAATTTTGCAGAAGTTTAGACGCTGCTAAGATCCCAAATCCGCACGTTAGACCTCAATATCTAAATATATGGGATGACGTTATCGATTTCAGATTTATTGGTACGCTTGAATATATGCATGAGTTTTTCGATGCAATTTCTGAAATTACGCATTTCGAACCGTACAGTTGGGCGCCACACTCAACCAAAGACATCATTGGGGTGGACCTTTCGCTGAGTGACGAAGCTGTAGACAACATATTAACTGTCTACGCTCAAGATTTCGAGCGCTTCGGATACTCGAAGGACCCTACTGATCGAAGCCCTAAGGAAAAGCTGATACGAATTTAGCGGAACCAGGATGGTTCGAGCATTAGGTGACGTTGAAGGGGGCATGCTTCAAAGATAGATTTAGAGCCCGCGTCCTTTCATCATGGCGCCCAGGTCATGCGCGAATCCTATTGTGAATAACTGACTTCATCACTTTTTTTGGCCAACTCATAGCCTCGCATTTTCAAAACATTCAGCCGCTTCTGCTGTTCGATTTCTTCCATACTAGCACCAATCTCAACCGCTATTTTGTCTGTATTCTTGTCTAAACTCTCCTGAGTCCATTTTGCAAAGTCGCCAAAATGGACTTTGTGGAACTCTAATTGTGTTCGAGTCATGGCGACCAACTCGTCGCCGTTATAGTCATGGGAGTGCATGATACTGACCTCCGGCACGAATGCTGTACCAAAGCCCTTGCTCAACATTTGAGCAGCCCAGACCTGGTCCTCACCGTACATGACATCGTTAAAAGGATGGGCCAAGAGCAGGGAGCGCTTTACCAAGGCACAATTTGACGAGAAGAACCGGTATTTTAGGCTCTCGCTAGCATCGGCAGCAAAATTTCTTGCCGAGAAGGTTTCAGCCAGCCGCTCAAAGTGCTTTTCCATCGAACGGGCTCTAAATCGTGAATGAAAAGGGTACGTTACGTGCGAGCAAAAGCTCCCACAAATCAATGGGTCCTTGTCCACGTGTTTTGCAAGAGAAACAAAGAGCAATTCGTCAAGAGGAATGGCGTCTTGCGTTAAGAATACAATATGCTCATGGGAGGCCATTTCTGCAAGTTGATTCCGGGTCTTTCCATGCCCGAATTCCGCCTTCGTAATCTTCTCTACTTTCACCTCAGGAAAATACTTGTAAGCAAGGTCGAGTGTCTGGTCCTCACTTTCAGTGTCAATGATGCACAACTCCAGTTCCACAAGCGCTTGCTTCTGCAAAGCGAACAAGAGGAGTTCAAAGAGAGAGCCAGCGTTTCTGGTTGGTATACAGACTGAGACCTTTGTTAAGTCGGGTTGGCCTTTACCGAACAATCCCTGATAAATGGATCTTTGCTGAGACACCCAAGCCAGATCTTCACCATACCTCTCGTCCAAACTCAATTGACCACTAGAACCAGGGCCACTGCGGCATTGAGCGATGATATCTTGCAGTTGCGCAACAGCCGTAGAGACCTCTGGCCCGATCAGTTTAATCCGGTCATGGGTGTAGACCATCCGGTTTGATGGCGTATCCAAATCAACTGCGATGGCCCCTAAAGCCGCAGCTTCATTGGGAAGGAGCGAATAATTCGTAGCGCTAAGGGCCATGCAGATGTCGCACTCCAAAAGCAGGCAATACAACCCATTCGGTGAGAGGACACCGTGGTCAACGGTCGGGAAGGGGAGGTCCAAGCGCAAGCCATCGAGGCCAAAAGTGTGCAGCTCAAAATCCTCGCCGCTTCTATGAAGCCCGTCGAGATAGGCCAAAGCCAAGTCCACACACCTTCGCTCGGTCGTGAACCGGCTGTACAGCGCAATTCTTATCGTGGAATTTTGTCGGGATGCCCGCTTGGAGGTCTCACGCAAAACCAAAGCCTTTAGGCTGTCCACACCAAGATCGAAAGTGAAGGAGCGCCTTACCTCAACAACCGAAGCGAGCCATTTACCCGCACAAATAAATTCAGCATCTTCCCGACCAAAATGCGCATTCATAAACGCTGCCATGGGCCCAGCTGGCTGAAATCGCGTCTCATCATCCTGGACAAAATGCAAACGCCGATTGGCCTTTTCAACGCCCAGAGCAATCAATTGCGAAAACATATCGGTCCCAATAACGATATCTGAGTCAATTTCATCAATGTGATTCAGTAAATCACTATCAAAATCGTATGAAGAAATACTGCAATTCAGAGATGCATAAAAATACTTGTACATCTCCTTCAGTAAATCATCTTTGTCTTTGAGCGTATCAACATTTTCTGCCGCGTTTCTAATTATAAAATGATTAGTGAAACCCATTAGCTCAAAATATTTAGCAAAGCGGAATATGGTCGTGTGACCACCACTCCCTCTACTGAAAGCAGGCAATATCCACGAAATTTTGCCAATATTTTTAGATTTGGTTAGGGATTTATGCTGTACTTTTCTAAGTAAATTGACAGTATCACCAATTTTGTATTTCCTATTGCGTCTACGATACGATTGCCGTTTAGAAAAAAATTTTGTTAATGATGCGGAAAAATACAGAATCACGTGTTCAATTGATGAAACAAGTCCGTACTCCTGCGTAGTTTGATAAAATTCTCGAGCCAGTCTCCACATATCCCACGCCATTTGTAGAAATCATCAGTCCCTAATTTATAACCGATTACGCCATGCTATCAATTGGCGCGGCGAACACAGGGCTACGAAATGGGGAAATTGGGGTGCCAGAGAAGAGTGTAGAAAGGCTACTCAAAACTAAGATGAATCCACTGATACTACTTGAGATAAGCAGTCGAGGGGTTCTTTTAACAGTATGTTTGAATTCTCTGTACTCAGAGTTGAATTTAATAGACAAGAACGCGCTTTTAAAAATGACGCGGATAATAAAGGGGGGAATTACACTTAAAAATACTGAATGGCTGACAAAACTTGGCCGCCGCGTTTTCGAGGGATCCAGTTGGTCATTTTGTCATCAATGAGTCTTTGCCTTCCGCCTTTGCTGAGCAGCTTTCATCCGAATTCATTCCCTATGATTATCCGAACTGGCATACTTACAAAAAAAGGTATTGAAGCCAAAGAGACCTGTACTCAGTGGAATTTATTTCCTGCGCCGACCTACCAGTAATTCTCAGCCCTATGCTCAGAGGTGGTTTACAAAGCCATTACGAGCAAATTTGGACTAGAGGCTGAAGCCGAAATCGGGCTCTTCGGGGGCAACACATTTATGCTTGCATGGGTAGCCTGAACCCTCATTTGATTCAATCCATCCATCCAAAGTCGGGAACTGAGCGCAGCCTCAATGCCATCCATTATCTAACTGATCAACACGCGGAGGATGATGGCGGCCATTTTGGGCCGTAGGACAATCAATCCGAGGATGGACCCGGTGAGTCGCGCCGGGAGTATACGCAAACCTTTAACCGCCTGATATTGTGCAATACGCGTCAAAAGTCCTGGCATGGGCTATCGAGAAAATTCGAACCCATCGTGGGGCGTTTCAGAACGAGCTTAGCCTCATGCTATGTTTCAGAAACTAGAGACGAAACCCTGACCCATACCAGAGCCTTGTTCGCAGCGCGTGTGGATCAGAGGGAAGTCGAAGAGATGCGCGAGCTCATCAAACAGCGAGCGGATGAGAAGACAGTCGCGCAGGCCTACTTGGACGAAGACAAGGGCAAGGACTGAGTCCCGGGCCGGGACGAGAATGGCGCCGTATTCCGATGGCAACCCCTTTTAACGCGCAAAAAGAAATTTTCCATAATATTCATTATACGATCTTTAGAAAGCGTGCTGCCACGGTGTGCAGCCGGATGTGCGCCGCGATAGCCATCGACGTTCCATCACGCCTTATCACCGGTTTTTGATACTAGAGTGACGCGATATAAGGTATATGTCCCTACGCAACTAGTTGAATGCGCTTGGGATAACGCCTTTGCTCCGTCCACTCTATACCGCCGCCGTCGTGCCCGTGATCGACGCCTTCGTGGCCGTGGTCGATGCGGTGAAGGTTGCCTTTGGCATTCCCTTCGCAGATGCAGCCACGCCCGACGTGACAGTGACGGAGACGGGTCAGCCAGCTGAAGAGAGCGCTCACGTCGCGTCCCCGCAGATGACGCCCAACGATACGCTCTACAGCAGTCAGTGGCACTTCCCTCTGATCGGCGATGTTGAGACGGTTTGGGGAGACTATTCAGGCGCTGGCGTCGAGGTGGCCGTCTACGACGATGGTGTCGAGACCGCCCACCCGGATCTGAACTATGACCCGCAGAACCGGCAATTCGAGAGTTATTCGCCCGACCCCATCAACTCGAATGCCGGCCATGGCACTGCGGTCTCGGGGTTGATCGCCGCCACCGGAAACAACAACCTCGGTGTGATCGGTGGCGCGCATGAGGCGATTGTCACGGGTGTGAACTTCCTCGATGTCATCCAGTACGACGGCAGTGCTGCGACGCTGAGTTCGTTCGAGTGGGCCGGTAACTTCGACCTCATGAACAACAGTTGGGGCCTGACGCCGAACTACGGGTCCTATCAAAATATCCTGAATGACAACGCGGAAAATGCGGTCTTCGAGACGATTTCGGAGACCGGTCGTGATGGCCTCGGGACGATCATTGTACAGGCGTCAGGCAACGATGACGTGAATGCCAACGGGGATTCAACCAACGGCTCGCGCTTTACGGCATCGATCGCAGCAACGGCAAGCACCGGGAACGCAGCGAGCTACACCAACTGGGGCTCGGGCATTCTGGTCGCCGCCCCTGCCGGTGCTGTCACCACCGATATCACGGGTTCCGGCGGCTATTCATCGAGCGGCGACTACACCACAGGCTTTGGCGGCACATCAGCGGCCACACCGGTGACGTCGGGTGTCATCGGACTGATGCTGGAAGCAAACCCCGACCTTGGCTGGCGCGACGTTCATAACATTCTGGCAGATTCCGCGCAGCTGACCGGTTCAGACTACGGCGGCAGCGCACTGAATGTCGAGCATTCCCAATGGGGTCACAACGGCGCGTCAACCTGGAACGGCGGTGGCCACGCCTTTAACCTGAGCTACGGCTACGGCATGGTTGACGCCTATGCCGCGGTGCGGATGGCTGAGGTCTGGCACGATATGCACGGTGCCGCCAGAACGTCGGCCAATGAAGTTACGACCTCGGCCGACTACACGGGGAGCAGTGTTGCGATCCCCGAGGTGGGGACGGCCACCGTGGCGGTGAATGTCGCCACGAATATCGAGATTGAAACGGCGCTGGTGATCATCGATATCACCCACTCCTACAGCTCTGATCTGGAGATCGCTCTTATTAGCCCTGACGGGGCGGTCATTCCGATGTTTGTGAATGAGACCAACGCCAGTGGCAGCACGGGCTTCATGGCATCGGGATTCCGGTGGCAGTTTGAAGTAACCGCCCTACGGGGTGTCGAGAGTGAGGGTGATTGGACCCTCCGCGTGGTGGACAGCGAACCAGACGATAGTGGTACGATCAACGACTTCTCTGTGACGTTCTTCGGCGCACCGTTGACCGACAATGACGTTCATACCATCACGGAAGACTTTGCCGCCCTCGCCGCGGTAGATGCCGAGCGCGCGACCCTTTCTGACGATGTCGGCGACGATGACTGGGTCAATCTCGTCAGTGTTGCTGGAGACGTCGAAATTGACCTTGCAGGCGACCTCAGGCTCGATGGCGCAAGTGCAGCGACGTTGGATGGCTCGATTGAGAATGCAGCCCTGGGCGATGGCAATGACGAGGTCACCGGGACCAACGGTCTAAACACCCTGCTCGGTGGGCGTGGCAACGACGTTCTCAACGGCCTCAATGGTACCGACGAGCTCCATGGTCAGGCTGGCGATGACGACCTCAATGGCGGTGACGGTATCCTGCTTGGGGATATCGGTGCCAAGATTTCGCGGCTTTACTCCGCCAGCCTTGACCGAAACCCGGACCAACCGGGCTATTTCTACTGGAGCGAAGAGCTTGAAAATGGTGCGCCGCTGACCGATCTGGCGACCGCCTTCATCAATTCGGACGAGTTTCAGGAGAAGTACGGCAGCGTCGATAACACCGGCTTTGTCACCCTGCTCTACCAGAACGTGCTCGACCGCGAGCCCGATACCGACGGCTTGAACTACTGGGTCGGCGAACTGGACGGGGGCGAAACCCGTGAGAACGTGCTGATCGGCTTCTCTGAGTCGGCTGAGTACATCGCAACGCCTACCACCGTCATGCGCGAAGAAAGCTTCGCCACTCAGGATCTTTATCAGGACGCCATCGGCAAGACCTATCGCATCTATCAGGCGACGCTGGACCGTGAACCAGACCAGGAGGGCTTCGAGTACTGGACCGACGAGCTCTCCAGCGGACAGAGCGTTTCGGACGTGATTTCCAGCTTCCTGAGTTCGCCGGAATTCACCAGCAAGTACGGCGACACCACGAACGGCGAGTTCGTTACCCTGCTCTACCAGAACGTCCTTGACCGCGAGCCCGATCAGGGCGGCTATGACTACTGGGTCGGTGAGCTGGACAGCGGCACCACCCGGGACGACGTGGTCGTGGGCTTTGCAGAATCAGATGAATTCAAGGCTGCTTTGGCGCCCGCGCTCAACGACTACATGCAGGCGAATTTCAGCTGGTGGCAGGACACAATTTCCGGCGGCAGCGGTTCGAACAACCTCGCCGGTGGCCGTGGCTCCGATATGTTCATCTTCGAGCAGTCTGACGGCAGCCAGAATATCGTGTACGGGCTGGATTCCTGGGATCAGGTGACCTTCAACGGCTTCAGCTATTCGGTCGCCACGGACGCAACCAACAATATGTCCCAACAGGACAGCGACGTGCTGTTCTCCGATCAGGGTGTGTCGATCCAGTTCGTGGAGACCAACCTCTCGACCTTGATCGATCTGGACTACACCTTCGCCTGATCAGCGCCGCGCAGTCGCCAGCGCCTCGTAGACATCCATGTAGTCACGGGCTTGTTTCTCGGCCGTGAAAAGGCGCCCTACCCTGTCCCGCGCTGCGGCGCCCATAGACGCCGCGGTCTCTGGTTCGGTCAGCAGTCTGAGTAGAGCCGCTTTAAACTCAGCCGCCGAATCGGGACTGACCTCCACGCCGGTGACACCGTGCTCGTTGACCAACGATGTCCCGGTTCCCAAACGTGAAGAAATCAACGGCTTCCCAAAGACTGAGGCTTCGAGCAGGCCGATTCCGAAGGCTTCGGCACGATTGATCGACGGCAACACAAAGCATCGGCAGAGCGAGAGAAGCGCCGCCTTGGCCTCCTCACCGACCGAGCCTACGTAGGTCACGCTTTCGTAGCCCGGCCGGGACAGCTCTCGCTCGACCAAGCCCGCCAGCTCCCCGGTTCCGGCGATGACCAGCGGGATCTCGGTTCCGCGCACGGCTTCGAGCAGCGTCCGCAAGCCCTTGTAGGGCCGGAGCGCGCCGAGGAATAAGGCAAAGGGCGCCGGGAACCGCTTTGCCCAGCCTTGCCGTTCCTCGGTTGAAGGCTTGGCGAGGTCGTCCGCGCTGATGCCAATGGCGATGGTACGCACCTTGTCGGCAAGCCGCTGGAGCATCGGGCTGGTTTCAACGTAGACGTCTGAGGTCGCTATTACCCGGTCCATGCGCGCGTAGAACGCCCGCTGCAGCAGCGCATAGGGCGCGCGGAGCAAGGGATAGCGCACCGCGTCGGCGTGGTGCGTTGCCAGCGCCGGGGTTGCGTTCTGTCCGGCGACAGCCAGCAGTTCTGCGTAGGGGTTGGGGCTGTGATAGTGCACGACATCGTGCGCGCGGATCTGGCGCGACAGCTCAGCGACGCCGGCGATGGAGAACCCGGTTGAGGCGAGGCTGAAGTCCTGCCGCATCTGAACCAGTCGATAGTCCGGCGTCTGGATGGTCTGGCTGGCTTCCCGTGGGTTGAGGGCGAAGACGGTGTTCTGCGCGCCCAGGCGGCCGGTATGGCGGCAGAGGGGATCGATGAAGGTCTCACCACCGCCATAGCTGACACGACTGCTGGTTTTGAACACATGGAGCACCCGCATCAGGCTCGTTCCTGCACCAGCTGCGCGAAGGTCCGGGCCAGCGCTGCTGCGCTGTGATCCCAGTTGTACCGGGCTGCCCGCTCGGATGCTCGTGCAGCAAAATCCGCACGGGTTTGATCATCGAGCAGCGCCCGTAGCCCATCGGCCATTGAGGCCGTGTCCAGCGGGTCGACCAGCACGCCGCCATCGCCAACCACCGCGGGCATCGAGGAGTTTCCGGCTGCCAGCACCGGCTTGTCGTAGCTGAAGGCTTCGATCAGGGGCATGCCAAAGCCCTCGAACAGTGACGGCATGGCGACGAAGAGGCACTGGGCATAGAGCATTGAGAGCAGGCCATCATCGACAAACCCAAGCAGCCGCACGCTCTCCTCCAGGCCAGCGGCGCTGACGGCCCCCGGCAGGTCAAGCCTGCCCCAGCCCTGCCCGCCTGCAATCACCAGCTGAAGCGGTGAAGCCGAAGCCCCGCAGACACGACCAAAGGCCTCGATCAATCGCAGATGGTTCTTGCGCGGCTCCAGCGTTCCGACGCACAGCACGAAGGGCGAGGTAATGCCGATGTCGGCCAGCCGGCGTTCCTCTCCCGGCTGCGGCAGCGCCGTGATGCCCGGGTTGATGACCGAGATCCGCAAAGGGTCTACGCCGAAACAGCCTTGGACATCCCGCGCTGTATTCTCTGACACCGTGACAATATGGTCGGCAGCACGAGCGGCGGCGCTCATGCGGAAGCGGTCGAGATGGCGGGTGAAGCGGCGCATGGTCCGGGGCGCGTGCCGCCAGACCAGGTCGTGGATCGTCACGATCCCGGCTGTGTTCGCAGACAACTTAGGAAGGCTATGGTTCGGCCCCCAGAACAGGTCCAGCGCCCTGCGTTCCGGCGTCTCCACGAGCGATCCGGCGTGCCAGACCACGCGGTCCATGAGCGAGGGTTGCAGCGCTTGGGCTGATGGCTCCGAAGCCCGGATCTGGTGAGGGTCGCGGGGCAGGCCGGGGGCAAAGACCACGACCTCAAGCCAGTCCATGGCTGCCAGCCGCCGGGTCAGCTCCCACGCGTAGCGCCCGACCCCGGTCAACGGATACCGCAGGCTGCGCCCATCGATGCCAACGCGTATGACCACCATCAATCCCCCACGCCCCTAGCGACCGGGTAGCGCGGCAAGCAACGCGCGGACCTGCGCCACCGAAGCATCCCAGGCGAACTCCTGCGCCTTGCGCGCAACCCGCTCGGCTCTGTCGTCGAGAAACCCTGCCTCGGTGATGAACAGCAGCCGGCTGATCGCGTCGACAAACTGATCCGGGTCGGCTTCGTGGTAGTCCTGCCCCGGTTCCAGCCCGAACCCGCGCGCGCCGAAGGCCGTGGACACCAGCGGTATCCGGTGCTCGATGTAGTCGAGGATCTTTAGGTTGCTCCCCGAGCCGGTTTGCATGGGGTTCAGCGCCAGATCGGCCGCCAAGAGCAGCGCCACCAGCTCATCGTCTTCCACAACCCCGAGCATCCTGAGATTTGTCGGCATGTCTTCCGTCATGAAGGCACCGCAGACGCTCCCCACGATCCAGAATTCGAGATCAGGCAGGGCTGATGCCATCGTGACGATGCTCTGAACCGCTTCAATGTTCGGCGGATGCCAACTGCCTATGAAAAGCGCGGTAAAGACCCCCTCGCGGCCCAGTTGCCGCTTGTTGTGGTTCCGCTGCGCCCGGGAGATCGGGTCACCTGCCCGACGGCTGTAGCCATTGGGCAGGACGGTTTGCAGGGCGTCGCTGCTGCCGTTGAGCTGCTGCAGGCGGTCCAGATCAGCCTGCGTGCAGGCGGTGATGAAGGCGGCGGCGTGCCAAGCGCGACCTTCCAGCTGCTCAACGGCGTGCAGCAGCCCCGCTGCAGCGCTGTGCGGCTCGATCAGGGGGCGCTTGAGGTCCAGCTCCACGTTGTGCGCGTCCAGCCACAGCCTCGCCCCTGCCCCATACGCGAGCGCCGCTTCGACCATGTAGGGATGGTGAAGCATGATGATGTCTGCTGCTGCGCAGGCTTCCTGCGCATGCTCCATGAAGGCCTCGTTTTCCCGCCAGTGAAGACCCGCTGCGATGTCGCCGACCGGCAGCCAGTCGGCATCGGCGCTCAGGCTTGCTTCGAGTTCTGCCTGTCTGGGAGACTTCGGCACCCGAGTTTCCCAGAATCCGGGCCCGAGCGCGGTCGTTGCTCTGCTGTCGCCCGCCTCCACGAAGGAAACGATTTCCACGTCGTAGGTCTGTGACAGCTCACGACAGATATTCAGTACGCGCTGCTGGCCGCCACCCCGGGCGGGGCTGACCGGAAAGGTTGAAAAGCTGGTAATGCGCTCCCGACCCCGCCCGAGGGCGGGAGACGCCGGCGGCGGGTTCGGCAGGCTGAATGACGAACCCAAAAGGGCGCGCTCAACGGCGGTCCAGGAAATCCCGGCGACCTTGGTGGCGGCGTTCTGACCCATCCGCCGTGCGGCCGCTGGATCACATGCGAGCGCATCCAGCGCCTGCCCCAGCGCCTTGGCTTCCGGCGCCACCACCCGCCCCGTTTCACCATCAACAACGAACTCCGTGGGACCACCAGCGTCGAGCGTGGTCACCACGGGCTTGCCGCTGAGCATGGCTTCAATGGTGATGTAGCCGTAGTCCTCGTCATAGGGCACGAAGGGCACGGCCAGCGCGTTGGCATAGTGCTGCTTGAGTGCATCCTCACTGACCTGCCCGAGGAACACGATCCGGGGGTCGGGCTCTGCAAGGGCCTTGAGGCGCGCAAGGTCATTGCCCTCACCCGCGATATAGAGCGGGATGTCGGCCGAAACCTCCTGCATCGCCGCGATGATCATGTCGATACGCTTGGGGTGTTCCAGACGGCTGGCGGTGAACAGGAACTGATCCCCCTCACAGGCAAAGCCCTCGCCCAACGGTGGCGGGTAGGCGACCTGGACCGACGCGCCGTCGGGAAAGTAGTCCCTGCGCCGGGCGACGGTGTGAGACTGTGCGGCATAGCGCTCGATGCGGGCTGGATGCATGGCGATCCGGTCGAGCTGATGGACGACATCGCGGGAAACAGGGCCGGGGAAGCGGACCTGCTCAGGACCAAGCGCGCCTTCGCTGAGGGCAGCCTCCAGCCGCTGCAGCACCTCGATCAGGCCGGCGTTGGACCGGGAACCCTCAGACGCCAGCGCAAGCAGGTCTTTACGAATAGGGCCGTAGGCGCCCAGATCCGCTTCAACACTCTCTGGCTGTCCAGAAAAGTGATAGGTGTCGTAGAGCCCGCGGAGCGTGTGCTGCATAAAGACCGAGTGGCGGGGATGACTGACCGCCCAGGCCGGGTACTTGGTCGAGATCACACCGTTGTAATGGCTGAGATCAAGCTCGGCAAAGCTGCGGTACGCCTGGACCAATTCCAGCAGATTGCCCTCCCGCACTGGAACCTTGATTAGCTCACAATCGTGACCGGCCACGCCGTTCAAATGCTGCTGCAAACCCAGCCACAGACGCTCGGCACCGCCCATGACAAAGGGGATCGGGCTGGGGGCAACGATGGCAATGCGCATCCTTCCCTGTCCTCCCCCTAGACCAACGCGTCCACGATCCGGTCCCATCGCAGGTCCAGATCCTGATAGTGCGCCTTGCCGTTGCGGCCCATGGCGCGCGCCTTGGCTTGATCCTCCCAGAGTTGGTGGAGTGCTCCAGCCACGGCTTCGCTATCGGGTTCGAGCACAAATCCGGTCTCGCCGTGGTGGACGAACTCGCACGGCCCGCCTGAGTCCCGGAACGTGATCACTGGCTTGGCCGACAGCATCGCTTCGAGCGTGACGTAGCCGTAGTCTTCATCAAAGGGGCCGAAGTACACCCCCAGACAGTTGGCATAGAGGCGGCGCTTGTGGTCGTCGGTGATGTGTCCGACAAACGCCACACGATCGGTCACCCCCAAGTCCTGTGCCAGGGATTGCAGGTGCGCGCTCAGACCGCCCTCGCCCGAGACAATGGCGCGGAGCTCCGCCGGCGCGTTTACCATGGCGTGGATCAGGATCTCGTGGCGCTTCAATCCCTCGAGCCGTCCCGGTGCGAAAATGAAGGGGAATATCCCGCCCTCGGTAAAGCTCTCTGCGTCCGGTGGTGGATGATAGAGTACGTCGGATTTCAGAGCGTTATGCTGAAGCAGCCTTGCCGAAACATTCTTGGAGATGGTGAACAGCCGCTGGCTCTCGCCCAGATGCTGGGTATCCAGCCGCCGCACATCCTCGCGAAAGGCTGGGTCGCCGCCACCCGGATCGTGGGCTGTCCCGGCGAGGTCGTAGAAAACCCGGTGCTGATGGGTCAGCCAGACCGATTTACGGCTGTGCCGCAGGTAGTAGCCGGGAAACTTGATGCAGATGACCCGGTCAACATCGCTGATATCGAGCTCGTCAACGCTCAAGGCGTCCCAGAAGCCGACGACGCGGCGTTGCAGGTCCTCGGAACGGTAGGAAAACGGCAGGCTCAGGATCTGAGCTTGGTGACCGGCGGCCTCGACAGCCTGCTTCAGGCTGAGGGCATGGGCCTCAGCACCGCCGAAAACGAAGGGCGATTGGTTGGTGGGGATCAGAACCTTCATGACGGTGATTTCACGGGGCCAAGGCGGTTTCTGACACGGGCAAAGACTGCCGCATCGATGGTCGGCTCGGGCGCCTGCTCGACCACCCTTTCAGTCACCGGCTCATGGGACTTCACGGGCTTGGCAGCGGCTTGCGTGGAGTTCACCGCAGCGACCGCAGTGGTCTGGACAGGCGGTAAGCCACCGGAGGCAACGATACCCCCCGGGAGCAGGCCGCGCCGCGCGAGGATATCACGGACCACGGACTTGAGCGCAGGTGCTCGGTTGAAGAGCTGTACGCCGAAGGCGAATACCGACCTGCGCTTGAGCAGAGGCCGCAGCAGCGGCCTCGTCAGGAAGATCAGTGCCTCGAACCCCATCCTTGCCAGCAGCCGCAGCGAAGCTCCCACCGCGCGGGATACGAAGCGTAAAGGCGCGGTTATCTGCCAAGATCGGCTTTCGTAGACCCACTGCAGTTGCTGGCTGCGTGCGCGCTCCTGCCGCTCACTCTCAGCGAGTTCGGCGCGAAGGCTCTCGATCCTGAAATCAGCGGTTCGCAACGCCTGGTCCCGACCGGCCAGTTCTTGGTCCTGCCGCTCGGCCTGACGGGATTGGGCAGTGACCTGCTCGAGCGCCTGATGCAGGCTCGCGTCGAGGGCCTGATAGGCGTTTTTCAGCGAGGCCAGATCCGCTTCGAGCGCCACCAGTTGCGCCTTTTGCTGGCGACTGTGGTCCTGCGCGCGTCGCGTTGCCGTCTGTGACGACTTAAGCTGGCGCTGTTGGGCCTTGGACTGAGCCTGCAATTGGAGATACCCGGCTTCAAGCGCGACGTGGGCATCGAGCAGTTCCCGGTGCAACTGCTTTGCCTCTTGGGCAGCGCGGTGCTCCATCTCCATCCGGGATTGAAGCTGGTTGCGCTGAGCCTTTGACACCTGCTCTTGCTGCTGGAGCGCTGATTGATGGCGCTGGGCTGTGAGTTCTGCCTGTTGAACCGCTTCACGGGCTGCATCGGCTGCTGCCACGGCGGCGGCCTGCGCTGCTTGCGCGGCTCGGGCGGCCTGCTGCTCAACCTCAGCCAGTCGAGCCTGCGTGGACTGACGCTCCCGTTTCTCTGCCAATGCACGCTGATCTGATGCTGCGGCCCGGCTGTCGGCCCGTTCTGCCTGCGCCTCGCTCGCAACCGCTCTTGCCTCGGCCTGCTGGTGCTGCGCCCGTGCCGCGGTGAGGGCCCGTTCAAACTCCGACCTGAGGGCCACCGTGGCCGCCTCGCAAGCGCGTGCTTGCGCTTGGGCTTCATCTCGTGCCCGGGACTGAGCTTCGGCTTCGGCGCGTGCCTGCGCTGTGGCCTGTTTCTCGGCCTGAGACCGTTGCTCGGCCTTGGTGCGCTCGTGCTCGAGCGATGCCTCAAGCGCTTCCTTGGTCTGACGTTCGTCCTCTGCGCGCCGCGCCAGAAAGAATTCAGCGGCCGTGCGGTACCCGTCGAAGACATTCACCGGGACCGACAGTCGGCTCATCCGATGCTTGTGCTGTTCACACAGGTAAAAGCGGTTGAGGCCGTCGAACAGGGCGAAGTCATAACCCTGCCGCGTAAGCAGAGGCTCCCAGCTGCGGAAGCGCTGTACCCGGCTGTTCGGAATGGTCGATTCCACCAGCACGATCCACGGCCGGCAGTAGCCGAAATCAAAGCCCCGCAAGGCCTGCTCTTCCATGCCTTCAACGTCGATCTTGAGAAAGTGTGCCGTGTTGAAACCATACTCCCGGCACACCTCGCCCATGGGCCGGATCTGGGTTTGCGCAGTGCGGGTGTCACAGCCGACCGACCGCGCCAGCCGCGCCGCCTCCTTGCCCTCGAACGTGCTCAATCCCGTGCCGACCAACTCGTGCAGGGTTCGTTCATCGGTCGCTTCGCCCGCACCGATGTTCAGGTTGATATCCCGGGGCCGCTCAGCCTGCAGCTGGTCGAAGAGCGTGCGCACCGGCTCCACGTTAATCCCGGACCAGCCACGTTGAAAAAAGGCAAAGGTAACGGAATCCGTGACCGGCGCGGCAGCCCCAAGGTCGATGTACCGCCCCTGCTCCACGTCATTCAGCGCCCGCCACAGCAGCACGTCTTCGCGGTTCTGGGCATGGGAGACAAAGGACACCATCAGCTCTCCCTTATTTCGATCCGTGGCTCTTGCCATGAAACGCCTTCGAAGTAGGGCTGGCGCAGGTTGGTCACCGAGAACAGTGCCGCGCCGTCGATCCACTGATAATTTGCCGTCAGGTGCGTATCCCGGTCGACCAAAGCCACCTGCACCGAGTAGTCACCGACGCCGAAGTTTGCCGCCAAGTGTATCGCGATTTCATAGGATTGCAGTGCTTTTGCATTCACGATCGCCTGATCCGTGTGCCAGGTATTGGTGCCGAACACCACCCGCCCGAGGCGGTCTCTGATGCTGAAACCGACAACAAGACTGTCGATGTCGCTGGCCAGTTCGATCCGCGCCTGCAGGACCAAGCGCTCGCCGACCGCAAAGGTCTGCGCCGGTTGGCCGTCCCCGTTCCTGATACTGACCTCGGTGAACTGTGCCTCGAGCGTGCCGGATTGAGTCCTGGCGCGGCCGTCATCGCCCTGCCGGACCTCCACTGCATCCGCGCCTTCGCTGCCGATCAACGCGTTATAGAAGTCGCAGACCTGTTCGGGGGGGCCGTCCTGAATGATCCGCCCTTGGTCGAGCAGCAGCACCCGGTCAGACAGGGTCTTGATCGCATTCAGGTCGTGCGACACGAAAATCAGTCCGCAGCCCTGTGCTTTCAGGCTGAGCAGGCGGTCGAACGACTTGTGCTGGAAATAGGCGTCGCCAACCGACAGTGCCTCGTCGATGAACAGAACATCTGGCTGCCAGGCTGTGACCACGCTGAACGCCACCCGCATCTTCATGCCCGTCGAGTAGGTGCGCATGGGCCGGTCGAAGGCCTCGCCGATCTCGGTAAAGTCCCGTATCGCGTCAACGCGATCGGCAATCTGCTGATGCTGCAGCCCCATCATGGCGGCGGCCCGCATGACGTTTTCCCGGCCGGTCAAATCGAAGTCAAAGCCCAGGCCCAGTTCCAGAATGGCCGCCGTCCGCTCAGGGCGCTCGACGGCGCCGGACGACGGGGCCATCACCCCGGCGCAGATTTTCAGCAGCGTGCTTTTTCCCGCGCCGTTACGCCCGATCAGACCGATGCACTCCCCGGCGCCAACCCGGAAACTGACGTCGGACAGCGCGTGGAAGGTCTCCACCGGCGCGCTGACCCCGCCCAAGCGATGGGCCATGCGGTGCAACTCGGTCTGAAAGCGCTGATAGACCTTGCTGACGTGGGCGGCGGTCAGAACGCTCACAGCAAGTCCACCAGATCGCTTCTCATCCGCCGGTATAGCAAGAGGTTCAGCGCGAGCAGCAGCAGCGAGGCGATCAGAAGGATCAGCAGCGGCCGGCTATCGGGTAGCGTGCCGAAGGCCAGTGCCGCCTGATAGGCCGAAGTGAAGTGCGTAATGGGGTTGAGGGAGAACAGCCCCTGCACCCGCTCATCAACGATCGACAAAGGGTACACGATCGGCGTGACCCAGAACATCAGCGGCAGACCTGCCCGAACCGCGCTGGAGACATCGCGGTAGAAGACGTTGAACAGCCCCAGTAGCAACCCTATGGCTGTCGAGAAGGCCACGAGGGCCCCCATGAGCAGTGGCAGTGCCAGAAAGCTCAAGCCCTGCCAGACGCCGAGGGCAAGGCTGAAGCCGAGCATGATCAGCAGCAGGATCACGTTCAGCGCGATATTCTTGGCGACAGTGACCAGCAGGAAAACGCTCAGCGGAATGGATGAATTGTGGATGATGGCCCTACCCCGGATGAAGACATCCATGGTTTCGCGGACAATGCCGTCGAACAGGCTCCAGGCCAGAATGCCGCCCATCAGATACATGGAGTAGGAATAGGGATAATCGGCCCCTGGCAGCCGCGCCTGGAGTACATTTGTCAGGATCACCGAGTAAATCAGCACTTGCAGCAGCGGATTCATGAACACCCAGAAAAAGCCAATCCTGCCGCGCTGATAGTCCCCCCGGATTTCCTGCAGGATGCTCAGCAGCGCAAAGTATCTGTACCGCAGTAATGTTGCCAGAAACGCCAACGACTATCTCCTGTTTGGCGGGGGATGATGGGTCCCGGCCTATCCAAAGCCTATTCTATTTTTCATTCACATAACAAAGGTTCATTAGTGCGCTTCTGATCGCGTCGCCGTCCCCGGTTTCGCAGGCTGCTTCGAGTGTGGCCATAAGCGCAGCAAGCGTTCTCGGCGCAATCTGTGGCGTCTCGGCGGTGATCAGGCCGCTCCCGTCGGCATAGAGGTGCATCTCAGCGGGCAATAGCGGGGTTTCCCGCAGCTTTTCACCTGCCAGCAGCGCGGTGAAGACGACTGGAATATCACCCTCGGCATCGCCGGGAAGGCTGGGCCGGTGACCGGCGAGTTGTATCGACCAGCGCGCGAGATCGAGGATCTTCAGCGGTGCTCCCATCTGCGCGACATAAGTCTGGCCGTTTCCTGCTTTCTGAGCGGCCTGAAGAATGCGCTCAGCGGCCTGCGGCATGGTGATGAAGTAGCGCTCCAGACTGGGATCTCTGACCGTCACGGGGCCGCCTTGCTCGATCTGTGCCTGAAACCGATCGAGAACCGAGCCCGCTGACACGAGCACGTTGCCCAGACGGATGGTGCTGAAACAGGGCTGCTCCTGACCCGACCCCTGCCCCTCAGCCTGACGCTGGGCAAAGTGAGCGATCAGCACCTCGCCCCACATCTTGGTTGCCCCCAGGACGCTCTCCGGCAGAACCGCCTTATCGGTAGAGACAAAGGTGAAGCGGCGCACCCCCCCGGCAACGGCGACTTCGAGCAGGGTCCGGGTGCCCCAGACATTGTTTTCGACGGCGGCCAGTGCGGCGTCTTCCATGAAGTTGACGTGCTTGTGCGCGGCGGTGTGGATGATGTCGGTAACGCTGTGGGCGTCGATTATGGCCGCGTGCTGCCGGGCGTCGGTGATGTCTGCCAACCGCGCGACGGCGCAACCGTCCGCCGCCGCCCTGGCCCAAACCGGGTCCTGCTCAAGCTCAAACAGCGCCAGTTCGCTGCGATCGGTCGCCACGACCTTGCGGGTGCCATGGCGGAGCAGCGCCTGACAGACAACGGTACCGATGGAACCGCCACCGCCGGTCACCAGCACGGATTTCCCCTCAAACCCCGCTGCAAACCCTCGGTCGGTGAGCTCAGCGCCCTTGCCCATCAGGGTCGCCATATCCATGGCAAAAGAGGGGATCGGCGCCCGTGCCTTTTCCTGCTTCGTCGGCGACATCGAGAGAAGGCGAAGACATCCGGGCGCAAGGGAGGCGATATCCGCAAAGTCCTCGGTCAGCCCGCTGAGATCAGAACCCTCGCCCACATAGATTTTCAGGTTCGGATGCTGGCGCAGCAGAGCCGGCACGTGCTCGAAGCCATAGACATTGAACCCCTGCTCGCGCCTTAGCTTTGGCTCTCCCTCTGGCGCCAACAGGCCAATGACGGCCGTTGCCCGTCCGTTGAAGCCCTGCGCCGCCAGCGCAATGGCGGACTGGTCCTGCCAGAACACCAGTGCGGGCCTCAGATCCCGCCCCCCACCGATCAGCAGCCGGACCAGCCTCTTCCCTCCGAACCGCACTGAAATCAGCGCGGCACTGGTCAGCACGGGTCCGAGAATGAAGAAGCCCGGCGAAAAACCGGCAAACTCGAAGGCCAATCCCATCGCCACCAGCAGCAGCGCGGCGGCATAGCCTAGACCAACGCCCAGCGCGATGTTGATGTAGTCCTGTTCGCCAATGAAGCGGACCCCGGACCGGTAAGCGTTGAGGGCGCTGAGGATAATCACGGTCACCATAGGCAGCGTCGCCAGCACAATCTGGTCAACCGCTGCGGGCTGCAGGGGGCCGCCCGTCAGCAACCGCAGGGTCAGGATCGCGCAGACCAGCACGCCTGCGGCATCGATCGCGCGCGCCAGTAGGCCCTTGGCCCTCGAGTCCAGTCCAGCAAGCAGGCTGCCTGCGTTAAGATGCATCACCCCATCCTGATCACACCGCGGAATGACCCTGACTTTACTGCGCCTGAGCCGGGTTCAAAAAGGTTAATAAGCCTGAAAACGGACTAGCTCGCGCGCTGAAACCCGAAACGCACTATTCCAACGCCAATGAACACAAGCAGATGCACCACGATTGCCGCGCAGGCGTGGTCCAGCGTGATCACCACCAGCCCCAGCGGGATCACCACTGCAGCGTTGAGAGCGACCAGCCAGAGCAGTGCGCGCCGGTGCGCCCGTGTTCGGGAGGCCTCCGGTTCGAGGCCCTGTCGCAAAGCCCTCTTCTGAGAGCGGAGAATGAACCGCTGATAGCCATGGTCGCGGTGCGCTTCGAAGGGGTTCCGACCCGAGATCGTCCGGCTCAGCAGGGTGATGGAGGCATCCGCAATGAACAGCGAGAAGAACACCGATACGTGCACCAGTGCGAGACCCGCGTCCCTTGCCTCGGCAGCCAGAACCAGCACCAGTCCTGCCAGCACCAGCGCACCGCAATCGCCCATGAACATGCGCGCCCGGGGCCAGGTGAAGGCCAGCACCCCTAGAGCAGCGCCCAGAACCAAAGCCGCCAGGGTCAGAGGCTCCCCGGCTGCTGCGGTTGCCCGGGACGATAGCAGGAGAAGACCAAGCCCGACCCCGATGACACCAAGGGCGATCTGCGTGGGTGCAAAGCCATCGGCACCATCCATGAAGTTAATAAGGTTGATCCACCACAGCTGCCCTACAAACAGCAGGGCGACCAGCGCCAGCCCCGAGATGGCGTCGAACTGAACCCCCGCTGGCTGCAGCTGCCAGAACAGCGCGATCCCACCGGCCTGCAGCAGCAGTTTCAGGATCGAGGGCAGCGGGCGGTGATCATCGATAAAGCCAATGATCGCCAGCACAGCCATCAGACACAGCGTGGCGCCCGGTCTTGGCAGAGAAACCCCTAGGGCGGGGAGCGCCAGCAAGACAGCGCCAATCGCCAGCGCCGCGCCTACGCCGCCACCTGATACTATGGGCCTGATGTGCAGGTCGCGGGCCGTGCTGGGCCGGACCCACCGCCGCGCCGTGGCAAGGCGCAGGTAGAACCAGCACAGCACAACGGTGCCCAGCAGCGTGAGCGCGAAGGTGAGGATGAAGGGGAAGGCAAACCCGAACCCCGCGGCCGCGATGGGTTCAGACATCTGGCTCTAAGGCCGCCTCCGGCCCATCGGTGGCGGCCAGCCCGGAATGAAGGATGGCGCCGAGTACCGCTGCGACACTGGCTGCAACGCCTGGAATTTCCATGCTGAAGTCAAAAACGCTGTGTGCGCCGATGGCAAAAACGATCACCAGACCCAGCCCGGCAGCACTGGACCGTCTCCGCCACCATTCCCCGAGCAGGATCAGAACCACAGCCGCAAAGGCATAGAGGTGCACGATCAGCCCGAAAATGCCTTGCTCGATATAGAGCGCCAGGTAGGTGCTGTGGGCTTTGGTCCAGAGCTTTTCCGCGAGCACGGGGTCGGTGTTGACCACGGGCAGCACGACTTCGAAGGTGCCCCCGCCCACGCCGAAAACGATGCCTTTGAGCCAGAGCTGCGCGCCTTGTTCGTAGATCGACAAGCGAGAGAGCAGCGAGCCATGGATATCGCCTACCTGGTTGATCCACGCCACTGCCTGCAGCGCGACGACCGCGAGCGCGAGGACCACCAGCAGGGTGGCGAGGTGCAGCAGCTGATACCGCGTCATCCGGCGGCCCAGCTCGACCAGAACCAGCAGACCGCAGGCGCACAGACCGACGAACATCCCCAGCCGTGATTGCGTCATCACCAACGCAACAACCAGCAGGAGGCCGAGCAGCAGCGGCCCTGTAACAGCGGTGAACCGGCCAGATCTCAGGTGATCGATCACAGGTCCGCTGGACTGCTGCATCCAGCACAGCAGGCCCACAACCAGCAGCGTTGACAGAGAGTTGGGGTTCACGAAACCAGCCGAGTCCGGCAGCACGAGTGGATCAAAGACAATTCGGACTGCACCCAGTCCCCCGAACAACAGTGCGGCAAAGACGAGCAATGCATTGAACCGGCCGACCGGGACCCGACCCGCAACGGCGAACCCCAGAAGCCCGGAGGCGATGACGACCCACGTCTGCAGCAGCGCGTACAGGCTGTTCCCGAAGCGCAGCGTGCAGGGAAACCACTGCTGCGCGCTCAGATCAGCGGCCGTTGCCGCGGCGACCGGTGGCGCGCAGCCCAGGCTGTTCGCACCGAGTGCAAGCAACTGGACCAGCATGATCAGCCCCAGCGGCAGAATGAGATGCAGCGCGCTGCCCCGAATCCGTGGCAGCGACACGGTGAGTAGACACAGCGAAAGTGCCGCCGCTGCGCCAGTCAGCACCAGCGGATCATTGCCCGCGCGGTAGGCCGGCAGGGCGAAGAAAATCAGCCCTGGCACGAGGGCGAAGGCAATCAGGCGCTGGAGAGAAGTGCTCAGCATGATCTAGCAGGCACCTAAGCGCCCTGCGAAGGCCGGGTCTGCCCGGGCGATGACCGTGACGTCCGACAGGTAAGCTGCTTGGGTGCAGGGCGTTGGCAGTACAGCTTCGGGCAGCAACTGCCAGACCGAGGCACGCAGCGCGGCGAGCCAGTACGAGGTCGGATCGATTTGCTGTGAGGTCTTGAGGCGGTTTATCGCGATATCTGGTGTGCCGTCTTGCGCGGCGATCAAAGCCAGCACCACGTTGGCGTGACTGGCGCTGCCCCATTCTCCGGCTTGCACGCTGGCCATTGCGCGACACTGCGATTGTCGCTCACTGCGGTCAGCCTCCGGCATCAGGGAAATATAGTTAAGCAGACGCAGGCAGGCGTTGAGGCCAGCCCGCGCATCGGTGCTGTGGCTGAGGTGTCTGGGGGTTGCGCCGCTGATGCCCAAGACCCAGACCAGCACGACTGCGGCCGCCATAACAGCGGCCAACGCCCGGACCATCGGACCTGGGTTCAATCCTGCAAGGCGCCGGGTCAAGGTTCCGTCACCCCATCCCGGGATTAGTTCGGCGAGCCCACTTCGAGTTCACTCAGCGCCTGGGTCAGCAGATCGCGGGCTGCCGCACTGGATGATTCAGCCTGGCTGAGGATCTTCCCGAGCGTGTCATTGGAGAAGTCAGCGCCGACCACGACTGTGGCGAAGGAACTGAGCGCAAAGTCCCCTGCGCGACCCCCGTCCACCGCCCATGACAGCCGCCGTGCTAGGTCAATGGCGCGCTGGGCCGAAAGGAAGCCATCGCCGATGAAGGCGTCGATAGCGTTCTGGCAGTCTTCAGCAGAAATGTTACAGGCCTCGATCACCGCTGCGGCGGTCGGGCGCTGGGCCTGTGCGGAGACGCTCAGCAGCAGAAAACCCAACGCTGCCAACGCGGAGAAGGTGAACTTTGTGTGTTTGACGACCATGGTTATCTTCTCCTGTGTGCCTTGGGCCTGCCCTTTCGGGCGTACCTAGTGACAGTTTAACCGTAAGCGTTTTCACCTGTCCATAATGTTAAACGCTTTTGCGGCCCCGTGACCCGGGTCAATTTCCGATGATCATAATGGGCGGTGAGATCGGCGAGATGACGATGGGCGCAATCTGGATGGGCTGGATTGGGATGATGAGTCCCGGTGAGGTAAGCCCCGGTGAGGTGAGGTTCGTCCCGGGTGCCGATGCTTCTCCTGGCGATTGATTGTCCCCATAGGTGCTCCCCGACTTGCTCCGGCTTTCTCCGTTGTCCGAGGCGCTGCTTCCACCGCCTGAACTCCCCGAGGAGCTTTGCCCCACACCCAGCGCAGTGAGGTTTTCGGCGCCCACTTCGTCGATGCGTAGTTTCACGCTGCCCCCGGTCTGGGTCGTCACCCGCGAGACCTGGGCGTCTTCCTGTCCTTCGCCCGATGAACCGCAGGCGCGGACATCACCGTAGGCCTTCGGGAAGGTATCAACCACGGCACGGACCTCAACGAGGCTCTGGGCCAGCTGATCGCCATCCTCGCCCTGAGCCGTGAAGGCGCTGCCGCCGCCTTGGATACGGGCGCTGATACGGGCGAGGCTGCGCCGCGCCTCGGCGCGCAGTACGCCGATCTGGCACATTCGGTCGAAGTGCCGTTCGAGCGCGTACAGGCACAGGTCGCCGCTGCTGCAGGTCTCCAGCGTGACCCGGCTGAAGAACGCTGTCATGTAGTCAGAGACCACTGAAGAGTGGACATTCGGCCTGTCAAAGGAGAGTTCCAGCGCATTCATCGCTTCGGTCAGCGCGCCATCGCTATCGGGTAGGGTGATGAAACTACCGTCGACAACCGAGAGAAACCGACGCTCCGGATCAAGGGCGTCGAGTTCCTGCGCCTCGCCACCGAACAGCTCGAGCGTGATCGCGCCTTCATTGAGAACCAGATGCAGGGCCTCTTCCATCAGCAAGGTAAACTCGGTGCCGCGGATAGTCAGCGAACCGACGGGTGTGTTGATTTCGTAGGCCTGCTTTTCCATCGACCCGGTGGTAAAGCGGACAATGCCGGACAAGAACCGCAGGGACAGCCGCTGCTCGCCGCGCTTGGGATCATAAATGAAGGAATCCAGGGTAATTTCGGAGTTTGGTCCCACATCGAGCACCGTGCCATCGTCCAGACGGATCGACGCACTGGAGGCTTCGAGCGCGCGTACGGCTTCGTTGGCGAAGGTCCGCCCGCCTCTTTTGCCCAAGGCGAAGGCTTCGCTATCATAGCGGCGTTCCACCGTGTTGGTGACGGCCGTGAATGACCCGATCTCCGGCTCAGGCGGCAGGGCGCCACTGAGAGAGGCTACCTGCGTCTGTGCGCTGGCTGCGAGGGCAAGGACGGCGAAGAGCGACGTCATGAGGGGCAGAACCGAACGGAGCATGGCGACCCATTCTATCGTTAAGCGTATTGCACTAATGTAAATTTATTTGCAGCGCGACACAATTCACGAAGCGTTACGGCGTGTTGCACAATGTTTCACGGTGATGCTTTGTGTATCGGTGACAGTCGCGCCCCTGAGCAGCGCTGTGGGTGCAAAATGCCGCCTGAAAAGTGCAGACATGTCGCGGTCAAGGATGGCGCAAGAGCCTGAGATCAGGCATGGATGGAGCACGATGAACGAGCCTGCACCCAAGCTGACCGATCCAGCTCCTGCCCCTGCCCCTGCCTCCTTGCGGCTCGGGCTGGTGGTGCCCTGTTTCAACGAAGTCGATCAACTGCCGGCAAGCATGGATGCACTGGCCGCCAAGCTGGACGCGCTGGTGGCTGCTGGATTGATCCGCGCGGATAGTTTCGTGCTGCTGGTCGACGATGGCTCGACCGATGCCACCTGGGCGCTGATTGAGGAGCGCTGCGCAGGTTATCACCGGTTCGAGGGGCTGCGGCTGGCTGTCAACGCAGGCCAGCAGACAGCCATTTTCGCGGGCTTGCAGGCCGTCGCGGATCGATGTGGAGCCGCCTTGAGCCTCGATGCCGACCTGCAGGACGACCTGAGTGCTATTGACGCAATGCTCGAAGAGCTGGCGGAAGGGGCCGAGATCGTGCTGGGCGTGCGTGCGGAGCGGGACAGCGATGGCTGGTTCAAGCAGCAGAGCGCGGGTCTGTTCTATCGGACCGCGCGCGTGCTCGGCGTCGGCCTGACGCCCGATCATGGTGATTTTCGTCTGGTCGCGCAGCCAGCGCTGGGGCGCCTGCTACAGTTCAGCGAGCACGACCTGTTTCTTCGTGCCACGCCAGCGCTGCTGAGCCGGCGGATTGCGGTGGTGCGCTACCGGCGGCTGCCGCGTGAGGCGGGCTCTTCGCACTACCCGCTGATGCGGATGGTAGCGCTGGGGTGGACGGGAATCAGTTCATTTTCGCTGTGGCCGCTGCGGCTGATCAGCGTCACCGGGGCGCTGACATCCGTGCTCGCGCTGGTACTGACGGTCTACGCCCTGCTAGCCTGGGCGAGCGGCAATACGGTGGCCGGGTGGACGTCGATCTTTGTAGCGCTGACGCTGTTCTCTGGCCTGACCTTGCTGGCGCTGGGGATCATTGGAGAGTACGTCGCCAAGATCTACCGGGAGGTTGTCCGCCGGCCACGGTATTTTGTTCAGCAGACCACGTCCAAAGTGGCGAGCGCCCCAGACGACAACGGCGCAGTCGACATCAGCAGCGCCTGTCGTCCACCGGGCGCACAGGCCCGCGACGGCAGGGAGCTGCGCCCCAAGGCCGACAGTCTCCGCCCTGAAAATGGTAAATTCTGAAGTCGCATATGCGCCTAGCGCTTCCCGTTTCGCGCGAGTGTAAGCGAGGAGGCGCAGGGAAGCGTGCATTCTGATTACCCGAAGGGCTGATTTTGTCGGGCGGACTGTGATCCCTGAAACACGCTAGAGTAGGATCACGTTGCCCTCGCGCGCAAACTCAGTTAGCACCGCTGGCGTGCAAGCCGTGGCTTCCCGATCTTGCATCTCCAAATCTTCGTCACTGGCGCGGGGATCAAAATGAGTCGGAATCAGCCGCTGAACACCAGCGGCCGCGCACAGCGCTTGCCCAGCGCGCCAGTGCGAGTGCCCCCAGCCGCGCCGAGCCCCCCAAGCCTGAGGCGAGAACATGCAATCGTAGATCACTGCGTCACAGCCGTGGATGAAATCGACCAGCTTGACATCGGGTGTATCGTCTGGCCCCGGGTGCTCAATATCTGGGATGAACACGAGCACCCTGCCCTCGCCGGTGAGTTTGTAGGCAATGGCGCCGCCGGGATGACTCACAGCGAGGGTTTCCACCGCAATTTCTCCGATGGAAAAGCGCTGGCCTGCCGGGAATGGGTGGAAGGCGAAGGCGCCAACAGCCTCCAGCCCCACAGGGATCAGCGGCGGCGCCATCAGGTGGCGTAAGGCTTCCTCCGGCCCCCGAGCCTCGAGGATCGGACCGTGCACGGGCAAGGGCTGCGCGGACGGGCTGCGGAAGAACGGGAAGCCCAACAGGTGATCGAGGTGATAGTGGGTGAGCAGCAGCGCAAGACTGTCCGCCTTCACCTGATTCAGCAGGGCCGGGCCCAGCCGGGTCAGCCCCGAACCCGCATCGAGGATCAGACCCTGATCGCCTACGCGCAGAAAAAAGCACGTGGTGTCCTGACCAAAGGCCGAGGGACGGGTGGCGCTGCCCGGGAACGATCCGCGCACGCCCAGCGGATGGATTTTGAAGGCCATGGTGTCAGTGCACCCCTTGCTTCAGCGGGCGAGCGTACGTCACTTTTCCTGAGCCTCCCACACGCCACTCCAAGTTAGGTTCGTATCGTTTTCTATGATCGTACGACGCTCCAGCAACACCGCATAGACTTGGTCCAGCCGGCTACCAAAGCGGCCGTGCATGCCGTTGAGCAATCGCTTTGCCAACCCGAAGTCCTCACCCTGATAGGCCGTCATCGCCGCTTCGTGCGCCCGCATGTCATCCCCGGCGGCGCCTGCGATCGGGCTGAAAATGCGCACTGGCTCTTGCTTTCCCTTGACCCGTAGCTGGTCGATCTGGACCAGCGATGAGCGGCTATTGTCGATCTGCCCTTGGGTCGCTTCGCCGACGACAATATCCACGCCATAGACTTTGGACTGTCCTTCCAGACGCGCGCTAAGGTTCACCGCATCGCCCAGCACTGAGTAATCAAAGCGCGTCTGGGAGCCCACGTTACCAACAACCACGCTGCCCGAATTGACCCCGACACCGAGGCGGAAGCCGCTGTGACCGAATTCCTCTTCCAGCGCTGCGTTGATGCCTGGCATGGCGTCAACCATGGCAACCGCAGCCTGCACCGCCTTTTCAGCGTGGTCATCGACGTCGAGTGGTGCGTTCCAGAACGCCATGATGCAGTCGCCGATGTACTTATCGACCGTTCCTTGATGCGCGTGCACGATCTCGGTCAGGGGTGTCAGAATCCGGTTGATGATCGAGGTCAGGGTCGCGGGATCATCCTTGAAGGTTTCTGACACCGTGGTGAAACCACGCAGATCGGCGAACAGGATCGACAGCTCTTTCTGCTCACCGCCGAGCTTGAGTAAGCCCGGGGCGCGGCTGATGCGGTTGACCAGTGCAGGCGAAAGATATTGCGAGAAGGCCGACTTGATCTCCCGGCGCTGGCGGTCGCGACCGATCAGTTCACTCACCAGCGAAACCCCGCCGTACCCGAGCAGAAACACGAACAGGCCGAACAGGCTCAGGTAAGTGTCATGAGCAGAGAGCATCCATACCTGCACTCCGGCGGTTATGGACAGGAGCACCACCATCACAGCGCTGTTGATCAGGCCCGGCAGGCGCGGCGCCAATACCAGCACGTAGAGGAAGAAGAGGGCCGCGGCCAGCAGCTCCCACTGAAGGGCTTCTTCAACGATCACCATCTCGCCGGTCAGCGCTTGATGCACAGTCAGCGCCTGCAGGTCCATGCCGGGCACGTTGGCCTGACTGCCCAGAGGCGTGCTCTTGAGATCAAACAAGCCCGCAGCAGATGAGCCGAAGATCACGATCTGGTTAGTGAAAACGCTGGCGTCGAAGTCCTCGTGGAGAACATCCGCTGCTGGGACGACACGGAAATAGCGATGCTGCCCTTCAGCGAGACGCGGGAAGCGGATCCAGAGGCGGCCGCGACGGTCTGCGGGCATGATCACCCGCCCCAGCCTGCCTTGCACCACCACTTCACGAATGCCGCCTTCGTCGATACGCACCAGCTGCTCGCGCGAACTCAGCGCAACCCGCAGGGTTTCCAGCGACAGTGACGGCAGTGTTCGGCCTTCGTGAACAAAGATTAGCGGGATGGCTCGGGCGATGCCGTCTGTGTCGGCGGGCAGTGTCACCACACCCAGACCGCTGGCGGCCTCATCGAGCTCCGGAATATTTGAGAGCAGCGCCGGCAGCCGATAGGCCGTTGGCGGAAAGCCATCGGCGATAAGCTCGCGATTACTGGCCATAAGATTAATAGTCGGCCTACGCTGGAAGGTTTCGCTCTGGGTGGCGAGTAATCCCCTCGCTCCATCGGCGAGTAGAGTGTTCTGGCCCAAGACAACGGGAGCCGCAGCGATCCTGTCGGCAAACTGCTGATCAAAGGACGGCAAAGCGACGCTTGGGTCGATGGTGATCCCAGCTGTATCGTTCAGCGTGTCAGCATAGAGATCGGGCGACAGCCGGTCGCGTTCAGGAAAAATCGCATCGAAAACCAAGGCCAGGGGCTGGCCTACGTTGACCTGCTCGACCAAGTCCGCCAGATGGCTCCGCGGCCAAGGCCACTGACCCACCTCGGCGAGGCTCTGCTCATCGACATCGATGAGGGTGATCACACCCGAGCCTGCGAAGGGTTCGGCGGTAGCCCGGACCATGGCGTCGTAAATCAGGTTTTCGAAGGGCTCGACCTGCCGGGGCAACGCAAAGGCAAGTACAGCGACCACCAGTCCGGCGATCAGTGACACCAAAGAGTTGCGTAGGCGCTGAAAATTCATGACTTGCTTGCCTGACTGGGCCCGGTCACACCGTCATGGCACGCCCATCCCCTGCCGGGCAAGATCAGTCCCAACGCTTCATCAGGGAATTGAGGCTGTCGACAATCAGAAAACAGATAACGGCAACCAGCACCAGAAAGAATAGATGAAAGCCCAGCATGAACAGGGGCCGTTCGGAAATCTGAATGCCGTTGATCCCACAGATCGCCAGCGGCACAGCCAGCACGTCGATGAACCAGCTTAGGAACGCCATGCCGAAGATGGCGACAGCGAACATCAGTCCACTGGAGACCGCAGCCCCGAGGACCAGAACAAGTCTGCGCTGGCGACGCGACGGCCGCCTGCGCTGCTGCTGGTCCATATCAACCAAAGGGTCTAAGCCTCCCTCAGGGTGGTCCTGTTCTCACTGGCGCGTTGCTTGGCGAGCTTCTCCAGTGCTTTGCGGACACTGTCAAAACCAGAGCGACCATCCTTGTTCTGCACCATCTCTTCGATCGTCTGAGAGTCGAGCGCGATACATTCGACCCGCCGGCCCCGTGCAATGGCGTGCGCCATGCGTCGATCCTGACCCTTGTCGATGTAGCCCATTTCGCCAAACAACTGGCCGGGGTCGAGCGTAGCAAGCGAAACCTCAATCCCGTCTTCACGATCCATCACGATTTCGACCTTGCCGCTGGAAACCACGTAGGCGCCATCGATGCGGTCGCCCTGCGAGAACACGCGGTCGCCATCGCCGAAGCGGGCGTAGGTGGTCTGATTGGTCAGGCGGGTCAGCTCTTCCTTGGACAAGCCTTGAAAAGCCGCGCCGAGGTAGCGGTTGGCGATTTTCCGGCTCTCCAGCAAGAACCCGATCACGGTCGGCACGGTGATCACCAGATTGTAACCCATGTGCAGATGTGCCCGTGGCGGCATGAAGTCGACGCCGGTGAGCTGCTCGAACATCCCATGACGGGCCATGAGGCCGAATTTGCCCCCCGCCTCATAGAAGTTGAGCATCGCCGCTTCCTTGCCAACCGGCTCGGCGACGAAGGTCTTTCCGTCGAGTGGATAGGTTGCCCAGAGTTGCTTGAAGCCCTCCCAGAGCTTGGCCTGATCAAAGTAGTAGAAGTAGGTGATGGTCAGGTGTTCCAGCGCATGCCAGCACAGCGCGGCGAAGGCGATCCACAGAAAGATATTGCGGCGGAAGAAAAACAGACAAACACCGGTTCCGGTCCAGCCGATCAGCTCCCAGACCAGATGAACAATCTCGATATCGAGCTGCCCGAAGACCGCACAGGCTGCGACCCCGCGCAGGGGCTGGCCGTCCATACCCAGCGCCGCAAAGCCGTCAGCACCGGGCTTGATGATCCGCTCGACACTGTAGAACGACGCCTGTGCTGCGACGTCCCGCAGCCCCATTGTTACCGCCCGCAAGGCATTGTTGATGTTGTCTACCGGGGGTGGACAGGCAACCGTGCCGTTGAAGAAATCGATCTGGATCACCTGGATCAGGTGTTCAGCGAAGTGTCCGAGCTGCAGGATGGTGAACACCCCCAGAAAGGCGACAGCGGCGTAGTTCTTGACCTTCCACACGCCCTCGAACAGCACGAGTGGGATCCAGGGCAGCAGAGTCACGAACGCGATCATGTACAGCGGCTCGCCGGAGATAATGGCGTTGAGCTGGAGCATGTAGGAGATCGCAGCTGTAATCAGCACGATCCGAATGTTGATCGCCTCGAATGAAAAGAATCGGAAAAGAGAGCGGAAATTAATCATCGTCGGCCTCCTCGTCATCGTCTTCGGTACGAAGGATTGCGAAGACCAGCACGCCGCTCGCCAGCAGAACCAGCGCCACCACGACGGCAACGACGTGAATCTTTCCTAGCCAGGATTCTCGCCCAAAACCCTCAGCAAGCGGTCCGGAGGCGGCTTTTGCTAGTGTTGGCACGAGCAGACTGAGCAACAGCGTCGCGCCACTAATCAGCTGATTGAACATGATCTCTACGCATTCAGTTATTAGGATGAATGAAGCGTCATTCGAATGCTACGGCAGATCAAGCGCAAACACATCAGTTTTTACTGATAGAAAAGTACCAGTTTCAGGGGTGATGAAGTAGCCTGTGCGGGTTGAGGCGACTAGGTCGGGACATCCATCGCCTCGGCCACGCGCATGGTTCCCATTGCCAGGAAGGGCCACTGCTGGGCAAAGGCGATGGCTGCCTCCATGTTTTCGGCTTCTATTTTCAGAAACCCCATGATCCCGCCCGGACCGGCGTCACGCACCCCCTGATCAGTTACGACACGGGTCTGAGGAGAAACCAGTTGACGCATCACCAGCATGTCGCCCAGTCCAGCCAGCCAGTCCCTGTAATCGGACATTTGCTGCTGTCCGGCCTCGGGCGAATTGGGTTGACGGGCATCTTCAAAGGTCAGAACGAACTTAGCCATGGTCTTCCTCGTATTTAAATCGATTTCTCAGCATCGGGCTTTTGCCGATCCCGATCAAGAGGAGCCAGTTTGCAAATTGAAAACTGCGCCTGCGCACCCTATCTCCGTGTGAACTGACGCTGAGGCCCCATGACTGAAACCCCACCACCCATCCCAGCGGGCTTTCGCATGCCCGAGCCCATTCGTGATCAGGTGGCGCATGACCGGGGGTCCTCCTTTGCCGCCGAGCTCAAGCGCGACCGAAATCACCGGGAGCGGGCGCGAACGGTCCAGCCCTTGCGGCAGTTAATCCCCTTCATCCTGCGTTATCCCGGGATCATCCTTGGGTTCCTGTTCTTCCTCGTGACGTCAGCGGCTCTGACACTCATGCTCCCGGGCGCCTTTCGACTGGTGGTCGATTGCGGCTTCAGTGGTGCTTCAACCTCGGCGGCCTGCACGGCGTTCCCGATCGAAGGCAACCTGAATATCTATTTCATCGTGGGCATTGTCGGCGCGCTGCTGCTTGGCCTGGCCAGCGCGATGCGGTTCTTCTTCATCAGTCTGCTGGGCGAACGCGTCGTCGCAGACCTTCGCGCCAAGGTCTACGACCACCTGCTCTCGCTCAGCCCCGGATACTACGCCACCACCCGGACCGGCGAGGTGCTCTCCCGCCTGACCACCGATACCACGCTGATTCAGACCGTGGTCGGCTCGTCGATCTCGGTCGCCGCGCGCACCGTCGCCACCACCACCGGTGCGCTGGTGCTGATGTTCATCACCAGCTGGCAGCTGGCCCTGCTGATGATCTTCGTCGCGCCGGTGATCATCCTACCCATGGTGCTGTTCGGTCGCCGGGTGCAGCGCCTCTCGCGCTCGGGACAGGACGCGCTGGCCGAGTCGTCTGCGCGGGCAAGCGAGAGCCTGCGCGCCATCGACACGGTGCAGGCTTTCACCCGCGAGCCCGAAGAACGCCTTCGCTTCCGTGAGGCGGTGGAAAACACCTTCCACGTCGCCCTGCGCCGGATCCGGGTGCGGTCGATCCTGACCGCATCGCTGTTCTCCTTCGTGCTGGCGGGGCTGATTGGGGTGCTGTGGTACGGCGCCATTCAGGTGCAGGCCGGAACCATCACCCCGGGGACCATGATCCAGTTCGTGATGTACGCCTTTATCGCTGTTTCCGGCGTGGGCCTGCTCACCGAAACCTACGCCGAGGTCATGCGCGCTGCCGGTGCCACCGAACGGCTGATTGAAATACTGTCGGCGAACTCGGACATCAAACCGCCCGCCAAGCCGCTCAGCCTGCCCCAGCCGGTAACGGGTGCCATCGCGCTCGAAAACGTGGCCTTTGCCTACCCCAGCCGACCGGATCAGCGCGCCCTGCGTGGGTTGACCCTGCGGGTTGAACCCGGTCAGACCGTCGCCCTCGTCGGCCCTTCAGGCGCCGGTAAGTCAACCATCTTCCAGCTGTTGCTGCGCCTCTATGATCCCCAGTCCGGCGGCGTGCGGGTTGAGGGCGTCGACGTCTGCGACCTTGACCCCACAGAGCTTCGCCAGAACCTGTCGATCGTGCAGCAGAACGCGCCGCTGTTCGCCGGCAGCGCGCTGGACAACATCCGCTTTGGCAACCCGTCGGCCACCCGTGAACAGGTCATCGCCGCCGCGCAGGCTGCTGAAGCCCACGATTTCATTCTGGCACTGCCGCAGGGCTATGACACCGATCTGGGCGAAAACGCTGGTACCCTGTCTGGCGGCCAGCGCCAGCGCCTCGCCATCGCCCGCGCCATCCTCCGGCAGGCACCAATCCTGTTGCTCGACGAGGCCACCAGTGCGCTGGACTCTGAAAGCGAGCGCGCGGTGCAGCTGGCCTTCGAGGCGCTTGCCGAGGACAGAACGACCCTGGTCATCGCCCACCGCCTGGCGACCGTGCTGAAGGCTGATTCCATTGTCGTCCTCGAAGAAGGGCGCGTGGTGGATCAGGGGACGCACGAGGAGCTGCTGTCTCGTGACGGGCTCTACGCCCGCCTCGTTGCGCTGCAGTTCGGGGCCGAGACCGACGCCGCTGCCGAGGCGCCGCTCATGCAAAGTAATGCGCCCTAGCCAAGACCCGCAAAAACCGCGCTTGCCATCGACGGATCGGCAGCGGAGAGTGCGACGATGCACTCTGCCCTTCGCCCCCTCATCGTCACGATGGGCGCCTTTGCTACGGCCCTTGCGGGGGGCGGTATCGCCAAACTCGCAGGCATCCCGGCGCCGTGGTTGCTGGGCGCCGTTGTCGGCTCACTGCTGCTGGGCGCTGTGCGTCGACGGCCTAACTTCCCGGAGCCGGTGCGGTGGCTGGCGTTTATCATGCTGGGCTACCTGATCGGCTCAACGGCGAGCTCTACGTTTGTGGACAGTGTTGCGCTTTGGCTGCCGTCGCTGGTGGTGATGGCGGTGCTGATCCCGGTGGTCACCTTCGTTTCTGCGGCCGTGCTGCTGCACCTGAGCGATCTCAGCGCCGAAGAGGCGGTGCTCTGCTCTCTGCCCGGCGCCCTGCCCTTCGCCATTGCTGCGAGCGAGGACATGGGCCTGCGCAGCGAAGTGGTCGCCATGTACCAGAGCCTGCGGCTGCTCAGCCTGACACTGATCCTGCCGTTCGTGGTCATGATCATTCCTCAGGAAGCCCTGACCGAAGCACGCGCTGCATCGGCCCGGCTGGATGGTGATGTTCCGGGGATGTTTTCATGGGTCGCTGGAGTGCCGTCAGTGGTCCTGATCCCCGGGTCGCTGCTCATGGGTGCGGGCTGTGCGGTACTGGCGGCGTTGGCGCGCATTCCCGGTGCCCTGTTCATCGGTCCGATGGCCGGGATTGCCCTGCTGAAGATAATCGGCGTGCCGCTGCCGAACCTGCCTGAACTGGTGCTGATCGCCTCACAGGCTGCACTGGGCTGGCTGATGGGAACACGCTTCGACGCCATCCCGATGCATAGCTTTGCCAGTTTCGCGCTGGCGTGTTTCAGCGGGCTGGCTGCGGGGGTCGGCGTGGTCATTGTCGCTGGTGTCGGGCTGATTGCCCTGACCAGCCTACCGGCGCGAGAACTGGTGCTGGCGCTGGCGCCGGGTGCGATTGAAACCACCACGGCAATTGCGCTGGACCGCGACCTCGACGCGCTGTTTGTCTCAACCCATCAGATTGCCCGGATGCTGATTATTCCGCTGATGGCACTGAGCCTGCTGGCCGCCGGGCGCGCGCTGTTCAGGCGCCGTCGAGCAAGTGGCGAAGACCGCTAATATCGAAGCCCGCATCAGCCGCGGCTGCGATGATCTCATCGCCGGAGAGTTTACCCGGCCCCGCCGGAGCCTGCGCCTGCGCCAGAGCCCAGAGCACGGTCGAGCGCATGCCGCTGCCGCAATAGGCCAACACCGGGCCGGGTATTTCCGCCAGCGCCGCAGCGGTCTGCTCGATATGAGCCGGGCTGAGCTGACCCGTGATCAGCGGTATGGCGCGGAACTGGAGCCCGAGCGCAGATGCCGCCTCTGCCATCTGGTCCGCATCGGGCTGCCCGAACTGCTCTCCGTCAGGACGGTTGCAGATGATTGAACGCACGCCCTGCGCGGCAAGGTTCTTCAAATCGTCCGGGCCAATCTGGCCCGAGACGTAGAGGCCCTCGGTCAACTGTCGCATTCTTCTTTTGCCCTTGGTCTGTGGTCAGCGAAGGATCGGCTCTGCCGGTCGCTAATGCAAGGCTCAGCGTTGTCGCTGGTCCCCCGTCACCCATAAATTCCACTTCGCGAATATAACGTACAACTACATTAGCCTGGGGTTGACCATCGTCGAAAAAAACACTCGGAAGCAGGTCAGAGTTCGAGCCCCATTTTGCGGAACCGCTCGGGATCGTTCAGCCAATTTTCGCGCACCTTGACGAACAGAAACAGATGAATTTTGCGGTCAAACAGCACTTCCAGATCGCGCCGCGATTCAGACCCCACCTGCCGGATGCGGGCGCCGCCCTTGCCCAGCACCATGGCCTTGTGGCTGTCCCGGGTGACGTAGATCACCTGATTGATCTTGAGGTCGCCCTTGGCCTGCACCTCGAAGGCTTCGGTTTCGACCGTGAGATTGTAGGGCAGCTCCTGATGGAGCTGTAAAAACAGCTTTTCGCGGGTTGCCTCGGCCGCCAGCATGCGGCTCGGCAGATCGGAAATCTGGTCTTCGGGGTAGAGCCACGGCCCTTCAGGCAGACGGTCGAGCACGGCTTGCCGCAGATCATCGACGCCATCCCCACTCAGCGCTGAAACCATGAAGGTTTCCTGAACATCCAGCCGCTCGTTTACGGCAGCCGCGATGCCGAGCATGGTCTCGTGACGTGCGCCATCGACCTTGTTGAGCGCGAGCATGGGCCTTGCGCCCTGCTGCTCCAACTGCTCGATCACCGCGCGATCATCGTCGGACAGACCCTTCTTCGCGACGTCGATCACCAGCATCAGCCGGTCTGTTTCTGCGGCCTCACGCCAGGCGGCGTCGACCATGGCCTTTTCCAACCGACGCTTGGCGCCCCGGAAAATCCCCGGTGTATCGACGAAAATCACCTGATCCCCGCCTTCGGCAAGAATGCCGGTAACCCGGGTCCGGGTTGTCTGGACCTTGGGTGAGACGATCGAAACCTTGGCCCCGATGAGTTGGTTGACCAGCGTCGATTTCCCGGCGTTGGGTGCACCAATGACGGCGATGAACCCGCAGCGGGTGTTGGTTTCAGGGGCGTCAGTCACGGTTCAGTATCCGCTCCAGCAGAATGGTGGCGGCCTCACGCTCTGCCGCGCGCTTGCTGCCGGCGGTTGCAGCGACCGGGTGGAAGCCCTCGACCCGTACGCTGATCTCGAACTCCGGCTCGTGGCTGGGGCCAGTCTGGCGTTCAAGGGTGTAGACCGGCAAGGCCAGCGCCCGGCCCTGTGCCCATTCCTGCAGCGCGGTCTTCGGGTCTCTGGGCGGGCGCTTCGCCGCCTCCAGCAGCGGTGACCAGTGCGCGTCGATGAAGGCCTTCACCGGTACCAGACCGGCATCGAGGTAGAGCGCGGCGATGACGGCCTCGACCACATCGGCCAGCAGCGATTCTTTCTGCTGCCCGCCCCCGTCGAGTTCACCCTTGGACATGCGGATCATCGGGCCGATATCTAGCTTCAGGGCGATCTCGGCAAGGGTTTCCCGGCGCACTAGCTCCGTGTGTCGTTTGGCCAGATCGCCTTCGCGTTCATCGGGAAAGCGGCTGTAGAGCATCTCCGAAACCACAAGACCCAGAACCCGGTCCCCGACAAACTCAAGCCGTTCGTAGGACTCAGGCGCCTCCCGCCGCCCCTCCGGCGTGGTCCGCATCGAAGAGTGGGTCAGCGCGGCAATGGCGTTTTGGGGCGAGGAAAAAATATGGCCCAGCGCCGCTTCGAGCGGGCCGAGGTTAACCGACGCCCTGTCCCCGTTGTCCGCCTCTGATTGACTGTTGCGCTTTGCCATGGGTTCAGGCCGCCCGATCAGCGGATGCCCCTGAGGAAGCGGCCCCAGCGGAAGGGATTGACGATGTTCCAGTGGTTGTTCGCGCGCGAGGTGTTGTTGGGATAGCGCGGGTCCATCTTCTGCTCGATATTCAGCGAAAACAGCACGAACTGCGCCCGGCCCATCAGATAAGTGCGGTGAACCGGCCCCAGAGATCCGGCGCGGCTGTCCTTGGAACTGTCCCGGTTGTCCCCCATGAAGAACAGGTGATTCTCGGGCACCGTGTAGGGGCCGACATTGTCGAAGAAGGCGGCCTCGACCTTGTCCCAGATCATATGGCTATGCGGCTCACCGTTCTGGCTGGGGAACGTTTCTTCATAGAAGAAGCCCAGCCGGTCGAGGTCGGCGTTGGACTCGCCCGGGCCGATATTGACCCGGTCTGCAGCCTCGCCGTTGATGTAGAGCAGGCTGTTGCGAACCTCGATGGTATCGCCTGGCACGCCCACCACCCGCTTGATCAGCTTGGTCCGGCGCGGGTCGCTTGGGTCGGCGAACACCACCACGTTACCGCGCTTAGGCTCCCGCCAGAACAGGCGGTCATCGATCAGCGGGATGTCGAAAATCGACTGTCGGCCAAAGCCGTAGGAGAACTTCGTTACGATCACATAGTCGCCGGTCTTCAGGGTCGGATCCATGGACTCCGACGGGATCCGAAACGGCTCGAACACGAACGACCGCACCACGAACACGATCACAACCACGGAGATAACCAGCTGCGCGTACTCGAGGATCACGTTCTTCTGCTTCTCCTCGGACTTCTCCTTGGCCATGGGCTTCTCCTTGCGTGGACTGAAACGGGGCTCGGGTGAGCCTTTGGGCGCAGACTTAATCACTTTCGGACCCCAAAGCAACGCGGGCGCTCTGGTGGCCTCAGATCAGCTTGATGAAACGATCCCATCGAAAGGGGTTCCAGTAGGCCCAGAAATAACCATCGGTCGGGTGCGCCTGCACGTTGAGCGAGAACAGCACCGCCTCGGCCCGGCCGATCAGAAACCGCTGGTGCACCACGCCCAGCTCGGCGTTACTGCGGCTGTCTGAAGAGTTGTCGCGGTTGTCGCCAAGGGAAAAATAGGTCTCCGCGGGAACCGTGTAACGCCCGGTGTTGTCGAAGACCGTATCGGCGAAATTGATCACCTGATACTCGGCCAGTGCTGCCCCGCGCCGGTCGACCAGACGCTCGCTGAACAGCTGTGCCTTATCCACGGAGAGCGACGTATTTGTCGCTGCACCCAGCAGACGCTGGGGCATGGGTTCACCATTGAGCCAAAGTTGCCCGTCGATCATCTGCACCGTGTCGCCGGGCAGGCCGATAATCCGTTTGATCAGGTTCTTGTCGTCACGCGGGTGCCTGAACACGGCGATGTCACCCCGTCGCGGCTTGGCCCCCAGCAGGCGTGTATCCGGCATGAACGGCAGGTCGATATCGATGGAGAAATCGCTGTAGCCGTAGCTGAACTTGGAGACGACTACCATGTCACCGACTTCGAGGGTCGGCAGCATGGATTCCGAGGGGATGCGGAAGGGCTCGAACAGGAACCAGCGGATACCGAAGAACACCAACCCGGTCATCAGGATCAGCGTCACCCATTCGCGCAGGCGGCTCGGCTTACGGGCCGGATCCGGATTGTCGTCGTCAGCTGCTGCCATGAGGTCCTCTGCTGATCACATGGGCTGAAGAGACAACCCTTGCGGCGGGGGCGATGATCTTCGATACCTGAAGTTTAGCCGTGCTTAGCTAAGCCCCCTCCGATGTGGGGGCAATTGTATGGGCGCGGGGACCCTTCTGCCGCCCCGCTTCTGTTGCAAAAAGGACGACATAGGCTGTGGCGTAGGGCGGCTCATCCGACATCGACCAGTCGGCGACCACCTCCTCGCCCTGGCGCAGTATCGCCTCGATGCGTTGGCGCGCGCCGCCTTCAAAGGTCAGCCTTGGCTTGGAGAAAGCCTGCCCCGGTGCAGGGCGTGCCAGCCCGACATCACGCCAGCCGACCCCGTAGCGAAATCCGGTGCCGAGCGCCTTCACCGCCGCCTCCTTCAAGGCGTAGTGCCGCGCGACCGCAGCTGCAAAATGGTGTCGACGCTCGCAGTAGGCGCGCTCACTGGGGCGCAAGATGCGCTCGATAAACCGTTCACCCATTCGGTCGAGAACCGCCTCGATCCGCCGGATGTCCACGATGTCATTGCCTACGCCGATCAGCATGCCTGCAAAATTACCTTTAGCCCCGTCTTGACCCTGAGCGCACCATCGGTGAAGAAGCCGGTCGCGCGCTCCTATCCTGATACGCGCAAGCGAGACGAAAGAGAACCGTGTTCCTAACCTTGCGCGAGGCCCTGCCGATCGCCCTGCCCGTGATGATTGGCTACTTCACGGTCGGGGCAACCTTTGGTCTGACGGCGGCTGAGGCTGGCTTCGGCTGGTTCTGGCCGGTGGTCATTTCGCTGATCCAGTTCGCTGGCGCCGCCCAGTTCCTGATCGTTGCCATGGTCTCGGAGGGCGCGGGTTTCATCGATACAGCCGCCGTCGTGTTCCTGCTGAACCTGCGTCACGTGTTCTACGGCCTGCCGTTTTTGGCGCACCGGCCAGAGAACCCACTCGCCCGCCTGCTGATGATCTTCTGGCTCAGCGATGAGACCTACAGCCTGCTCACCAGCCGCAAGCCCGCCGACCCGTCAAGGGTGCAGGTTGCTGTGGCTGGGCTGAACTACGTCAGCTGGGCCGCCGGCACGCTGGTGGGCAGCACGGTCGGACAGCTGCTGCCGCTGTCGGTCGATAGCTTCTCGTTCGCGCTGTGGGCGCTGTTCGCGATCCTGCTGACCGAGCAGCTGCGGGCGAACCGCAGCTTCGTTCCCGTGATCGCGGGCTTTGTCGGCGTGGCTGTGCTGGTGCCGCTCAAGGTCGATTTTGGCCTCGGCATGTTCATCTCCGGCCTCGCGGCAACAGCGACGATCCTCGGCTGGCACTGGCTGCTGACCGCGCGGCAACGCGGGATGGGAGGCTGAGATGGAGGCAAGCGTCATCAGCGACGCCCTCGGGCCGAGCTTTGTGCTGCTGCTGATCGTCGGCGCGCTCGGCGTGTTTATGCAGCGTGGCGCATCGTTCTTCCTACCCCGCAAGGCGCTGGACTGGCCCGCTATGGGAAAGCTGAACCGGTTGCTGCCCGGCGCGCTGATCCTGCTGTTCTTTCTGGTGTCGTGGCGGACCTCAGCGGTTGAGGGGCGCCTTGAATGGCAGCCCTGGACGGCTGAACTGCTGATCCTGCTGGCGGCTGCCGCCCTGCATCTGGTCTTCAGACGGGTGCTGCTGACCATCGTCTGTGCAGTGGCGCTGCACGCCCTCGTGTTCGCTTACGTGCTGGGTTGATCGCCGGTGGCACGGTGCGATATCGCGCTGTTTTCATGGCGCGCGATGATCAGCAGCGAGAGCAGGAACACCCCGGCGGGCAGGAGCGATGAACAAAGCCGGATCATCAGGATCGCCGGCTCGGTCTGCTCGGGGAAAATCTGCACGCCATCCTGATAATAGGCCTGCTGATAACCAGCGAGGCTGAGCAAAGCACCAAAGACCAGCGGCCCGAAGGCGATGCCCATCTTCTGCTGTGTGGTGAACCAACCGTTGAAGGCCCCTTCCAGCGACAGGCCCGTGCGCGCTTGCCCGTCGGTGACGCTGTCCGGGATCATCGACCACGGGTAAACCTGATAGCCGCCGAAGAACCAGCCCACCAGCGCCATGATGGGGTATAGGAACGCGATCGACCCTGCGCTGAGCAGAAACACGCAGGAGACCACCAGCGACAGCCCCAGCATCGAGATGATGTAACCCCGTTTCTTGCCGATCCGGCCGCTCAGCCAGGTCCAGAACGGCATGGATGCCATTGTGGAAATCACAAAGATCCCGAAGAATACGGCGTTGTCGGAGACCGGGTTCTCGCGCTGGAAGTGGTACTTGAGCACAAACAGCAGGTTCGAGGTGACCACGGTCAGCGAAGAGACCTGCAGGAAATACGTCCCGAGCAGAAGGCGGAACGACCGGGTGCCGAATACCGCCCGCGCCTGCTCCCAGACTGCCGGGACGTGCTCTGCCAGCTTTTTCGGCGCATTTCGCATCATCAGGACGCCAATGATCACCGGCAGCGAGAACAACGGGATCAGGATGATGGTCGCAACCCGGAACCCGTCCGGATCAACGGCGTTCTCGGAGAACAGGCTGACGATGATCGGTACCGCCCCGCCACCGATGAACATCCCGATCGAGCCTACGCCCCAGCGCCAGGCGGTAATGCTCGTGCGCTCGTTATAGTCATCGCTCATCTCCGCGGTCATAGCGCCGCCAGGGACGGATATAAGCGTCAGCGCCAGATAGGTCGCCATGGTGAAGACCATGAAATACAGCGCCGAGGGTACCCAGCTGTCCATATTCACAAAGGGGGCGAAGAACATCAGCGCCACCGTCGGCCCCAGCAGGATCCCGCCGGCGAGCATGAACGGGCGGCGACGACCCATGCGGGAATGGGTCCTGTCAGACCAGTTGCCGATTAGGGGGTCGGTGATGACGTCGAAGGTCTTGGCTAGAAAGAACAGCAACCCGGCATAGACCGGGGGAACGCCAAGAGCTTCAGTCATGTAGAACAGGAAATAGAACGACGCGAAGACGATGAGCGAGTTGGTACCGATTTCAACGATTCCATAGCCTGTCTTGACGACCTTGCTGACCCTGACCTGTTCCACGGCTGCTCAACTCCCTGACAACCTGCGCCCTCCGCGGAAAACTCAGGTTTGTTGTTCTCGCTTCCGGCGTAGCAGGTTTGGGGTCCATTGCCACCGCAAATCGTCAGGGCGTGCACGTGGTCGTCTCCACTGTCTCCACTTTCCGAATTTGTTGGTAGATCTTCCTGTTTCGTTTCTTTCAAATTCCTGAATCGTGGCGAATATGCTCTTATCCTTCGTAGTTTCTAGGATTTTAGTCCTAATTGTAGGTTGTCTGGGACGGTACTGTGGTTGCGTTGAATGCTGAAAATGACTTTCTGAACTATGCGGACACGCAGCTTGTTCCGACCCTCGATGGTATCCTAATCGAGCGTCACCGGCCCATGGCCTTTGCCATCCCCTATCACCATCACGCGTCGATCGAGCTGAACTATCTCGATGGCTGCGACATGGAATACTCCTTCTCCGGTACCTCGGTTGTGCGCCGGTCCGGCAGTCTGACGCTTTTCTGGGGCGCCTCGCCCCACGGGGTCACGCGCGTCGACGGCGATGGTGAGATCATCAACATCTACGTTTCGTTTTCGCAGATCCTGCGCTGGGGCCTGCCTGAGCCCTTCCTCAACTCGCTCATCGCTGGTGACGTGATGAGTGCCACTGCCCAGCCCGATACCGACCCCTCGCAGTTCCGCCGTTGGACCGAGGAGATCCGCAGCGGTGATTCAACCTGGCGCCAATTGGTGCTCGGCGAGGTCGAAATGCGGGTCCGGCGCTTTGCGCTCGAGGGCTGGGAGACAGTGAAGCCCGGATATGGCCGGGTGAAGTCGGTCATCGGCGCCGGCGGCGCGATGCAGCACATCGAAGAAATGCTGCGGTTCATCGCAGACCGCTATTGCGACCCGATTTCAGTGACCGACGTGGCCGACAGCGTCGGGCTCTCGCCGTCCTATGCCATGACCCTGTTCCGTCGGGTTGTGGGTGTGCCGATCAAGGAGCACATCACGCGCATCCGCCTCAGCCACGCTCAGATGCTGCTGTCAAACTCGGACGACAAGATCCTGAGTATCGCGATGGACAGTGGGTTCGGCTCGCTTTCCAGCTTCTACGAAGCCTTCCAATCCCACCTCGACACCACCCCTTCAGCCTTCCGCCGCAACGCACGTCGCTAACTAACTGGCAGTTCCGACAGGTTTCAGACAGGTGAATACCGGAAATTTCTCTTGGATTCATTGAAGCTTAAGCGGCCGGTTTCATTAGGTTAGGCTGAACGATAGCTGGGCTACGGGGTTTGTTTGGGGCTCGAGCAATAGGACTTGGAGGACATTCTATGGCCACGGGACCGCGCATCGCCTTTATCGGCGCTGGTTCGACTGTTTTCATGAAAAACATCGTCGGTGATATCCTGCAGCGTCCAGCGTTGGCGGACGCACACTTTGCGCTTATGGACATTGACCTGGGGCGGCTGGACGAGTCTGCCCTTGTGGCCGGAAAAATCATTTCCACCCTCAAAACTGGTGCGACGGTGTCGACCCATACTGACCGGCGGGAAGCCCTGAGCGGGGCTGATTTTGTTATCGTGGCCTTCCAGATCGGCGGCTACGACCCCTGCACGATCACCGATTTCGAGATCCCACGCTCCTTCGGTCTACGACAGACCATCGCCGACACCCTCGGCGTCGGTGGGATCATGCGCGGCCTGCGGACTGTGCCGCACCTGTGGGCAGTTTGCGAAGACATTCTGGCGGTCTGCCCCGACGCGCTGATGCTGCAGTATGTCAACCCAATGGCGATCAACACCTGGGCGATCGAGGCGCGCTACCCGCAGATCAAGCAGGTCGGCCTCTGCCACTCGGTGCAGGGCACGGCCGAAGAGCTGGCCCACGACCTCGACCTCGACGTCAACACGATCAAGTACCGCGTCGGCGGGATCAACCACATGGCCTTTTTCCTTGAGCTCGAGGAACGCCGGGCGGACGGCAGCACCCGCGACCTCTACCCCGAGCTTCACCGTGCCTATGCCGAGGGGCGCGCGCCGAAGCCCAACCGGATGCAGCCACGTTGCGAGAACCGCGTGCGCTACGAAATGCTGAACCGGCTGGGATACTTCGTGACGGAGAGCTCAGAACATTTCTCAGAGTACGTCCCCTACTTCATCAAGGACGGCCGCCCGGACCTGATCGAAAAATTCCAGGTGCCACTGGACGAATATCCCAAGCGCTGTATTGAGCAGGTGGAAGCGTGGAAGGTGCAGGCGCAGGACTTCCGCGATGCCGAGACCATCGAGGTCGAAGCCAGCCATGAATACGCCTCCGAAATCATCAATGCCATGTGGACCGACAGCCCGGCGGTGATCTACGGCAACACCCGCAACGCCGGCTTTATCTCCAACCTGCCCGAGGGCTGCGCGGTCGAAGTCCCCTGCCTCGTTGATGCCAACGGCGTCCAGCCGACAGCCATCGGAGACCTGCCCAAGCAACTTGTTGGCCTGATCCGCACCAACATCTCGGTGCAGGAAATGACGGTCGAGGCGCTGATAACAGAGAACCGCGAGCACATTTACCACGCGGCCATGCTAGACCCGCACACAGCGGCCGAACTCGACCTCGATCAGATCTGGGCGCTGACCGACGCGCTGATCGCCGGACATGGGGAATGGTTGCCGGACTGGTGCCACGGTCCTGCCAAGGCCATCGCAGCCTGACGAGGGTTCGTTGACGGCCGCTTAGTCGTAGGCTGCGACGGGTGCCCCAAACTGCTCAGGGTCGATGTTCAGCCCCAGACCTGGCCCACTGGGCAACTTGATGTGCCCTTCTTCCGCACGGACGCCGTTCTCGGCGTCGTAGTGGCCCTCGATATGGGGTTGGGCGATCCAGACCCCGTCGAGCTGCTCCGGCGCGACGCTGGCTGCAACCTGCACGCAGGCGGCCGCCACGATGTCCCCACCCCATGAATCGTCGCAGGTGTGGCGCAGTCCCGCCGCCCGGCAGATGTCCCGCGCTGCCGCCATTGGCCCCAGCCCACCCATGCGGGTGAGCTTTAGCCCGAAGCCGTCCACAAGGCCCTGCCCGGCGGCGCTGACCATGGTTGCCAGATCCACGGCGCTTTCGTCCATGTACAGCGGGTGACACAGCCGGGGACGCGCCTGTGCCAGCTCCCGCAGGGTACAACACGGCTGCTCAAGGGTCAGCGCTCCGTCCCGGAGCGCTTGGGACAGCTGGACGGCGTCAGCCGGGGTCAGCCCGCGATTGGCGTCGAGCACCAGTCGAACGCTCGGTCCAACCGCCTCCTGCACCCGGTGCGCGGCCTCGATATCGACCTCAAGCGGCCTCCCGCCCACCTTGAGCTGCAGGCGTTGGTAGCCTTCCTGCACCCGCTCTGCGGCCTCCCGCGCCATATCGTCGGGCGCGCCGACGCTGATGGCGAAATAGGCTGGAACAGCCTCACAGACCGCCCCGCCGAGCAAATCCACCACCCTCAGCCCCAATGACTGGCCCAGCGCGTCGTAGGCACCGACTTCCAGCGCCGCCTTGGCGTAGGCATGGCCTGCGAGCGTGGCGTCCATCCGGCGCTGCAGCGCGCGCGGGCTGCGGACCGACGCGCCGATCAACGCTGGCGCCAGCAGCTCAAGCGCTACACGGGCACCCTTGGCATGCGCCGGCGCATAGGTCGGGCCAAGCGGGCAGGTTTCGCCCCAGCCAACAACGCCGTTTTCCAGCCCGATGGCCACCAGTGTGGTGTCGAGCGCCCAGACCGGCCCGCTGGACATGACGTAGGGACCGTCGGCAACCGGCAGGTCGTGCTGAAACAAGTGGATCGATGTTATTTTCACGGGCAGCTCCCCGGTTTTCCGCGCCCGCGCAGCAAGCCGCAGTTTGTCTTCTCTGTCAAAATGAGACGCCTTTCGTGCTACCAGTGGGTAGGTGCGCAAGCCTGCGCCCTTGCGCCGCGGCTGACTTACCGTATCTTTAACGCCAGACCATGAGCGAGACCCATGACACTTCAGCCAGACGATAAGCCAAACACTCTGATGGAGCGGACCACCGTCGGCCTCCAGGTGTCCAGTCTGCTGGTCCACGCGTTCTGCTGCGGGCTGCCGCTGATCGTGAATTTTGCAGCGCTGGGCGGGCTTACGGGGCTTACGTTGCTTCCGTTCGGCTTCGAGTCCTGGTTTCACAAAAACGAAATCATGATCTTCTCGCTGGCCGTTGCCATGGTCGGGGTGTCGGCGCTGATGCACTTCAACAGCCGTCGGCACGCGTCTCACGCCCACCACAGCCACCACGACTGTGACGACCATCACCATGCCGAAGCGCTGGACCTGCAGCCACATTGCGACCACGAGGACGACTGCGAGCAGCGCTCGAATACCGGTCGCTGGTTGTTCATCGCGTCCGTGGTGCTGCTTGGCCTCAACGCCTTCATGACCTTCGGCTTCGACCATGGTCACGTCTAGCCAGCAGACGGCTCAGGCTGGCCGCCGCCTCAAGGTCGGGGCGCTTCCATCACTGCATAGATATCGTTGATCCGGGCATCCAACTGATCGCGTCGCGCCAGATCGTCGGGGTGCATGTCCCGCAGGGCGGGTGCGTCGACCTTGAAATGGCAGAAGTCGTCGACCCCCCGCACCAAAATGGCGCTGTCTTCGTCGTGCTTGACCTGCCTCACGTCCGTGGAGACGAACTGGATGTTGACCCCGATGCGGCGGTCGCTGGAATGGTTCGGCATGGAGGCGTGCAAGGTCCAGCCGTGGTGCAGGCTGGCCTCACCGGGGCGCAAAGGCGCCAGCCGCGCAGCGCCCTCATCGACCCCCTGCACCGTCTGGCCGAAGGCGAGCACGTTGTCAGGGTCGTCGGTCTTTTCGTGCTCATAGCGGCCGGTCTTGTGCGAGCCGGGCAGCATCCGCATGCAGCCGCTTTCTCCGGTCGCGGGGGAAAGCGCGACCCACGCCGACACTTGGTTGGCGTTGCTCAGGCCCCAATAGGTCAGATCCTGATGCCAGCTGACGTGGGAGGTCGCGCCGGCTTCCTTGACGATATAGCAGGTGTTGTAGAGCAGGATGTTGGGACCCAGGATCGCCTCGACCGCATCCAGCAGGACGGGGTTGGTTGCGATCTTCCACGGTGAGCGCAGCACTGAGTGCATCTTGTATTTATAGTGCAGCTTGCCGTGCTCGGCCTCGGTTTGCTCCATGATCGCGCGGTGGGCCTGCGCCTCGTCCTCGCTGAACAAACGCAGCGGGGCGATGTAGCCATCGCGGTCGTAGTTGTCTCTGATTTCGCTGGCCTGCATGCGCGCCTCCTCCCGACTTTCCGCCATTCACAGCGATCAGCACCGCGCAGCTTTTCCCATCGCGACGCGGTGGCGTTTTTTCGCTAAGCTGCGGCAAGAACAAGGCGTGTTGGCAGGACCAGAGGCATGAAACGACTGACCATCGAACCGCTCAAACAAAGTGCTTTCGCGCGCTTTGGCGATGTGATCGATACCCGCCGGGCGGACGCGCAGCACTTCCCGATCAATGATGGCTTCACCCAGCGCTATCATGCGCTTTCGCCGGTTCAGGCCGAGGGCAACAGCCCGATCCTGTCGATATTTGAAACACGCAGTTTCGGCTATCCGCTGCAAATCCGCATGCTTGAGCGCCACCCGCAAGGCTCTCAGGCTTTCATCCCCATTGGGGACAGCGGAGCACGGGATTTTCTGATCGTCGTGGCCGAGGGCGAACAGGCGCCGGACCTGGAGACGATGCGGGCCTTTCGTGTCAGCGCGGGTCAGGGCGTGAATTTCCACGCCGGTGTCTGGCACCATCCCAACATCGTGATCGAAGGCAGTCAGACGTTTCTGGTGGTCGACCGCGCCGATCCGGCCAGCAATCTCGAAGAATTCACCTTTGCCGACGAAGTCGGTCCGATCTGGCTCGATGTCTGAACCAGTCGCTTCTATCAGCCTGCGCTGACCGCCTTTCCGAACAGCTTCAGCCGTGAGATACCGCCGTCAGGGACGATGTTGAAGCGGACCACGGACACCGGCCCGGCGCCGCTGAGCTGACTGGCGTCAAAGCTGTGCTCTGCATCGGCGCTCAGGGGCTGTGAGGGCAGGATTTCAGGCCAGAACTGGCTGTCGGCTTTGAGCGCATCGGGATTGTCGAGTAATGCCAAATCAGCACCTTCCAGCAGGCGGCCGTTCATCGAACAGCTTGCCGGGAAGTTGCCCTTATAATGGGCCGTGTCGACCAGCACGCTGTCGAGCGTCCCGGTCTGGCCCAGCGCCACGATGATCCAGTCGAAACCCGGCGCGCGGCGGCGGCGGGTCTCCCAGCCATCGCCCATGTCCAGCCCCTTATCGGGGTACAGGATCACTTCGGGATTGCCATAGTGGCTGTCGTTGTAACCGAGGATGCGCCCGCCCCGGAGGATCGACGACAGTTCCTCGCTCGCAAACCCGCTGGCAGTACCCGGTGCGGAAACCGGAATGCCGTGCACCCGCAGGCGGGCAATCCCGCCATCGGGATACATGTCCAGCCGCAGGTGGGTCACCGGCTGATCATCCGCGACCTCGAACCAGTGGGCGGCGTCGGCCCCCAGTCGGCTCATGGCGACCAGCGGACGGTAGTCACTGTCTGCCGGAAGCCCCTCGCCCGTATGATAAGCCCCCTGCAGGCTGGCCGCGTGGGGGAAGTTGCCGGTGAAGAAGGCCGTATCGATGTTGACGGCGCGGACGATGGTCGCCCCACCCAACCGGATGATGGCGTGATCGTTGCCGCCGTCGCGGCGGCGGCGGCTCTCCCACCCATCCATGTACTTGCCGTGATCGTCGTAGAGGTCGGGGTCGAAGCTCGGCTCCTCGATGCGGATCAGGCGGTCTCGCGCGCCGAAGAACTCATCAGTCACCGACACCACGGCTGCACCCAATCGCGCGTTGGCGAGGTTGGCGTAGCGCGCTGCGAAGTCCGGCACTTCCCTGACGGCCTGCATTATGGTTGAGCCCTGGCTCATCCGCCCTTCCCTCTCTGCTCTGTGGTCTCTTCAACGCGGTCTTCCAGCCGGAATGTCATAATTCGGCAGACCTGTCGAATCGCCTCGCTGAACTCCTCGCTGCGATCCCGGGGCAAGCGGTTGCGGAAGCTGTCTAGAATCTGCGCCTTGGTCGCGCCCTTGACCGCCAGAATGAACGGAAAGCCAAAGCGCACCTTGTAGCTTTCGTTCAGGGCGGTGAATTCGGTCCGCTCGGCATCGGTCAGGCGATCAAGCCCAGCTGAGGCCTGCTCCTGTGTGCTGTCTTCGGCCAGCTGCCCGGCTGCAGCCAGCTTGCCGGCCAGATCCGGGTGCGCGCAGACGACTGCGAGGCGGTCTTCGTCCTCGGCGCCTTGCAGCGCTGCGCAGAAAGCCACGATCAGCGCTTCACGGCTGGGAAACGGGGCCTGCGCCGCAGCGCTCTCCGCGACCCACGGGCTTTCTTCGGCGATATCCCCGAAGGCGTCGACGAAGGCGGCGCGGTCGAGGGCGTTCACAGCCTCAAGCTTCATAGGGGAAGCGTTCCTGCCAGTGCCGGGCGATATCAGCGCGGGTGGCAACCCAGACCGCATCATGGCTCTGAACATAATCGAGGAAGCGGGCTAGTGACGCCGCGCGGCCGGGGCGTCCGACCAAGCGGCAGTGCAGCCCCACCGACATCATCTTCGGTGCGGTCTCGCCCTCGGCGTAGAGCACGTCGAAGCTATCGCGCAGATAGGCGAAGAACTGATCGCCGGAATTAAAGCCCTGATTGGTCGCAAAGCGCATGTCGTTGGCGTCCAGCGTGTAGGGCACGATCAACTGCGGGCCGTGGGCCGTTGTCTCCCAGTAGGGCAGTTCGTCCGCGTAGGAGTCTGCGTTGTAGAGAAACCCGCCGAGTTCAGCCGCCAGCTCGCGCGAATTCTCCGAGGTACGGCCCGTGTACCAGCCCAGTGGGCGTTCGCCCGTCGCCGTTTCGTGCAGGCGCATGGCCTCTTCCATCTGCAGGCGCTCGCGCTCGATGCTCATGTACTGGTGTTCGATCCACTTCAGCCCGTGGGAGGCGATTTCCCATCCGGCCTGCTTCATCGCCGCAACCGCCTCAGGGTTTCTTTCCAGCGCTGTCGCCACGCCAAAGACTGTCACCGGCATCGCGCGGTCCGTGAACATGCGGTGCAGGCGCCAGAACCCGGCGCGCGAGCCGTACTCGTAGATGCTCTCCATGTTCATATGGCGCACGCCCTTGCGGGCATCGGCGCCGACGATCTCGCTGAGAAAGGCTTCGGAGGCTTCATCTCCGTGGAGGATGTTGTTCTCCCCGCCCTCCTCATAGTTGACGACGCACTGCACGGCGATCCGCGCGTTTCCAGGCCACTGTGGGTGGGGCGGATGTGCGCCGTATCCCACCATGTCGCGCGGATAATCTCTGGTCCCTGCCATTCTCTGGAAATCCAATGCCGAAATTACTGCCTCTGGGGCTAGGTTGCGTCCATTAGCGCCACAGTCTGCCTTGCCTCGTCAAGTGAGCTGTGAAATGGTCCCGTGCACACGAAGTCCGGAGGCTTGCAATTGGGGACGCTAACAACCCATGTGCTTGATTTGGCGAGTGGTTTACCGGCTCAGGGCCTTGCGCTCGAGCTCTTTGCCCTCGACGACACACCGCGTTCACTGATCAAGGCTGTGACCAACGCCGATGGGCGTGTCGAGCAGCCCTTACTCACCCCTGAGACCATCGCCGTGGGTCGCTATCGGCTGTTGTTCCAGGCGGGCGACTACCTGCAGGCACAGCACGGCTTTGCCGCGGCCGACTTGTTCCTCGACGAAGTGCCCCTGGACTTCCGGGTTTTCGATGCGGACAAGAAGTATCATGTGCCGCTGCTGCTCAGCCCCTACGGCTATTCGACCTACCGGGGCAGCTGAGCCGATGAGCCAGACCATCACCTTTTTCCTCGGCGGCGAAGAGCTGCGGGTGCAGGGGATTTCTCCGGCAACCACGCTGCTGGATTTCCTGCGTGAGCACCGCGGCCGCACAGGCACCAAAGAAGGCTGCAACGAGGGCGATTGCGGCGCTTGCACCGTGCTGCTGGCCCACGTCGAAGGCCCGGAAAATGGCCTTGTCTATCGGGCGGTCAACGCCTGCATCACGCTGCTCCCTGCGGTTCACGGACATTGGGTGGTGTCGGTTGAAGACCTTGGGCAGGCGCCGAACCGCCTGCACCCCGTGCAGGATGCCATGGTCAGGCGTCACGGCTCACAGTGCGGGTTCTGTACCCCCGGCTTTGTCATGTCGCTGGCCGCCATGCACCTCGATGGTGCGCCGGTAGAGCAGGCTGAGACCTATATCGCCGGTAACCTCTGCCGCTGCACGGGCTATGGTCCGATCCTTGCGGCTGCCAGCGACAGCGTTGTCGCGCCGGAAGACCCGGCCTTCAGCGCTAAGGTCCGCGCGGCCAAGGACTGGCTGATCACCCAGCGCGCAGACGACGACGGCCTGTTCTACGAGCACGGCGAAGAACGCTACGACGCGCCCGTGACCCTCGACGCCCTGCTGCGCCTGCGCCAAGACCACCCCGGGGCGACGATTGTCGCCGGGACCACTGAGCTGGGGCTGTGGCTGAACAAGAACCTGCAGGAGTTCCCGCACTTGATCTCTCCCATCCGCGTGGGCGCGCTGACGGGCGTCGACTTTCGGCCTGACGGGACGCTGGTGATCGGCGGAGCGGCGACCTATGAGCAGGCCTGGCCCAAACTTAGCAAGGTCATCCCGGAAGGACAGGACTGGTTCGAGCGCTTCGCCTCGATGCAGATCCGGCAACAGGCCACCATCGGCGGCAATATCGTCAACGCCAGCCCGATCGGCGATGGACCACCGCTGTTCCTCGCGCTCAACGCTGAAGTCGAGCTCGCCTCGACCCGTGGCAGCCGTGTGGTGCCGTTGGCGGCCTTCTTCACGGGCTACAAGCAGACCGAGCTGGCGGGTGACGAAGTGCTGACAGCGATCCTCATCCCGCCCCGGCCCGAGCGCCTTCAGTTCGCCGCGCTCAAGGTCTCCAAACGCCGGGATCAGGACATCAGCGCGGTCATGGCGGTCTTTGCGTGGCAGGCCGATGGCGAGCAGCTGACCGCCGTCCGGCTGGGCTTTGGCGGTATGGCGGCAACCCCGCAGCTGGCCGAAAACACACAGGCCGTGCTGGAAGGCCAAGCCCTGACCCCGGCGCTGATTGACGAGGCCGTCGCTGCGCTGGACAGGGATTTCAGCCCCATTGACGACCTGCGCGCCTCGGCTTGGTACCGGATGGAGGTCAGCCGCAATCTGCTGCGCGCTGAACTGGAACAGAGCCTCGCTGCCAGTGGGGAGGTCGCCGCCGCATGAGCCAGACGCCCCTGACCACGCGCGAGGTGAACCGCCCCCGTCCACACGACAGCGGCCCGCAGCACGTCGCCGGTTCTGCGCTGTATGTCGACGATGTTCAGGCGCCCTCCGGCACGCTCCACGCTTGCTTCGGGCTGGCGCCGGTAGGACGCGCGAAGATCACGGCGCTGGACCTCGATGACGTCCACGCCGCGCCGGGCGTGGTCGACGTGATCACCGCTGGCGATATCCCGGGGGAGAACAACGCCGGTCCGGTGATCCATGATGAACCACTGCTGGCCAAGGACGAGATCCTGTTCCCCGGGCAGGCGCTGTTCTGTGTGCTCGCAGAAACCCGGATCGAGGCCCGCAAAGCCGCGCGCCTGTTTAAGCTGGAAAGCGAAGAGCTGCCTGCGCTGACCACGGTCGATGAGGCAGTCGAGGCCGACTCCTTCCTGCACGACCCCATGGTGTTCAAGCGCGGCGACGCGACCGCAGCAATCGAAGGCGCGGATGATCAGCGCAGCGGTCGATTCTACATCGGTGGGCAGGAGCACTTCTATCTCGAAGGACAGGGCTGCCTCGCCCTGCCCGGTCTGGATGGTATCCACGTCATCTCCTCCACCCAGCACCCCTCGGAGATTCAGGACCTTGCCGCCGCGGCGCTGGCGATCAGCGCGGCTGAAATCACAATCGAAGTCCGCCGCATGGGTGGCGCCTTTGGCGGCAAGGAAACCCAGGCGGCCCCGCTGGCCGTCATCGCAGCGCTGGGGGTGCAGCGCACCGGACGCCCGGTCCGCTTCCGTCTCGACCGGGACGACGACTTCGTGCTGACCGGCAAGCGCCACGACTTCCGCATCGACTACGCTGTCGGCTTCGACCACGCCGGCCGGGTCACCTGCGTTGAAGGCACCATGGCCAGCCGCTGTGGCTATGGTCACGACCTGAGCCGGTCGATCAACGACCGCGCCATGTTTCACGCCGACAACGCCTATTTCTACCCCAGCCTTGAGCTGACTTCGCTTCGCTCAAAGACCGATACCGTGTCGAACACCGCCTTCCGCGGCTTTGGCGGGCCGCAGGGCATGATGCTGGCCGAACGGGTCATGGACCGGGTCGCAGCGGCGGTGCTGCGCGATCCGCTGGACGTGCGTCTGGCCAATCTCTACGGGGAGAATGAGCGCGGCATCACCCCCTACGGCATGCGGGTTGAAGACAACATCCTGCCCGAGCTGATGACCCAGCTCGCGGAAACAGCCGACTACCGCACGCGCCGCGCTGCGATTATCGAGGCCAATGCCAACGCTGGGCGCTCGCCCATCCGCCGGGGTCTGGCGCTGACCCCGGTGCGCTTCGGGATTTCCTTCACCACCTCGTTCCTGAACCAGGCCGGGGCGCTGATCCACATCTACAAGGATGGATCGGTGCAGCTGAACCACGGCGGCACTGAAATGGGTCAGGGCCTCTATATCAAGGTTGCTCAAGTCGTCTCCGAAGTGCTCGGCGTCGACCTTGAGCAGGTGCAAATCACCGCCACCCGCACCGACAAAGTGCCGAACACGTCTGCGACGGCAGCCTCTTCGGGCTCCGACCTCAACGGCTGGGCTGCGAAGCTTGCAGCCCTCGAGCTTCGCGACCGGCTGAGCGCATTCTGGTGCGAGAGCCAGTCTATCAAGGGCGCGCTGCGCTTCGAGGGCGGTGAAGTTCTGGCCGACGACGGTCGGCGCTGGCCCTTTACGGCGGTGGTCAAGGCGGCTTATCTGGGGCGGGTATCGCTTTCGGCAACGGGGTATTACCGCACGCCGAAGATCGACTGGGACGCCAAGACCGGGCAAGGACGCCCCTTCCTCTACTTTGCCTATGGTGCCGCCGTGTCCGAAGTCGAGATCGACAGCTTGACCGGCGCGAACCGTCTGGTCCGTGCCGATATCCTGCACGACGTGGGCCGGTCGCTGAACCCGGCGATCGACGAAGGTCAGATCGAGGGTGGCTTCATTCAGGGCATGGGATGGCTGACCATGGAAGAGCTGGTCTACAGCGACCGAGGGCAGGTCCTGACCCACGCGCCGAGCACCTACAAGATCCCCTGCGCCAGCGACCGTCCCGACGATTTGCGCATTGCCCTGTTCGGGCAGGACAATCAGGAAGACACGATCTTCCGCTCCAAGGCCGTGGGTGAGCCGCCCTTCATGCTTGCGATATCGGTGCATTCGGCGCTGGCACATGCGGTTTCGAGCTTTGGCCCCGCAGAGCACTGGCCGGAGCTGCACGCACCGGCAACGGCCGAAGAAGTGCTGCGGGCGATCCACCGCCAGCGCGCGCTCAGCGCAGGCTGAGACACCATGGCGGATCTCACCGCTCAGCCCCCATCCGGGCAGGCCGAAGATTGGATCACCGTTGAAATCACCGAGGCACTGGGCAGCACCCCGCGCGATGCTGGAACCTGCATGTGGGTCAGCGAAGCCACCGTGTCGGGGACCATTGGCGGCGGAGCGCTCGAACACCGGGCCATCGCACGCGCCCGCGACATGCTGGCGGCCGATGAGGACCGCGCGGCCATGGAACTGCCGCTGGGGCCGGCGCTGAACCAGTGCTGCGGGGGCTTCGTGCGGCTGTCTCTGACCCGGGGCTACCACCCCGAGGCACCGATCACCGGCTTTCCGCTGGTGCTCTACGGTGGTGGCCACGTCGGTCAGGCGCTGGCGCGCGCGCTTCAGCCCCTGCCCTTCGAACTCACGTGGCTGGACGAGCGCGACAACACCCCGGCGGATCAGGCTGCGCTGGTGGAGCAGGCAGAAAGCGGTCCCGCGGGCGCCCTGCACTACGTCATGACCCACGACCACAGCCTCGATCTGAATATCGTCTCGGCCCTGCTCCAGCGCAGCGAGGCGGAGGTTCCCTTCATCGGGATGATCGGCTCGCACACCAAGATCGCCCGCTTCCGCAGTCAGCTGCGGGGCCGGGGTTTCAGCGATGAAACACAGGCCCGCCTGATCACCCCCATCGGGATCAGCGGCATCCGCGGCAAGGAGCCAGCAGTGATCGCCGCGGCCGTGGCCGCCGAAGCGCTGCTGCTCCGGTCGCGCTTCCGCGCCTGAGTTTTCTCGCTCGCCTGCCTTCTCGGACGCGCTCCTCTGCACGCGACCCCTGCGCAAAGCCCCCTTGACCCCCGAGGCCCCAGACTATTGATTAGCTCGTCAAGAACCAGCGCAGGGACCGTGGGTATGACGGCTGCATCTGTTTCGAATTTCGTCTTGCGCGCCCATCTGGTGTGGTGGGACGACGATCCCTTTTTCACCGGACAATCGGTCCGACGCAGTCTCGAAGACGGCGCGCTTGCCTGCGCTTCCGATGGCCGCATCGCGTGGGTCGGAGAAGCCAGTGCGCTGCCGACCGAATTTGCAGATTGGCCGGTGGTTGACCGGCGCGATGGCATGGTGCTGCCGGGCTTTGTCGATGCGCACCTACACTTCCCACAGACGGCGATCATCGGCGCTTACGGCACCGATTTGCTGGCCTGGCTGGAAACGCACACCTTCCCCGAAGAAAGCCGGTTCGGCGACTGCGCTCACGCTGAGACCATCGCGGCGATCTTCGCCGACGAGCTGCTTGCCGTCGGTGTAACTTCGGCCTGCGTGTTCTCCACCATCCACCCCGTGGCGCTGAAAGCCCTCGCCGCCGCCTTCAACCAGCGCGGCATGGGGCTGCTGTCGGGCAAGACGGCGATGGACCGTAACGCGATCCCGGCGCTGCAGGACAGCCCGCAATCCGCCTACGACGACGCCAAGGCCCTGCTGCTCGACCTGCAGCCGCGCTACGAGCGTTTTGGCTACGTTGTGACCCCGCGCTTTGCCATCACTTCGACCGAGGCGCAGCTGGAGCTGTGCGGCGCCCTGCACGCCGAGTTCCCCGAAACCCGGATGCAGACCCACATCAACGAGAGCGCCCGCGAAATCGCCACCATCAAAGAACTGTTTCCGGCCGATGAGTCCTATCTCGCCGTTTACGACCGCTTCGGGCTGGTCACCGACCGGTCGCTGTTCGCCCACGGCATCCACAGCACCCCGGCCGAGCTGGAGCGGATGGCTGACGCCGGGGCTGCGGTGGTGCACTGCCCGACCTCCAACACCTTCCTGGGATCAGGCCTGTTCAATCCTGGCGCCAATCGCGAGGCCGGGGTCGCCATCGGTCTGGGCTGTGACATTGGCGGTGGCACCGCCTTCTCACCCTTTGTGACCATGCAGGAGGCCTACAAGGTCGCCCGCTTTAGCGATCAGAGCTTGACGGCTGACGAAACCTTCTACTGGCACACGCTGGGCAATGCCCGGGTGATGAAGACCGACGCCGAGGCCGGGTCTTTCGCGGCGGGGAAATGGGCGGATTTCGTGGTGCTGGAGAGCGGCGCGGACAACCCCGTGGCCAAGCTGCGGATGCAGCGGGTTCAGTCCGTAACCGATCAGCTGTTCGCCTGGCAGTTCTTTGCCCCGAAGGTGGAAACCTGGACCCGCGGTGTGCAGCGCACCTGAGCGCTGGCACGCGCGGCGACGACGAAATCAGCTGCAGTAAATCCGGGTGATAACATCGCTGCCATCAAGAGCAATGTTCATGCGATCGAAGATGTAGTCCGTGGTTACGGCCTGCCCCGGCCGGATCACGCGCCAATTCTCGGTCGGGGAATAGAGGGCTTCGAGCGCACTCCAGTCGCCACCGACGAAACTGGTGAAAGACGATGCTCCGCAGGCGTCATTGGTCCGGTCGTCGGAACCTGATCCTGTGTCATCGTCCTTTTTCAGATAGGGTGTCGTTTCCGCTAGGTCGCTGTCACCGGGGGTCTCGCTGCCGCTGGTGTCGCCATAGTGCGCGTCGTCGTCCATCAGGCCAAGAGAGCGATAGATGGTGTCACAGGCGCTGTTCCCCAGCAGGAACGGCAGCATGGTGATCAGGACCAGAATTCGAAGCAAGGGCAACCTCCGGACAGTCGGCAGGGATCTTAGCCCTGCCAAGCTAATCAGGTGAAGTGGCAATAAAGAGACGCGTGGGCTGGGCGCTAGGTCCTACTCGGCCGGTGCGTTGTAGTCCGGCAGCTTCTTGCCGGCGTTGACCGACGGGTCGAAGTCCTTGAGCGCCTGCGGGCCGCCTTCAGGCGCGGAGGCAATCCGGCCGGTCATGCTGCCGTATTCGATCGACTTGCCCGCCGCCAGATCGTCGAGGATCCGGGTGAAGGTCGCGCCGTCGAGGTCTTCGTAATAGTTGTCGTTGATCTGCACCATCGGCGCGTTCACGCAGGCCCCGAGACATTCAACCTGGATCAGCGTGAATTTCTTGTCGGCCGTGGTCTGCCCCAGCGTGATCCCGAGGTGATCCTGGGCAGCGTGGGTCAGGCTGTCCGAGCCGCGCAACCAGCACGGCGTGGTCCGGCACACCTGCACGACGTGCTCACCGACTTCTTCGGTGTAGAACATCGAATAGAACGAAGCGACTTCGTAAACGCGGATCGGCGCGCTCTCGGTCTGCTCGGCCACCCATTCGATGGCTTCTTTGGACAGCCAGCCGCCGTTTTCGCGCTGGGCAATGTCCAGCAGCGGAATGATGCCGGAGGCTTTGCGGTCCTCGGGGTAGCGCGCCATGATCACGGCGACACGGTCGGTGCTCGCCTTGGAAACGCTGAAGTCGCCCGTCTGCGGGCTGGGGCGGCTGGTAACCTGAATAGCCATTAGCGGTCGATCTCCCCGAATACGACGTCCATAGAGCCAAGGATGGCAACGGTATCGGCCAGCTGGTGGCCCTTCGACAGCTCATCCATCGCCGCGAGGTGGGCAAAGCCCGGCGCGCGGATCTTGCACTTGTAGGGCTTACTCGACCCGTCGGAGACGAGGAACACGCCGAACTCACCCTTGGGCGCCTCGACGCAGGCGTAGACATCGCCCTCGGGCACCTTCACGCCCTCGGTGTAAAGCTTGAAGTGATGGATCAGCGATTCCATCGACTGCTTCATGTCACCACGACGCGGCGGGGTGAACTTGTGGTCTTCGTTGAGCACCTCGCCGCCGGGCATTTTATCAAGGCACTGCCGGATCAGGTGCACCGACTGCTTCATCTCCTCGATCCGCAGCAGGTAGCGGTCGAAGCAGTCGCCGTTCTTACCCACGGCAACGTCGAATTCGAGTTCGTCATAGACTTCATAGGGCTGCGACTTGCGCAGGTCCCACGGCACGTTGGAGCCCCGCAGCATCGGCCCGGAGAAGCCCAGCGCCATCGCCTGCTCTGCCGTCACCAATCCGATGTCGACGGTCCGCTGGCGGAAGATTCGGTTGTTGGTCACCAGCGTCTCGATGTCATCGATGGCGGCGTCAAACTGGTCACAGAAGGCGGCGATATCGGCATCCAGACCCGGTGGCAGGTCCTGATGCACCCCGCCGGGGCGGAAGTAGGCCGCGTGGAAACGTGCGCCCGAAACCCGCTCGTAGAACTCCAGCAGCTTATCGCGCTGCTCGAAGGTCCATAGCATGGGTGTGGTCGCGCCAACATCCATAATGAAGGCGCCGGTATTCAGCAGGTGGTTGAGAATACGGGTGATCTCGGAAAACAGCACCCGGATATACTGCCCGCGTGCTGGAGCCTCGATACCGAGCAGCTTTTCCACGGCCAGTGCAAAGGCGTGCTCCTGACACATGGGGGAGACGTAGTCGAGCCGGTCGAAGTACGGCAGCGCCTGCAGGTAGGTCTTGTGCTCGATCAGCTTTTCCGTGCCCCGGTGCAGCAGACCGACGTGCGGGTCGACGCGCTCGACGATTTCGCCATCCATCTCCAGCACCATGCGCAGCACGCCGTGGGCGGCGGGATGCTGGGGACCGAAATTCAGGGTCAGGGGCTTGATTTGTACTTCTGCCATGGGCTTGTTCTATCTCTGTCCGCCGGTTCAGGCGGCTTCCTCTTCTTCGCTGGCTTTCTCATCGCCCGGCAGGGGCGCAGCACCCGGCCCTTCCCAGGGCGAGGCGTAGTCGAAGCTGCGGAATTCCTGGGACAGCGACACGGGCTCATAGACCACGCGCTTGTCTCCTTCGGAGTAGCGCACTTCCGAATAGCCGGTCAGCGGGAAGTCCTTGCGCAGCGGATGCCCGGAGAAGCCATAGTCGGTGAGGATGCGCCGGAAATCCGGGTGATCGGCAAACATGATCCCGTACATGTCCCAGGTTTCCCGCTCGAACCAGTTGGCGCTGGGCCAGATTTCAGTGGCCGACGCAATCGGGGTGCGCTCGTCGATAGCCACCTTGACCCGCAGGCGCTGGTTGAGGAACGGCGAGAGCAGGATGTAGACCACGTCGAACCGCTCGGGGCGCTGGGGCAGATCGATGGCGGTGACGTCCAGCAGAACGGCAAAGCGGCAACCGCTGTCGTTGCGCAGCCGGGTCAGGTCTTCGGTCAGCGTTTCGCGGGAAAGGCGGATGGTCAGCTGGTCGGCGTGAACCACCGACTCAAGCACGCGGTCGCCCAGTGCACCGGTTACAGCTTCGAGCAATTCTTCCATTCGGCGGAACCTTCTTAAACCTTCTTCGCCACGCCAGAAGGCCGCCTTCACGGGGCCTCAGCGCGGCCCTTCGAGCCTAGCGACGGATGATCCCAGCTTGGCGCTTAATTTTCTTCTGCAGTTGCATGACCCCGTAGATCAGCGCCTCTGCGGTCGGCGGGCAGCCGGGGACGTAGACGTCGACCGGAACGATCCGGTCACAGCCACGCACCACAGAGTAGGAATAGTGATAGTAGCCACCACCGTTGGCGCAGGAGCCCATGGAGATCACCCAGCGCGGCTCGGGCATCTGGTCGTAGACCTTGCGCAGTGCGGGCGCCATCTTGTTGGTCAGCGTACCGGCAACGATCATCACGTCGGACTGACGTGGCGAGGGCCGGAACAGCCAGCCAAAGCGGTCCATGTCGTAGCGCGCGGTGCCTGCGTGGATCATCTCGACCCCGCAGCAGGCCAGACCGAAGGTCATGGGCCAGAGTGACCCGGACCGCGCCCAGCCGGCGAGCTTTTCAAAATTGGCGACGATGAAGCCGCGATCCTGGATCTCCTGGGTCACCAGATCGAGCGCTTCACTCTGCTCAGCGCCCGGGGCCAGAGGCTTGCCTTCTACTCCCATTCCAGCGCTCCTTTCTTCCACTCATAGAGAAAGCCAACGGTCAGAATGGTCAGGAAAATCATCATCGACCAGAAGCCGAACAGCCCCACTTCACGAAGGCTCACCGCCCAGGGGAACAGGAAGGCGACTTCGAGGTCGAAGATGATGAACAGGATCGCGACGAGATAAAAGCGAACGTCAAACCGGCCGCGTGAATCGTCGAAGGCCTCGAAACCACACTCGTAGGCCGAAAGCTTTTCGCTGTCCGGACGGCTGGGGGCGACGAGGAAGGGAATCCCTGCCATCACCAGCGCCAGCACGGCCGCCAAACCCATGAAAATCAGGATGGGCAAGTAGTCAACGGCGACTTCCATTGGCCTGCTTTCCTTTTGCTTCGCTCACGTTGGCACGGGTGTACACCCCACCACCCGCTTTGACCAGTGCCACAACCGCGCACAGGCGTGATAGCAGGCCAGCAAAACTGGCCTGCTCAGCCGCCCTCGGGCTTGCGCCGCGCGCTGCGGTTGGTTAGGTCAGCAGCCATGGCCACGCGCATTCGTTATTGAAGGGACCCGGACTGATGCAGGCGCTTTTCACCGACTCACTGTCCTACGGCTTCTTCCATCCCATCGGCGGACTAGATCACCTGCTGGCGATGCTGGCCGTGGGCCTGCTGTCTGTTCAGGTCGGCAAGCACGCCTGGGCCTATATCCCGGGGGTGTTCGTGCTGTTCCTGATCATCAGCGGTGTCATGGGCATGATCGGGCAGGAAATCCCCACCTTTGAGGACGGCATCCTGATCAGCGTGATCTTGCTGGGTTTGTTGATCGCCGTGCAACTGCGTTTCGTGCCCTTCCTCGCCATTCCCGTGGTCGCGATTTTCGGCGTGATCCATGGCTACCCCCACGGCACGGAAATCCCGGCGGTCGCAGATCCTCTCCAGTACGTCATCGGTTTCTCGTTGGCGTCTGCACTGATGCACCTGATCGGTGTCGGGGTTGGCACCATCTGTGACGTATTTCCCAACCCGCGGAATGTCCGGGCCATCCTCGGCGGTGTGCTGATCGGCGCCGGGATGGTGCTGCTGCTGACCATCAAGGGTTTCTACTGAGTCCCGTCTGCGGGTGGGTTCCTACCCCTGTCTGAAAAGAGTGCGGCGCAGGCAACACCCGCGCCCAGCACATGGTCTCCCCCCGCCTTCTCACTGGCCTTTGTCTGCGCCTGTCGCTAATAAATTATGCGCATTCCTTCTGGCTTAGGTGAGTTATGTCCGGACCGGCTGATAACGACGATCTGCTGAACAACAACGGCGGTGATATCCGCGATGTGAATTTTGGCGCGGCCCTCTCCGAGCGCTACCTTGCCTACGCCCTGTCGACCATCATGTCGCGCTCCCTGCCTGACGTTCGCGACGGCCTGAAGCCGGTCCAGCGACGGGTGCTCTATGCCATGCGCCAGCTCAAGGTCGACCCCAGCGCCAGTCCCCGCAAGTGTGCGACCATCGTCGGCGAGGTCATCGGTAAGTACCACCCGCACGGGGATACCGCGATCTACGACGCACTGGTGCGGCTGGCTCAGGATTTTGTCCAGCGCTACCCGTTGATCAACGGCCAGGGCAACTTCGGCAACATCGACGGCGATAACGCCGCTGCTTACCGCTACACCGAGGCCAAGCTGACCGAAATAGCCGCGATGCTGCTGCGCAATATCGACGAAGACGCCGTCGATTTCCGCGACACCTATAATGGCGAGGAAAAGGAACCGGTGGTCCTGCCGGCGGCCTTCCCCAACCTGCTGGCTAACGGCACACAGGGGATCGCCGTGGGCATGGCCACGGCCGTACCGCCCCACAACGTGGGCGAGCTGCTGGGCGCCTTGCGCCGTCTGATCGACAATCCCCAGGCGACGGTCGAAGACCTGATGACCTTTGTCCCCGGGCCGGATTTCCCCACTGGCGGGCTGCTGGTCGAGGACGCCGACACGCTGCAGGAGGTCTACGAGACCGGTCGAGGCTCGATGCGGCTGCGCGCCCGCTGGGAAGTGGAAAAGCTCAAGGCCGGCACCTGGCAGATCGCTGTGATCGAGATCCCCTACCAGGTCGCCAAGGGCCGCCTGCTGGAAAAGGCTGGCGAGCTGGTCGCCGCGAAGAAGCTGCACCTGTGCGCCGACATCCGCGACGAGTCTACCGCCGACGTCCGCATCGTGATTGAGCCCAAGAGCCGCAATGTCGAGCCTGCCCACCTGATGGAGAGCCTGTTCCGCAACACCGACCTCGAAGTCCGGGTGCCGATGAACCTGAACGTGCTCAATGCCGATACCGTGCCGGGTGTGCTGAACCTGCGCGAGGCGCTGGGGGCCTTCCTCGACCACCGCCACGAAGTGCTGATCCGGCGCTCGCGCTACCGTCTGGGTGAGATCGACACGCATCTGGAGCGGGTCGAGGGCCTGATGGTGGTCTTCCTCAACCTCGACGAAGTGATCCGCATCATCCGTGTGGAGGACGATCCGCGCGCCGAGCTGATCCGCACCTTTGACCTCACCGAGGCGCAGGGCGAATACATCCTCAACACCCGGCTGCGCTCGCTGCGCAAGCTCGAGGAGATGAAGCTGCTAAAAGAGCGTGAGTCGCTGCTCAAGGAGCGTTCGGAGATCGAAGACCTGCTCGACAACCGCCGGGCGCAATGGAAGACCATCCGCCGCGAATTCGACGAGCTCGAAGTCCTCCTGACCAAAAAGGCGCCGGACTGGATGGCGCGCCGGACCACCATTGCCGGCGCCGCACCTGTGGTCG
>PAPT01000010.1 GCA_002708995.1 Geminicoccus sp. | reverse complement strand
GTTTTGAGTGTGAATGGAAAGAAGTTGCGCCGACATGTCCCCGGTCGCGCACTGCACGGCCTGTCCGCTTGACTGCGCGGGGGAGATTTGTAAGCCGCGAAGCGGCGTCAAATCGAGCCCGCACCCCATCCACGTCGGCCATAAATTTCGATGTGAGCACAGGCCAGCCCAAAGAACGCACTGTCGCGTCAGAGCAGCGAGCCTTGGTCCTCGTCGGTCGGGCGAGGCGGCTGAAGCGGCCGCTTTGACCGCCCTGCAGCTGTAGTGGACGATGTCGTAACCTCAGGCGGTTTTGCGCCTTTCGATGCCCCTTTTTCGCCGGCAACCACCTCGACCGGGCCATCGATGAAGTGCAGCCGCAGCCGGTCACCGTCTGCGACCGCCGAGGCCCGCGGCACGACATCGCCATCCTCGGTGCTGACCCAAACGTAACCCTGTTCCAGAAGTCGGTCCCGGCTCGATGCGAAGGAATCCAGCAGCCGCTGGACGTTGCTCAGCACCTGTTGGTGCTGGTCCAGACGCCGTGCGGTGGTCTGTTGCAGGCGGTCGCTAAACCGCTGAGCCGCAAACGTCTTCGCGCGCGTGCGCGCGGTCTGGCCCGCCGCCGCCCCAAGCCGGTCAGACAGGCTGCGCGCCTGTTCGGCCATGCGCTGCAGTCTTTCCCGAGGGTGACGCATCTTGGCGGCCACAGTATCAAGCTGGCTTTTCTGCGCCCGGATAGCCGCCTGCAGCCCTCGGTCAAGCCGCTGGTCGAGCACGTCAAGCGCCTGTCGGCGCTCCTGCAGCACCCGGTTGGGGTCGACCAACCCGCGCGTAAGCCCAGCCAGCTCGGTCCTTGCCTGCTGCACGTTGCGCTGCAGCCCCCGGCCGATGCGCGCGCCGAATTCTTCCACCCCGAGCATTAAGTCAGCCCGCACCGGGACCGCCATCTCTGCCGCCCCGGTGGGCGTCGGCGCACGCCGGTCGGCAACAAAGTCGATCAGCGTCGTGTCAGTCTCATGCCCAACAGCTGAAATCACCGGGATGCGGCTGGCAGCCACGGCCCGAACCACGGTCTCCTCGTTAAAGCCCCACAGGTCTTCGAGCGACCCGCCGCCTCGGCCAACGATCAGCACGTCCGGTCGCGGCACGTCGCCTCCGGGCTCGATCGCGTTGAAACCGGCGATGGCTGCGGCGACTTCTGGCGCCGACTTCTCCCCCTGCACTGCGATCGGCCACAGGATCACGTGCCGGGGAAAGCGGTCTGCAACCCGGTGCAGAATATCGCGGATCACCGCCCCGGTGGGCGAAGTCACCACGCCGATCACCTGCGGCAGAAATGGCAGACGCTGCTTGCGTTCAGCCTCGAACAGGCCCTCCGCCATCAGCCGCTTGCGCCGGTCCTCGAGCAGCTTCAGCAGCGCGCCTTCGCCCGCCAGCTCCATCTGCTCGATCACCACCTGGTATTTCGATCCGCCGGGGAAGGTGGTCAGCTTGCCGGTGACAATGACCTCCATGCCCTCTTCCGCGCGCAGGCTCAGCTTGGAAACGGCCCCCCGCCAGCAGACGGCGTCGATGACCGCCTTCTCGTCTTTCAGCGTCAGATAGAGGTGCCCCGAGCGGTGGTAGTTGGGCCGGGAAATCTCGCCGCGGACCCGAACCCGGTCGAAGGTGGTCTCGATGGTGCGCTTGACCGCCTGTGCGACCTCGGAAACGCTCAGCTCAGGCGCGTTGTCGCCGGGCTGGGGCTGGCCGGGCGCTGTTGCGCCCGGTCCCGTCTTCCCCTTTGCCGGCCTGTCGAAGTCGAATATATCCATCCCAGCGACTTACCAGCTCAGCGGCGCTGCGCAAAGAAGGCTGTCAGAAGTTCTCCACAGCGGCGCTCTTCCACCCCTGCGATCACTTCGGGCGCATGGTGGCAGTTCGGCTGCGCGAACACCCGAGGCCCGTGGTCGACCCCACCGGACTTCGGGTCAGCAGCGCCGTAGTAGACCCGGCGTATCCGGGCCAGCGACAGCGCGCCGGCGCACATGGGGCAGGGCTCGAGCGTCACGTACAGGTCGCAGTCCTCCAGCCACTTGCGGCCGAGCACGCGGCAGGCTTCGGCGATGGCGAGCATCTCGGCGTGCGCCTGCGGGTTCTGATCGGCCTCGACCCGGTTCCTTGCTGCCGCAATCACAGTACCATGGCGAACGACCACGGCCCCCACCGGCACTTCGCCGGCCGCGAACGCCGCCTCAGCCTGCTGCAGCGCGTCTTCAATGAAGGCCAGCGACACGCCCGCCGTCCTCAGACCTGGGTACCGCCGACGGTTATCGCGTCGATCTTGCAGGTCGGCTGCCCCACGGTCACGGGCAGGCTCTGGCCCGCTTTGCCGCACGTGCCCACGCCCTTCTTGATGGCAAGGTCGTTGCCGACCATCGACACCCGGCGCATGACCTCAGGGCCGTTCCCGATCAGCGTGACGCCCTTGATCGGTTCGGCGATCCGGCCTTCGCGGATGCGGTAGGCTTCGGTGATTTTGAAGGTGAACTGACCATTGGTGATGTCGACCTGCCCGCCGCCGAAGTCGACGGCGTAGATGCCGTCCTTGACCGAGGCGATGATCTCGCCAGGGTCATCCTGACCGGCCGCCATGAAGGTGTTGGTCATCCGCGGCATGGGCGCATGCGCATAGGACTCGCGCCGGCCGTTGCCGGTCGCCGCCACCCCCATCAGCCGCGCGTTCATCCGGTCCTGCATGTACCCGACAAGCCGCCCGTTCTCGATCAGCACGTTGCTCTGGGTCGGCGTGCCTTCGTCGTCGATGGCCAGCGAGCCGCGGTGGTCGGTCAGCGTGCCGTCGTCGATGATGGTCACGCCCGGGGCGGCCACCATCTCCCCCATCATGCCGGCGTAAAGCGAGGTCTGCTTGCGGTTGAAGTCACCCTCCAGCCCGTGACCTACGGCCTCGTGCAGCAGCACCCCGGGCCAGCCGGGGCCGCAGACAACGGTCATCTCACCCGCCGGGGCTTCGACAGCCTGCAGGTTGACCTCGGCCTGACGGATGGCCTGCGCCACGGCCTCTTCCCAGGCCAGCTCGCCGATGTGCGGATCCAGCGCTGTGCGCCCGCCGAGCGCAAAGCCGCCCGCCTCACGCTTGTCGCCGTCCTGCAGCATCACCGACACCCGCATCGACGACATGGGGCGTGAGTCGCTGACCCGGAAGCCGCCGGGGCGGAGCACGGTGAGATCCTTGTGCGCAGTCGACAGCGATACCGTCACCTGCCGCACTCTCGGGTCCTTCGCCCGGGCGTGGGCATCGATGGTCTGGGCCAGCGCCACCTGCTTTTCAAAGCTCGCGCCGGCATCGATCACGTCCTCGTCGGTATAGGGGCGCTGGTTGGTGCGCTTGGGATCGAGCGCCAGCGTGCCGCCGCCCGAACGCGCCGCCGCGGCCGCCGTCTCGCCGGCGCGTGCCAGCGAGGCCTCGGTCACCTGATCGGAGTGCGCGTAGCCGGTCAGTTCCCCCGCCACCGAGCGTAGCCCGAAGCCACGGTCCTCGTCGTAGGACGCCCGCTTCAGCCGCCCGTCGTCGTAGACCAGCGTCTGCGCCTTGGTGTGTTCGAGGTATAGCTCGCCGTCGTCCGCGCCGCTCAGCGCCGATTCCAGCTGTGAGAGGGCCAAATCGGGGTCGAGGTCGATATCCGGCAGCAGTGGCACGCCCATGATGTCGTCATCCTAAGCAAAGGTGAGTTGCGAAAAGGCTAAAGCTCAACAGGATATGGTGCCTAGTGAAAGGGTTTCGAGGCCTGAAAGGCAAGATTAATCCGCGTCATTCCGCCCTGCGGCCCACCTATGACTTTGCTTGTGAATTCATGTCGTCTAAGAAAAGGTCACTCCGAGAGCAATCGGGCACAACCCTCCCGCGGTCCGCCCCGCTTTCGCCACTGAATATCACTGATAAGCAAGCAGGTCCCATGGTGCGGATTTTCAAATCAATCGTGCTCACGTTGTTTCTCCTGACAGTCGCAGCGACAGCAGCCCAAGCCCAGGTTGCCGTCCAGGGTGTCCCGGTCGAATACGGTCTGAGCTTCCAGGAGCCCGCGACCCCGATCATGGAGCGCGCCGTGGGTCAGTTTAACGTATTTATCCTGCCGCTGATGGCAGCCGTCACGGTTTTCGTCCTCGTACTGCTGCTCTGGACTTGCTGGGCGTTCCGCGAGCGCGACGGGCACCAGCCCGGCAACTTCACTCACAACACCCGGATCGAGATCATCTGGACCGCTGTGCCAATCCTGATCCTTGTGGTGATGTTCGTCCCGGCGATGCGGTTCCTGTACTACAACGAGAACGGTCCAGACATGCTCATCAATGGTGAGCGCGGCAACGACAAGCACGCCGAGCTGGTGATGCAGGTGACCGGCAACCAGTGGAACTGGACGTACGAATACCTGCTGTACCGCGATGAAAACGGCGTTGAGACCGACGTCTCCGGTATCGAATTCACGGCGAATATGCTCCCACAGGACGCCCTACTCGCCGACACCCGCCGTGACGGCAGCCTGTACAAGGGCGAGACCGACTATCACGTCGTGATCCCAAGCAACACCGTAGTGCGTTTCAACGTGACCGCTTCGGACGTGCTGCACGCCTTCGCCATGCCGGCCTTCGGCATGAAGGTCGACGCAATTCCGGGTCACATGAACAACACCTGGGCGCTCGTGAACCCGGGCAAAGAAGGCCTCTACATCGGTCAGTGTTCCGAGATCTGTGGTGACCGGCATTCGTTCATGCCGATCGCGATCGACGCGCTGCCCAAAGAAGAGTTCCTCTCTTGGGTCGGCACCGCCAAGGGCGAGTTGGAGAGCGGGGCCGTCGGTCCATCGCTGCCCGCGCGCTACGACAACCAGGTTGCTGCGGCGAATTAACGCCCGGCGCATTAAGCACCAGCCCTCGGAGTGGGGCTGGTCTAGAACCAATAACAACGACGTCCAAGACCAAGATTTAAGGCCAAGGATTCAAGGAAGAGACTATGGCTTACGCAGCAGATCACGCCGCTGACCACCACGACCACAAGCCAAACCCGTTCTGGCGCTGGTTCGGTTCGACCAACCACAAAGACATCGGTACGCTGTACCTCGTGTTCTCGGTTATCACCGGGATCATCGGCGCAGCGCTGTCCGTTGTCATGCGGATGGAGTTGTCCGACCCGGGCGTGGAATTCCTCGTGAAGGAAAACGGCGATCCCAACGGTCACTTCTGGAACACCATCATCACCGCCCACGGGGTGATCATGATCTTCTTCGTGGTCATGCCCGCGCTGATCGGTGGCTTTGGTAACTGGTTCGTGCCGCTGATGATCGGTGCGCCGGACATGGCCTTCCCGCGCATGAACAACATCTCGTTCTGGCTGCTGGTTCCAGCGCTGGCGTTCGGAATTCTATCCGCTGTCGTCGGCGGGGGTGCCGGTACGGGTTGGACCTTCTATCCGCCGCTGTCGGTGATGCAACCCGATAAGATGTCGGTGTCGTTTGCGATCTTTGCCCTGCACATGGCGGGGGCGTCATCGATCATGGGCGCGATCAACTTCATCACCACCATTCTGAATATGCGTGCCCCGGGTATGACCCTGCACCGCATGCCGCTGTTCGCCTGGGCCATGCTGGTCACGGCCTTCCTGCTGCTGCTGGCGGTGCCGGTACTCGGCGGTGCCATCACCATGCTTCTGGCCGACAACGCGCTGGGCACCTGTTTCTTCTGTGCAGAAGGCGGCGACCCAGTCCTGTTCCAGCACCTGTTCTGGTTCTTCGGTCACCCTGAAGTTTACATCATGATTCTGCCGGCTTTTGGTATCGTCAGCCACGTCGTCAGCACCTTCTCCCGCAAGCCGATCTTCGGCTACCTGGGCATGGCCTACGCCATGGTGTCGATCGGCTTCATCGGCTTCGTCGTCTGGGCTCACCACATGTATACTGTCGGCATGCCGACCAACGTGCAGGCTTACTTCACTCTGGCGACCATGGTCATTGCGGTTCCGACCGGCATCAAGATCTTCTCGTGGATCGCGACCATGTGGGGTGGCGCGATCCGCTTCACCACCCCGATGCTCTGGGCTGTCGGCTTCATCTTCCTGTTCACCCTGGGCGGCGTGACCGGCGTCATGTTGTCCATGGCCCAGTTCGACAAGACGCTGCACGACACCTACTTCGTGGTCGCGCACTTCCACTACGTGCTGTCGATGGGGGCGGTCTTCGCGATCTTCTGTGGCTGGTACTACTGGATCGGCAAAATGTCCGGCCGTCAGTACCCTGAATGGGCGGGCCAGCTGCACTTCTGGACCTTCTTTGCGGGCGTGAACCTGATCTTCTTCCCGCAGCACTTTCTGGGTCTACAGGGCATGCCGCGCCGCTACATCGATTACCTCGATACGCAGGCGTTCTACAACGCAATCTCGTCGTGGGGTGCTTACTTTTCCTTTGCCTCGACGCTGTTCTTCCTTTGCATCGCGATTTACACGCTTGTTGCCGGTCGTCGTGTTGGTGACAACTACTGGGGCGATGGTGCAACCACGCTGGAATGGAGTGTATCTTCGCCACCGCCATTCCACACCTTCGACGACCTGCCACAGATCGAACCTGAGGCAGCGCACTAAGAAGGAGTACGATGTCCAGCATCGTCGACCAAAGAACCTCCGCGGCCAATAGGGTTGAAGACTCAGCCATCACCGCCGCCGAGCTGAGAGGAAAAGGCGCGCCACAGACCGGGTCCGTGGCGTGCGCTTATTTCCAGCTGCTTAAACCGCGGGTCATGACCCTGGTGGTCTTCACCGCGGCGGTAGGCCTGTGGCTGGCACCGGGCGAGATAGAGGCCTGGCGCGTGGCGCTGGGGTTGCTTATTCTCGCGGTCGGAGCCGGGGCCTCGGGGGCCCTGAACATGTGGTACGACCGCGACATCGATGCGCTCATGTCGCGCACGGCCAAGCGTCCGATCCCCAACGGTGACGTTAGCCCCAATGCAGCGCTGGTCTACGGCCTTGCGCTGTCCATCGGATCAGTGGTTGCCATGGGTCTGCTGACCAACTGGTTTGCCGCCGGCATCCTGGCCTTCACCAATGCCTTCTACGTCGTCATATACACCATGTGGCTCAAGCGACGGACCGCGCAGAACATCGTCATTGGCGGTGCGGCCGGCTCCTTTCCCCCCATGATAGGATGGGCTATGGTCTCGGGCGATATTTCGTGGGTTAGCTTCGTGCTCTTCAGCCTGATCTTCCTGTGGACCCCGCCGCACTTCTGGGCGCTGGCGCTGGTCAAGGAAAGCGAATACGGCGCGGTCAAAGTGCCTATGCTCCCGAACGTGGTCGGCGCGCAGGAAACCAAGCGCCAGATCGTCATCTACACCGCTGCCATGTCGCTGATTGGGCTGGTGCCCTTCGTGCTCGGTGTGGCGGGTTACCTCTACTTCTTGGTGGCGCTGGCCTCCGGCGGCCTGTTCATGGTCAACGCGTGGCAGCTGCTGCGCGCGGACTCGCTCGCACCGGCCAAGCGGATGTTCGGCTTTTCCATCTTTCACCTGTTTATGTTGTTCGGGCTGCTGCTCGTCGACGCCCGCAGCCACGTCAGTCTGACCTGGCTCTGATCAAGCGCCACCGATCGGCCTGTTTCTTCAAGGAGTGTGACACCATGTCGGACAAGAAAAACACCGAAAATCAGGATCGTCGCCCGAGCTGGGTCAAGGGCCGGGCCCGCGGCAATCTGATTATCTTCGCGGTACTAGCAGTCTTCGTGCTGGCTTGGTACGGCTACTTCCTGATCAACACCGCGATGCGGGCGCAGCAGTAGCACCAGCGATCGCAGCGATAGCAGGGCAGGACCAACATTCCATGAGCACCCAGACCCCACCCATCCGCCGTCCCGGTGCGGGCAACACGCGCGTGCTCCTGCTCACCCTCGGGGTAATCGCCAGCATGCTGGCGCTGGTGGCAAGCGCGCCCGCCGCTTACCGCAAGTTCTGCGAAATCACAGGTATTTCCGGCACCACGCAGGTCGCCGAGGCCGGTGAAGCCGCTGCCGCCGCCGAGCGTGCCAGCGTTGCGGGTGGTCTGGGTCAGATCGAAGTGCTGTTCACGGCCAGCGTCGATCCTAGCCTGCCGTGGAAATTCCGCCCCAAGCAGCGCACCGTGCGCCTGCCGATCGGCGAACAGGGCGAAGTCGCCTACGAGGCTGAAAACCGCTCCCGCACCCAGACCACGCTGGGCACGGCAACCTTCAACGTAACCCCGCTGCAGGCCGGTCGCTACTTCTCCAAAATCCAGTGTTTCTGCTTCGAGGAACAGCAACTCGACCCCGGCCAGTCGGTCGATATGCCGGTGCTGTTTTACGTTGATCCGTCGATCCGCGATGACCCGGATCTGAAAGATCTGCGGCAGATCACCCTCGCCTACACCTTCTTCAACGCCAACGACTGATCACCGGTCGGAAGCTTCCGCAAAATCGCAGGGGTCGAAAGCGTCCTAAGCCCGTTGCGCCGCAGCGCTCGGACGCCTACAAGGTATTTTAACTACCAACTTCTGCACGAGGACATCCAGCGATGGCAGACGCACATCACGGTCCAAACCATGACTACCACCTCCTTGAACCGTCCATCTGGCCGCTGACAACGTCGATTTCTGTCGGCGTTTTACTATTTGGCCTAGTATTGCTATTCCACTTTGATCCGAATGCCAGCTACGAAGGCCTCATGGCGAACGTGATCGATGTGCGCTGGTTCATCGTCGGCCTCGCCGGCGCCGGCGTCATTGCATCAGTCTTCGGCTGGTGGGGTGACGTCATCAAGGAAAGCCGTCAAGGGGACCACAAGCCAATTGTGCAGTTAGGCTTGCGTTACGGCATGCTTTTCTTCATCGCCTCGGAAGTGATGTTCTTCTTCGCCTTCTTCTGGGCCTACTTCAACTTCGGCGTGACCGAAGAAGCCTGGCCGCCGAAGGGCACAGAAGCCTTCAACCCGATCGACATGCCGCTCTATAACACCGTGATCCTGCTGCTCTCTGGCGTCACAGTGACCTGGGCGCACGAGGCTATTCGCCATGGTAACCGATCAGATTACATGATTTCGCTGGGCCTCACGATTTTACTTGGTGTCCTGTTCAGCGGTATGCAGGCGGTCGAGTACATCGAAGCCTTCTCCGTCTTCGGCTACGGCCCGGATGCCGAGGGCGTTGTGCGCACCTACCCATCGGTGTTCCTGATCGCGACCGGCTTCCACGGCGCGCACGTGATCATCGGGACGACCTTCCTGGCCGTGTGCTGGTTCCGGGGTCTGGCCAACAACATCACCAAGGAAAAGCACTTCGGCTTCGAAGCGGCGGCCTGGTACTGGCACTTCGTCGACGTGGTGTGGCTGTTCCTCTACGTCTCAATCTACTGGGGCATTTTCGACCGCGGCTAAGGCCGGCGGTCGTCCTGCCCCGGGCCGACGGGCACCTTTGCAGGGCGCGGTGGAGTTTCTGAAATGAACCGCGCCTTTCAACCCCGACCCTTTCTTTACATGCTGGCTGCGCCCTGCTTCGCGCTGCTGTGCGGCCTTGGCGTCTGGCAGCTGCAGCGATTGGCGTGGAAGAACGACCTGCTGGCAGCACAGGCCGCGCGGGAGGCGACCCCGGCGATTGATATCGACAGCAGCCACGCGCTGGTCGGTCTGGCTGATTTCACCGGTGTACGGCTGAGCGGCGACCTCGACCTCTCCCGATTCGTCGGCTTCTTCGGCCGTACCGCCAACGGGCGGCAGGGGCAGGATTACTATGCCCCGCTGACCCTCGCCGATCAGCAGATCGTCTGGATCAAATTGGGCTGGCGCGAGACCGATCCCCAAATCAGCGCCGACACCAATACCAGCGCCGGCACGGAGACGGGTTTGCTCAGCGGCACCCTGCCAGACGGGCAGGTCTACTGGGGCGGCTGGCGTGGCAACCCGCGCTTTGACCCGGGCAACCAGCCCGAGCGCGACCTCTGGGCTGTGGCCGATCCCGCTGCCCTCTCCGCCCACGTCGGCCTCGATCCGGAGCAGACGCTGGCGCAGCTGGTCGAGCTGACCGAGGCGCTGACCGCCGGCGGCGGCTTTGTGCCCACCCCCACGGGCAGCGAGCTTCGTAACCCCCATCTAAGCTATGCGGTACAATGGTTCAGCTTCGCGGCGCTGCTGGTGCTGTTCGTCGCCCTGCTCAGCTTTCCCCGCCGCCCGGAAAAGGACCCCGCACCATGACCGACTACGCCAAGCTGGAAGCCCTCAACGCCCGCGCCGGAACCCTCGGCGAGGCGCTGTCGATCCTGCATTGGGATCAGCAGGCAATGATGCCCGCCGGCGGCAATGAAAGCCGGGGGGAGCAGACCGCCCTGCTGGAGACCATGATCCACGAAATCGCGGCCGGATCCGCCATGGGAGAGGCGATCGAAGCGGCATCGGCCCAGAACGACCTCGACCCGTGGCAGCGGGCCAACGTCGCCGAATCCCGGCGCCGCTACCTGCGGGCTACGGCCTTGCCCGCCGATCTGGTGGCGGCCAAGGCCCGCGCCGAGAGTCAGGCCTTCGCCGTGTGGCAGCAGGCACGGCCCGCCGATGACTTCGCCGCCGCGTTGCCGTCGCTGCGCACTTGCTTCGACCTCGCGCGGCAGGCAGGACAGGCCATCGCCGACGCCACCGGGCAGCCGCTGTATGAGGCGATGATCGAGGGCTTCGAGCCGGACCTGAGCGTGGCCGAGATCGACGCTGTATTCGACGACTACGCCGCCTTCCTGCCTGACTTCCTCGATGATGTTCTGGCTGCGCAGGGGCGCCGTGACGCGCCGCTGCCGCTGGAAGGGCCCTTCGACGTCGAGCAGCAGAAGGCTGTGTTTCAGGACATCATGGGCGCGCTGGGCTTTGATTTTGCCCACGGGCGGCTGGATACCTCGGCGCATCCCTTCTGTGGTGGCACCCCGACCGACGTGCGTATGACCACGCGCTACCGCGACGGCGCCTTCCTCGATGCGATGATGGGGGTGGTGCACGAAACCGGTCACGCGCTGTACGAACAAGGGCTGCCCGCCCAATGGGCACGCCAGCCGGTGGGTCAGTCGCGCGGCATGGTGCTGCACGAGAGCCAGTCGCTGACCATTGAAATGCAGGTGGTGCGCTCGCTGGCCTTCATGAAATTTGCCGCGCCCCGGCTGGCACAGGCCTTCGGCCGGTCCGGTCCGGCGTGGACGGCAGAAAACCTCTCCGGCCACGCCGCGCGTGTCGAGCGCAGCTTCATCCGGGTGGAGGCTGACGAAGTGACCTACCCCGCGCACGTCATTCTGCGTTACCGGCTTGAAAAGGCGATGCTCAAGGGCGACCTCGACCTCGCCGACCTGCCGCAGGCGTGGGGGGACGGGCTGGAAGCGCTGCTGGGAATCCGGCCGCCGTCGGACCGGGAAGGCTGCCTGCAGGACATCCACTGGTACAGCGGTGCCTTCGGCTACTTTCCGACCTACAGCCTCGGCGCCATGTGCGCGGCGCAGGTTTTCGCGGCCGCCCGCGACCAGCTGGGCGATGTCAACGCGCGGATCGAGGCCGGGGACTTTGCCCCGCTGCTTGGCTGGCTGCGGACCAACATCCACGGCAAGGCGTCGTCAGGCTCGACCAACGAGATCCTGAGCGACGCGACGGGCTCTCCCCTGCGCACAGATGCGTTCAAAGCGCATTTGCGGCAGCGTTACCTCGACGGCTAAGCTGGCTACAGAACCAAGGGAGAACGCGCGAGCGCGGAAGAAAGCACGATGCAGTACATATCAACACGCGGATCGGCGCCCGAACTCGAGTTTGACGAAGTCCTGCTCGCCGGGCTGGCGAACGACGGCGGGCTGTACGTGCCCAAGTCGTGGCCGCAGGTCAACGCCGAACAGCTGCGCCAGTGGGCAACCCTGAGCTATCAGGAGCTGGCGGTCGAGGTCATGCTGCCCTTCGTCGAAGACAGCATCCCGCGCGCAGATTTTGCCGAGCTGGTGAACCGCGCCTACGCGACCTTCCAGCACCCGTCGGTCACCCCGCTGAAGCAGCTGGATTCCAACCTATATCTACTGGAGCTGTTCCACGGCCCGACGCTGGCGTTCAAGGACTGCGCGCTGCAACTGCTGGGGCATCTGTTCGACTACGTGCTGGAGCGGCAGGACCGGCGCATTACCATCGTCGGCGCAACATCCGGCGATACTGGTTCGGCGGCGATTGAGGCGATCAAGGGCCGCGCGCGCGCCGATATCTTCATCCTGTTCCCCGAGGGTCGAGTCAGCCCGGTGCAGCAGCGGCAGATGACCACGGTCACGGCTGAGAACGTCCACGCGTTGGCCATCAACGGCACCTTCGACGACTGTCAGGATCTGGTGAAAGCCATGTTCGCCGACAGGCAATTCCGCGAGACCGTGAACCTGTCGGCGGTGAATTCGATCAACTGGGCGCGGATCATGGCCCAGATCGTCTACTACTTCTGGGCGGCGCTGCGGCTGGGCGCGCCGGAGCGGGAGGTCGACTTTTGTGTGCCGACCGGTAACTTCGGCAACGTATTTGCCGGCTATGCCGCCAAGAAGATGGGGCTGCCCATGGGGCGGCTGATGGTCGGCTCCAACCGCAACGACATTCTCACCCGCTTCTTTGAAAGCGATGATATGAGCGTGCGCGGGGTCGAGCCGAGCCTGAGCCCGTCAATGGATATTCAGATTTCGTCCAACTTCGAGCGCTACCTGTTCGACCTTCTCGACCGGGACGGCAACGCGACCGCCAAGACCATAACTGACTTCCGCCAGACCGGGCGGATGCAGGTGGGGCAAGGCGGCTGGGAGCGTGCCAAGTCTGAATTCCACGGCTTCTCGCTTAGCGATCCCGACTGTCTGGCGGCGATGAAGCACTGGCACGCGGCGACGGGTGAAGTGCTCGATCCGCATACGGTAATCGGGGTCCAGCACGCCGCCGAATTTGGCAGCAGCGAGCGCCCGGCGGTGGCGCTGGCCACGGCCCACCCGGCCAAGTTCCCCGCCGCGGTTGAGCAGGCGCTGGGCGCTGAACCGGCATTGCCGGCACATCTCGCCGACCTCTATGACCGGCCCGAGCGCTTCTCGGTGCTGGCCAACGCGCTCGAAGACGTGCAAAAGCACGTCCTGAGCAACCGGCAGGGCTGAAACCCATACGCCGGTCTGCGCGGGAGGGGGAGAAGTCTTGAGCGTAACCATCAGCCAACTGAACAACGGTCTGCAGATCGTGACCGACGCCATGCCCGGTGTGGAGACAATGGCGCTGGGTCTGTGGTTCAAGGTCGGCGCCCGCTACGAGAAGCCCGAACACAGCGGCATGGCGCACTTTCTCGAACACCTGCTGTTTAAGGGCACCGCCCGCCGGTCGGCTTTTGCCATCAGTGAGGAAATCGAGGCCAAGGGCGGCTATCTGAACGCCTATACCAGCCGTGAGAGCACGGCCTTCTACGCGCGCATGCTGAGCAAGGATACGGCACTGGGCATGGACGTGCTGGCCGATATTCTGCAGTTCTCGGCGCTTAACGACGAGGATATCGAGCGCGAGCGCACGGTGATCCTACAGGAAATCGCCCAGGCCGAAGACGCGCCCGACGACGTGGTGTTCACGGATTTTCAGGCACAGGCTTTCGCTGGGCAGGGGCTGGGACAGTCGGTGCTGGGCAGCCAGCAGACCGTGGGCCGGATCGACCGAGCGGCTGCGCTGGACTTCTGGCGCTACCATTACCGGCCCGACAAAGCGATTCTGGTCGCCAGCGGCGGGGGCGACCACGAGGATATCACCCGGCAGGCAGAGGCCCTGTTTTGGCCCGACCGGGCGCAACGCGGCCCGCGTGAAATGCCCCCTGCCGCACTCTATACCGGCGGCGTCCGCCTGCGCGAGCGCGCGCTGGAGCAGGTTCATACCGTGCTGGGTTTTGAGGGCGCGCCGGTGACCGAAGCGCGCTACTTCGCGAGCGCGGTGCTGGCGACGCTGCTCGGCGGTGGGGCGTCCTCGCGCCTGTTCCAGGAAGTGCGCGAGCGCCGGGGGCTGGCCTACCACGTCGGCGCCCATACTTCGGGTTACGCCGATACCGGGCTGTTTTCCGTATACGCAGGCACCGGGCAGGAGGCCGAGGCCGAGCTGCTGAGTGTGGTCATCGACGAATTCCGTCGTTTGGTGGAAGAGCCGATCCCGGAAGAAGAGGTCGAGCGCGCGCGGGCGCAGATTCGGACGTCCTTCCTGATGGCGCGGGAGAGCACATCCAGCCGGGCTGAAGATGCGGCTCAGCAGATGCTGGTCTACGGCATCCCGCGTTCGGTCGGGGACCTGATCGGGCAGATCGATGCAGTGGATGCTGCCACGCTGCGTCAGGAGGCGGAGTTGATCCTGTCCACCCCGGTCACGCTGGCCGCCGTGGGGCCGCTGGACGACCCGGCTGCCCTGCAACAGCTGGGTGAACGCGTGCGCGTGGCGGCCTAGTCTGCGCGCTGCGGGCGGGTCTGCCAGGGCTTTTTCCTAGCCGGCTGTATCGGCTTTTGTACCTTTAGCGGCTTGGTCCGGCAGGATCACGGCTTGACCACAGACGGCCTTGCCGTCCTGCACAATCATGGTCGGGTCGCCGTAGAGGAAATAGCCATCTGCCAGCGCAGCGGAGATTTTTTCACAGAATTCCCGGGTGTCGGGACCGGTCAGGAAGCGGTAGGCAAGGCGCTCGGGCGCCGCGCTGCCGTCGCCGCCGTCGGTCGGCTGGATGGACTCGATGCGGTACTGCGCGGTGGCATCATCGACGGTGGCCCAGGCGCGTTCCTGCCACGTGGCTTCAGCTTCGGCGTAGGTCTCGAAGGGGCCGTGGCGTTCTGGCACGCCCGCCCATTCCCGGAAGGAGGTATCCTTGAAGCTGCCGCCGATGACCCAGAACGCGCCCTTGCCGCCCGCGGTCATGTCGTCTTCTTCGATATGGAAATGGGCATTGGCGTCGTCGACGGTTTCCCATGCAAGGCGCTGCCAGACCTTGAGTGCCTTGTCGTAGTCGTCGAAGGGGCCTTCGCGGACTTCTGCGGTCCCATCGGCCAGATTTTTGAAGGCGGTCGACTCATAGACGCCGCCCACGACCCAGAACTGCCGCATGTCTGTCGCTTTCTCTTGCTCTTGCGTGTGCTCGTGCTGATGCTGGTGGCGGATTGCCGCCGGGCGCAGCGATCTCCTACCGCCCCCAGCCGCTGCTGTCATCGCTCAAAGCGCGGGGGTCAGGCGTGCCCGCCGACGGAAGCAAGCTGGCCCGGGTCGATGCCCAGCTTGGCGATGGCCTGTTTCCACGCGGGTTCGTTTTCCGAGAGGAAAATGAGCTCGTGGTCTGGCTCGATGCTGATCCAGGCGTTGGCTTCGAGCTCCTGCTCCAGCTGCCCGGCAGACCACTGCGAGCAGCCAAGCGCGATCAGGTAGTCGGCAGGGCCGTCACCGTCGGCGATGTCACGCAGGATTTCCACGGCAGTGGTCAGGCAGACATCGTCGGTGACCTTGGTCGTGGTCTCGTGCTGGTAGTCGGGTGAGTGCAGGACGAAGCCGCGCTGCTCCTGCACCGGGCCGCCGCGGGTGACGCGGCCGCTGGGTGGCACGTTGGCGTCGATAGACAGGTTTTCCAGCACTTCGGTGAAGGTCAGACCGTGGTGGCTGTGATTGACGACTACGCCCATGGCACCGTCTTCGCCGTGCAGGCACATGTAGATCACCGACTTTTCGAACAGCGGGTCGCCGATGTGCGGGGTTGCCACCAGCAGTTTGCCCTGCAGCCCATAGGGGGTGCTGGACACGGAAAACTCGGTGTTGGGCGCGATGTTTTCGGACATAGGATACAGACTAGGCGGCTGACGGCGTCTGTAAAGGCTCAAAACTGTGACATTCCGCTTCACGGTCGATCAACACTGCGGTGATGGTTGGGCCGTGGCTGCTCAGCGGCTCGTGAAGCGACAGTGCGGCCAAAGTTATCTATAGCATTGACCGAGACAGAATTTTGGCCGCCGCCGTCGCTGCACAAAGGAGCAGGATCGGCGCTGGACTGAGAGCAGGAATACAGGCAAAGAATGTCATTCATTTCCAGTGGATTATGCCGCTATCTGGCTGCCGTTCCGGCTGCTGTGACAGCCATGCTTTGGACGGCCCTGCTCCCGGCAGCGCCTGCGCAGGCCGACGCCTCGTTCTGGATGCAGGGCGTGCAGGCTGAGGTGCGGGTGATTTCCGCCTTTACTGCCACCGGTGAGACCGAAACGACCGTGCCGCTGGGGCTAGAATTCCAGATGAACGAGGGCTGGCATATCTACTGGCGCACCCCGGGTGAGGCGGGGTTGCCGCCCGAACTCGACCACGGTCCGTCCCTGAATGTCGCTGAAACCGCCTTTTCCTGGCCCGTGCCCACCCGCGACGTAACCTACGGCATCGAGACCTTCGTCTACAAGGACCGCGTTGTCCTGCTGCTCGAAGTCAGCCTTCAGAACCCCGGTGAGCCGCTGGACCTGCGCGGCAAGGTCGATTTCCTGATCTGCGCGGATGTCTGCATTCCCGACAGCGTCGAGGTTGACTTCAGCCTGCCCGGTGGAGCGGCGGAGATTGCTGAGGGCGAAGCGGCGCTGCTGAACACCTTCGAAGCCCGTATTCCCGCCGATAACAGCGGCGGGGTCGGGCTGCAGGTTGAAAGCATTGCTTTTGAGGCGGCTTCGGACCCCGATAACCCGCTGCTGGTCGGGTTTCTGGATACCCGCTTGGCTTCGGTCTTCGAAATGACTGCGCCCGATGTCTTTGCCGAAGTCCCGGAAGGCTTCAGTGTGCGCCAACCGGTGGTGGCGTTGTCCGACGACGCGATGATGGCGCAGCTGCGCTCGCCTGTGTTCCAGGAGAGCTGGGCCCCGACGACGCTAGACACCGCAGCGGCGGTGATCACGGTCGCCGACGGCATCCGGGGGGTGGAGCTGCCATCCTTCCGTCTGCTCGATGGATTCAGCCTTGCCAGTGGCAGTGGCAGTGTCGGTGCAACCGAGGAAGGCTTGTCGGTCGCCGGTCCGCTGGCACCGCTGGACCTGTCGCTGACCTCGGTGCTCGGCATTTTGGTGCTGGCGGTGATTGGCGGTTTCATCCTGAATTTCATGCCCTGCGTGCTGCCGGTGCTATCGCTGAAGATGTTCTCTGTGGTTTCCCACGGCGGGCAGGCCGGCGCCCGGATCCGGCTGTCCTTTGCCGCGACGGCGCTGGGAATTCTCGTGAGCTTTCTGGCGCTGGCGCTGGCCTTTGCCGGGCTGAAGCTGGCGGGTGCATCCTTTGGCTGGGGTGTGCAGTTCACACAGCCGGTCTTCATTCTGGTGTTGCTGGCGGTGCTGGTGGGCTTTGCCCTCAACCTGTTCGGTCTGTTCGAAATTCCGAATATTCCCGGCCTTGGTGGGCTGGGCGCCAACCAGCGCGGCTTTCTGGGTGACTTTACCTCCGGCGTGCTGGCGACCCTGCTGGCGACGCCGTGTTCAGCGCCGTTCCTGGGTACGGCCATCGGGTTTGCGCTGGCAGCCCCGGTGCCGGTGCTGGTGCTGATCTTTCTGTTCGTCGGGGCCGGGCTGGCGCTGCCGTACTTCGCTGTGATCGCCTTCCCGCGGCTGGCGGCGGTCATGCCTAAGCCCGGCAGGTGGATGCTGCGTCTGCGGCAGTTGCTGGCGCTGGCGCTGGTGGCGACGGCGGTGTGGCTGACCGGTGTGCTGCTCAAGCAGTGGGGGGTGACCTCCGACCTGCGCTGGTTGGCGGCGCTGGCGGCGGGTCTGACCTTTACGGCCGGGGCGCTGTTCGCGCGCTGGCGCACCGCGGGGCTGGGTGCGGTCGGCGCTGCGATCCCGCTGGCGCTGGTACTGAGCTTCAGCCCGCAGGCGACGGCCTCTGAGGAGGCGACCTTCCAGCCTTTCTCCGAGGCTGTGTTGCAGGAGGCTTTGGCTGAGGGAAAGACGGTGTTTGTCGATGTCACGGCCGACTGGTGCCTGACCTGTAAGACCAACAAGATCCGGGCCATCAACCACGAGGACGTGCAAGCGGTGCTGGGGTCGGAGAGCGTGATTTCCCTGCAGGCCGACTGGACGGCTTACGATGCGTCGATCACGCGGTATCTGGCTTCTCAAGGGCGCCGCGCAATCCCGTTCAACGCTGTCTACAACCCAAAATCCGGCACGGCCGAGGTTCTGCCAGAGCTGCTATCGCCGAATGACGTGCTTTGGGCGCTTGCCCGGGCCCGATGATCGATCCAAATCAGTGCCATGAGGCGGGCTGATTTCGGGGCGCGCCATTGTTCAGAGTGCATTTCAGCGAGTAGAGAGCGAGACTGGCATGACCATCAGCGTGGGCGATCCTTTTCCAAGCGTAACTGTGAAGACCTGGGACGACGCCCCTGTGGATCTGGCTGTCGGCGAGTTGATTGCCGGCAAAACGGCGGTGATTTTCGGCGTGCCGGGGGCCTTCACACCGACGTGCAGCATGCGTCATCTGCCGGGCTTTGTTGACCTCTATGACGATATCAAAGCTAAGGGCGTCGACGTGATCGCCGTGCATTCGGTTAACGACCCCTATGTGCTGAACATGTGGAATAAGGATCAGGGGCACGAGGGGATCGCGACCCTCGCCGATTGGGATGCGACGCTGGCCAAAGCGCTAGGCGTGGAAGCGGATATGTCCAAGACCGGCCTGGGCCTGCGAGCGGCGCGCTACGCCGCGATTGTCCGGGATGGTCGGGTCACGTACTTCGAGGTCGGAAACCTTGAAGTCTCTGGGGCTGAAGTGATCCTTGAAGCACTGGATCAGTGCTGATTCAGTCGAGTTTTTGACCGGAATCCACGGGTTGCGGGCTCGATTTGACGCCGCTTCGCGGCTTACAAATCTCCCCCGCGCAGTCAAACGGACAGGCCGTGCAGTGCGCGACCGGGGACATGTCGGCGCAACTTCTTTCCATTCACACTCAAAACGCTTCACTTTGAGTGCGGGTCCAGCGAAGACCTCCCACGCGCTCAACGGTGAAACCGTTTTGAGCGGCAAAAGAAGAAGGCGCGTAGAACTCCAACGCGCTCAAAGCGAAGCGTTTTGAGCGCAAAGGCAAAAAGTCTCCGCGTGGGAGATTTGTAAGCCGCGAAGCGGCGTCAAATCGAGCGCGCCACCTAAGTGTCTTTGTCC
>PAPT01000009.1 GCA_002708995.1 Geminicoccus sp. | reverse complement strand
GCTCTGGCTCTGGCTCTAACTCTCGCTCTGGCCCGCAGGCCGCACCTGACGGGTCGCGGCATCCGCCAGCCGCAGCGAAGCCAACCCGTCGTGCTGGTTGGGGATACCAGCGCTTTCGCCATCGAGCACCAGCCCTACAAAGGCATCCCACTCGGCGCGGTAGGCGGCGGCGTAACGTTCGAGGAAGAAATGCATCGGCTTGTCGGCAATCACGCCCGCAGCCGATGACAGCACCACCGAGCTTTCCAGCACGTTGTCGGCCTGCAGCATGCCCATGGAGCCGTGGACTTCGATACGCTGGTCGTAGCCGTAGCTGGCCCGCCGCGAGTTGGAAATGTTGACCAGCTTGCCGCTGTCGGTGGACAGGGTCACGACCGCCGTATCCACGTCCCCCGCCGCGCCAATCGCAGGATCGACCATCACCGACCCCATGGCCTGCACGGCGGTAAAGTCCTCACCCACCAGCCAGCGGGCAATATCAAAATCGTGGATCATCATGTCACGATAGAGCCCGCCGGAGACCCGGATATAGTCGACCGGCGGCGCGCCGGGGTCGCGGCTGAGGATCGTTACCATCTCGACCTCGCCGATCGCCCCGGCCTGCACCTGCTCCCACAACCGGCGAAAGTTCGGGTCGAAGCGCCGGTTGAAGGCCAGCATGAACGGCACCGGGTGCCGCGCGAGGTGATCGACGACCGCCTCGACACGCTCGACCGACAGGTCGATGGGCTTTTCGCAGAAAACGGCCTTGCCGGCGCTGGCCGCCGCCTCGATCTGATCGGCGTGGACGTTGGTCGCCGACGCGACCACCACAGCATCGACATCATCCCGGGCCAGCGCCTCTTCCAGCCCCAGTGCCTGCGCGCCGTGCTCTGCGGCCAGTGCAGACGCAGCATCGGCCACCGGATCGACAATCCCCACCAGTTCACTGCGGGTATGGGCGGCGATATTACCTGCGTGGATTTTGCCGATACGACCGGCGCCGAACTGAACAACGCGCATGCTAATTCCTGTCTGGACGTGGGAGGTGCCTTGCATCACCATACGAAATATATATTCTGTTTATTCTGCAAATAGAACAATTGTTTCAATTGCCTAGACTCTGGGCGGGCGAAGGGTGCAACCCATGGTGAAGACTGTTGACGCCGTGATGATCGGCCGTGCGGGTGTAGACCTCTATGGCGAGCAGATCGGCGGCCGCTTGGAGGACATGGGAAGCTTCGCCAAATACATCGGCGGCAGCCCCACCAACACCGCCATCGGCGCAGCACGGCTTGGTCTGAACACGGCCCTGATCACCCGCGTCGGCAACGATGCCATGGGCCGCTTCATCCGTGAAGAGCTGCAACGCGAGGGCGTCAGCACCACAGCCGTGCGCACCGACCCCGACCGCCTGACCGCCCTTGTCCTGCTCGGCATCCGCGACCAGGTCAGCTTTCCGCTGATCTTCTACCGCGAAAACTGCGCCGATATGGCCATCAGCGTCGACGACATCGATGAGGCGCTGATCGCCTCAGCCCGCGCAGTGGTCACGTCGGGGACGCATTTTTCCACCCCCGGCACCAAGGCTGCCAGCCTGCGCGCCCTTGAACTCGCCGCCAAGCACGACGCGGCACGGATCATCGATCTGGACTACCGACCCGTACTCTGGGGGCTGGCCGACAAGGGCGATGGCGAGACCCGCTTTGTCTCCAGCCAGTCCGTGACCAGCCACCTGCAGGAAGTACTGAGCCATATGGACGTGGTCGTCGGCACGGAAGAAGAAATCCACATTGCCGGGGGCTCGACCGATACCCTTGAAGCCCTGCGTGCCATCCGGGCCGTGTCGCAGGCGACCTTCGTGGTCAAGCTCGGCGCACAGGGCTGCGTGGTCATCGAAGGCGCCGTTCCCGAACGCCTCGAGCAGGGGCTGATAGTCGAGGGCTTCCCGATCGAGGTCTTCAACGTGCTGGGCGCAGGCGACGCCTTCATGGGCGGTCTGCTGCACGGCTACCTGCGCGGGAAGGACTGGCACACGGCCTGCCGCTACGCTAATGCTTGTGGGGCTTTCGCCGTATCCCGCCACGCCTGTGCGCCCTCCTACCCGTCGGAAGAAGAAATGCAGACCTTCATCGCCCATGGTTCGGATCATTTCAGGCTGCGCGAAGACGAGGCCCTGAACCAGCTGCACTGGTCGACCACCCGGCAAGGTGAGCTGCCCGAAGTTCTGGCGTTTGCCTTCGACCACCGCAGCCAGCTCGAAGCACTCTGCGATGACCCGGCAAAGATCGGCGACTTCAAACGCCTCTGCGCCGAAGTGACCGCCGAGGCCGTGGCCCACCACCCGGACCAACAGCTGGGCGCGCTCTGCGACCACCGGCTGGGTCAGGAAGCGCTGTTTGACATGGCAGAGGGCGGTCTGTGGCTCGCCGCACCGATCGAACTTCCCGGCTCCAGGCCGCTGCGTTTCGAAGGCGGTCCATCGCTGGCCGGAACCCTGCGCGCGTGGCCCAAAGGACAGGTGGTCAAGTGCCTGTGCTACACCCATCCCGACGACGGCGATGCTATGTGGCAGGAACAGCGGGCGACGCTGCTGGAGCTGTTTACGGCCACAAGAGAGCTGGGGCTGGAGCTGCTACTCGAGTTTATCCCACCCGCCGATATGCCCAAGGATACGACCACCCTCGCCCGTTCGATGACACAGGCCTACGAGGCGGGCATTTTCCCCGATTGGTGGAAGCTGCCTGCGCCCGAGGCCGACAACTGGGAGGCGGAGTGGGACGCCTGGAACAAGGTGATCGAGACCCACGACCCCCATTGTCGCGGCGTGTTGCTGCTTGGCCTTGCCGCCCCGCGCGCAGACGTGCGTGCGAGTATTGCCCGGGCCAGCGAGCAGCCGCTGTGCAAGGGCTTTGCCGTCGGCCGCACCATATTCGGTGAGGCGGCGGAAGCCTGGTTTGCCGGGCGCGTCGACGATGCCGGTGCCAAGGCCCTGATGTCCGCAGCGCTGGATGACCTGATCGCCGCCTGGAGCGCGTCGTGATCCCGCAGCCGCGTGGTCTGCAGGACCTGCAGGCCATCGTGCTCGGCCGCGCGGGCATGGACCTTTACCCTGCCCCCCACGGCACCAAAACCATGGATGCGGACACCTTTAACGCTGATCTGGGCGGTTCGGCGGGCAATATCGCTGTCGCCCTCGCCCGGCACGGCCTGCGCGTCGGGCTGGCCGCACCCGTCAGCGACGACCCCATCGGCCGGTTTGTCACCAACAAGCTTGAGCACTACGGCGTCGAGCACCTGACCCGGCAGCCGGTGACCGGTGCGGCGCGCACATCGCTGGCGCTGGCGGAAAGCCGCTCGGAAAACTGTGAAGTGGTGATCTACCGCAATCAGGCCGCAGATTTCGAGCTGACCCCGGCGAATTTCGACCCTACGCAGGTCGACCGTGCACCCACGCTGGTCGCGACCGGCACCGCGCTCGCGCTGGACCCAAGCCGCAGCACCACCATCGCCGCGCTGCAGCGGACCAGCTTCGGCATTCTCGACCTCGACTACCGCGCCTATACGTGGGCGGGCGAAGACGAAGCGCGCCGGGTCTACTTCGAGGCGATCGACGCCTGTCAGGCCGTGGTCGGCAATGACGATGAATTCGGGCTGCTGGCCGGCCCCGGGGAGACCGGGGAAGACGTTGCCGAGCGACTGGCAGAGCAACGTCCTGCGGGCTTCGTCGTCTTCAAGATGGGCGAGCACGGGTCTGTCACCTTCTGCCGGGGGCGGCGCTTCACCACCCGGATTTTCGCCGTCGACGTGCTCAAGCCCTTCGGCGCGGGCGATGCCTTCATGGGCGGGTTGCTGGCGCGGATCCTCGCCGCCGATGCCCTCGAAGATGCCGTTGATTTCGCATCTGCCGCCGCCGCTATGGTTGTCAGCCGCCAGGGCTGCGCGCAAGCTATGCCCACGACCGATGCCGTTCAGGCCTTCATCGCCGCGCACAAAGGACGCTGATCCCATGCATAAAGCCCCCTACGACAACCAGAACCGCGCCATTGTCGACCGCGCCGATCCGGTGACGCCGCTGGTGTACTTCAACATCGTCAAGCTGTCGGCGGGCGAGCGCTTCGTCAGCACGGTCGAGGGCTACGAGACCTGCCTGGTACCGGCGACAGGCACCATCGACGTGCAGATCGGCGACTGGTCGGCCGATGGCGTCGGTGGCCGGGGCGAAGACGTCTGGGACGGGGAGCCGAACGCGGTTTACGTGCCCGTGGGCGCGGCAGCAGAAATGACCGCCGTCAGCGACTGTGAAGTATTCATCGCCGGCGCTGCCTTCGCTGAGTTCTACGCGCCCTTCGTGGTCCGTGCCGGGGATATCGATCCCGTGCAGTACGGCAGCGATGACACCAAGACCCACCGCAAAATCAAGCACCTGCTGGGCCAGAACCCGCCGGGCAAGGTCGGAAGGCTGCTGGTCTCCGAGCTCTACACCGTCGGCGCCGGGGGCTGGTCGGGCTTCCCGCCGCACAAGCACGACACCGACCGCCTGCCCGACGAATCCCACCACGATGAAGTCTATAATTTCCGCTTCCGCCCCGGCCACGGCTTCGGCATGCAGCTGCTCCAGCGCGAGGACGGAGAGGTCGGCGAGGCCTATCACATCGTCGACGGCAGCACCCTGCAGATCGACAAGGGCTATCACCCCTGCGTCGCCGCGCCGGGCTATGAGATGTACTACTTCACCATCCTCGCCGGCGCTTCCCAGCGGTCGCTGGTACAGTTCTTCCAGCCCACTCACGCCTATCAGGTGGAGACCATTCCGGGCATCAAAGACATGATCGCCAAGTTCAAGTAATGCCGCTCGCCACCCTCAAGACCGTCCTTGAGCTCGCCGACGCCCGCAAAGCGGCGTGCCTTGGCTTCGTCTGTCAGGGCTGGGAAGACGCCCGGGCTTACACGGCGGCGGGCGAAGCGGTCGGCGCGCCGGTGATCCTCTCTGCCGGACCGGGCGCGCGCGCGAATATGCCCGTGCGCCTCTGGGGGGAAATGTTCCGGGAGCTGGCGGCCGGTGCCGCGGTGCCAGTGGTGGCGCACCTCGACCACGGTGGGCGGCTGGACGAGTGCGAAGCCGCGCTGGAGGCTGGATTTTCCAGCGTCATGATCGACGGCAGCGCCCTGCCGCTGGAAGAGAACATCGCCCTGACGCGGGCGGTGACTGCCGCCGCGCAGGCCCGCGGGGTCAGCGTCGAGGCGGAGGTCGGCACGGTTGGCTATCAGGGCGGCGCGCCCAGCGAAGGCACGACGCTGGAGGAAGCAAGGATCTTTGCCGCCGAAACCGACGTCGACGCCCTCGCCATTTCCGTGGGTAACCTGCACCTGCAAACCCAAGACCACGCCGTCATCGACTGGGGCCGGCTGGCTGAAATTGGCGGTTTGACCGCTTGCCCGCTGGTGCTCCACGGTGGTTCAGGCATTCGCGCCGAGGACCGCCGGAGGCTGGCCCGCGACCACCGGGTGCGCAAACTCAACCTTGGCACCGAACTGCGCCAGCGCTTCGGCGGGCAGATCCGGGCGGAGCTCGAAGCCGATCCGACGCTGTTCGACCGCAGTGAAATCATCACCCGGGCTGAGCCAGCCTTGCAGGCCTTGGCCACGGAACTGCTACGGCGGAGCTGGACCGGTTCCTGACACCGGTTCCTGAAACCATCGCCCGCCCACCCTCCGAGACGAAACAGCGTAGCGGCACGCTGGCCGAGCCTGTAAGGTGCGGCCGATTGCAGCCAGTGTGAGACCCCACCCCATGTCACAGCCCGTCCGCTACCACGGACTCGACCTGCTCCGAGGTGTCGCCATGGCGCTGGGCGTGGTCTTGCACGCGCCGCTGGCCTTTATCACGCCGGAGATCTGGGAAGCCGTCGGCGTGCCTTGGTACAAAGTGCCCAAGACCGAGGATTGGGTCCTGATGCTGCTGGGCTGGATCCACCAATGGCGCATGCCGGTGTTCTTCCTGCTTGCCGGGTTCTTCGGCCTGATGATCCTGCGCCGGCGCGGGGCGCTGGCCTTTCTCGGCGACCGGATCGTGCGATTGGGGCTGACGCTGGCGCTCTTTGGCCTGATCATCGATGCCATCAACCCGCCCATCGATTTCGAGCTTGGGCATCTGTGGTTTCTCTACCACCTGCTGATGATCTGCGGACTGGCGAGCGCTGCTTTTGCCCTGACCCGGGCGTTTCCGGGGGTGCTGGAGCCGGTGGCGCAGGCCGTGGCCTGGCCCGCCCGGCACGTCGCGGGCCTGCTGCTTTATCTGCCGCTGCTGATCCTGCTGACCATCAACGCCCGCCCGCCAGAGCGGACCCTCATCCCCCACTACCTGCACGAAATCGAGCCGCTGGCGCTGGCTTACAACACACTCTGGTTCATCATCGGCGCAGCGCTGTATCAGCATCGCGACACCATCGCGACCCTCGCCAAAGGCTGGTTGCTGGCGCTGAGTGGCGTGGTGGCCGTCGCCTCCATGATGATGTTCTGGGGGCTTGCGCACCAGACCTACACCGTGACCACCGCGCCCCTGCTGCTGTGGTTGCCCAGCAGCACGCTGGCGACCTTCAGCTGGGCGCTGTTCATGGTCGGGCTGGCGACCCGCCTGCTCAAGCGGCGTAGTCGCGTGGTGAACTGGTTCGTCAGGGTTTCCTACCCCGTGTACGTCTTCCACCTGCAACCGTCGATCTGGATCGGGGTCATCGGCCTGACCACGGGTGTGACCGCCGGGGCGCTGTTGCTGCCAACCATCGCGATCAGCTTCGGACTTTCAATCGCCCTGTACTATGGTTTCGTGTACTTCACGCCGCTGGAGTGGCTGTTCAACGGCCACAAGCGGGCGTGGTTCCGGCCGCACTGGATCGGGCTGGGCCGGAAGCCAGCGCCGCCGCCACGCCCGGACTGACTCAGTCTTCTGCCCGGTAAGTCAGGGTTCGTCCCGCGTCATCGAAGGCGTGCAGATGCTGGGGCTCTAGGCTCAGCGTCACCCGCTCCCCTTCCTCGAAGGTTTCCGTGGGCAGGGTCCGCGCGACCACGGTGCCAATCCCCTCGACATCGACGTGGTAAAAGCTGTCTCCGCCAAGCTTCTCGAATATGGCGATTTCCCCGACCAGCCTGTTCTTTCCCGGCGTGTCGCCGGTCTTGAGGCTCATGTGCTCGGGCCTGATGCCGTAGCTGTGGATTGAACCCGCATCCGCGCCTTCGACCATGGGCCGCTTGCCGGTGAAGCTGATCCCGGCGCTGGCCAGATCCGCACCCGCGATAACGTTCATTTTCGGGGACCCGATGAAGGTCGCAACGAACAGGTTCGAGGGGTTTTCGTAGAGCGCCAGCGGCGCCCCGATCTGCTCGATCCGTCCTTCCGAGAACACCACGATGCGGTCGGCCAGCGTCATCGCCTCGATCTGATCGTGGGTGACGTAGATCATGGTCGCGGCGAGTTGCTTGTGCAGGCGGGCAATCTGCACCCGCATTTCCACCCGCAGCGCGGCGTCGAGGTTGGACAGCGGCTCATCGAACAGGAAGGCCTTGGGCTCACGCACGATGCAGCGGCCGATGGCCACCCGCTGGCGCTGCCCGCCCGAGAGCTCCTTGGGCTTGCGGTCCAGCAGGGCTTCGAGCTGCAGGATGGCGGCAGCCCGCTCCACGGCCGCTGCGACTTCGGCCGAGGGCAGGCCGGCAACCTTGAGCGGGAAAGCCATGTTCTCGCGCACGGTTTTGTGCGGATACAGCGCGTAGGACTGGAACACCATAGCGAGACCGCGTTCGGGCGCGGTCAGGCTGGTCACGTCCTCACCGCCCAGCGCGATGCTGCCTTCGGAGACCTCTTCGAGACCCGCAATCAGGCGTAGCATGGTGGACTTTCCGCAGCCCGACGGGCCGACGAAGACCACAAACTCCTTATCGGCGATGTCGAGGTCGACGCCCTTGATGACGTGGACGGCGCCGAAGGCCTTGTGCAGCCCCTTAATGGATATTTCAGACATGGGTGTCGATCCTCTCAGCCCTGCCCGGGGGTTGCGGCGGTGGCGGCAGTGGACGCGATTGCGCCGGCCTGCTCGCTGGCCCAGTCCAGATAGACCGACGCCGACCAGGTAAAGCGCGTGCCGCCCAACCCGTCTCCGGTCAGGGGGTCGTAGTATTCGCTGAAGCCCGTGGCCTCGCTCAGCGCCGCGGTATCGCGCCGGATGCGCTCGGACCGGTCCAGCTCGCCAATTTCACGCAGGCCCAGACCAATGCGGTTGTTGACCACGTACCAGACCGGGCCGCGCCAGTAGCGCCGCGCGTCGAAACCCGGTGCATCGGGATCGAAGCTCGGCACCATGTATTTCACGCGGCCCGCGATCCGGTCGAAGTGGTCGAGGGTCTCGCTCAGGTGGTCGAGCATCCCGGCGTAAGGGCCGAGGAAGGAGGCCGATGAGACCGCCTGCCCGGGCTCGCCAGTGATCTGGTTAAGGCTGGTGAAGCCCTTAACGCTCGGGTTCCAGAGCGCGCGCCAGCCGTCCTCAAGGCGTCTGATTCGGGCCTGGGTGGCGCTGATGTCCTGCCCGACCCGGGTCTGCAGCCAGATCAGGTCGCGCTCCGCGCGCAGGAGCATGGCCGTCATCCCCGGGTCGAGCATGCGGAAGGGGCTGTTGCGGCCGAGGTGGGCCTGGTCCCAGTTACAGTCGCGCCCGAAGCGCACGAGGGTTAGGTAGCGGTCGTATTCTTCTTTGGTGGGCCGCTGTGAGGCGTCGACGTGCTCGAGGTCGCGGCGCTTGTATTCGCCCAGCCCGGTGTCGGGGATCACGGCCGCCATGGCCTTGTCCCAGTCGCTGAGGTTATCGCGGCCAGATTCCCAGGGATGAACGATGACAATCGCACCGGTGTCCGGGCACTGGCGCGCGACCGAGAACCAGGCGTGCCAGTCCGCCAGCCGCTGCACCATGGTTGCCAGCCGGGGCTGATCGACCTCGACCCCGGTTTCGATCAGCCGGCGCAGCACAGAGCCTGCGACCGGGGGCTGGGTGATCCCGCTGGTCGGGATCGGCTGCCCCGTGCTCCATACATCCGGGCCGGGAAAGTAGCCGTCGTGCTCGCCGCGGAAGACAATGTGCGGGACCATGCCGTCGGCCCACTGCCCTTCGAGCAGCAGTTCGACTTCGCGCAGCGCCCGCTGCGGGGCGAACAGGCGGTAACCCAGTGCAGCGAAGGCGGAGTCCCAGTTAAACTGCACCGGATAGAGCCCGTGGGTGGGAACGCTGAACTCCCCCCGATCGTTGTCCTTTAGGATCTGCAATGCTTCCTGATAACGTGACATCAGCCCTTCACCCCGCCGCTCGTCAGCCCCTGGACCATGAAACGCTCAGCCCAGAGGAAAATAATGACAATGGGAACCGTCGAGACCACAGCGCCAGCCATCAGGTGCTGGCGCGGGACCTCGGAACTGTCCAGTGAAACAACCCCGCGCGAGAGCGTGAACATCTTGGGGTCGTCGAGGAACATGAACGCGAACAGGAACTCGTTCCATGCGATCATGAAAACGTAGAGAGAAACGGAGGCCAGTGCCGGCACCGACAGCGGCAGCGTGATCGACCAGATCACCCGCAGGCGCGAACAGCCGTCCATCAACCCGGCCTCTTCCAGCTCGCGCGGGACGCCGCGGAAGTACCCCTGCAGCATATAGAGCGCAACCGGCAGGGTCGTCGCCGGGTAGACCACCAGCAGCCCCCACAGGTTATCGCGCAAGCCCAGCTTGGCGAAGATGGCGTAGAGCGGGATCACCAGCACGATCGCCGGCACCAGATAGATCATCAGGATCGAGCGCGACATGGTCAGCCGCCCGGGGAAACTCAGCCGGCTGACGGCGTAGGACCCCGGCACGGCGAACAGCAGCGTGATCACGACGGTGGCCACCGAAATCAGCGCGGAATTCCACATGTAGCGACCGAAGTCGAAGTCGCGGAACAGCTCGATGTAGGAGCGCAGCGGGGTCATCAGCCCCTGATCAAAATCAGGCCAGAGATCGAGTGGGTTGGCCAGCAGGGCCTGCTGCGTCTTCAGGCTGGTCATCACCAGCACGTAGAGCGGCAGCACCACGATCACGCCGAAGAACACAAAGCCAAAGGCGCGCAGCGACAGCATCAGCGCCTGCTCGCGCCGGAACCGGTTCATGCGGCCAAAGCGGATCGGGTGCTGACTGGCGAGGATGACCCAGTGCAGCGCCAGCACGGTGATCAGCAGCGAGGCCAGCCACGCCAGTGGCGCCTCACCGATGCCGAGGTTGAAGGGCTGAAGGCCCGAGAGCACGAGACTGACAAGCAGGATCGCGGCCAGCGGCGCGAGGCTCTGCGGGCTGCGCCAGCCCAGCGCGTCGGCCCTCAGGCCCGCGTGCACCGCCGCCCCGGCGAGGCCAGCGAGCGCAAATGTACCCAGCTGCGGGCGCAGCGCGAGGCCCGTGACCAGCGCCAGCCCGGCACCGATCAGGATGGAGACGACCAAACCCCACAGCAGGCCGTTGACCCCGGCGAGTGCCAGCGTGCCTGCAGGGCGGTCAAACATCGAAGCTCGGGGCGCGCGGGTCGCGGTCATCTACAGCCCCTCCTCTTCCGGCATGGCGCGGAAGTAGACCAGCGCGAACAGGGCCAGCAGCACGAACACCAGCACCGCGACGGCGGCGCCTGCGCCCAGATTGTTGAGGGCGAAGGCCTGCTCGTAAACCTGCACCGTCAGCGTGCGGGTTCCGGCATTGCCTCCGGTGAGCAGGAAGATGTCGTCGAACTTGTTGAAGGTCCAGATGAAGCGCAGCAGGAACAGCACCGCCATGATCCCCGCTAGCTGTGGCAGGCTCAGCGCCCAGAACTTCTGGAACGGCGAGGCGCCATCCATATCGGCGGCCTCGTACATATCCTGCGGGATCGACTGCATCCGCGCGAGAATGAACAGGAACGAGAGCGGGAAATAGCGCCAGGCCTCAAAGGCGATCACCATGCTCAGCGCCAGCGGGAACGGGATCGACAGACCGAATATCTGGATCTGAATCGTGCGCACGCCAAAGAAGTTTATTGGCGCTTCCACCGCCCCCATCTGCACCAACAGCGTGTTCAGCGAGCCCGAGAACGGGTCGAGCATGACCACCCAGGTGAAGGCCGCCGCGATCACCGGCGCGACGAAGGGGAACAGCAGGAAGCCCCGGAACACGGCGCGGCCGCGGAAGGTCTGGTTGAGCAGCAGCGCGGCGAACAGGCCCAGCACCAGCGCCCCGGCAGTCCCGCCGATAGTGTAGACGAAGGTCACCCAGAGCACGGTGCCAAACTCGCGCACGCCAAAGGCCTTGATGAAGTTCTCTCGGGTAAAGTCGAGGGTGAGCAGCGGGTTAAGACTGCGGCCGGTCATGACGACCTCACTGTGCTTGGCGCTCTCCGGATTGTCGATGAAGGCCTGTTCGGCACGGACATCGATGTTGAGGGTCTCGCTCTGCCCGGGCTCGAATTCACCCAGAGCACAGCGCAGGCTGCGGTCTGCGGCCAGCTCACACCGTGGATCGAGCTCCAGCGGCACCAGCCCGGCGGGCAGGCTGTCTTCGAGGCGCACGTCGAGCACGGGTTTATCGCGGCTGGAATTGCGCAGCTTGTAGCGCAGCAGGAAGACGTCGTCGGCGGTAACCGCCTCACCCTTGACCTGCTCCCGGGCGCGGACTTCGGGCGCGCGCAAGTCGGCCAGCTCGATCGGCTTGGCCGAGATCCAGAAGGTGGTCAGTAGCGGGAACAGCACGATCGCCATGACGATGAGGATCGAAGGCAGCGTCATGCCGAAGGCCAGCCGGCTTTCCCGGCGGCTCAGCCGTCCGGGGCGGTGCACCACGGCAGTATCGCGCATCGATGGTGACGCATGCGTCATCGACTGGCAGTCCTCACGTCGTCTTTGGTTATGAAGGAAGGCTGTACTGAACGGGAAAAGCGCGTTTTCGAGCCTTTCCCGCCAGCACAGGACGGGACCACGTTGTTATGAAACGCAGTCCGCAGGAGGGCTAGTCCTTACTCGATCTTGCCCAGCTCATCGTTCATCATGGCGACCGTTTCAGCGGCACCACGCACACCGTCTACGTATTCGCGGACCAGCGTGTTCAGAACGCGGGAGTTGTTGATCTTGGACGCCAGCGACAGCTGACCTTCGGTCACGCCCCAGCGGTTTGCCGTGGACAGGCCCGAAGCGATCGATGCGATCACGTCAGCCGGGTAGATGTCGCCCAGTGGAGCCTTGCGATCCACACCAACCGGCAGGGTCGCCCACAGGTCGAGGTAAGCGGTCGGGTTGGAACCATCGGACTGGCGAACCGGGAACTTGCCTTCAGGAGCGATCGACAGGGTCTGACCGTAGCCTTCGGACATGGAGTACTCGATGAACGCAATCGCTGCATCGGCATCAGCGTCCGAAGACACACCGAAGTAGCGGACGTCGGCCCAGGCCGCACCATCCGGGTTGGACGGACCAGCCAGCGTGGTGATCACAGCGGTCTTAGACGCCAGCTCACGGGACTGTGGGTCGTCGTTGATGGTTGGTGGAGCGCTGTCACGAAGACCAGCCAGCTCGTCCAGAATGAACGGCGACCAGATGATCATCGCAGCCTGACCGGCGAAGTACAGCTCACGGGACTGTTTCCAGTACAGCTCACCCTCAGGGGAAGCATCCACGATCTGCTTGTAGAACTCGAGAACTTCGGTGGTTGCCTGAACGTCGAGCTCAGCCAGACCGTCGTTGTTAACCGGCGAAACACCGTTGGAGAGCATCACGTGCTCGAGAACCTGAGACATGAAGCCTTCGTCAACCTTGGTCGGGGCAACGAAGCCGAACATCTCTGGCGGGTTGTGCAGCACTTCCATCGCCGCAACGATGTCAGCGTAGCTGTCAGGGGCAGCCAGACCGTTGGCTTCGAACAGGTCGGAGCGGTAGACCACCAGCTGGGTCCAGCCATCGACCGGTACGCCGGCGTAGCTGCCGTCGAACGCGGCCATGTTCAGGGCACCAGCCTGGAAGGTATCAACGCCCAGACCTTCGACAGCCTCGGTGGTTGCGTCGATGTCGATCACCCCGGCTTCAGCCCAAGGCAGAGCGTACTGCAGGGGGTAGTAAATGACGTCAGGCAGTTCGCCAGACGCGAAGGCCGCCGTTGCACGGTTGCCCATCTCGGATTCAGAAATCGGAATCACCTCGACCGCGATGCCGCTTGCTGCCGTGAAGTCAGCCGCCATAGCTTCTTGCTTAGCCAGACGGTCTGGTTGTTCTTCGGTGGTCCAGAATTGAATGGTCTGTGCCTGAGCCATGCCCAGAGTCACAGTGGCAGCTGCTGCTGCCAGCGTCGCGCGAAGCGACAGTTTTTTCAACAAGGTCATTTGATCTCCTCCATTAGGTTGCCTTGTTACTCTTTTGCTGTCGGCCCGGTCGAACGGCGCTCAATGATTTGAGCCGGCAGCAAAATCTGGTGGTTGGCCGGGGCATCGCCGCCCACAAGACCAACAATCATGGATGCAATCCGCTCCCCGCTCTCCGCTGCGGAGTGCGACAGCGTGGTCAGGGGCGGACTGAACATTTCGGCCATACGGACGCCGTCGTAACCCATGACGCTAAGTTGCTCGGGAACTGAAAGGCCAAGCTCGTGCGCCTGACTGATCGCGCCCATGGCGGTCGCATCGTTGGCGCAGAGAATGGCGGTGACGCCGGAGGCTGAGTCCACCAGCTGCTTGAGGCCGAGACGACCACAAGCCGCCGAAAAGTCACCGGGGACAATCAGCGTCGGGTCATAGGGCAGACCGGCGCTTTCGAGGCCGGCCCGGTACCCGTGTTCACGCAGTGAGGTCGAAAAGATGTCGGAATCCCCGGAGATCATCGCGATGCAGCGATGCCCCTGCCGGGCCAGAAACTCGATGCCCTGCGCGAAGGCCTCCTCACTGTCGATGTCGATCCACGAATGGTGGTTGGCGAGGTCGGAGCGACCCTGGGTGACGAAGGGAACGCCGCGCTCCATCAGAAAGTTGATCCGCTCGTCGCGGATACGGGTCCGCATCAGCACGAAGCCGTCGACCTTTCCCTGCTGCCAGAGCCGGTTGTAGGTGTCGATCTCGGCCGCTGGGTCCTGCACCGCGTGCAGCAGCAGATCCAGGCCGTGCCCGTCCAGCGCAGCGGCCAGCGCGCCGGTAAACTCGCTTTGATAGGCCGATTGCAGCCCTTCTGAAGCCGCGGTCACGAGCAGGCCGATGGTGTCCGCCGCGCCCTTCTGCAGCTGGCGCGCCCGGCTCGATCCGACGTAGCCAAGCTTGTTCGCCATCTCGCGCACCCGGCGCTTGGTTTCTTCAGAAATGTCGGGATAATCGTTGAGCGCACGCGACACGGTCGGCTTCCCAACACCAAGGGCTTCAGCCACTTCAGCGAGGGTCGCTCGTTTCACTGGCACCGCGTGTGTCTCAGTGGTTCGAGATTGCATGCCACTCTCCTCAACTACGCCTTAACAGTGTGCGAAATCGTTTTCGGAGTCAAACGAAATCGATTTCGTTGTTGTCGCACCATAAAATTTCAGGGTGCTGTCGTACATTCGACGTCAAGAATATGTTGGATTTTCAGAGGGTTGCCGGTTTGAAGCGCAGGCTCAAATGCAAGCCTTCCGCCACCCAAGCGCTGGCATCATCCGGACAGCGAAGAAGATTATGGCCAGTGAAATTTTCATGCCGGCGTAGCTGCTCGACCCGGCTTAAAAACCAGCCTACAAGCGCAGGCGGACGGCGGTGCGCTAGTCGCTTTCTTGCTTGCGGTCGGCGAGCTGGGTCCGCGCCAGCACGAATGGTAGGCCGACATAGATCAGCGCCACCCGCAGGGTGTTGTGGAAAGCAACGAAGGCCACATCCAGCCCGAACAGCACCGACAGCAGCGTCACTTCATAAAGGCCCCCGGGCACGAAGCCGATGTACGCGTCCAGCAGCCGCATATTCAGCACCACTGCCCCCCCGACGGCGAAACCAGTGTAGATGCTAAGCGTCACCACCGAGACCATGAGCCCGTCGATCAGGTAGGACAGCACCTCCCGGAAAGGCACCCGGCTCAGCCGTGCGCCAATCTGCCCGCCGATGGTTACCTGTGCCAGCAGTACGAATTCATTGAGCCGGATGGTCTCGACCCAGCCCAAGGCGTTCAGCACCAGCGACACCAGCATCGGCCCGAGCAAGTGTGGCATGGGCATGCGGATCAGCCGCGCCAGCGCGTAGCTGCCGAAGGCCATAGCGAGGAACTCGATGATCCGGCGCGACGGCAACTCCAGTAGCCCGGGCAGATTGTCCTGCGCTTGGTAGGATTTCTCGACCGCCGCCTGCCCTTCGACTAGAGCGAGGATCAGGGGCGTGCTGAGAAAGATAAAGGTCACACGTACCAAGTGCGAGAGGACGACGGCGTAGTCTTTGTCAACGTAGTCCCGGGCGATGACCGAGACCTCGGCCTGCCCTCCGGGAACCGCGCTGAGCAGGGCCTGCAACCACGGGCGGCGCCTTAGCCGCCACAGCACTAGAAAGCCGATTGTGGTGGCGATGGTGGTGGCGACGATCACAACCAGCGTCGTCGGCCACCAGATCAGAACTGAGCCGATAAACCCCGGCCCGATGGCCCCACCAACAATAACGCCAAGCCCGAGGATCACCGGAATGTGGAACCAGCGCGGCACCCCTAGCCACGGCTGGGCAGGGCGGATCAGCCCCCCCAGCACCCAGACACCGATCAGTGATCCGAGCATGTAAGGCACCGGCAGGCGGAACTGACTGATCACCCAGCCGCTAGAGAGCGCGAACAGCGCAGTCATCGCAAGCTTGGCGACATCCCTGAGAACCGCCGACAGCCGGGGATCGAGCTGCGCGCCGGGTGTAGCGCCGGTCATGGCGCCTCTGACCCATCTCCGCGGTGGCGCTGCTCATCGCGCACCGGCGCCAGCAGGCGGTAGAAGCCGAGCTCCATCTTTGAATAAGGCAGCAGCAGGAAAAACGCCAGCACCGTGCCAAGGTTCAGCGCCAGCAGCACGACCAGCAATGGCCCGCCACCGAGCCAGGGCTTGGGCGTGCTTTCCAGCACCAGCACTGAGCAGCCTCCGCGCGCAGCATTAATCGCGGCGCACACAGCGGCATTGCCCCCACCGAGAACAGCGATCTCAACCCGCATGCACTTCCCCCGTAATTGTGCGATGATGCTAGTCAATCAGCCTTTCAGTTTCCTGTCGCCACCGATCTGCAGACCCGGAGGCATGCAGGATCAGGGCGTCAGAACCGAGGCTGGAAAATTGAGCATGCAGGACATCCCGCGACAGAACATTACAACAGCCCACGGCGTGTCTCTGAGCGCCTTGGTCGCGGGGCGCGAGGGCGACCCGCTGCTGGTGCTGGTCCACGGCTGGCCGGATCTGGCGCTGGGTTGGCGCGGTCAGATGCAGCCGCTGGCTGCCGCCGGTTTCCGGGTCTGCGCCATCGACGTCCGCGGCTACGGCGGCAGCGATTGCCCCGAGCCGGTCGCGGCCTATGCCATGACCGAACTGATGCAGGACGTGGTCGAGGTGATCGACGCCCTGGGCGCCGAAGATGCCGTGCTGGTGGGCCACGACTGGGGCGCGCCTATCGTCTGGCACACGGCGCTGTTCCACCCCGAGCGGGTGCGGGCGGTGGCGGGCCTGAGCGTGCCCTACTTTCCGCGTGCGGGCTTACCGCCGCTGGCGCTCTGGCATCGCTACTACACCGACAAGGACCTGTTCTTCTATCAGGTCTACTTTCAGGAAGAAGGGCTCGCGGAAGCTGCTTTTGAAGCCGATGTAGCGGCGTCACTGGGTAAAGTGCTCTGGAGTATTTCCGGCGCGGCGGTCGAAGCCGGGGCCAGCTGGCCACAACTGCCTGCGGGGGCGAGTATGCTGGAGCACCTGTCCCTGCCTTCAGACGAGCAACAGCCTGTGTGGATGTCCGGCACCGACTTTGCCCGCAGGGTTGAGAGCTTTCAGCGGACCGGGTTTCGCGGCAGCTTGAACCGCTATCGTAACATCGATCGCGACTACCACGACTGGCCGGACTACGGTGTTCACAGGGTTCGCCAGCCCTCGGCCTTTATTGCCGGGGCGCTGGACGCCGTCCGCCGGTTTTCACCCGGACACGATGTCTACGCCACGGCCGATGCCCTGCTCGATGCTTGTCGGGGCGTGACCGTGATCGATGGTGCCGGGCACTGGGTGCAGCTGGAGGCCCCGGAAGCGGTGAACCGCGCCCTGCTGGACTTTCTCGACGGCCTCTGACCTTCAGGCTGTGAGCTTCAGGCTATGAGCTTCAGGTTCAGACCTTGAGCACGCCCATCTGATCTTCGAGTTTCTGCATTACCTGCATGGCCGCGAGGCCTTGCTGGAAGCTGGAATTCGGCTCGCGCCCCTCGCGGATGGCAGCGACAAACTCGCGGTCGATCAGTTCGATCCCGTTGTTAGAGACGACAACCCCGCTCAGGTCGATCGGGTTTTCCCGGCCGTCGACCAGATCGTCGTAGCGCGCGATGTAGGTGCCGCTATCACCGATGTAGCGGAAGAAGCTACCCAGCGGACCGTCGTTGTTGAACGACAGCGACAGGGTACAGAGCTTGCCGCTGGGGGTCTTCATGCCGATGGTCATATCCATGGCAATGCCCAGGTCCGGGTGCGCCGGGCCCTGCAGGCCGAAGACCTCGCTGGGGTTCTCGCCGGTCTGGTACATGAACAGGTCGATGGTGTGGCAGGCGTGGTGCCACAGCAGATGATCGGTCCACGAGCGCGGCTCGCCCTTGGCGTTCAGGTTGGAACGGCGGAAAAAGTAGGTCTGGGCGTCCATCTGCTGGATGTTGAATTCGCCCGCATCGATCCGGTTCTTGATGTACTGGTGGCTGGGGTTGAAGCGGCGCACGTGCCCGACCATGCCGACCACGCCGGTGCGCTCCTGGGCGGCGACCATCTCTTCGGCATCGGCGAGACTGTCTGCCATGGGAATTTCAGCAAAGGTGTGCTTGCCCGCCTCCATGGCCTGCACCGACTGACTGCAGTGCAACTGCGTCGGCGTGGACAGAATGACCGCATCGACATCGCTGGCCAGAAAGTCTTCGAAGCTGGCGCAGGCGGCCGGGATGCCGCGCTCGGCAGCCAGCGCCTCGACCTTGTCCCGCTTGGGGCCGAAGACAGCCGTCACCTCAACCCCATCGATGTTCGCAAGCGCATCGAGATGCTTGAGACCGAAGGCGCCGTAGGCACCGGCTACACCAATTTTGACCATGTCAGGCATTCTCCAGAATCATGTGACCCACCGCCGTGTTGGAGGCGGGGACGTGGTAGAAGCGATGGACCTCGTTCACCTGCTCGTTCAGGGCGCCGCGCATGACGTACCACATGACAAGTTCGATGCCCTCGGAACCGGCTTCGCGCAGGTATTCGATGTGCTCGATCTGGCTGCCGAACTCGGGGTCGTTGACCAGCAGGTCCATGAAGCGCGCGTCCCAGTCGGCGTTGATCAGACCGGCCCGCTGGTGCTGGAGCTGGTGGCTCATGCCACCGGTGCCAAAGACGCAGACTTTAAGGTCCTCGCCGTAGCTCTCGATGGCGCGGCGGACCGCCTTGCCCAGCGCGTAGCAACGCCGCCCATGCGGCGCCGGGTACTGCACGACATTCACCGCCAGCGGCACCACCGGACAGGGCCATTCCTCGGGCTGACCGAACATCATGGTCAGCGGCACGGTCAGGCCGTGATCGACCTCCATCTCGTTCATGATGGTGATGTCGAACTCATCCAGCACCAGCGACTGCGCAATGTGGGCCGACAAGTCGCGGTGGCCCTTAACCACCGGCACGGGACGCGGCCCCCAGCCCTCGTCAGCGGGCTGGTATTCGCTGGCGCAGCCCAGCGCGAAGGTCGGGATCACCCGCGCATCAAAGGCCGTGCAGTGGTCGTTGTAGACCAGAAAGATCACGTCAGGCTTTTCTTCGGCTATCCATTGTTTGGAGAATTCGAAACCCTTGAAGATCGGACCGTAGTAATCGTCCCCGGTAATGCCCTTGTCCGAGGCAACCCCAAGGGCCGGAACGTGGGAACAGGCGACGCCTGAAGTGATTCTAGCCATCGTCGTTCTCGTCCCATTCTGATTGATAGCGGTTACCATCGATCGAGCGTCCGCCCGAGACCATCATCGCACGGTAGTCGGTGGAGCCCATGCCGGTCATCAGCCCAGCCAGTTCCTGAAAATTGATGCCGTGGAAGGCGGCGAGCTTCGAGGTGTAGTAGATGTTGCCGCCCAGCTCGAGCAGCCCAAGCCAGTCCTCGGTCAGCGCTGCGGTGCGCTGCTCAGGCGTCATCGGAAAGGTGTCGATGTAGCCCTCGGGGTCGGCTTTGTAGGCGTCGCGGTTGGCCTGCAAGCGCAACGAGATGCAGAACTGGTTAAGGTGATAGCCGCGCGCGGCCTGCTCACTGTCGAACACGATGGTGCCGGGGATGTCGTCGTAGGCCTTTGCCATGCTTTACCCTTCCATTTTCACCCGCGCTGGTCTGACCGTCACCAGCCGATCCTTGCGCCATCCCTGGAAGCCCTACCCTTGCTGGCCCTGCCCTTGCCGGCTTGCGGCCGCCGGACCATTGATCGTTCATCGAGGCTAAAGGTGACTTGCTTCCGGGTTTTGCTTCCGTTGATAACAATAATGGCCTAAAACCCAGACAAACAAAAGCGTAACATGTCACATATATTGGATGCTACGATGGAAACCCTAAAAACGACCGTTGCCATCATCGGTGCCGGCCCCTCAGGTCTGCTGCTCAGCCAGCTGCTGCATCAGGCGGGGATCGACAGCCTGATCGTCGAGCGGACCTCGCGGGCGCGGGTGCTGGAACGCATCCGGGCGGGCGTGCTCGAACGCGGCACCGTCGAGGGCATGGAAGAAGCAGGCTGCGCCGCGCGGCTGCACGCCGAGTGCATTCCCCACGACGGGGTGATCCTGTCTTTCGATGGCGAACAATTCGAGATCCCGGTGCGCGAGATTACCGGGTATCACGTGATCGTCTACGGCCAGACTGAGATCACCAAGGATTTGATCGAAGCCTGTGAAGCCCGGGGTCAGGCGATCTACTGGGAGTGCCCCGACGCGGTGCTCGCTGACCTTGAAACCGCCGTGCCCAAGGTGCAGTTCACCACACCCGAGGGTGAGACCCACAGAATCGAGGCTGAAATCGTTGCAGGCTGCGACGGTTTCCACGGCGTGTGCCGGCAGAGCATCCCGGAAGCCCGGCGCCGCGCCTTCGAGCGGACCTACCCCTTTGGCTGGCTGGGTGTGCTGGTCGACGAGCCACCGGTCGCTCACAACGTCATTTACGCCAACCACGAGGATGGCTTTGCGCTGGCCTCCATGCGCTCGGAGACCCGCAGCCGCTACTACGTCCAGTCTGCGCCGGGGGAGACGGTCGAGGACTGGAGCTCGGACCGCTTCTGGGAGGCCTTCACTCGCCGGCTGGGGGCGCTGGGCCAGCAGGTTCGCACCGGTGAGCCGATCGAGATGTCGATTGCGCCTCTACGCTCGTTCGTCTCCGAGCCGATGCGATTCGGGCGGCTGTTCCTCGCCGGTGACAGCGCCCACATCGTTCCACCCACCGGCGCCAAGGGTCTCAACCTTGCCTTTGCCGACGTGCGGCGGCTGTCCCGCGCGATCATCACCTGGAAGGACGGCGGACAGGACGCAGCATTAGAGGCCTACAGCGTCGAGGCGCTGGCCAGAGTGTGGAAAATCGAGCGCTTCAGCTGGTACCTGACCTCGATGATGCATCAATTTCCCGAGCACAGCGGCTTTGAAAAGCGCATGCAGCGGGCCGAGTTTGACTATATCCGGAGCAGTGAAGCCGGACAGAAAACCATTGCCGAGAACTACGTTGGGCTGCAATTTTGACCGTGGCTGTTACTGGGCCGGTTGTGGCCGTTATTGAGGAGGAATATCTGCGTGAGCAAGGATGACAATCGCCTGATCCTGCTGGGCACCAAGGGCGGTCCACGGATCGCCAAAGGCACGGCGTGGCCAACGTCTAATCTGCTGATTGTGGAGGGGAAACCCTACCTGATCGACGCCGGGCTGGGCGTGACACGGCAGGTGTGCGAGGCAGGGTTCATGCCCTTCGATCTGGATCGGATTTTCATCACCCACAACCACTCGGACCACAACCTGGAGCTCGGGGGGCTGCTGCACACCGGCTGGATGTCGGGACCTCTGCGCGATATCCAGATTTACGGTGCCCCTGGGGTCGACAACCTGATTAAGGGGTTCTTCCAGAGCCAGTCTTTCGACATTGGGATCCGCGTCGAGGACGAGGGGGTGGTTCCGATTAACGAACGCGTCAGCGTCACTGAAATTGAAGAAGGCCACGTCTACGAGGACGATCGCGTGCGGGTTTCAGCCCTGCGAGTCGTGCACCCGCCCGTGCATCATTGCTACGCCTTCAGGTTTGAAACAGCGGCCGGTATCGTCGTGTTCGGTGCCGACACGCGCTATTTCCCGCCTCTGGCTGAGTTCGCCAAAGGTGCGGATATTCTCGTACATGAAGCCATGTACGTCCCCGGCGCCAAGAAGATCTGTGAGGCGATGAAGGCGGTCAAGCCGCGCCTCTGGGAGCACTTCGAGGCCTCGCACACCGCCTGTGAGGACGTCGGGCGCATCGCCGATGCAGCCGGCTGCAAGCATCTTGTGCTGAACCACTACGTGCCCGATATCGGCGACCGGGGTACGACGGTGGAGGACTACACATCGTCCGTGGCGACGACCTTCGAGGGAAAGATCACGGCTGGGCGGGACCTCATGACAGTTCGGTTCGGCTGACCAGCTGAAGGCCCAGTACCAAGGCACCCCAACCTCAGACCGGTTGTTGCCTCTGGCCAGCCATCATTGCGCGCTCGATTTGACGCCGCTTCGCGGCTTTCAAATCTCCCGCGTACAGCCCCCATCTGCAGCCGCTAGAGCGCAGTCGCCACCG
>PAPT01000008.1 GCA_002708995.1 Geminicoccus sp. | reverse complement strand
CAGGGCTCCACTGGCACTGTTGCCCTTGCATCCTTCAGGGGAACAGTAGCGGGGGAACATGAAGGGTGACGGTGATAGTGCTGAGCCTCGCTGTGCAGCCCAAAGAGCAGCCCCAACCAGCGGGACCTTCCGTGCACTCGCTGAAGTCTTCAAGCGTCTCCAAGGGTGACTACGGACCACCAGATGGGGAACAGGACCATCGAGGATGACATCGTCCTTCACTAGGCCCAGGGCCTCACTGAGCCTCAGGCCCGTATCGCTGACTATAGCAATGGCCCAGCGGGCCTCATCGTCCATTTGGTAGCAGCGTTGCTGGACTGCTTTGATGACGTCTAACGGTACGCTTGGCCGCTTCTGGATCTCAGCATCGACCTCCACCTCATGGATGATCACACCAGAGAAGGCCGGGTTGGGGTCGAGGCCCAGCTCCTTGCTGACGTAGTTGACAAGCGCGGAGAGGGTGGAGAGTTGGCGTCGTATGCTTGCTGTTGCGAGGCCGGAGGACTGCAACTTGTCTCTCAAGCTGTTCACCTGGCTGCGGGTGTAGGAGCCGATCGGAAGGTCACCTCCGACTTCCACCATGTTGCTGACAGCTCAATCGACAGCCTGCCGGAACGTCTTGGGCCTGTGACTACCTTTGCCAGCCAGATACGTCTCAGCGGCGTTGGTGAGCGACGGAGTGGTATTGACCACCAAGGGACTCAGGCTGGCGGGGACTTCAACCCTGTTGTTACCAACACGGTCCTCAAGGTGAACGAGACGCAGCAGATCCCACTGTTCCTCAAGTTTCGCAGCAATCCGTTGGGCTTGGCGCTCTGCCTTTGTTACGGACTTGGTTCTGAGGGAAAGCACGAGCTTTGGTGAGCCGTAGAATCTCTGCACGTCCTTTGGGACCCGCCTACCAAAGTAGAAGATCCCTCGCTTGGCGTACCTAAAAGATGGAAAAATGACCGAACGCATGACCTACCGTCTCCCTGAACAACACGTGAAAAAGTGTTGGGTAACAGTGGGTTACTATAAATCTGATAGCAATCAATGGTGCCCAGGAGAAGACTCGAACTTCCACGCCCCGAAGGGCACAGGTACCTGAAACCTGCGCGTCTACCAATTCCGCCACCTGGGCTCCTGTCCCACCGGCCTGGAGTTTGACTCCACCGACCGCGAGAGGTGCGCCGGATAAAGCCTTTTCCGTCCCCGATGTCAACACATGCCAGAATGTCGTTTCTCGCGGCGTGGGGCTCCCTTGGTCAATACGCGCTTTGTCAGACGGCGCAGGTTGGACTATTTGTCAGTCAACCCTTCCCTGCCCCGCCTTCACGGGGCCGAACGGAGACCCTCAAAATGGCTCACAAGATCGCTACAGTCATGGGCGGAACCGGCTTTCTGGCCCGCTATATCGTGCCGCAGCTGGCCAAGGCCGGATATCGTGTTCGGGTCGCCTCGCGCCACCCGTCGCGCGCACGGCACCTGCTAACCCAGGGCGAGGTCGGCCAGATCCAGGCCGTCTATGCGCCGATCCAGAATGCCGCCGCCGTCGCACGCGCAGTCGAGGGCGCCGATCTGGTGATCAACCTCGTCGCCGTCTTTTACGAGAGCGGCAAGGGTCAGAGCTTCGACGCTACCATGGTCGGGGGCGCAGCGACGGTCGCTGAGGCTGCGGCGAAAGCAGGCGTCCGGCGCCTGGTCCACGTCTCGGCGCTGGGTGCCGATGCCAACCACAGCTCTGAGTCGACCCGCTGCAAGGCGCTGGGCGAGGACGCCACCCTGCGCGCCTTCCCCAAGGCGACGATCGTGCGCCCGGGCCTGCTGGTCGGCGCGGAAGACACCTTCTTCAACCGGTTCAGCGCCCTGCCGGCCGTGCCGTTGATCGGCGGTGGCAATACCCGGTTCCAGCCGGTCTTTGTCGGCGACGTGGCCGATGCAATTTCAGCGATCGCGGCCGACGACCAGACCGCTGGCGGGGTCTATGATCTCGTTGGCCCGGGGGTGTACAGCTTCCGTGCGCTGATCGACCTGATGCAGTCGGTGACGGGATCGAAGGCACCGCTGGTGCATCTGCCGTGGGGCGTGGCCGAACTAATCGCGTTGGCGAGCTCGCTAGCGCCGGTGGCTCCGCCGATCACCATCGACCAGATCAAGCGCTTGCGTACGGACAACGTCGCCGATGGCAGCCTGCCCGGGCTGGAGGCGCTGGGCGTCGATCCGACCCCGATCGAGACGGTGCTGCCGTCCTACCTCGTGCGCTTTCGCAACGGTGGCCAATACGCGGAAGTCTCAAAGCGCTGACAGCGCGCCCGCTCAGATCGGCGGGGGTGCGGATACGCCGATGACCAGCACGAAGGCAAAAATTGCCAGGCCGAGCACCACGCGATAGATGACGAAGGGCAGCAGGTCCGAGGCCCGGATGAACCGCATGAACAGCCAGATCGCCGCCATGGCAGAGCAGAAAGCAAGCCCGGCCCCGATCAGCGCAAGGCGGTTGAAGGCCCAGTCGCCCGCGGCCACCAGCTGCAGTCCTTCGAAGCCACCAGCTGTCGCGATCGCCGGGATCGACAGCAGCATCGACAGCCGCGCGGCGTCGGTGCGGTTGATTGACAGCATACGACCCGCGGTCAGGGTGATCCCCGAACGCGAGGTACCGGGGATCAGCGCAAGGCATTGCATCAGCCCGAACACCAGCGCATCGAGCAGGCCGATGTCATTAGCACTGCGGCGGCTGTCGAAGCCGATGTCGGCAAACAGCAGCAGCAGGCCGAAGATCAGCGTCGCCCCCGCCACCACGAGTGGATTGAGCAGCCACTGGTCTGGGGCGAACATGGCGACCAACAGCCCGGCCACCATGAGCGGGAAGCTGGCGATGACCAGGAACATGAACAGCTGGCAGTTATCGGTATCGCGCCAGCGCAGCATGTCGACCCCGCCCAGCACCGCGGCCCAGACCAGCCGCCAGAAATAGATGATTACGGCGAACAGGGTTCCGACGTGCAGGGCCACGTTCAGTGTCAGCATCTCTGCGCTGCTGAAGCTGGTGTCGACACCCATCCATGCCGCCGCGCTCCAGATCAGCACCAGATGGCCGGAACTGGACACGGGCAGGAATTCGGTGATGCCCTGCACCACAGATTGGATGATCAGCAGTGCTACCATCCGTTCTGGCCCTGAAAAAAGCGTGTCGCCATAGACGTTTAAGGATTCCACATTGAGAAGTACTGAATACGTCTTCACTGGTCGAGGTCGACAATTCAATCCGCATCGGCGACCGGGGGAGGGTTGTTTGCCCGACTGTGCCTGCGGGCGCACAGCGTGGCGCGAAGGCAACGCTTGAAACACGAAGTGAAACGACTCGGCGCAGGCCGGGGGTTGCCGCGGTGGCGCACTGTTGGTGCGACGGGGGTGCGCGGCTGGTGCCGCCGTGATCGGGCCATTCTCCGAGGCAGCGCAGAGCAGGGGGCTTCAGGGCAATATCGTGATATGCGCTGTCGGGGCCTTGCAGGGCCTTGTCACTGGCGCGCGGAGGCTGTACCCGAATCTTATGCGCACACTGTTTCATTTTCCCCTGGATCCGAACTGCCGGATTATCCGGCTGATGCTGGGCGAAAAGCGCCTGGACTTCCGCAGCGCGGCGCCGACCATGGCAACGCCTGACGCGCCGGTGATGGAGATCCCGACCTTCGAAGACGAGAACGGCGCGCAGATGCCGTACATGATGGTGATCGCAGAGTACCTCGATGAGACCTATCCCAACCCGCCGCTGATCGGACGGGATATCATTGAACGGGCGGAAGCCCGGCGGCTGACCCACTACTTTGCCGTCGACATGGGCGGTCGCGTGACCAAGCCCATTCTGTTTGAGAAGGTGCAGAAGCCGATGGCCCGGCTGGGCGTACCCGACAGTACAGCAATGCGCACCGCGGTGCAGTTGTCCAGCCAGTATCTGGGGCTGATCGAGGAGCTTTACGAGAACCGCAACTGGATCGCCGGGGGGTCGTATAGCCTCGCCGATATTGCAGCCGTGGCGCAAATTTCGGTGCTCGACTACGTGGACCTGATCGAATGGGACCGCTACCCGATGCTGCGCCGCTGGTACGCGCGGGTTAAGTCCCGGCGGGCAATGGAGGCAATCCTCGCCGACCGGATCGACGGGGTGCCGCCGCCGAGCCACTACGCCAACGTCGATTTCTGATGCGCGACGCCTTGGCGAACACCACTAAGCGGTCGAGACAAGGTCGGCGCAACCATGTGCATCGCAGAACGCCAACACCCTCAAAGGAAATTCGACTGGCTGAGGATAAAACCCGAAGTGTTGAGCGTAACCAAAAGGTAAGTTGCGGTCTCGATTTGACGCCGCTTAGCGGCTTTCAAAGCTCCCCCGCGCAGTCAAACAGACAGGCCGCGCTGCGCGCAGCCTGACGCTTTTTCGCATTTTCTATGAAAAAGCGCGACGCTTGGCCCCATCGCGCGAAGCGCGGTCGGGGACAAATCGGCGCAACCAATTTACTGTTCCGTGTTCAGTTCCTTCAGCGCAGCCTCGGCCTGCTCCCGCCATCCCGCCTCGCCAAGGGCAACGATCCGTTGCAGGAACGTCCGCGCCGATGCCACGTCGCCTTCGGCCCGTGCAACGTCCGCCGCCAGCCACAGCCCCGCCAGATTGTCGGGCTCCAGAAGCAAAGCCTGCAGCGCATCGTCGGTTGCGCGGTCCAGCTCACCCATCGCGCGATAGGCCGATCCGCGGAATACCAGCGCCTCCGCCCCGTCAGGATCAAGGCCCAGCGCCCGATCGAGGTCAGCAATGGTCCCTTCAAATTCACCGAGGCTGGCGCGTGCCAGAGCACGGTTGACCCAATGTGCGGGCTCCCCCGGCACCAACTCCAGCGCCCGGCTGTGGGCGCCCACCGCCGCATCATAGCGACCCGCGCTGTCGAACAGCTCACCGGCCAGCGACAGAAATTCAGCCTCGTCAGGCGTCCCCCGCACCCGGTCAAAACCGCTCAGCTCAACCAGCATATCGGCAGCCTGCCCCGGCTCACCAGCGCGGAAGGCTGAGATCGCCATGCAGTACTGGGCGTAGGCCGTCCCGGCATAGCCCGAGTCCAGCCACTGGCGCGCGTAGTCCCAGCCGGCGACCGGGTCCGCCTGCGCCTTCGAGAGGCAATTGACGAAGGTGCCCCGGAAATCCTCTGGCACCTCGGCCGGGTCGAAGCCGCGCGCCACACCCGACCACAGCAGCGGCAGACACAGGGCCAGCGCTGCGACCAGCCTGCGACCCAGCGGCGACAAATTTTGGCCTAGGCAGACCCGAGGAAAGCAGACAAACAGGCGCAAGCAAGCGCTCCCACAACGACGGTGTTCAGCACCGATCTAGCGGTGGTTTACCCAAGGAGAAAGGCAAAAGCGTGAAGACGCCCGACCCACATCTGTTCTGCTTCGGCCTCGGCTTCTCCGGGCAGGCGCTGGCGCGGCTGGCCCTTGCGCGCGGCTGGCAGGTCTCCGGGACGGTCCGCAGCGAAGCCAAGGCAGCGCGATTGCGGGAACAGGGCATCAATGCACTGGTGCTGGACACCGACGCAGCGAACCGACTGCCCGCAGATATAATCGATGCGATCCAACGATCCACCCACCTGCTGCAGTCAGTCGGCACCGCCCGTTCAGGGGATGATCCGGTGCTGCCCCTGCTGGCGCAGGCGGCTGAGGTTATGGCCACGGACTGGGCGCCAGACTGGTTAGGCTACCTCTCCACCACCGTGGTCTATGGCGACTGGCAGGGGGCCTGGGTGAACGAGGACAGCCAGACCCGCAGCACCTCGACCCGGGGGCTGGCGCGACTGCGGGCCGAAGCCGCGTGGACCGGGCTGAGCGCGGCCCGGGGACTAGGCCCGCACGTGTTTCGCCTTGCCGGGATCTATGGCTCCGGCCGTAACGCGCTGGAAACCGTGCTCGCCGGCAAAGCACGGATCATCGACAAACCCGATCAGGTGTTCAGTCGCATCCACGTCGAGGACATCGCCACCGCGGTGTTCGCGTCCATGACCACACCGACAGCCGCCGTGGGTGAGGCCGAGGTGTTCAACGTCTGTGATGACGAGCCCTGCCCGCCCGGAACCGTGATCGCCCACGCCTGCGATCTGCTGGACCGACCGGTGCCGACCCCGGTTTCCATGGACGAGGCCGGGCTGTCAGCCATGGGCCGCAGCTTCTACGCAGACAACAAGCGGGTGTCGAACCGCAGGCTCAAAGACCGCCTGGGCTGGTCCCCTGCCTTTCCGACCTACCGCGAAGGCCTTGCGGCGCTGCTGCCCGACCTACTCGCACGGGCCGGGTCAGGGGCTTGAGCAGGAGGTGAGACTGACCCGCAGCCAAGACAGGCTGCGGCAAGGGCCCAACGGGTTCAGTCAGCCACCATCAGCCAACGTCCGCCGCCGTCCGCTGCCGGTTGCGACGGTCCCGGACCTCGAGGATGAAGACGACCAGTACGCACAGCACCGTCCATACCATCCAGGTCAGCACCCAAAACGCCTCAGGCACTGCCGTCAGTTCGGCCAGACTGGCCGCGTCAGATTGCTCGCCGAACCCAAACAGGTAAGTGACCGACCGCGTACCGCCGATGATCATGGTCGCCGCCATCACCCGCTGCACCCAGTCCACAGGGATGTAGCGCTTAAGCACGGTCGCGCAGATCAGCGCGAGCAGCAGCAGACTGACGATCAGAATGCCGGCAATGGTCCAGGTCGACTCCGGTTCCTCGTTGGGCAGGCCAAAGGTCACCAGCGCGACCAGAGCCGCGAGCACGACCAGCGTACCCTGCGTGGCCAGACCGCGGTCGTTGGCTTCCCAGTAAAGCAGCGCACCGACCAGCGGCGGCATGGCGTAGCCGATCCAGGCGATCGGCCACTGCGGGCTGTTGATGTAGTAACTGACGCTACCCGTACCGTCCCAGTTCAGGCGGAAGTCCGCGATTTCGCTGGCGCTGAATACGATCACCAGCGCGTGGCCGAATTCGTGGAAGAAGGTATCGAACCATTCGAACCAGATCCCGACGGGAACGAGGATCAGGCCCAGCGGGCCGAGCAGATGGCTGTATTCGATCAGCAACAGGCTCAGCACCCCGGCAAACAGCATTTCCAGCGCCACCACCGACGCCAGCGGCAGCTTCGCCATGCCCAGAAACCGGCTGTAGCCCGGCTCGTCGTGCGCGTTGGTTTCAGGCCGGGCGCGGGGTGTCTTTTCCCCGGGACTGCCAACCCCGCCAACCGCGCCAGCCGCACCCTCCACGCCAGCCGCGCCATCCTCGGGATCCAAACCGGCATTTTCAGCGTCTGCGGGCGGGGACTCAGGGCTGTCGACCCCGTCCACGCCAGCCGATGCGTCGCCATCCGCCCTGCCTTTGCGACGGTATTTGGGGCGCTGAGGTGCAGCGTCGGCGCCATTTGTGTCTGGGGCGGTGTCGGCGTCCTTTTCCGGTAACGCCTTATCCTTGGAACCTGTCATCGCGGTATTTCTCCGTCATTGTGTCTACGGCGCGGGCGAGGCGCTTGAGCTCCTCCGGGCCGGAAAAGCGGTGATCAGCCGCCTTGACCAGTTCGATGGTGACATCGTCCGAGCGCAAGCGCCGGGCGATCTCGAAAGCCGTCTCTTCGGGGACGTCCACGTCCTGCTGACCCTGCAGAAGGATCACGGGCAGGTCGAGGTCAATGTCCGCTTCGAGCAGCAGGTTGTCCGCGCCGTCTTCGAACAGCGCGCGGGTGAAAATATAGTCGTCTTCGTAGTTCGACGGCACCTGAACAAAGCCCTGCTCCATAACCCTTGTCTGTTGCTCGGGCGTCAGCTTGGGCCACTGCAGGCGCTTGGTGAAATCGGGCGCGGCAGCGATGCCGATCAGCCCCGCGATCCGCTCAGGCCGTGCCAGCGCGGCGAGCAGCATCAGCCACCCCCCCATCGACGAGCCGATCAGGATCTGTGGCCCCTCGGTCAGCGCGTCGATCACCGCGAGGCTGTCTTCGGCCCAGCGGCTGATGGTGCCATCGCGAAAATCGCCATCAGACAGGCCATGGCCGCTGTAGTCGAAGCGGATGAAGCCCTGTCCGCGCTCACGGGCCAGCGCCTCGAGATAGAGCGCCTTCAAGCCCTCCATATCCGAGCCGAAGCCACACAAAAACACCAGTCCGGGCGCGGAATGGCCTGCCTGTGGTGCGAGCCGGTTGTAGACCAGTCTTGTCCCGTCGGGGCGAATTAGCGTATCTGTCATTATACGTTTCGACGTTGTGCCGGTTGAGCGCGATTCCCGGAATCGTGGCTTAGCGAGATCTCGGACCCTAGGGATGTCACATCGGACCCGTCCGAACAAGGCAACAGGACCGGCGAGGACTTGAGACCGGGATCAGGCGTCCGACCCAGCCCGGTCACCGGAACCGGGGACGGGTCACCCGCACCGGGGGCCGGGACGGCAAGTCCCGAAGAGAGCGACGGCGTCGACGTGGAACAGTTTGTTGGATCGAACATGACCGAAACGACGGCACAGAACAGTCTGAAGGCAGACGGCGCGCAGCGCGCCATCGTGCAGGTGACCGATGCCCTCGACGCCGGCCCGGTCAGCCGGGTCGCCCTCGATCTGAGCGCTGCAATCCGCCGCTTTGGCGGGACCTCCTGCATTATCAGCGGTGGTGGCAGCATGCTCGCAGAGGCCGAGCGGGCGCAGGTGGTACACGAAACCATCAACATGACCACCAGCAGTATGATGGGCAGCTCGACCAGCAAGATCGCCAGCCGGCTGGATGAGTGGCAGGCCCAGCTGGTGCACGCGCATGGGGAAAACACCGCCGTTCGGGTCAACAAGTCCATTGCCAAAAACCGCCTACCGTGCGTTGTCAGCCTCTACGACCTGCCGGTGCGGCGCGGGGATCGTCCGACCCCCGGGCTGGTGCAGTCGCTCGAAGCCGACCGGGTGCTGCTGGTCTCCGAATTCATGCGCGAGCTGCTCGGTGGTGCGGGCTATCTCGACACCGTTGACGCGCGCGTGATCCCGCCGGGGATCGCGGTTAACGCGCTGCACCCGTCGGTGGTGACCGCCGCGCGCCTGACCCGGATGGTGCGGGACATGGAGATCACCGCGCAGAGCCCAGTGATCCTGTTCCCCGCTGCGCTGCAGGAGGGCGCCGGGCACGACGTCCTGATCGACGCCCTGCGGGCGCTGGAAAACAAGACCTGGGTCTGCCTGTTCGTCGGGGTCGGGATGTCCGAGCGGCGCTACCACTACCGGCTGATGCAGCGGATCGAAGCCGAGGGCCTCGAGCGCCGCCTGCGCATCATCGAAGGCACGGAAGACCCGGCGACCCTGTACAAGCTCAGCGACATCGTGATTTCGACCGTGAACGGCAACCTCGCCTTCGACTACGCCTGCGCCGAAAGTCAGGCGGCGGGCAAAGTCGTGCTTGGGGCCAACAATGGCGCGACGGCGTTTCAGATCGATCCGGGCGAGACCGGGGCCCTGTTCGACCCCGGCGATGCCGATACGCTCGGGATGGCCTTGGCCTGGGCCACGGCGCTGGCGCCTGAAAAACGGGCCGAGCTGGAAAACAACGCCATGGTCCACGCCTTCAGGACCTTCAAACGCGATGAGACCGCCCGTCAGATTTTCGACATCTACGATGAGCTACTTGCGTAAGGAAATCCGACCATTTCGACGTAACGTCCCCCGACGGTTTACCCGCACACCCTGAATCCGCATCCCCCGCAAGCACCGGTCAATGAAGAATTATGATTGAAATTACGCTCCCCGACGGCGCCAAGCGGCAGTACGACGGCCCGACCACGGGCATGGACGTCGCCCTGTCGATCTCCCCCGGCCTCGCGAAGAAGGCGCTGGCTGTCACCGTCGACGGCCAGACCTGGGACCTCGACCGGGAGATCACCGAGGACGCGTCGCTGTCGATCATCGTGCGCGACAAGGGCAGCGATGAGGCGCTGGAGATCATCCGCCACGACTGTGCCCACGTGCTGGCCGAGGCGGTGCAGGAGCTGTTCCCCGACACGCAGGTCACCATCGGCCCAACGATCGAAAACGGCTTTTACTACGATTTCTACCGGGAAGAGCCCTTCACCACCGACGACCTCGAGGTGATCGAGGCGAAGATGCACGAGGTGATCGCCCGCAACGCCCCCTTCAAGCGGCAGGTGGTCAGCCGGGACGAAGCCATCGCGCTATTCAAGGCCAAGGGCGAGCAGTTCAAGGTCGAGCTGATCGAAGACCTGCCAGAGAGCGAGACCATCACGCTGTACACGCAGGGCAACTGGATCGACCTGTGCCGCGGGCCCCACGCCCCGAGCACCGGCATGGTCGGCAAGGCTTTCAAGCTGCTGTCCGTAGCCGGCTCATACTGGCGCGGTGACAGCAGCCGACAGCAGCTGCAGCGGATCTACGGTACGGCCTTCGAAGACCCCAAGGCCCTGCGCGTGCACCTGACCCAGCTGGAAGAGGCCGCCAAGCGCGACCACCGCAAGCTGGGCAAGGAACTGGGCCTGTTCCACCTGCAGGAAGAGGCGCGCGGCGGCGTGTTCTGGCACCCGAAGGGCTGGCGGATCTACACCGAGCTGGAAAAGTACATGCGCCACCGGCTCGACGACGCTGGCTATGAGGAGGTCAAGACCCCGCAGCTGGTCGACCGCAAGCTGTGGGAAGAGTCCGGCCACTGGGACAAGTTCCGCGAGAACATGTTCACCACCGGTGACGCGGCCGACGAAGACGCCGGCGCCGACGAGCGCATCCTCGCGCTCAAGCCGATGAACTGTCCCGGGCACGTGCAAATCTTTAATCAGGGCATCCGCTCCTACCGCGACCTACCGCTGAAGATGTCGGAGTTCGGGGGCTGCCACCGCAACGAGCCCAGCGGGTCGCTGCACGGGATCATGCGAGTGCGTGCCTTTACCCAGGACGACGCCCACATCTTCGCAACTCCGGATCAGGTGACGGAGCAGACCAAGGAGTTCTGTTCCCTACTTCAGACCATTTACGCCGACTTCGGCTTTACCGATATCGCGGTCAAGTTCTCCGACCGGCCCGAGGTGCGGGCGGGTACCGACGAGACCTGGGACAAGGCCGAGGGCGCGCTGCGCGAGGCCATCGAGGACGCCGGCCTTCCCTACACCATGAACCCCGGCGAGGGTGCCTTCTACGGGCCAAAGCTGGAGTTCGTCCTGCGCGACGCCATCGGCCGGGACTGGCAATGCGGCACCTGGCAGGTCGACTTCGTCCTGCCCGAACGCCTGAATGCCAACTACATCGCCGAGGACGGTTCCAAGCAGCGCCCGGTCATGCTGCACCGGGCGATCCTCGGCTCGTTCGAGCGCTTCATCGGGATCCTGATCGAGAACTACGCCGGCAAACTGCCCCTGTGGCTGGCACCGGTCCAGGTGGCGGTTGCGACCATTACCACCGACGCCAACGACTACGCCAAAGAAGTGGTCGAGGCGCTGCGGGCGCGGGGAATCCGCGCCGTATCCGACCTGCGCAACGAGAAGATCAACTACAAGGTCCGCGAGCACTCACACCAGAAGATACCGCTGGTGGCCGTGGTCGGCCGCCGGGAAGCGGACGAGCAGACCATTGCATTGCGAACCCTCGGCGGCAAGGATCAAGAAATGATGTCGCTCGACGACGCGCTCGAAGCCATCGCGGCGCAGGCGCGCGCGCCTTACGCCTGAGGGGCATCGAGATCGGGTGGTGGTTGGGCGCGCAGTGCTGTGCCGGCTGGCTGGCTGGCGTTCCGTACTCCGTCGTCCTCGATCGCGGGTATTTTAAGGAAATCGAGCCAAAGCAGGGCCAAAACACTGGAAATCACCGAAACGAATCCGAAATAGTCGCGTTTTGGACCGCTCCGGTGCTTAGCGTCTGAGATTGTTCGTGTTATTTGCTTGACCTGTGCCCGCGCACAGGTACACAGCGGCACGCATATTCGTTTAACTGCAGGGATTAGTATCATCGCACGTCCACCGCTTCGCTTAGAGCCCAACAAGAAGGATCAGTTCCGCTCTAATGGCGATATTCGCGTGCCGAATGTTCGCCTCATCGATGATGAAGGCAACAACTTCGGAGTTATCAGCACCAGTGACGCGCTCGACCGCGCCGCCGACGCCGGCCTCGACCTCGTTGAGGTGTCGCCGAACGTAGACCCACCGGTCTGCAAGATCATGGACTTCGGCAAGTTCAAATACGAGCAGCAGAAAAAGGCCAACGAGGCCCGCAAGCGCCAGAAGATTGTCGAACTCAAAGAGATCAAAATGCGCCCGGGCATCGACGACCACGACTATCAGACCAAAATGCGCAACGCGAACAAGTTTCTGGAGAACGAAGATAAGGTGAAGTTCACCATCCGCTTCCGTGGTCGGGAAATGGCGCATCAGGACCTGGGTCGGCGCGTGCTCGAACGGGTGCAGGAAGAGCTGGGCGATGCGGTCAAGCTGGAGGCGCATCCGAAGATGGAAGGCCGGCAGATGGTGATGATCGTGGCGCCCAAGCCGACCTGACCCAAGCGTCGCTTTCCCGTTCAGGATTGGCCGCTGCCGGGCGCGCGCGCCGAGCATGGCTCATGGTCGCGTGCTCGATTTGACGCCGCTTTGTAGTTTACAATTCTCCCCCGCGCAGTGAAATGGACAGGCCGCGTTGCACGCGGCCTGACGCTTTTTCGCCTTTTCTATGAAAATGCGCGACGCCTTGGCGAAAACCGCGAAGCGGTCGAAACAAGGTCGGCGCAACCGTGTTGCAGCGGCGATCATTATCCGATGAAACCCTCCCCTGCGTCCGGGGAAGCTGGACAAGCCCGGCGCAGGTTTCTAGAACCCAACATTCCCGATGCACCCTTAAGGGTGTGGCGGGCTTTAATTCGTATGCCAGGCCCGATCGACATGCCTGCATGCACACCGATCAACACCTTCAGAGTGAGACCATGAAATGTCGAAGATGAAGACCAAGTCCGGCGCGAAAAAGCGCTTCCGGATGACCGGGTCTGGCAAAGTACGCATGAATAACGCCTTCATGCGCCACATGCAGACCAACAAACCCCAGAAGATGAAGCGGAAGGCCCGCGGCACGTCGATTATGTGCGACGCCGACGCCCGTATCGTTAAGGTTTACATGCCCTACGACCGCAAGCAGCGCCGCAAGTCCAGGGCTGCGCGCACTGCCGCGTCCACGGCGCAGGCTTAGGGAGGTCACCGAAAATGGCACGAGTTAAACGCGGCGTGACCAGCCACGCCCGGCACAAGAAGGTTTTGAAGCTCGCCAAGGGTTCCCGCGGCGCCAGTTCCCGCCTGATCAAGAGCGCCAAGCAGCGCGTTGATAAGGACCTGCAGTACGCCTACCGCGACCGTCGCACCAGAAAGCGGCAGATGCGCGGCCTGTGGATCCAGCGGATCAACGCCGGGGCACGCCTCAACGGCCTGACCTACTCGCAACTGATGAACGGCCTGAACAAGGCCGGCGTCGAAATCGACCGCAAGGTGCTCTCCGACATCGCAGCACGCGAGCCAGAGTCCTTCGCCTCGATCGTGGCGCAGGCCAAATTGGCGCTGGAGAAGGCAGCAGCCTGACCCAGCCATAAGGCACAGCTGAGCCCGGAGGACAGGGCGCACTCAGCTGAAAAGGGGCTCACAGGCCCCTTTTTTGTTGCCGGAGACCTCCCTTTGGGTGCCGGAGAACGCGCCGCGTCCTGTGCACCAGACGCATGCGGCCAAAGCACCAGCGGTGCTGCCATCCGCGCGCGCTTGCTGGCATACTGCGCACCAATTCGAACAAGGACGAGTGATCCATCATGGATTTAGACGCGCTGAAGTCGGGCTTGCTGGAGCGGATCGACGCCGCAAGCGACGTTGCGGCCCTCGAGGAAATCCGCGTTTCCGCCCTCGGAAAGAAGGGTGAAATCACCGCGCAGATGAAGCAGCTTGGCGGCCTCGACCCGGAGGCCCGCAAGGCTGCGGGTCAGGCGCTGAACGCGCTCAAGGACGAGATCGCCAGGGCGCTGGACACGCGCAAGGCCGGTTTCGCCGCCGCCGAGCTCGACGCCCGCCTCGCTACCGAGGCCATCGACGTCTCCCAGACCCCGCGTCCCGTGCACCGCGGACGCCTCCACCCTATCACCCAGACCATCGACGAAATCGTCGATATCTTTGGTCAGATGGGCTTCGTCTGGGCCGAAGGGCCGGAGGTCGAGGACGACTGGCACAACTTCACAGCCCTGAACATGCCCACCGACCACCCGGCACGGCAGATGCAGGACACATTCTACATGAAGGGTCACTCGGGCGACGAAGGCTCGCTGGTGCTGCGCACCCACACCTCGCCGGTGCAGGTTCGCACGATGATGAGCCAGACCCCGCCGATCCGCGTGATCGTCCCCGGCCGGACGTTCCGCTCGGACAGCGACGCGACCCACACCCCGATGTTCCACCAGGCCGAAGGGCTGGTGATCGACAAGACCGCGAACATGGCGCAGCTCAAGGGCTGCCTGCTGGAATTCTGCCGCACCTTTTTTCAGGCCCCGGACCTGACCCTGCAGTTCCGGCCTTCCTACTTCCCCTTCACCGAACCTTCGGCCGAGGTCGACGTGCGCTGCGACCGCTCCGGCGGCAAGCTGGTGATCGGCGAGGGCGAGGACTGGCTGGAAGTACTGGGGTCGGGCATGGTCAACCCCCGGGTGATCGAGGCCTGCGGCATCGACCCGAACGAGTATCAGGGCTTTGCTTTCGGCATCGGCATCGAACGGCTAGCCATGCTCAAGTACGGCATTCCCGACTTGCGGACCTTCTTCGACGGCGACGTGCGCTGGCTGCAGCACTACGGCTTCGAACCGCAGCTTCTCCCTTCTCTGGTCCGGGGGCGCTAGACCATGAAATTCACCCTTGATTGGCTCAAAGAGCACCTCGACACCCACGCTGACCTGCGCGCCATCACCGACAAGCTGACCGCCGTCGGTCTCGAACTCGAAGAGGTCGAGGAAAGCCCGCTGGCACCCTTCATCGTGGCCCGGGTCGTCTCCGCCGAGCAGCACCCCAACGCTGACAAGCTGCGGGTCTGTCAGGTCGATCCCGGCGACGGCACGATCTACAACGTCGTCTGCGGCGCCCCCAACGCGCGCACCGGTCTCGTCTCCCTGTTTGCCCCCGTGGGCACATATATCCCGGGCAAGGACTTTACCCTCGAACTCGGATCGATCCGGGGCGAGCGCTCCGAAGGCATGCTGTGCTCGGAGGCTGAGCTGCTGATCTCCAACGACCACGACGGCATCGTCGAATTGCCCGAGGACGCGCCGGTCGGCACGCGCTACATCGACTACCGCGAGATCAACGACCCGGTGATCGAGATCAACGTCACCCCCAACCGCGCGGACTGCCTTGGCGTGCGCGGCGTGGCGCGGGACCTTGCGACCACCGAGATCGGCAGCCTGCGCCCCAATCGCGCGCGTTTCGAGGGCGGCAGCGGCGCCAGCCCGGTCAGCGTGGCGATCAAGACCGACAACTGCCCGATCTTCACGTACCGCATTGTCCGCAACGTCCGGAACGGCGAGTCCCCCGACTGGCTCAAGCGCAAACTCGAAGCCGTCGGCCAGAAGCCGATCTCGGCGCTGGTCGACATCACCAACTGGATGACGCTCGACCAGAACCGGCCCATGCACGTCTTCGACGCCGACAAGATCGCCGGCGGCACCCTGACCGTACGCGCCGCCCGGGACGGCGAGAGCCTGCGCGCCCTCAACGACAAGGAATACAGCTTCGACGAGGCCATGACCGTAATCGCCGACGCTGACCGGGTGGTCTCGCTGGGCGGGATCATCGGCGGTGAGGATACGGGCTGCTCAGAGGACACGGTCAACGTGCTGGTCGAGGCGGCGCTGTGGAACCCCTCCAACATCGCCCGTACCGGGCGCAAGCTGGGCATCCACACCGACGCCCGCTTCCGCTTCGAGCGCGGCACCGACGGCGCGTCCGCCGTCGACGGTCTGGAAATCGCGACGCAGTACATCCTTGATTTCTGCGGCGGTGAACCCGGCGAAGTCCACGTCACCGGGGCCGAACCGGCGTGGCAGAAGACCATCGATTTCGACTTCGCCCTGATCGAGCGTCGCGGCGGCATGGCGGTCGATACCGCGCAGGCCACCGCGATCCTGACCGACCTGGGCTTCGGCGTTGACGGCAACCGGGTCAGCGTCCCCTCGTGGCGCCCGGATATCGACGGCGCGGCCGATCTGGTCGAAGAAGTGCTGCGGATCATCGGCCTCGATGCCCTGCCGACCACGCCGTTTGTCCGCCCCGACAATCTGCCCCCCGTCGCCCTGTCAGCACACCAGCGCGCCATGGGCGACCTGAAGCGGGTACTGGCGGCGCAGGGCATGGACGAGGCCGTGCTCTGGTCCTTCACCTCCTCGGCGGTCGCCCGGCACTTCGGCTGGGACGACGCCAGCCAGAGCGATCTGCTGCTGGAAAACCCGATCAGCAGCGATCTGGACGTCATGCGGCCCTCGCTGCTGCCCAACCTGATGCTCGCCGCCGGGCGGAACAACGATCGGGGCTTCGGCGATGTCGCCCTGTTCGAAGCCGGCCTGCGGTTCTTCTCGACCAAGCCCGACGGCCAGCAGCCGACCGTTGCCGGCGTGCGCATGGGCCTCGCCCAGCCGCGCCACTGGGCCGGCGGCAGCCGCCCGGTCGACGCCTTCGACGTCAAGGAAGACGCGCTGGCGGCACTGGAAGCCTATGGCGCACCAGTCGAAAACCTGATGACCGACACCCGCGATATTCCTGCCTGGTTCCACCCGGGACGGTCGGGCACGCTGGGTCTGGGCAAGAACGTGCTGGCCGTGTTCGGCGAACTGCACCCCAAGGCGCTGCGCGCGGTGGGGATCAAGGGCCGCATGGTCGGCTTCGAGCTGTTCCTCGACAAGGTACCAGCGAAGAAGGCGCGCAAGGGCACGGCCAAACCCCTGCTCCAGCCTTCGCCGTTCCAGCCGGTGCGGCGCGACTTCGCCTTTGTCGTCGATGCCGATGTCTCCGCCGAGCGCCTGCTCCGGGCGGTGAAGGGGGCCGACAAGGCACTGATCAGCGACGTCTCGCTGTTCGACGTCTACACCGGTGAGAATGTCGCCGAGGGCCGGAAATCGCTGGCTGTCGACGTGACCCTGCAGCCGGTCGAGCGGACCCTGACCGACGAGGACCTCGAAGACGTATCGGCAAAGATCGTCGCCGTGGTGGAAAAGAACCTCGGTGGACAGCTGCGCAGCTAGACGGCTGGCAGGTCAAGTCAGCTCCGGTCCGGGCGGAACAGAAGCCGCGTTGAGGCCCGACACCGGGTAAACACTGGGCTGACGCCGTGCTTACGCCTAAACCGCGGGCCGGGCGTCGTTGCTCATGACGATGCGCGGCAGGGCAAAGGTCAGCCCGGTCATCAGGCAGAACACCGCCCCCAGCGCCACGAATATGCTCTCGATCCCACCGAGCGCAATGATCACACCGCCGACCAGCGGGGTCAGGGCGAAACTGACGTCGCGCCACGTGTAGAACACCACGCTCATCGCCGTGCGCTCCTCGGGCCGGACCAGCCGCATGAACGGCAGGTTACCGACCACGTCGAGCACCGTTGCCGACAGGGTCGAGAGTAGGATCAGCCCCACGACCAGCAACGCCTGCTCCCGGGTCAGACTGCCGGCGACGATCAGGCAGAAGGCGGCAAACACGAAGGCGCCCATGATCAGCCGGCGCACCCCGATCCGCGGCACGAAGCGGGTCAGGAACGGCCCGACGAACAGGCTCAGGGTCGACGCCGAGATGAAGTACCCGCCCAGCGCCTCATCGAGGCCGGCGCCGACGATGTACATGGGTACGTAGGTGAAAACGGCGACAAAGTAGACCGAGCGCGTAACCGCAATCAGGTAGGCGATGGTCAGGTTCGAGTCCTGGAAGTAGTGGCGCAGCACCGCGAGGGTATTGACCGGCTGCCGGGTCGGTTCGGGGTCGACGTTGTCTGCCTCACGCAGCCGCAGCGCCCAGAACACGGCAAGCAAGAGCACCGCCGCCGGCACGGTCAGCGCATAGGCCACTGTCGGCCCAAAGGTGTGCCAGACGTAGACACCCAGCGGTGGCCCCACCATCCACACCCCACCAGCGAACACCAGCTTGCGGGATTCGGCCTGCGCCAGATCCTCGGTTGGCACGAAGTCGAGCACGTACAGCGACAGGATCACCAGCGTCAGCCCGGCACCGGCGTTGCGGCAGAAGAGCCCCAGTGCGAACAGGATCGGATCGCTGCTCATGGTCAGCAGCCCCGCCACCGCCAGAGCCGCAACCGCAAGCGTAAACACCCACTTGCGGGTCATCATGCGGATCAGCGTTCCGGCATTAAGGGTCACCAGCAGCGAGGCAATGGCGACCAGCGCGAGCAGAAACGAGGCCATGGCTTCGTTGCCCATCAGCCGCAGCACGTCGTAGGCGATGATGGTCACCACAAAGGCACGCGGCAGGTTCTCGAGCCCGTAGAGAAGGCCGAGGAAAACACTGGTCAGGTTCGCCGATCGCGATACCGGCCGGAGAAGGGGTGGGCGGACTGCCATGGTCGGGACACGTACAAAAAACGGCGGTCTTTATTGGCCGTACCGTCTCTTTCGAGAATGGCAGATAAAGCCGGGAAATATGGCCCAATCGCGTCAATCGGCAGGATATTGCCCGCTATTTCTCAGCGGCAGGCATGCTGGAGCGCGCCCGAATGTCGGCAATGGACCGAACACGCCGCAGCCACACCATTCCGTCGCAGGGGGCCCCGGGCCGGCCGCGCGGGATGCCGCCGGGTTTGCACCACCGCGCGGGAGCGCCTATGTCTGAACTACCAAGCTGAAAACCCGGGATGCCCGCAGAATGTTTGAAGGATTGAGCAACCGGCTCGAAGGCGTATTCGATACGCTGCGGGGCCGGGGCAAGCTGACCGAAGCCGACGTCAACGCCGCCGCGCGCGAAATTCGCATAGCGCTGCTGGAGGCCGACGTTGCCCTCCCGGTCGCCAAGGACCTGATCAACCGCGTCAAGGAACGTGCGATCGGGGAGCAGGTACTCTCCTCGGTGACGCCGGGGCAGCAGGTCGTGAAGATCGTCCACGACGCGCTGGTGGAGACCCTGACCCCCGAAGAGGGACAGTGCGCGCTCAACATCAGCGGCAACCCGCCGGTACCGATCCTGATGGTCGGCCTACAGGGGTCGGGTAAAACCACAACTTCGGCGAAAATTGCCCTGCGCCTGACCAGCAAAGACAAGAAGCGCGTGCTGCTGGCCTCGCTCGACACCCACCGTCCCGCAGCGCAGGAACAGCTGCAGGTGCTGGGCGAGCAGACCGGGGTCGACAGCCTCGCCATCGTCGCGGGCCAGAGCGCGGTGCAGATTGCCGAACGCGCCATGCAGGAAGGCCGCGCAGGCGGATACGACGTGGTCATCCTCGATACCGCAGGTCGCCTGACCATCGACGACGTGCTGATGGACGAAGTGGTTGCGGTGCGCGATCTGGTGAAGCCCTACGAAACCCTGCTCGTCGCCGACGCCATGACCGGTCAGGACGCCGTGACCACGGCGACCGCCTTCGACGAGAAGGTCGGGATCACCGGACTGGTGCTAACTCGCGTGGACGGTGACGCCCGGGGCGGCGCAGCCCTGTCCATGCGCGGTGTCACCGGCAAGCCGGTCAAGCTGCTGGGTGTGGGTGAGAAGATGGACGCGCTGGAGAGCTTCCAGCCCGACCGCATCGCCGGGCGTATTCTGGGCATGGGCGACGTGGTCTCATTGGTCGAGAAGGCCGCCGAGGTCTTCGACGAAAAAGAAGCCCGCAAGGTCGCGCGCAAGCTCAAGAAGGGCTCCTTCGACCTGACCGACCTGCGCAACCAGTTCCAGCAGATGAACAAGATGGGCGGCCTGCAGGGGCTGATGTCGATGCTGCCGGGTGCGGGCAACATGAAGAAGCAGATGGCCGCCGCCGGGATGGATGAGAAAAAGATCAAGCACCAGATCGCGATCATCGATTCAATGACCCCGCAGGAGCGTGCGATCCCCAACCTGATCAAGGCCAACCGCAAGAAGCGAATCGCCGCCGGGTCCGGCACCACCATCCAGCAGGTCAACGAGCTGCTCAAGCAGTTCGACAAGGCCTCCAAGATGATGAAGCGTATGAAAAAGATGGGCGGAAAGGGCGGATTCCCGGGCATGCCGGGCGGCGGCATGCCTGACATGGGCAATATGGACCCCGCAGAACTGCAAGAAATGTTGACCAAATCTGGTCTAGACCCTAAGAGCCTGCCGAAGATGTCGGGTGGACTCCCGCCAGGCTTCAAATCCTGAATGACTTCAGGGCCGTAGATCCCACGGCCCGGTGCATCGCCGCAAGGCGGGGCGCCAAACCCCATAAAAAACGAATGGATCGACAATATGTCTTTGAAAATCCGCTTGGCCCGTGGTGGCGCCAAGAACCGCCCGTATTACCGCGTTGTTGTTGCGGACTCCCGCATGCCACGCGATGGCCGCTACATCGAGCGCGTCGGCTCCTACAACCCGATGCTCGAGCACGGCGATGAAAACCGCCTCGTAATCCGCGAAGACCGCGTCAAGCACTGGCTGTCCGTGGGCGCCCAGTCGACCGACCGCGTGCAGCGTCTGCTAGCTCAGGCTGGTCTGGTAGAGGCCAAGCCACGCCGCGACCAGACCAAGCAGGACAAGCCAAAGGCGAAGGCGCTGGAGCGTATCCAGGAGAAGGAAGAAGCGGCCAAGGCTGCTGCTGAAGCCGCCGCCGAAGCTGCTGCTGCCCCTGCTGAAGAAGCGCCAGCTGAAGAAGCTGCACCGGCTGAAGAAGCTGCACCGGCCGAAGAAGCGGCGGCTGAGGAAGCACCGGCCGAAGAGGCTGCGGCTGAAGACGCCCCTGCTGAAGAAGCAGCCGACGACGAATAAGCCGTCCGGGTTTCAGGTGGAGGTCATCATCCATGACAGCTTCGACCGAAACGCCGAAACGTCTTAAAATCGGTGTCATCACCTCCCCGCACGGCGTGCGGGGCACAGTGAAGGTCCGTTCGTTTACTGAAGACCCCGACGCCTTTGTCGACTACGGCGACGTTACCACCCTCGACGGGTCGCGCACCTTTGACATCGCTATTGTCGGCGATGCCAAGGGCACGCTGCTGTGCGAGATCGACGGCGTCAACGACCGCGACGGCGCCGAAGCACTGCGCGGTGTCGAGCTTTATATCCTGCGCGATGACCTGCCCGACGACCTCGACGACGATGAATTCTACGCCTCTGACCTGCTGGGGCTGGAAACCCGCAACGCCGATGGCGACGTTACCGGCTCGATCCGGGGCATCAACGACCACGGCGCGGGCGACATTGTCGACGTCATCCATCAGGATGGTAAGGTAAGGTCCTACGAATTTAGCGCCTCGAACTTTCCGGAGATCCGGTTGAGCGACGGCTACGTGGTGCTGAGCCCGCCTGCGGAAGTGACCGCGCAGGACGAGCAGGGCAACGTTCACTGATCAACCGGGCCGGAGATTCATGGGCTTTCAGGCGACCATCCTCACCCTGTTCCCGGAGATGTTTCCGGGACCCTTGGGCCACGCCCTCGCCGGGAAGGCGCTGGAGGCGGGTCAGTGGTCCTGTGACCCGGTCAATATCCGCGACTTCACCGAGAACCGGTACAACAAGGTCGATGAAATGCCCTACGGGGGCGGCGCCGGGCTGGTCATGTCCGCCCAGCCGATCGACGACGCGCTGAGCGCTGTGGCCAAACGGCCGGGTCCGATGGTGTTCATGACCCCGCGCGGCCAGCCGCTGACCCAGCAGCTTGCCCGCGATCTCAGCGCGGGTGCCGGGGTGAAAATCCTGTGCGGGCGCTATGAGGGCATCGACCAGCGGGTGATCGACAAACACGCCCCGCTGGAGGTCAGCGTCGGCGACTACGTGCTCTCCGGGGGGGAAACCGGTGCGCTGGTGCTGCTCGATGCGATTATACGATTGCTGCCGGGCGTCATGGGCAATGAGCTGTCGGGAACCGACGAAAGCTTTGAAGACGGGCTGCTTGAACACCCACATTATACCCGCCCTGCAGAATGGCAGGGCAGAACTGTCCCTTCCGTGTTGCTTTCTGGAGACCATAAGGCTATTGCCCGGTGGCGCGCTGAAGAAGCGAGAGAAATCACCGCGGCGCGGCGACCCGATCTGCTGGATCAGGATACAGCTGCCGCCGCCGAACCTGTTTCAACTGAAAGGAAGAGGCCATGAACCTCATCCAGCAATTGGAAGCTGAACAGATCAGCAAGCTGACCGACGGCAAATCCATCCCGGATTTCGCAGCCGGCGACACTGTCCGCGTCAACGTCCGCGTTGTCGAAGGCTCGCGCGAGCGCCTGCAGGCCTACGAAGGCGTCTGCATCTCTCGCAAGAACCGCGGCCTGAACTCGTCGTTCACCGTCCGCAAGATTTCCAACGGCGAAGGTGTGGAGCGTGTGTTCCCGCTGTACTCACCGCGTCTGGACGACATCACCGTGGTCCGCCGTGGCCGAGTCCGTCGCGCCAAGCTCTACTACCTGCGTGGTCGCACGGGTAAGTCCGCGCGTATCGCCGAGAAGACCACGGGTTGGGCTGCGAAGCTGAACCAGCAGGAGCGCGAGCGCCGCGCCGCTGCGAAGCAGAAGTAAGCACCCTGCCGCGCCCGTCAGGGCCGGTTACAGAACATTTCGGCCCGTGCCTCTCTCCGAGGCGCGGGCCGTTTCCGTTCCGGGTTTTCACCGTGTCGAATTTCGCGTACCTTACTGGTGTAGCGTACCCGCATAACAAGGAGCAGCGATCCTGAACGCTCAGGCTACAGAGGCAGCATCAGACGTGCGGCCTGCGGACCACTCCGACGCCGGAGCAACCGCGAATGAAATCGATCCGGCCCTGGTGCTGGAAACCGTGCAAACCGTCCTCGACGATAACAAGGCCGAGAACATCGTGTCCTTCGATTTGCGCAATCGAACCTCCGTCTCCGACCATATGGTGATCTGTTCCGGCCGCTCGACCACGCACGTGAGCGCGCTCGCCGAGTACATGCGGCAGGATCTGAAGAAGATCGGCGCCGACATCGTTGCCATCACCGGCACCGGTCAGGGCGACTGGATCTGCGTCGACGCGAACTCGGTGGTGGTGCACATCTTCCGGCCGGAAGTGCGCGCCTACTACCAGCTCGAAAAGATGTGGGACCCGAAGTTCGACGTGAACGCCAACGCTAACGCCGCCTAGGCGGACGGCAGCGGCACCCATGTCTGTCACGGTATATGCGGTCGGGAAGCTGAAACGCGGCCCCGAGACCGAACTCGTCACCCGCTACCAGACCCGCCTCAAGCGGCTGAAAACCACCCTGCGAGAGTTTCCCGAGCGCGTGTCCAAAGTGCGCGAAGGCGCCGACCTGCTGGCCGCGCTGCCCGGCAGCAGCTTTGTGATCGCGCTGGACGATTGTGGCGAGGACATGACCAGTCCCGACTTTGCCCGCCTGCTCGGCGAGCGGGTCGATCAGGGGCAGAGCTTGAGCTTCATCATCGGTGGTGCAGACGGCCTCTCCGACAACGTACGCGAGCGGGCTGACCGCCTGATCCGGTTCGGGCGGCTGACCTGGCCGCATCAGCTGGTGCGTGGCCTGCTGCTCGAGCAGATTTACCGCGCAGAAACGATCCTTCTCGGCCACCCCTATCATCGCGTATAAGCGGCAGCAGCCCACCCGAAACCCTCCACCCTTGCAGGAACCCGCCCCATGTCCCAAGCACCCGTCGGCCTGATTATTCTCGATGGCTGGGGCGTCCGGAGCGAGGCTGCATTCAACGCGCCGGCGCTGGCGCGCACCCCGCACTTTGACGCCATGATGGAGCGCTTTCCGACCGCCCGCCTCGCTGCCAGCGGGGTCGACGTCGGGCTGCCAGAGGGCCAGATCGGCAATTCCGAAGTCGGTCACCTCAACATCGGCTCGGGCCGGGTGGTGATGCAGACCCTGCCCCGGATCACCGCCGCCTTTGCTAACGGCAAGGCTGCCGAAAACCGCGCCATCCTCGACTTTGTGGCCGAAGCCAAGGCGGGCACCGGGCGGGTGCACCTGCTCGGGCTGCTCTCCCCCGGTGGGATTCACGCGCATCAGGACCACTTGGGCCAACTCGCCAGCCTGCTCAGCGGGCACGGGCTGGACGTGCGGGTGCACGCCTTCGCCGATGGCCGGGACGTGCCGCCGACCACCCTGCCCGACGATCTGCAGGCCTTCCGCCGGGCCTACCCGGGTGTGAAGATTGCCAGTCTCCAAGGGCGTTACTGGGCCATGGACCGCGACCAGCGCTGGGAGCGCACGGGCCGTGCCTTCGCCGCTCTGTGCCGGGGTGAAGGCGAGGCGGTGGCCGACCTCAATACCGCCATTGCAGCCGCCCATGCGGGCGGTACCAGCGACGAGTTCCTCGAACCCATGATTACGGACGACTTTGGGGCCATGGAAGACGGCGATGCCCTCGCCTGCTTTAACTTCCGGGCTGACCGGGTGCGACAGATCCACAACGCGCTGCTACTGCCGGACTTTGACGGCTTCGATGTCAGCGCCCGCCCCCGGTTCGCTTCGGCACTGGGCATGACCGCCTATTCAGACGCGCTAGCGGCGCATATGCGCGTCGCCTTCGCGCCTCAGCCCCTGCCGGACACGCTGGGACAGGTCCTTGCGGCAGCGGGCCTGCAGCAGACCCGGCTGGCCGAGACCGAAAAGTACCCGCACGTCACGTTTTTCTTCAACGGCGGGATCGAAGCCCCCAACCCCGGCGAACACCGCATCATCGTCCCCAGCCCGAAGGTCGCGACCTACGACCTGCAGCCCGAGATGTCAGCGCCCAAAGTCGGCGACCGGCTGGTCGAGACCATCCTCGACCCCAGCAATCAGGTTTTCATCTGCAACTTCGCCAACCCGGACATGGTCGGCCATACCGGAGATCTGGATGCGGCCATCGCCGCCTGCGAGGCCGTCGATCAGCAGCTTGGCCGCGCCATCGACGCGGTAATGCAGCGGGGCGGCTCGATGCTGGTCACGGCGGACCACGGCAACTGCGAGACCATGTGGGATATGACCACCGACGGTCCGCACACCGCCCACACCACCAATCTGGTGCCGCTGGCCTTGGTGGGCGGCTCAGAAGGACAGGGGCAGACACTGCGCGACGGCCGTCTGGCCGATCTGGCGCCGACCCTGCTCGATCTGCTGGGCCTGTCCAAGCCCGCGACCATGACCGGGGAGTCGCTGCTGTGAGCGGGCGACTGCGCTCGCGCCGTGCCCTGCCGATTCTGCAGTTGCTGATTTTGGTGCCGCTGCTGGCCGTGGTCGTCGCTGTGACGGTGCCTGCAGCCCGCGCGCAGACGAGTGATCCGGCGACCGCAGAGAGCGTCCGTCCCCTCGACGCGCTCACCGCCGAATTGCTCGACTACAACCAGCAGCTCGAGACCGCCCTCGCCGAGGAAGCCCGCCTGAACGCAAGCAGCCAGCAGCTGCAGGGCTTCCGCCGCGATGCCATGGTCGCGCTGGGTCATCTGGCCGGTCAGCCCACCACCTGGAGCGGTGAGGCGATCCACCCCAATGATCTGCGTTCGCAGGCGCTGGCGCGGTTCATGCGCGACAGCCTCGAGCACAGCATCGCCGATACCCAGCGCCAGCTCGACACGCTGGATGCAACCCGGGCCGAGGTGGCGCGACTGCGCGCGGAAGTCGAGAAACGCCGCGCGGCGCTGGCGCTGGAAGGCTACTCGGACCCCACCGACGACAGCCTGACCCGCAGCCCGCGCGCGGACCTCGACCTGCGTCGGGAGGACAGCCCATCGGCAGGCGAGAATCAGACCTTGAGCCTTCGCGGCGACGTTCCCATTCCCATCGCCAGCTTCCCGGATCAGCAGGCCCTGTCGGAGGGCGCCCGTCCGCTGATCATGCCGCTCCGACAGCCCCGGTTGCTCTTCGGTTTCCGCGAGGATGACCCCGGCGATCCGGGGCGGCTGTTCCAAAAGGGGCTGCGGTTGGGCAGCGGGACGGGAGCCATCGTTTATGCGCCCCACGACGGAAAAGTCGTGTTTGCCGCCCCCTATGGCAGCTTCGGTAACCTGCTCGTGATTGAACATGAGGGCGGGGGCGCTACCTTGTTAGCTGGACTCCATAGTTTCGCCATCTCCGTTGGCGACTGGATAAAGCAGCGGACCCCCGTCGGCGTCATGGACCCCGACCCGGCGGGTCAGCATCGCTTGAACTTCGAATTCCGGGTGAACCAGGTGCCGGTTGACCCCCTGACCTTGATAGGACCGATAGTCGATGAATAAGTTTTTGAGACGGGGTGTCAGCGCTGTGCTCGCCGCCGGTGTGGTTGGTGCCGCAATCTGGGCGCCGCTGAGCACGGCCCAGAACGAAGATACCTACAAGAGCCTGAAGCTGTTCGGTGATGTCTTCGACACCGTCCGCGCGAACTATGTCGAAGAGGTCGACGACGAAGCGCTGATCCGCGCGGCGATTCAGGGCATGCTTCAGAGCCTCGATCCGCACTCCGGCTACGAGCCGCCAGAAGCCTACGAGGAAACCCGCAGCGACGTGCGCGGCACCTTTGGCGGCATCGGCATTCAGGTCACGATGGAAGAGGGCTACGTCAAGGTCATCGCCCCTATCGACGACACCCCCGGCGCCCGCGCCGGGCTGAAGGCTGAAGACCTGATCACCGCGCTGGACGGGGAGAGCGTGCAAGGCAAGACCCTCGATCAGGCCGTCGAGATCATGCGCGGCGAACTGGGCACCGACATCACCCTGACCGTGTACCGCCCCGCAACGCAGAAGTCCTTCGACGTCACCGTCACCCGGGGCAGCATTCCGTTCTTCTCAGTGCGGACCATCATCGACGACGGTGACATCGGCTATATCCGTATCAACCGCTTCCTCGGCTCCACCGGGGAAAGCCTCGAGAAGGAACTGGCCAAGCTCGACGAGGAAGCCGCCGAAGCAGACGTGGAGCTGATCGGCTACATCCTCGACCTGCGCAACAACCCCGGCGGTAACCTGAGCCAATCGATCCGGGTGGCCGACGCCTTCCTTGAAGAGGGGGAGATCGTCTCGGTCCGCAACCGGAACAGCGAAGACGACGCCTCCTACTTCGCGAAGCAGGGAGACTTCATCAACGGCAAGCCGCTGGTGGTGCTGATCAACGGTGGTTCGGCCTCAGCATCTGAGATTGTTGCCGGCGCACTGCAGGATCACCGCCGCGCCATCCTGCTAGGCACCCCAACCTTTGGTAAGGGCTCGGTGCAGACGCTGATCGGGCTGGGTGAAGACGGCGGCCTGCGCCTGACCACGGCGCGCTATTTCACGCCGTCAGGTGAATCGATCCAGGCCAAGGGCATCGAGCCCGACATTCTGGTGGAGCTGGCGCGGCTGGAGCCACTCGAAGGCTATGGCTCGGAGAACTTCCGCTACGAGCGCGATCTCAATAACGCGCTGGATGACGGAGACGAGGCCACAGAGGACGAGGCGGAGGCCGACGGCGAAGAGGCCACCACCGACGGCGCTGAAGGGTCCGGCGAGGATGCTTCTGGCGCCGATGAGGGTGCGCAGGACGGCGCAGGCGAAGGTGCTGATGAAGGCGAAGGTGAAGGCGCAGGAGAGGGCGACGGCGAAACCGACGATAGCGAGGCCGACGCCGCAGCCGAGGAAGAAGAGTTCTTCGACTTCCAGCTGGTCCGCGCCCGCGACCTGATCCGCGGCATTGCCATGTACCAGAACTGATGCTGGCAATCACCGACGGAACCGACCCCCGCTACCGCCGCGGTGCGGGGGTGGTGCTCTTCAACGCGCAGGCCCAGGTCTGGGTCGGGCAGCGGATCGATAACCCCGGCCCGGCCTGGCAGATGCCGCAGGGTGGTCTCGACCCGGGCGAAGACCCCTTCGACGCCGCCCGGCGCGAGCTGGAAGAAGAAACCGGCGTGACCCCGGCGCTGACACGCGCGCTCGACAGCCCTGAAGGATGGCTGACCTACGATTTCCCCGAAGAGCTCCGCCGGCAGCTTTGGCGCGGGTCCTACGCGGGACAGCAGCAACGCTGGTTCGCCTTCGCATTTCTCGGGCAGGACAGCGACGTCAATATCGACACCCGCGAGCCTGAATTCAGTGCGTGGCAGTGGGTCGAACTCGAACAGACCATGGACCTGATCGTGCCCTTCAAGCGCGATCTCTATGCCAGCGTGGTCGCCGCCTTCACGCCGATCCGGGACCGGTTGCGCGCGGGCGGACTTTAACGGTGACGGCTTGAGCGCTTGCGCAACGAATGTGCAGTCTGAAACGAAAGGGAAGACCGATGGCAACGGCTGACCACGTGCTGGCATTCTGGTTCGACGAACTGACGCCTGAGCAGTGGTTCAAGACCTTTGCCAAGGTCGACGAGGCCATCCGCACCCACTTTGGCGAAACCCACGACCGCGCGGTTCGGGCCGAGCTCTGGTCCTGGCGCGAGACAGCCGAAGGGCGGCTGGCTGAAATCATCGTGCTCGACCAGTTTTCCCGGAACCTTTACCGAGAATACGGACGCGGTTTCGCCGCTGATCCCCTGTCGCTGGCATTGGCGCAGGAAGCGATCCGGGCCGGGGGGGATCAGGCGCTGCAGGGGCCCCAACTGGCCTTCCTGTTCATGCACTCCGAAAGTCTCGCTATCCATGACATCGCCGGGGAGCTGTTCTCACGACCCGGTCTTGAGCGAAACCTCGAATCCCAGATCCAGCACCGTGCCGTGCTCGAACGCTTCGGGCGCTACCCGCATCGCAATGCCGTTCTGGGGCGTGAATCGACCGCCGAAGAGCTGGCCTTCCTCGAAGGCGGGCGCGGGTTCTGACACCGGGGGAGATCGATCAACATGGCAAAGTCCTTCTCAGGGGGCCTTCAGGCCTTGATCGCCGGGTTCGGCGCCATAGTTTGGACGACCACCCTGCTTCTGTCCGGCTCAGCCGGCGCGCAGGCGGTGGTCAACACGGTCAAACTCGGTGCCTGCGATGACCTGCTCGGCGTGTGCCTCGCCAACCCGACCCAGCGCTACAAGCACGGTGTCTTCGGCCAGCCCTTCGAGTACGGTACCATCCTGACCATCGACGAAAACGGCGCCGCGCTGCGGCCCTACAACCTGCCCTTTGAACAGGTGTTCGAGGACCGACGCGTCCGGGTTGTCGACCTCGACGACGATCGCCTGAGTGAAGTGATCCTGATCGTGGCGGACCGGAACCGGGGCGCGGCCATCGCGCTCTATGCCTTTGATCCGGGTGACGACGGGAACAGCGCGACCGTCTATCCGATGGCGCAGTCGGACTTCATCGGCGCGCCGAACCGCTGGCTGAATCCGCTCGATGGTGCTGTGGACCTCGACGGGGACGGCTCGCGCGAGATCGCGGTGATCGAAACCCCGCACATCGCGCCGACTTTACGGGTGCACCAGTGGAACGGCGGGCAGCTCGACACCCTCGCCCGCATCCCGCTGGGGGGCTACAGCAACCACGCCTTTGGCTCTTTGCAGTTGGCGGGCAGCCTGTTCTGCGAGGCGGATACCACCGGGCGGGCACTGGTGCAGATCCCGCGCGCCGATGGTGGCCCGGCCGGGGTGTTTATCTTTGACCTTGCCGACGGCACGCTGCTGCTGACCGAGCTGCAGCCGACTGATCGCTACACGGCTGACTTTTTCATGCAGAACCGGGCCTGCGCGGCTTTGCTCGAGCAGCTGGGTTGACCGACTCGGCGGCTGACCATGGCCGCGACACACCCGCCGCGCGCCCGCGCCTGCATCGCCGATTATGCCGGCATGCACGCCGAACGCCGCCAGTTGATAGCGAGCCCCTAAGTGGCATTGTCGCAGTGTGACGCTTATCAGCAGGAGCTCGCCGGTCAGGACCCGGCCTACGACCTGCTCGAAACTCGGCTGGCGGACGTCTTGACCCAGTTGAGCGACTGTTCTACGGCGCGGAACAACCTCGGAGCGGATCTCGCGCGGCAGCTGCGGGCGCAGCGGCGGGTGGGGCCGATAATACTGCGCTGCGCCAACTTGCCCCTGAAAATCGGTATAAAAGCCGCTAGGTTAAACAGTGCCGTTATCGATCGAAGGAAGCCGGACCCGTGCAACTGTCGTCCACTCATCTTGAGCGTGCCTTTGCCACTGTTGAGGAAAAGGGGTGGTCGCGCCTGACCCTCGCCGATCTGGCGGCGGCACTGGAGCTGACCCTCGTCGACCTGCGGGCGCTGATCGACAGCAAGTACGACCTGATCAGTGCGCTTAACCGGCACGTTGACGCAGCGGTGCTGGAGGAGTGCGCGTCGATCGACGTAAACGACAGCCCGCGCGACCGCCTGTTCGAAGTAATCATGGCCCGCTTCGATGCCCTGACACCCTACCGCAACGCGCTCGGGATGATGACATTTTCCGCCCGGTCCGACTTGCGGCTCGCGGCAATGACCCACAAGCACCTGCAGCGGTCCATGGGCTGGATGCTTGAGGCGGCGGGTCTGGGCGAGGGTGGGCTTCGCGGCAAGTTTCGTCAGAACGGGCTGACGGTGGTGTACATTCGCGCTTCCCTAGCCTGGCTCAAGGATGGCAGCGAGGATCTTAGCGCAACCATGAAGGCGCTGGATCAGGCACTGGAAGACGCCGAGCGCTGGGCGAACAGCGTGGAGAACGGATCGCTGAGCGAGCTGTTCGGTGGCATCGGCGGGGCGGGCGGTTCGGGGCCCTTTGCTGGCTCCGGTGGCTTTGGCGGCTCTGCCAGCTTTGCTGGCTTTGGCAATCGCCCGGCAGGTGATGCAGGCGCAGAAACGGGCGCAAAATCGGGTCCGGCGACCCCTGCGGACCCGGACAAGTCCTGAGTAAAGAGGGTGCGAGGCGGCACCGGCTTCTTCATGAAATTCGGATCTGAGGACTGACTACGAAGGGGCGACGCGCTAGCGCTGCCCTTGTCAAAACTCGCGTGGGGTGAAGAGCCAGTCCTTGCCTTTCGGGCGCCCTGCTAGGCTCCAACCAGGCTTTCCCCCACCTGTCGATGGGAGTTGCGGCTCCCTTCACCTAGAAGGGATTACGGGGAAGCCTCGTCAGAACAGTGGCTTCGTCAAATGCCATGATGCGCCCGTACTCACAGAAATCGATGTATTGGCGCTTAGCCTTGTTTGGCGACTCAGCCAAAGCCTGGAAACAGAAAGCTTCTTCACCTTCTTCATCCCACTGGTAATTTTCGACATACCAGATCAAGCCATCGTGCTCTGTTGGAAATGAATCGGGATTGATTTCAGCAACTCGGCTTGTCCATTCCCAATCCGAACTTTCCAGTCGCGCTTCCTGCCTTAGCTGGTAATACCTGTCGCCATCAGCCTCAGCCACCGTGAAAATCGCCACCCCGTCGATCTGTTCCCAGCAAGTGAAATCGTCCTTCAACCAAAAAGAAACGGAGGATTCCAGAAGACCAAGGCGATCCATCGCTGGGGTGTCACATCGAATTTCTCTCTGGGCGTTAGCAATGTTTGCAAATGCGAGCACCATTGTTGTCAGAAGAGTAATGAATTTCAGCATGCTTTTTCCTCCACGGGCTGCAATACTCGCATTACACGTACGGTGATTTTAACAAATATGCTACATTAGTGACTAAGAATTTCATTTGTTGGGTGTCGCGCTGGGCAGCATTCGGCAGGCCAATGGATCAATCTGACCCCGGTCCTCCTGAGCGTCGATTTTCTCCGCTGCAACCTTCGGCACGTTTAGACTGTCGCCCGTGCTGCAGCCCCGAGCCACTACAGAGTTCGGTTTCATCTTATGGGTCAGCGAGGTCTCCGGGCTTCAGTGAGGCCGGACAACCCCAGAGCCTTGGCACCGTGTCGAACAGGGTGGTCGGACGCGGCATGACCTCAAACTTCTTCTCGATGGCGGTGTGTTCTGGCTTGGTCGGGCTGATTGGGGGACGTTCGCGTCGCCTGATGGGGCTTAGTAAACGACCGCCGTCTCAGGTGCCCACGCTGCAGCCGCTGTCCTTACGCCCGTTGAAGTGGCTCCACGACGCCAGCAGTCTGTCACTGCGACGGCGGAGGGGTTGCACATGCAGCCCCACACTCAGACGGGCAGAGACAAAGATCGGTCTGCTACAGGGGGCATACGTGGCGAGGATCGAAGCTGTTTTACAGCACGTCGCGCAGCAGCTGTAGCGACAGGAACCCATTGATCATTGTTTTCATTGGCCCATTTGGGAGGCTTTGCAGCGCGTGAAAATATCCATATTCCTTTTTTGAGACAAAAAAATATTGGACTAACCTATTGTTCCATATAATTATTTTAAGGATAAAATTACTGAAAAACTGCGTGCTGTAGTGCAGTCTTTGTCGCAAACTTTGGAGCATTAGGCCGGGTCTTTTCCATGAAGCCGGCCAAGCTGTCGGTCGCACTTAGTAAAAAAGCGGGAATTCCAGGGAAGGCTGGCAACCCAATTTGTCAAAGATTCTTTACTTCCGCGCTTGAATTCTTCGATGCCGCAAAACATATTTTCAGTCGCTAAAAAACCAAGGAGATTAAATCGTAAAGCGATTCATTATTAAACGTGAGATGGCCGGTGCTGGGTCAATTCCGAAGAATGACCTCAACTCAGCAGGTAAAGGCTCAGAAGAAGTGCTGGAAGCCATGCGCTCTGAGGGCAAAAACATTCAGCAGGAGCAGAGTTACGTTGTCGGTGATGCTATCTACTGTGTCTACAACGCAGACAGCGAGGCTCTCATCCACGAGCATGGTGAACGCAGCGGCTCAGCGCTGACCGAAGTCTCTGAAGTGACTACCATTATCAAGCACAACACGTCGTTTGTAAGCTAACGAACCAATCAGCGGCCCGAATCGAAAGACATGATTAAGTCTAGCGTGGGCGAAGTAAAAGTCGGGCGGCACAGTCAGTCGAATGCAATGCCGGCGCTAACCCTTTTGGGGTCACTGAGGATCAATATGGAGCAGAAAAATGAAGATCATCTCGTCAGTTGAACTGACTAAAGGCTATCAGCACTGGAAGAGTCTATTTGATGCCAACGAACAATTGCGCAATGAGCATGGCGTGAAGGTTTTGGCAGTGGGTCATGAGCCCGATAATGAAAACAAAGTCTGGACCTGTATCGAGGTTGAATCCATGGAAAAAATGATGGCAATGGCTAATTCGCCAGGGATGATCAAACTCAGAGAAGAAGCGGGTGCGAAGATTGAAACCCAAACTTGGACACAACTCATGGAGTAGCCGCCTATATCAGGCTTAGGACTTCGTCTGTGGGTCAACAGGCCTTGCTGGTGTCTGTCCAAATGCCTACACCATCAAGGCCTGAGACGGTGAGATTTTGCCTGATCCAGTAACGGCTTTCGACGCAGAAACTTCGCGAGGCTTTCAACCAAAAAACAATTTTTTTCTATTCAAAGATTAACGCCGTAACCAAACTGAGAATCTTACCTCACAGCAAACCATCCCGTTTGCATGCTTTTGGCTGACCAACTAAACCACCCTACAAATCTCTGACTGGAGCCCCTCACGGGTATAGTTAAGCACATCGTTCAACAGTCGCCACGTAAGTCGATACAGTCCTCTGCTTCTATCCTTGGTCTAGCGGCAGGCGCTCTGGGCTG
>PAPT01000007.1 GCA_002708995.1 Geminicoccus sp. | reverse complement strand
GCCGACCTTGCCCGGATGGTGACCAAGCGCGCGCGTGCCCGCCTGTCCGATGCCGGGGCCTTTGCCCAAGACGTCATGGAAGTGCGTGACCCCGCCCTGCTCAATGTCCTCCTCGCTGATCAATCCAGTGCCGCTGATCAGGCGACGCTGGTCTTTGCCAGCCCAGATTTTCAGTGGAGATGACCCATGAACCAGTCCTTTCTCAACCGACGCGCCTTCCTTGCCTCCACCTGCGCCGGGGGTCTGGCGACCAGCTTTGCGCCCTCGATCAGCTTTGCCCAATCGGCGACCGACCAGCGTTTTGTGTTCGTGCTGCTGCGCGGGGCCATGGACGGCCTGCACGCCGTCGTACCCTACGGTGACCCGGCCTACGCCTCTGCGCGTGGCCAGCTCGCCTACGACCGCAGCTTGCTGACGCCGCTGGACAGCACCTTTGCCCTTGCGCCCGGCCTGTCGCCGCTGGCACCGGCCTTCCTCGAAGGCGAGCTGCTGCCGGTTCAGGGTCTCGCCATCCCCTACCGCACGCGGTCGCACTTTGACGCGCAGTCGATCCTCGAAACCGGGCTGGACAAGCCTGTGGGAACCGCAACCGGCTGGCTCAATCGAACCCTTGGCGTGATCGGTGGTGCCTCGGGCGCGGGAATCGCGGTCGGCGGCGGCTTGCCGACGTCGCTGCGCGGCGAGGTGCCCGTCGCCACGTGGGCGCCCAAGGTGCAGCGCGATGGTGACGAAGCCTTCCTCGCCGATCTCTCGCGGCTCTACAATCAGGATCCGCAGCTCGCCGACAGCTTCACGGCGGCCCTGAACCTGCAGGAGCAGGCCATGGTCATGGACTCGGGTGGCGGCAAGCGCGGGCTGGCACTGTTCGACCAGCTGTTCTCGGCCACCGGCCGTTTCCTCGAAGCCGACGACGGCCCGCGGATCGCAGCGATGGAGTTCTCCGGCTGGGACACCCACGCGGGGCAGGGCAAGGCGGGCGGTGCACTCGACCGCCGGCTCGAAGCGCTGGCCAATGGTCTGCTGACCTTCAAGGCGACGCTCTCGCCGGAGGTCTGGTCAAAGACTGTGGTGCTGGTCTCAACCGAGTTCGGTCGGACGGTGGCCACCAACGGCACCGGTGGCACCGATCACGGCACGGGCGGCGCAGCGCTGCTGTTCGGCGGTGCGGTACGCGGGGGCCGGGTGATCGCGGACTGGCCGGGGCTGGCGTCGAACCAGCTGTTCGAGGGGCGGGATCTGCGCCCTACGTTCGACACCCGGCAGTTGCTCAAGGGCGTGCTCGGCGCGCACTATGATTTGCGCAACGCCGAGTTGAACCAGAAGATCTTCCCCGACAGCGGGGCGGTCGGCGCCCTCGACGGGCTGCTGATTTAGGCTGAGTTCCGCACGGGTCCCGGTCTGCGACCCGTGGTCTAGTTCTCCAACATGCGGCGCAGCAGTTCGACGTCCTCGTCTATGGTCGCGTCGAGCGACCGGAGCTCCTCGACCTTGCGCACGGCGTGCATCACTGTGGTGTGGTCGCGGTTGCCGAACCGCCGCCCGATCTCCGGCAGGGACCGCGTGGTCAGCTGCTTGGACAGGTACATGGCGATCTGCCGGGGACGCGCCACGGAGCGTGCCCGGCGGGGCGAGAACATTTCGCTGAGCTTGATGTTGAAGTGCTCGGCGACCTTCTTCTGAATCTCTTCGATGGTCACCCGGCGGTCGTTGGCCTTGAGCAGGTCGTGGAGCACGTCCTGCACCATCTCCAGCGTCACCGGGCGGCCGATCAGGATTGCATGCGCCTCGATCCGGTTCAGCGCGCCTTCGAGCTCGCGGATATTCGAGGAAATCTTGTGGGACAGGAATTCGAGCACCTGCGGCGGGATTTCCAGCGCGATGCTCTCGGCCTTGGCCTGCAGGATCGACAGCCGCAGTTCGTAGTTGGTCGGGTGGATGTCGGCGACCAGACCCCAGCCCAGCCGCGACTTCAGCCGGTCTTCCAGACCTTCGAGATCGCTTGGTGACTTGTCGGCAGAAACCACCACCTGGTGGTTCTGGTCAACCAGCGCGTTGAAGGTATGGAAGAACTCTTCCTGGCTGGCTTCCTTGCCACCGATGAAGTGGATGTCGTCGATCATCAGCACGTCGACCGAACGGAACTCGTCCTTGAACGCGATGGTGTCGCGATGGCGCACCGCCTGAATGAACAGAGACATGAACTTCTCAGCCGACAGGTAAGCGACCCGACGCTCAGGCTGGGTTTCGCGAATGTGCCAGGCGATGGCGTGCATCAGGTGGGTCTTGCCCAGTCCTACCCCGCCGTACAGGAACAGCGGATTGAAGGCGACTTCGGCGCTCTCAGCCACGCGCCGTGCAGCAGCGTAGGCGAGTTCGTTGGGTTGGCCGACCACGAAGTCCTTGAAGCTGAAGCGCTTGACCAGCTGCTTGTCGTCGTTGGGCACCGTGTACCGGTACTGAGACATCTCGGCGCTGTCGAGGATGGTCGGCGCGGCCAACGGGCTGTTGCCCACCTTGCCGGCTGCGTTTTCGATCGCGTCGAGCGGGGCCGCAAAGTTGCCAACACCGGCCTTGCTGGGCGGGATCGGCGCGCCGGGCTGGGTCGCGGGACGGACGATGATCTCAACGGTTTCGATCTCGGGCTCATGCATGACCCAGAGCGCGCGCAGGCGTTCGAGATAGTTGGCCTGCACCCAGTCGCGGACGAAGCGGGATGGCACGGAAAGGCGGATGCGCTCGTCGTTGGCTTCGGAGAACTCGATCGGACGCAGCCACGAGCGGTAAGTGCTCTCCCCGTACTCACGGCGAATAGCGCCCTTTACCTGCGACCAGATTTCCTGACGATCCTGGAGGGTGTGGAAGCTGTCAGTCACGACTTGATCCAGACCACGGTCGGTGCGGTGTCAGCCAGAGCGCTAAAAATTTTGGCTTGCTCACTGCACTTCAGTCGGTGGCCTCGGATACAATCCCGCACAGCTCTTCTCCTCAATTCATTTGCTTCGCTCTCAACAGACTCAACGCGGTGCATCTCGATGTGCGTTCCCGGCGACCCGACCCCTCGAGCATCTGGTGCCTCTGAACGGGCACCTTAGGGGCTGGAGCCCCTCGTCATTGCAGGCCTATGTTTACGGCTCGGGCGCGACCGGGCAAGCATCCAAACCGCGTGATCAGCCAAAAAAATGAGATTTGTGGAGTCGTTGCCTCAGTCCGGCGCGGGCTGTTTTTAATTCGACTTTTTCGACTCCGGTAACACTCAACATCGTGTCGAGATCAAGGCCTATCTTCCGCTTGAATTACGAATCTGGCCCCGCCGGATTCTCAAATCAGAGGTGAAGGAGCGAATCGCCCGGCTCGTGACCCCGCTCCCTTCCCAGCTCCCGCCCCGGTTTCACCGGGCCCTGCGGATGGCCCTAGCGCCGTTGGGTGCCGACAGCTGATACGGTGAGATGCGGGCAGCAAAAAGCCGACCGGAACGGGGGTTCGGGTCGGCTTCTGACGTCAGGTGCGCTGCTGTTGGTCGGGGTGGATCAGGCCATCCGCTTTACGGCCGCGCTCAGGCGGCTGATTTTGCGGGACGCGGTGTTCTTGTGCATCGTGCCCTTGGTCACGCCCCGCATGATCTCAGGCTGGGCTGCAGTCAGGGCTGCGCGGGCAGCGTTCTGGTCGCCGGCGGCGACGGCGGCCTCGACCTTCTTGATGAAGGTGCGGACGCGGCTGCGGCGAGCGCGGTTGATTTCGGTACGGCGAGCCGCGGTGCGGACGCGCTTACGGGCGGAACGGGAATGTGCCATTCGGGTCTGTTTCCAAAGACAATTTCAAAGATTGAGCGCTGCTATAGGCCCAAAGACCGCTGAGCGCAAGGCAAGGCTCCTATCGCTGACAAGCAGCGCAGAAGAATGTCGAGCGATTCGACTGCACGATGCGTTCGACCGGCCGGGTGCAAGTCCGGCAGGGCTCGTCCTCGCGGCCGTAGACGCGCCAGGCGTGCTGGAAGTACCCCAGCTCGCCCGACACCTGCCGGTGGTCGCGTAAAGACGAGCCGCCTGCGTCGATCGCCCGGATCAGCACGGCCTTGATTTCCTTGCACAGCCGCTCGATCTCGCGACGCTTGAGTGAGCCGGTGGCGCGGGTCGGCCGGATGCCCGCTTCGAACAGTGCCTCGCACACGTATATATTACCCAGCCCCGCGATCAGGCTTTGATTGAGCAGGCTGGCCTTGATCGGGGCGCTCTTGTCCTTGAACACGCTGCGCATGTGTCCAGGGTTGAGGGTCTCGCTCAGCGGCTCCGGCCCGAGCTGGTCGAGAAAGCGGCTGGTGCTGTCCGGTCCGCTGTACATCTCTACAAACCCGAAGCGGCGCGGATCGTTGAACCGGACCTGCCCCTTTGCGGTCTGGAACACCACGTGATCGTGCTTGTCGAAGTCCTCGTCCGGCGGGGTGACGCAGACCATGCGCCCGCTCATTCCGAGGTGAAACAGCAGGGTCAGCGGCGTGTCTCCGCCCTCGGGGAAGCGGATCAGCCCGTACTTGGCCCGACGCTCGATCGTCCCGATGGTTTTCCCGGTCAGCCGCTGGCTCAGATCCACCGGAAAGGGGAAGCGCATATCCTCCCGCCGGAGCAGCAAACGGTCCAGCCGCTGGTGTTCGAGCAGGGGGCGCAGACCCCTGACAACGGTTTCGACTTCGGGCAGTTCAGGCATTGGACGTTCAGCACCTGTGCGTTATTGGCAGCCCGCCTTTCTTTTCACAGGCGGGGTTAAAGGCTATCTCAGCAACATGGCAAAAGAAAACGACGATACCACCCACTTCGGGTACCGCGACATCAAGGTCGAGGAAAAGGCACCGCTGGTCCAGGGCGTGTTCGAGAGCGTGGCGAGCCGCTACGACATCATGAACGACCTGATGTCCATGGGCGCCCACCGGCTTTGGAAGGATGCGCTGATGGACTGGATGCGCCCGCGCGCCGGGGAAGTCTGCCTCGACGTGGCTGGCGGCACCGGCGACATTGCAGAGCGCATCCGGCAGCGGCAAGGCGGGTCACAGGCGCCGGGCCGGGTGCTGGTTTTTGACCTGACAGATGGCATGTTGCAGGCCGGGCAAACCCGCTTCGAGGGCCGTGAGGACCTGCAGTGGATCTGCGGCAATGCCGAAGCGCTGCCCTTCGAAGACCGGTCCTTCGATGCCTACACGATTTCTTTCGGCCTGCGAAACGTCTCCCGGCCGGAGCTGGCACTGGCGGAAGCGCGGCGGGTCTTGCGTCCCGGTGGGCGCTTCTTCTGCCTCGAATTCAGCCGCGTGGTGCTGCCCGCGCTCAAAGACCTCTACGATCAGTACAGCTTCAACCTGCTGCCCGAGCTGGGCCGCCTGGTCGCCGGAGACCGCGAGAGCTATCAGTATCTGGTCGAGTCCATCCGCCGCTTCCCGCCGCAGGAGCAGCTCGAAGGCATGATGCGGGACGCCGGGTTTGCGCAGGTGAGCCACCGCAACATGTCCGGCGGTATCGTTGCCATCCATAACGGTTGGCGGGTCTAGGCCGGTGCTGGGCTGGATCACCCATCCTTTCGCCGGGCTCGGGCTGCTCTGGGTCATGGGCCGTGAAGGCGCCACCGATATCGCCCTGCGTCTGGCACCCGCGCGCAGCCTGCCGGCCCGGGTCCTGCGCATCCTGAGCCTGCTCAAGGGCGGCAAAGCCCGATCTCGAACGAGCGGCACCAATCTCGCCATCGCCCTCAAGCGGCTCGGCCCTACTTACATCAAGCTGGGTCAGATCCTCTCCACCCGTGCTGACCTGATCGGCGAAGACGCGGCGGCGGATCTGTCGGCCCTGCAGGATCAGCTCGAACCCTTTGACGACCGCACGGCGCGGCGCACCCTCGCCGAGGCGCTGGGACAGCCGGTCGAGGACATCTTTGCCGACTTTGGCCCGGCCTTCAGCGCTGCCTCGGTCGCGCAGGTCCACTTCGCCAACCTGCACAGCGGGGAAGAGGTCGCGGTCAAGATCCTGCGCCCGGATATCGAACGCCGATTCGTGCGTGAGCTCAGCTTTCTGCGCTGGGCAGCGGGCTTCGCGCAGGCGCTGGTCCCTGACCTGCGCCGCGCCCGGCCGGTGGGGATCATCGACGTGCTGCGCGAGCAGACCGCCATGGAACTCGACTTGCGGCTCGAAGCCGCCGCGGCGGACCAGATGGCGCGCAACTTCGCCGACCGCGGCACCCTGCGCACGCCGGCGCCGTTCTGGGATCTGACCTCTCAGCGGGTGCTGGTCATGGCCCGGGTCGAGGGCACCAGCATCGATGAACGCGACCTGCTTCGTGCGCAGGGCCACGACCTCGAAGCCGTGCTGACCAATGCCGCCACCTGTTTCTTCGAAGCCGTGTTCGAAGACGGCTTCTTTCACGGTGACCAGCACGCGGGCAACATGTTCATCGACGCCGAGGGTAAGGTCGTGTTCGTCGACTTTGGGATCGTCGGCAGGCTGGACTGGAAAGGCCGTGTGTTTCTCGCCGACCTGATGAATTTCCTGCTCGAAGGCGACTACGACGGCCTCGCCCGGCGTTACGCGGAAGAAGGCTACCTGCCGCGTTCAGCCTCGACCCAGGCCTTCGCGCTGGCGCTGCGTTCGGTGGCCGAGCCGATCGTCAATCAACCGCTGGAGCACGTGTCCTTCGCCCGGCTGCTGGGGCAGTTGCTGGCCATGGGCCGCACCTTTGACATGAGCTTGCAGCCCGATCTGTTTCTGCTGCAGAAGAATATGCTGATGGCCGAGGGCATCGCCCGGTCGCTGTCGCCCGACATCAACATCTGGGACATCGCGCGACCACTGGTGCGCGACTGGATGATCGAGTACCGCAACCCGGTGGCGCAGCTCTCCGGGCACGCCGAAACGGCGCTGGCGGCGGCCGGACGCTTGCCAAGCATGCTCGAAGAGGCCGAAAGTGCGCTCAAGGACCTAAATGCCGAAATGAACCGCCGCCGCTCGGCGGGGTCGGCCTGGCTGGGTTTCGCGCTGGCGGCCGTCGTCGGCGCCGGGCTGATGTGGCTGGTTCTGCAAGCGACGGGAGGTTAGGGCATGGCACTGGCGGGCAAGCAGATACTGCTGATCGTCTCCGGCGGGATCGCAGCCTACAAGGCGGCGGTTCTGGTCCGGCGGCTGAAGGACGCCGGCGCCACCGTGGTGCCGATCCTGACCAAGGGCGGCGCGCAGTTCATCACCCCGCTGACCCTCGCCGGGCTGGCCGAACACCCGGTCTATGAAGACCTGTTCAGCCTCAAGGACGAGTCCGAGATGGGGCATATCCGGCTGGCGCGGGAGGCCGACCTAATCCTCGTGGCTCCGGCCAGTGCCGACCTGATCGGGCGAATGGCGGCCGGGCTGGCCGACGACCTGGCCTCGACCACGCTGCTCGCGGCCGACGGCCCGGTGGCCATTGCACCCTCGATGAACCCGGTCATGTGGGCCAACCCGGCGACGCAAGCCAACGTCCACGCCCTGATGGCGCGCGGCGTCCACGTCTGGGGTCCGGCCGATGGTGACATGGCCTGTGGCGAGATCGGCTCGGGCCGCCTGACCGAACCTGAAGACCTCGTGGCGCTCGCTGAAGCCTTCTTTGCGCCTAAACCGCTCGCCGGGAAGCGTGCGCTGGTCACGTCCGGCCCGACCCACGAGCCGGTCGACCCGGTGCGGGTCATGGCCAACCGCTCTTCGGGGCAGCAGGGACAGGCCGTGGCCGCCGCTCTCGCCGCCGCCGGGGCCGATGTCACCCTGGTCACCGGGCCGGTGGCCCTGCCGCCGCCGGTCGGCGTGCACGTCCAGCGGGTCGAGACCGCCGACGATATGCTCGCCGCGGCGCAGGCCACGCTCCCGGCCGATATCGCCGTCTTTGCCGCGGCGGTTGCGGACTGGAAGCCCAAGGACGCTGCGCCCGAGAAGCTGAAGAAGCAGGCCGACCACGACGAGCTCGAACTCCGCTTCGTCAAGAATCCCGACATTCTGGCCACCATCGCGCAGGGCGACCCGCGCCCCGGTCTGGTGGTGGGCTTTGCCGCCGAAACCGAGAACCTCGTCGACAATGCCCGCGCCAAGCGCCAGAAGAAGCAGGTCGACTGGATCCTCGCCAACGACGTTTCCGGCGGTGCGGTCTTCGGCGCCGCGAACAACGCCGTCACGCTGGTCACCGGCGACGGGGCCGACGCCGTGGACACCTGGCCCGAACTGAGCAAGTCGCAGGTCGCCGCCCGTCTGGTCGCACGCATCGTTGAGGCGTTGGAGCCGTGACCGCATCCCCGCCCGTCACCGTGCCGCTCAAGCGGCTGGACAACGGCGCTGACCTCGCGCTGCCCGACTACGAAACCGCCGATTCGGCCGGCGCAGATATCCGCGCCGCCGTCGATGCGCCGCTGCGGCTGGAGCCCGGCCAGCGGGCGCTGATCCCGGCCGGCTTCGCCATGGCCCTTCCGGCGGGGTACGAGGCACAGGTGCGCCCCCGCTCCGGCCTCTCGGTCAAGAACGGGATCACCGTCCTCAACGCGCCGGGCACCATCGACAGCGACTATCGCGGCGAAGTGCGGGTGCCGCTGATCAACCTCGGCGAGGAAGTCTTTACCGTCGAGCGCGGGATGCGCATCGCCCAGCTGGTCATCGCCCCGGTGGTGCAGGCCGGCTTCGACGAGGTGACTGACCTCAGCGAGACCGAGCGCGGGGCAGGCGGCTTCGGATCGACCGGTGTCTGAGGACCGGCCCGACCTCCCCATGGATGAAGACGAGGCGCTGAGCCGCTTCAGCGACGCTGACCTCGAGCGATTTGCCCGGCATCTGGTGCTGCCGGAAATCGGCGCACGCGGGCAACTGCGGCTGTCGCAGGCGCGGGTCGCGCTCGTCGGGCTGGGTGGCATCGGCTGTCCGGCGGCGCAGGCGCTGGCCCAGTGCGGGATCGGCACGCTCGGGCTGATCGACCCCGATACGGTATCGCTGTCCAACCTGCCGCGGCAGATGCTGTTCCGCGCGGCCGATGTCGGCCGGCCCAAGGCGCTGGTCGCCGCCGAAGTGCTGGAGGAGGCCGGCCCCGGGCTGTCGGTCACGGTGGCGCTTGACCAAGTCCGCGCCGGGACGGCCGGTCGGCTGCTGAGTGGCTACGATCTGGTCATCGACGGTAGCGATAACTTCGATACCCGCGTGGCTGTCGCCGACTGGTGCCAAAGCGAGGGTCACCCCTCACTTGGCGGTGCTCGCTTAGTCGCGGCATCGGTGACCGGGACCGAGGGACAGCTGCTGTGCCTCGACCGCGATGCCCCGCGCTACAGCGACCTCTTCCCCGAAGGCCCACCGCCCCAGCAAAATTGCGCCGATGTCGGTGTGCTGGCGACCGCGTCGATGCTGATGGGACAGCTCGCCGCCCACGCGGCGGTGCAGTGGTTGGTCACGGATCAGCGGCCCGCCACACAGCTGATTTCCACTTGGCCCCTGCGCATTATGCGCCTTCAAGTGTAGTTCGGGCCCTTTGAAACGGGTGTGAAAGCGATTTATCAAGAAAATTTGCTAAAACGCTTGAATATATAGATTCTGTTGGTCATAGATGGGGTGTTGAGGCGCCGCGAAATTTCATCTGCGCGGGATTTAACGCACCGGCACAACATTTTTATACGTGATTTGACGGACTCATTACCGTGCTACTCAGTGGTTCCAGCCGTCGGGTGGGAAATTCCATGCCCACCTTGCGGCACCTGACTTGGCTTCTTTCGATTTCTCTGGTGCTGCTCGGCGCTGTGATGGCGCTTGCCCCCGCCGCTCAGGCCCAGTCGCAGAGCGTCGGCCGGGTGACGGGCGAGGTGCTGCCGCGCTGGGTTTCCCTCAAAGACGAAGACGCCTACCTCCGCCGTGGTCCAACCAAGACTCACGCGATCGAGTGGGTCTATCAGCGCCAGTACATGCCGATCGAAGTTGTGGCCGAGTTCGGCAACTGGCGTCGTGTGCGCGACCGCGATGGCACTCTTGGCTGGATGGGGCGCTCGGTGCTGGCCAATCACCGCACTGGCATGGTGCAGGCCGATATGACCCCGCTGTTCCGGGGCAGTACGCAGGGTTCCAACGTGCTCGCCTACATCGAAGAGGACGTGGTGGTGCATCTGAAGACCTGTAAGGACTACTGGTGTCAGGTGCAGGTTGAGAACCTGACCGGCTGGCTGCCCACTTCGGTGATCTACGGCGTCTACGCAGGCGAAGAAATCAACTGATTTCCCCGCCGTTGCTCGCGATGGCTCTTGTACTCATAATGTTCTCGTGCGAGCTTGCCCGCCATGGGCGAGTCACCGCACGACCTTTTCCGGATTACGGTAGGAACCGAGGCAGAAACCGGCCGCATCGCTGCGGCTATGGGCCGGGTGCTGGCGTCCGGCGACTGCGTGCTGCTTCAGGGTGATTTGGGGGCAGGCAAGACCGCCTTTGCCCGCGCGCTGATCCGGTCGTTGGCTGGGGACTCTGATCTGATCGTGCCCAGCCCGACCTTTACCCTCAGCCAGAGCTACGACCTGCCCGACTTTGCCATGACTCACTTCGATCTTTACCGGCTGGGGGAGGCCGAAGAGGTCTTCGATCTGGGCTGGGACGACGCGCGCGCCGACGGCGTGACCCTCGTGGAATGGCCCGATCGGCTCGGGCCGCTCCGGCCGCCTGAGGCGCTGGAAATCCGGCTTGAAGCCACGGGCGCAGGGGAAGAGCAGCGGCAGCTGCACGGGGTTGGCGGGCCCGCGTGGGCGCCGCGTTTGGAGCCAATTTTCTCGTGAAAATCAAAGGCTTATACAATATTCCATCCCAAGATGACTTCGGCATGACCCTCGCGCGGGGGCTGCTCGAAGCCGATCTGGACCTCGCCGACGCGCTGATACTGCTGCCCAACCGCCGTGCCTGCCGGAGCCTGCAGACGACCTTCCTGCGCCTGCGGGAGGGCGAATCCCTGCTGCTGCCCCGGATGGTGCCCATGGGCGACTTGTCCGACGAAGACGCCGTGGGGGAGTCTATCGCTGGGGGCATCGACCCCGAGGCGCTGCCCGACGCGGATCTCGACCTGCCCGACGCCTGGCCCAAGCTGCGGCGCGACGCCGTGCTGGCGGAACTGGTTGCCTACAAGGATCAGTCGCTGCCGCCCGATCATGTCATGGCACTGGCGCAGGAGCTGGCGCGGCTCATGGACCAGATCGAGACGGAGGGCATCCGCCCCGACCGCCTGCCTGAGTTGGTGCAGAACGAAGACCTCGCCGATCACTGGCAGAAATCGCTGCTGTTTTTGTCCATCCTCTACGATGTCTGGCCAGGCATCGAGGCCGACGCCGGGCTGATTTCCGCCGCGTCGCGCCGGCGTCGTTCCGTCGAGAACCAGATCAGCCAGTGGGAGCTCGCCGCCCCACGTGGCCCGGTGATCGCCGCTGGCTCGACCGGTTCCATCCCCTCGACCCGGAATTTGCTCGCCGCCGTGCTGGCGCTGCCGCAGGGGGCGGTGGTGCTGCCCGGGCTGGACGAGGATCTGAGCGCGGACGCGTGGCGGGAAATCGGCCGTGAGGTGACCCATCCCCAGCACGGTCTTACCGAACTTCTGCAGGCCTGTGACCGGGACACCGGTGACGTCCAGCGCTGGCCCTGTTCCGGCACCGGGGAGCGCGAGGCACGCACGCGCCTGCTCTCCCGCGCCATGCTGCCCCCGGAAATGACCGCGAGTGAAACCGAAGGCTGGCGGAGCAAGGCCGACCCGGCCTTGTCGCCCGGGGCCATCGCTAAGGCCTTCGAGCAGGTGACGCTGTACGAGCTCGACGACGACGATACCGAGGCCAAGACCATTGCGCTGGCCCTGCGCGACGGGCTGGACCGGCCGGCCTTTGTCTCGGCGCTGGTGACGCCCGACCGGATGCTGGCGACCCGCGTGCGCGGACATTTGCAGCGCTGGGGGATCGAGCCGGATGACTCCGCCGGTCTGCAACTGCACGAGACCCCGACCTTCAAGTTCGCCCGGATTGTGCTCGATCTGGTCAGCTCGCGGATCGATCACTTCGACCTGCTGGCGCTGCTGCACCACCCGCTGTGCCTGCTCGGGCTGGACGAGGCGACGCGGCAGCGGGGTCGGGCCTTCCTCGACCTCGAAGTGCTGCGCCGTACGGCCTCGGGGCAGGGGCTGACGCCGCTGCAGGATTGGTTGCGCGCCAACCCCGCCAAACCCGGCGCAGCGCAGGCCCATGCCGTGCTCGACCGTGTGGTGGCAGCCACGCGCGCGCTGCGGGAGACGGCGGAACGGGCCAAAGACGACCCCCACTGGACTGCCTTTGACTGGCTGCTGGCCACCATGGAGTGTGTCGAGGCCCTGACCCAGAGCCCGGATGAGGCTGTGGGGTCGGTCGCCTGGGCCCAGACCGGGTCAGAGGCCATGGTCGCCTTCGTCAATGAATGGGCGCAAGCGCTGACCGAGCGCGGCCTGAGTGCCGCCCGCGCCGAGGGCGCATCTGCCGCCGAAGGCCCGCTGGCCGAACGCCTGCTGCCGCTGCCGACCTTTGCCGCGCTGCTCGACCGTGCGGTGCAGGGTGTGACCCTGCGGTCCCCCTTCCTCGGTCACCCCCGGGTGCTGATCCTCGGCGGGATCGAGGCCCGCTTGACCAGCGTCGACCGAATCATTCTCGGCGGCTTGAACGAAGGGACATGGCCCGCCGAAACCCAGCCCGGTCCGTGGATGTCCCGCCCCATGCGACGCGAATTCGGGTTGCCCTCGGTCGAGAGGCGCATCGGCCTATCTGCCCACGATTTCTGTCAGGCCTTTGGCCGGGCGGAGGTGATCCTGACCCGGGCCGGGCTGGTCGACGGCGGCGCGACGGTTCCTTCGCGCTTCATCAAGCGCTTGCTCGCCTTCCTCAAAACCACTAAGTCCACGGCGGTGCTCGACCCGCCGGGGCTGTGCTTCGAGACCGCCGCCCAGAGCATTGATGCTGCCGACCAGCCCCGGGGCGCGCGGCCACCCCGGCCCCGGCCACCGCTTTCCGCGCGGCCGACCGCGTTTTCGGTTACCGCCATCGAGCGCTGGCTCAAGAACCCCTACGAAATCTACGTCAAGCACAGCCTGCGCCTGCGCCCGCTCGACCCCATCGGGGGGCGGGTCGACGCCGCCTTGCGCGGCACCGTCATTCACCAGGCGCTGGAGGACGTGGTGCGCGACCACCCCGGCCCGGTCGGCGAGGACTACGAGGCGATTGTGTTCAAGGCGCTCCACGATGGTTTTCGCGCCAGCGGGCTGACCGACGCGCAGGTGGCGCTGTGGCAGCCCCGGCTGGCGAAAATCGCGGCATGGTTCAGCCAAACCGAAGCGAACCTCCGCGCCGGTGGCCGTCATTCCCCTGCGATCGAGCAGGACGTCGAGCACCGCTTCGAGGTCGAGGGCATCGAATACTGCCTGCGCTGCCGGGCGGACCGCATCGACCGCGACGCGCAGGGCAACCTGCATATCGTCGACTACAAGAGCGGCTCGGTCCCTTCGGGCAAGGCGGTCGCCGAAGGACACAACCCGCAGCTCTCGCTCGAAGGCGCGTTGATCGGGCGTGGTGCCTTCGACGGCATCGACAGCGGTGCCCCGATCCACAGCCTCGAATACTGGCAGGTCGACGGCAAGGACGCCGGTGGGTTGATCAAGACCGTGCCCAACAAGAAGGACGGCCCGGACGAGATCGAGGCGGTGATCAACGACAGTTGGTCCAACTTGCTCGAACTGATCGCCAAGTATCAGAACCCGGATGAGGCCTTCAAGGTACGGGTGGTGCGCAAGGGCGACTACACCCACCTCGCCCGGCAGGATGAGTGGGAGGGCCGTAGCGTTGGCAACGACTGACCCCGCCAGCCTGTCGGCCCCGCTCTGGGATCTGGCGATCGATGGTCATGACCAGCCAGCGGTGATCCGCAAGGCGACCGAGGGCCAGCGCCGCGCAGCCGATCCGCAGGTAACGGCGTGGGTAGCGGCCTCTGCCGGGACCGGCAAGACCCGGGTGCTGACCAACCGCCTGCTGGCCCTGCTGCTCGAGGGCGTGCAGCCCAGCCAGATCCTCGCGCTGACCTTCACCAAGGCCGCCGCCGCCGAGATGGCCGACCGGGTCAGCGAGGCGCTAGAAACCTGGGTGACGCTCAGCGACAAAAAGCTCCACAAGGCGCTGTTCCGCCTTGCCGGTGAGCACCCCGATAAGGCGCAGATGGCGCTGGCACGGCGGCTGTTCGCGCGCGTGCTGGAGGCGCCGGGGGGGCTCAATATCCAGACCATCCACGCCTTCGCCCAGTCGCTGCTCGGGCGGTTCCCGGTCGAGGCCGAGGTCCAGCCCGGCTTCCGCGTGCTCGACGACGCCGAGGCCGCCGCGCTGCTCGAAACGGCGGTGGACCGGCACCTGATCGGCCTTGCCACCCGCGACGACCCGGGTTGCGCCAAGGTGTTCGAAGCCCTTGGCGAAGATAGCTTCCGCGCTGTCATTGCCGGGCTGGTGCGGGAGCGGGGCAGGCTGCTGCGCCTGCGCGGGGTCAACAAGCTGCCCGCCGCCGATATTCTGGCGCCGTTACGGGCCATGCTCGAGCTCGAAGACGGGATGACGCTGGAAGGCCTCCGCGATGCCCTCATCGGTGGCGGGCAGGCGCCGGAACCGGTCCGTGCCGCCCTGCGCGACTACGCCGATTGGGCGCAGACCAACGGTAAAATGCGGAACTCCGTGAACGGCGTTCTGTTTGACGCCATCGAGTGGCTGGGGCTTCCAAGCGAGTCCGCAAGGCGGCTGGAATGGCGGATCTATAACGACCTGTTCCTGACGGGCAAAGACGAATCCCGCGTTCTCTCCAAGCTGCTGACCAAGCCCTTTGTGGCGCTGCACCCCGAGGCGTTGGAGGCTCTGGAACAAGAGCAACAGCGGGTCTACGCGCTGCGCAACGCCATGAAGGCCCTGCAGCAGGTTGACATATCTGAGGCGCTGCTGGCTACCGCCTTCGACGTGCTCGACGACTACGAGGCCGACAAAGCCGCGCGCAGCCGTGTCGATTTCGACGACCTGATCCTGCGCACCATCCGCCTGCTGACCGCCGAGGCCGGGGCGGGGCTGTGGGTCGCCTTCAAACTCGATCAGGGCCTGCGCCACGTGCTCGTCGACGAGGCGCAGGACACCAACCCCGACCAGTGGGCCATCGTCCGCGGGCTGACCAGCGCCTTTTACGACGGTACAGACCCGGAGATGGGCCGCCCCGACGAGGGCTTCCGCACCAGCTTCGTCGTCGGCGATCTCAAGCAGTCGATCTACGGCTTCCAGCGTGCCGATCCGCAGGTGTTTCAGGCCATGAAGCGCCGCTTCGAGGACGACGTCGAGCGCGCCGGACAGCAGTGGGTCGCGCAGACGCTCAACGTGACCTTCCGCTCCTCGCAACCGATCCTGACCGCCGTCGACTGCCTGTTCCGCTACGCCGACAACGCCAGCGGGCTGACCTTCGACGGCGAAGGCTGGCCCGAGCACCTCTCGGGCAAGGCGGGGGCTGGCGGGCTGGTCGAGGTCTGGGCGCAGATCGAACCGCCGCCGAAGGACAAGAACGCGCTGGTCAACCTGCTCGACGATGACGAGGACGAGGAAAGCCGCCCCGAAGTGGAGCTGGCCGAAATCCTCGCCAACCGCATTGCGCGCTGGACCCGGGGCGATGCGACGCCGGGCGATGCGGGCTGGCTGGAGGGGCGTCAGCGCCCGATGCGGCCCGAGGACATCATGATCCTGATGCGATCGCGCTCCGGGCCATTCATCAGCACCCTGACCCAGTGGCTCAAAACCCGGGGCGTGCGCGTGGCCGGGGCCGACCGGCTCAAGCTGCACGAGGAAATCGCGGTTCGCGACCTGATCGTGCTGACCGAATACCTGCTCCAGCCTGCCGACGATCTGGCGCTGGCGACCGTGATGCGCAGCCCGCTTTGTGGGATCAGCGAGACCCGGCTGTTCGACTGGGCCCACCACCGGGGTTCGGGCGAGACGCTGGAGACCGCCATCGTCAAGGCCGCCGATGCCGGATCGGGCGAGGCGCAGGCGGTGCTCGGGCTGATCCGAACCTTGCGCGGGCAGCTGGCATCCTCCCCGCACAACTTCTTTAGCTTCCTACTCAACCGGCTCGGCGGATCGGAGAAGTTCTCCGCCCGGCTGGGGCCGCAGGGGACGGACGCGCTGCGTGAATTCCTGCGGGCGGCCCTGTCCTACGAGCGCGCCAACACGCCGACGCTGCCCGGCTTTCTGGGGTGGTTGCGAAAGGCGGAAATCGAGGTAAAGCGCGATCAGGATGCCACCGACGGCGGGGTGCGGATCATGACGGCACACGGCGCTAAGGGGCTGGAGGCGCCCGTCGTTATTCTGCCCCAGACCCATCGGCGGACCGATGACACCAGCCGAGACCGGCTACGCTGGTGGGACCCGGAGCCTGCCGAAGACGGCGCCTTCAACTTCGATGCCCGGCCGCTGCCCTACTGGAAGCCCAGCGAGGCCGATCGTCCCCACCAGAGCGAGACACTGGAGCTCGTCGAAAAGCAGCGGGTGATGGAAGAGGAACGGCGCCTGCTCTACGTCGCCATGACCCGCGCGGAGGAGCGGCTCTATATCACCGGCTGGAAGACCCAGAAGCAGGGCAAAGACAAAGACAGGGCCGCAAGCACGTCCGCTGCCCCATCATGGTACGATCAGGTCAAAGAAGCCTTCGAAGCCGCCGACCCGGCGATCGGCATCGAACGGCTGACAGCCGTGGAGGGGGAGAAGGCTGCGCCCCTGTTCCGGCTGTACAGCCCGCACCAGCCGGCGCCTGAAGCCAAGGACGACAGCAACCAGAAACCCGAAGACGCACCGTCGCTGACCCGGGGTCGGGTCGGGCTGGACCAACTCGCCGGACTGCGCGCGCCTGCGCCCAAAGAACCTTCGCCCCCGCGCCCCTTCGCCCCCAGTCAGATGCTCGAAGACCCGACTGCTCCGTCACCGCTGGCGTCGCTTCAGGCGCTTCGGGGGCAGGCGCTGACGGGGCAGGCTGGCGAAGCGCCTGCGGCGGGCGCACCTGTCCGGGGACACAAATCCGCCTCACCGTTCTTTCGCGGAAACGTGCTCCACTCGCTGCTGCAGCGACTGCCTGCGCTGCCCCCCGCTGAGCGTGAGGCGGCCGCGCGGCGCTACCTCGCCCGACCAGCGCTGGGGCTGGCCGGGAAGCAGATCGATGCCTGGTCGCGGGAAGTTCTGGCCATCACTGACGGTGAGGCCTTCGCTGACCTGTTTGCCCCCGAAAGCCGGGCCGAGGTCGCCGTGATTGGCCTGATCGGGCATCTGGTGGTTTCGGGACAGATCGACCGGCTGGTCGAGCGCGAGCACGATGTCTGGATCGTCGACTACAAGACCAACCGCCCGCCGCCCGTCGACCCTGATCACGTGGCTGCGAGCTATCGTGCACAGCTGGCCGCCTATAAAGCCGTGCTGGAGGGCTTGTATCCGGGCAAGCCAATCCGCACCTTCCTGTTGTGGACGGAGACCCCGCGGCTGATGGAAGTCGCGGTCAACCCAGATGACCTGCCGCCGCTGGCAAAAGTTGCAGCCAGCGATTGACGCGGCCGGTGCCCAGACCTTAGGGTCGTCGTCCCTTATATTTTATGCGTCCGCTCGGGGTGAGCTGGACCCAGCACCAGAAAGGAGCCAGACTATGGCAGTCGTTGAAGTCACTGATGCAACCTTCCACAACGAAGTTGTGGCGTCGGACAAGCCGGTGGTCGTCGATTGCTGGGCAGACTGGTGCATGCCGTGCAAGGCGATTGCGCCGTCGCTGGACCAACTTTCTGACGAGATGGCCGATCAGATCACCATCACCAAGCTCAACGTCGACCAGAATCAGGCGACCGCACAGGGGCTGAACGTCCGCAACCTGCCGACCCTGATGATCTTCAAGGATGGGCAGCCGGTCGCGATGATGGCGGGCGCGCAGCCCAAGTCGTCGATCAAGCAGTGGATCGAACGCAACATCTGATCACAGTTCAGACAGGCGATAGACCAGCGGAAAGGGTTCACCATCGGTGAACCCTTTGTCGTTTGTGAGGAGGGCGTCGCAGCCCTGATCCAGCGCGGTGGCGAAGTGGATCGCGTCGGGCAGGTCAAGGCGGAAGTCCAGAGCGACTTCGGGCACGGCCCACAGGATCGGGTCGCTGACCGGGATCAGCTGCAGGCCTTCGTTTTTCGCGCCTTCAGACAGTAAGCCGTAATTGGAAGCACCGAAGAAGGCCTCGTAGGCGGCGATCACGTCCGGGTTGCCGCGCCTGACCGCCCCGGTCATGCACTCGGCGATGACCAGTTCGCTGCTGATCAGCGCGGCACCCGCCGCACGCAGATCCTGCAGCAGACCCCGGACCAGCCCGTGGTAGTCGCTGTTCTTTTCGATGAGGTAGATGAGCACATTGGCGTCGCAGTAAACCCTCTGTGCCGTGCGCAGGTCCCCGGCTGTCATGCTCAGACCGCCTCGCGGTTTGCGGTGGTGGCCATCCCCTGATTTTCCGCCAGAAAGGCGCCGGCGAGGTAGAGCGACCCGCAGACCAGCACCAGCCCCGGCGGGGCGTCGGCGAAGGACTTCAGGCCTGCCTGCAGGCTGTCTGCTTGGGTCACGTCGTCCCGGCCCAGTGCGCTGGCCGCCGCCGCTGCATCTCCGGCGGACAGGCTGGCCGCTGCGCCCGGGATCTGCACCGCACAGGCCTGCGCCAAGTGCGGGAGCAGCGGGGCGAGGAAGCCCTGCGCGTCCTTGGTCTCCAGCAGGCCGTAAAGCAGGTAAAGGGGCCTGTCGCCTAAGCTGTCACCTGCCCCGTCGCCTCGCAGGCTGGCGGCAATAGCCTCGCCCGCGTCGGCGTTGTGGGCGCCGTCGAGCCGCAGTTCGTGGCGACCCGCTCCGGCCGCCTGCCACAGCGCGCCGCTGGTGATCAGCGACAGGCGGGCGGCCCACTGCGCCTGCGCCAGCCCGGCCAAGATGCTGGCCTCGTCGATTCCCAGAGCGGCGGCGGCGGCGGCGGCTAGCCCGGCATTATCGCGCTGGAAGCCCCCGGGTAGCCCGAGCGTGACGCCAGCCTCGATCGGCCGCGCAGGTATGGCCCGCGTGCCGCGCCGGTCGGCTTCTTCGAGTAGGATGGTCCGCACGGCTTCCTGTTGCGGGGCGAAAAAGGCCCGCACGCCGGGCTTGAAGATCCCGGCCTTTTCCCGGGTGATGGCTTCGATCCCGTCACCCAGAAAGTGCTGATGGTCGATCCCGATCCGGGAAATGAGCGACAGCGCCACCGCGTCGGGTGGCAGGATGTTGGTGGCGTCCAGCCGCCCGCCCAGACCGGTTTCAAGCAACACGAAGTCCGCGGGGGTCTCGCTGAAGGCGAGGAAAGCCGCCGCCGTGGTCAGCTCGAAGAATGTGCCCGGCTGGTCGCCGTTGGCGCCCTGCACCCGGGTCAGAACGTCGAGCAGGCGGTCGTCGCTGATGGTCTGCCCTCGCAGCTGGATGCGCTCGGCAAAGCGGACCAGATGCGGGCTGCTGTAGACGTGGGCGGTCTTGCCCGAGGCTTCGATAATGGCTTTGAGAAAGGCGAGGGTCGAGCCCTTGCCGTTGGTCCCGGCGACGTGGATGGCCGGGGGCATGCTGAGCTCCGGTCGGCCGAGGTCTTCGAGCAGGGCGTCGAGCCGGTCGAGCGACAGGTCGATCAGCTTGGGATGCAGGGCGAGGAAGCGGTCGAGCGCAGTCTGAACCCCCGCTGGTTCGAGGCTCATACCTGGTCGAAACTCGGGTTGGGCTCGTCCTCCTGCATCACCGGAAGGTCGGGCTCACCCGCTGGCTGGTTGCCGGAGCCTGGGGTCGCCGGTGAGCCGGGAACGTTGCGTAGCAGGCTGAACAGCATCACCAGCCGGTCGCGCAGTTCGAGCCGGCTGACCACCTGATCGACCATGCCGTGGTCCTGCAGGTACTCGGCCGTCTGGAAGTCGTCGGGCAGTTGCTCGCGGATGGTCTCTTCGATCACCCGGCGACCGGCGAAGCCAATCACGGCGTCTGGCTCGGACAGGGTCAGATCGCCGAGCATGGCGAAGCTCGCCGTCACGCCGCCGGTGGTCGGGTTGGTGAGCAGGACGATGTAGGGTAGGCGCGCCTCGCGCATTCGTTCCACCGCGATGATCGATCGCGGCATCTGCATCAGGCTCAGGATGCCTTCCTGCATGCGCGCACCGCCGCTGGCCGGGATGACCAGCAGGGAGGCATTGAGGCGCAGGGCTTCGTCGGCGGCCCGTACCAGACCTTCACCGACCGCGCGGCCCATCGATCCGCCCATGAAGGCAAAGTTGAAGGCCGCAATCACAACCGGGCTGCCGCCCATTTGGCCGCTGGCTACGACGATGGCATCTTTTTCACCCGTGCGAGACTGGTACTCGCGCAGCCGCGCGGGGTAGGGCTTCTTGTCCTTGAACTTCAGCGGGTCGGCAGGCAGCTCGGGCATGTCCAGCCGCTGGTACCCGGGGTCGAACAGGCTGTTCAGCCGCTCTTCCACCGACATGGCGTGGTGATGCCCGCAGTTGGTGCAGACGTTCAGGTTCTCTTCAAGCGCCATCAGGAAAAGCATCTGGTCGCAGGAGCGGCACTTGGTCCAGAGGTTGTCGGGCGTGTCTTTTCGCTCACCGACGAGGCGCTGGATACGGGGACGGACGTGATCGGATAGCCAGTTCATAACGACTCAGATGGGGTTAGCGGACGCCCTGCGAAAGGGTGCGGGTGAAATCTAGCACAGCGTCGACCAGCCCGGGCTTCGCCCTGCCGTGTTCGTCGAGGTTGGCCTCGATCTGCCGGACAATGGCCGAACCGACCACGGCAGCGTCGGCAACCGAGCCGATCTCCGCCACTTGTTCGGGGGTGGTGATCCCGAAACCCACGGCGATCGGCAGGTCGGTGAAGGCCTTAAGCCGCCCGACCGCCGCTGCAACGGCGTCCTGCTGCGCGGAACCGGCGCCGGTGATGCCAGTGATCGACACGTAGTAGACAAAGCCCGACGTGTTCTGCAGCACGGCCGGCAGGCGGGCTTCGTCCGTGGTCGGGGTGGCGAGGCGGATGAAGTTCATCCCGGCCTTGTTCGCCGGAATGCACAGCTCGTCGTCTTCTTCCGGTGGCAGGTCCACAACGATCAGGCCGTCGACCCCGGCGGCCTTGGCGGCAGCGAGGAAGGCATCGACCCCGTAGATGTAGATCGGGTTGTAGTAGCCCATGAGGATCAGCGGGGTTTCGCTGTCCTGCTTACGGAATTCCTGCACCAGCTCCAGCGTCTTGGGCAGGGTCTGCCCACCGGCCAGCGCCCGCTGTGCGGCCAGCTGGATTGCGACGCCATCGGCCATGGGGTCGGTGAAGCACATGCCCAGCTCGATGACATCCGCCCCGGCGTCGGGAAGCCCGCGCAGGATTTCCAGACTGGTGTCGTAGTCCGGGTCACCGGACATGATGTAGGAGACGAACCCCGGGCGGCCCTCGGCCTTCAGCGCGGCAAATTTAGTGTTGATCCGCGTGGTCATTGGGTGGTTTCCCCGATGACCGAGGCCATGTCGAAGCCCAGGTGCTGGGCCACAGTGAAGATGTCCTTATCGCCCCGGCCGCACATGTTCATGATCATGATGTGGTTCTTGGGCAGATCCGGCGCGATCTTGGTCAAGTGAGCGAGCGCGTGGCTCGGCTCCAGCGCCGGGATGATGCCCTCGGTCCGGCAGCACAGCTGGAAGGCTTCCAGCGCCTCGGTGTCCTTGGCGTGGACGTATTCGACTCGGCCGATATCGCGCAGCCAGGAGTGCTCCGGTCCGATGCCCGGATAGTCGAGTCCGGCGGAAATTGAGTGACCCTCGATAATCTGGCCGTCCTCGTCCTGCAGCAGGTAGGTGCGGTTGCCGTGCAGCACGCCCGGCTTCCCCCCGGTCAGGGAGGCGGCGTGCTCATCACCCTCAAGCCCGTGGCCCCCGGCTTCGACGCCGATGATGCGCACGTCCTTGTCGTCGAGGAAGGGATGGAACAGGCCCAGCGCATTCGACCCACCGCCGATACAGGCGACCAGCGAGTCCGGCAGGCGGCCTTCGCGCTCGAGCATCTGCGCCTTGGCTTCCTTACCAATCACCGACTGGAAGTCCCGGACCATGGCCGGGTAGGGGTGTGGACCCGCCGCCGTGCCGATGATGTAGAAGGTGTCTTCGACGTTGGTGACCCAGTCGCGCAGGGCTTCGTTCATCGCGTCCTTGAGCGTGCCGGAGCCGGAGGTCACCGGCTTGATCTCGGCATTAAGCAGGCGCATGCGGAATACATTCGGCGCCTGCCGCTCAACGTCGGTGGCGCCCATGTAGACGGTACAGGGAAGGCCGAACAGCGCGCAGACCGTCGCCGTCGCCACGCCGTGCTGACCCGCGCCGGTCTCGGCGATGATCCGGGTCTTGCCCATGCGGCGGGCGAGCAGGATCTGGCCCAGACAGTTGTTGATCTTGTGCGCGCCGGTGTGGTTCAGCTCGTCGCGCTTGAAGTAGATCTTGGCGCCGCCGAGTTCCTCGGTCAGCCGCTCGGCAAAATACAGCGGGCTGGGCCGGCCAACATAGTCCTTGGCCAGCATGTTGAACTCTTCCCAGAAGGCCGGGTCCGGCTTGGCCTCGCCCCACTCGCGTTCGAGGTCGAGAATCAGAGGCATCAGCGTTTCAGCGACGAAGCGGCCGCCGAAGGTACCGAACAAGCCACGCTCGTCCGGACCGGTCATGTAGGAGTTGGGCGTCGACATGATTTTTCCGTTTTGGCTACAGAATCGGGGAGAGACTAACAGTGTTTCAGGCGCGGGCAACTGCAGCGAGAAAAGCTCTGATCTTCGCTGGGTCCTTGGTGCCGCGCTGACCCTCGCTTTCGACGCCGGATGAAACATCGACGTAGGTGGGCTGCGTGAAGGCGATGGCCTCGGCGACGTTCTCCGGCGTCAAGCCCCCGGCGAGCATCCACGGGGTGTTGCCCAGCTTGGCGGCGGCCAGCACTTGGTGATCGAAGGACAGGGCGTTGCCGCCGGGCAGTTCCGCATCCTTGGCCGGCTTGGCATCGAACAGCAGGCCGTCGGCCACCCGGCGCAGGGCAGGCACCTCGCGCAGGTCGTCCACCTCGGCCACCGACACGACGGCGAGCACGGGCAGCCCGGTGTGCTCCCGAATTTGGGCGAAGCGTTCGGCGCCGGCGTGGGCGTGAACCTGCAGCATATCCAGTTCCACCGCGGCGAGCAGGTCATCGAGGAAGGCGTCGCTGGGCTCGACCACCAGCCCGACCCGGCTGATCCGGCCCTCGGCCTGCGCGCTCAGCGCGGCGGCGGCCTCGAAACTCAGGTGACGGGGGGATTTTTCGAAGAAGACAAAGCCGACGTGGGTCGCGCCGCCGTCGATCACGGCCTCCAGCGTTTCCGGCGTGGTGATGCCACAAATCTTGGCCTGACACCGCGCGGGCAGGACCAGATCCGGGCTGAACACCCGGTCGGCGATCAGCCAGGTCGCCACCAGCAGCACCAGCAGCGCTGCACCCGAGGCCAGAAGCGCGGTGTAGGGGCCGAGCCAGCCCAGCGGCGCAAAGTTGAACAGTGCGACGAAGCCACCGCTCATCACGATCAGGACTGCTGCGACCCGTAGGCCATGCAGCCCGCCCATGGTCCCCCAGGCGTGGAAGGTGAAGGCGCGCCTGGGCCGGCGATGGCGCAGCGGCACTACGGCCCAGGCCCGGGCGAAGAAGTAGGCGACGAGCACGCCGCTGGCCACGATCACGGCGAGCAGTGCCGGGCGGTTGACCGCACCACGGTCGATGGTGTCGGGCTGGCTGGTCTCCACGCCGATGCTCGCCAGCTCGCGCGGATCGTTGGAGCCATAGCGGATCAGGTCGCCCACGGCCGTCCCGAGGCTGCCCCACAGCGAGGCGCCATCGGCGTATGTGAGCAGGCTGCCGACCATGGTCAGGCCGATCCAGCCGAAGACAGTGGCGAAGATCAGGCTGAAGCCCAGCAGGCCTGAGCGCAGTCCCGCCCCGGACCAGGCCGGTGCAGCGGTGGTCCGGCCGCCGCCGAGCTGGCCCCGGCGCTGCGCCATCAGCCCGGTGAATTCCCAGGCGGCTGCGTGGTAGAGCACGGCGACGACGCACAGGCCGTAGATCGAGTTCTTCAGGTCCAGCAGCCCGGCCTGCGCGCCCAGATAGACCAGCGCGGGACCGACGGCGGCGAGGCCGAAAATGGCAATCTGTGATAGGCTGCGAAGGGCCGGCATGGCGATGTCATCCCTCATGAGGAAAGTCGGGAAGGGTGGTCTCAGATGCGGTGCGCGCCCGGCGCCCACCCGGTCCGGTTTACGAAGCAGACCAAGTTGACCACGGTGAACACCGCGACCCGCAGCACGAACAGCACCTCCGTCAGCAGGAGGTATCCGAAATAGCTTGGGCCGAACACCGACGCCGATGCCGCACTGACCTGCAGGCCAAGCTGGGCAAAGATTAGCGGCACGCAGAACACCAGATGCAGCACGGTCATCAGGATAGTGATGCCGCCAGTCGCCCGCATGCTGTCGCCGAAGGTATAGGGCGCGCTCACGGCCGCAGCCGTAATGACGAAGCAGAAGCGAACATAAAGGTAGAGCACCACCAGTCCGGGAATGACCAGCAGCAGCGGCGCGAGCTGTGGCACCGGCAGGTAAGCCCGAACCAGCAGGAAGCCGACGAACCCGGCGCCGAGGATCAGTCCCCCGGGAACGTAGAGCGATACTAGCCGGATAAACACGTTGGTGAAGGCTCGGCTCCACTCCGGTGAGGCCTGCAACCGGCCCTGCCGGATGCCAATGCCCAGCAGCCTCGCCACGTTGGTGGTGTAGAGCCCGCCGATGACCAGCTCGATCAGCAGGACACTGACCAGCGCCACCACCAGCACGTCGACGCTCAGCACCACGCCGCGCTGGCCTCGCAGGTCGAGGATCAGTGTCGCGGCAAGATCGGTGAGCAGCGCCAGCACCAGCGGCAGAATGGCGGTCGCCGCGAGCAGCCGCCATTGTCCCAGCAGCCCGTCGAGGACGATCTGCCGGATGGCGCGACCCGGCGGCAGGGGTGGGAACTGGCCCATGAGACGCACCGGTTTAACCATGGCCGTCGATCTCTGCGAGGATGGCTTCAGCGGCGGCGCGCGGATCAGCGGCGCGGGTTATAGGCCGCCCGATGACCAGTGACGAGGCCCCCCGTGCCATGGCGTCGGCCGGGGTTGCAATCCGGGTCTGATCGTCGCGCGCGGCACCTGCCGGACGGACCCCGGGGGTGACGAACAGGGCGTCATCCCGCAGCGCGCGGAGCGCGGCGACTTCCTGCGGTGAACACACAAACCCACCCAGCCCGCAATCGCTGGCCAGCCGGAACAGGTGCCGGGCATGCTCACCCAGGTCCGGTTTGGCGATGCCGAGCCCGTCCAGCTCGGCGCGGTCTGCGCTGGTCAGCACGGTCACTGCGAGAAAGCGAAAATCCGGGCGCTCCAACGCAGCCAGCCCTTCGAGCATGGCCCGCCCGCCCGAGGCGTGGACTGTGGTCAGCCGGACGCCGAGATCAGCGATCCGTGCGGCGGCTGAGGCGACGGTATTGGGAATATCGTGCAGTTTCAGGTCGAGGAAGACCGGGCCCCACTCTGCCAGCTGGCGAACGAAATCAGGCCCGGTCTGGTAGAACAGCTCCATCCCCACCTTGAGCCCGAGGTTGAGGCCTTCGAGGCGATCCAGCATGGGCTCGACCTCCGCCTGCGCCATGTCGAGCGCGACGAACACCGGGGGGAGCCTGTGGGACTGATCCTGCACCATAATGCTGTGGTTTATCGTCTCCGACTCTGGCCTGCTAGTGGCAAATTCACCGGTGGTGCGCGGTTTTGATGACCCACAGGGTCAAATCGCGCATTGGTAAGTTCGCAGCCGCAATCTAGGTTGGGGTCAGAACTGCACGCCTAAGTTTTTGTCAAGGTTGATCATGGCAGCTGCATCCGCCCGTCCGGGCATGAGCCTTTCTATCGTCATTATCGCGGGTTGCCTGATGGCAATGATCTCGATGGGCGTGCGCTCGTCCTTCGGCCTGTTCGTCGATGGTGCCCCTGACGCGATTGGTGTCACCTCGGGCGACTTCGGTCTGGCGCTGGGGTGGCAGAATCTGCTCTGGGGCCTCATCGGCGCTTACGCAGCTTCGCTGGTGGATCGCTTCGGGCCCATGTGGGTGCTGATTGCCGGGGCGCTGATGTACGGGCTGGGGATGCTCGGCATGCTGACCCTGCAGTCGACCTTCTGGACCTACATGCTGCTGGGGGTGTTGACCGGGGGCGGGGTTGCCGCGACCGGGTTTTCGATCATCGGTATCAGCTTTTCCAAGCTGGTCACGCCGGAACAGCGCTCCTGGGCGCTGGGGCTGGGTACGGCGGCGGCGTCCTTCGGCCAGCTCGCCATCGGCCTGCCGGCGGGTATGCTACTGCAGCAAATGGGCTGGGCGCCGGCGATGATGGCGCTGGCGGGGCTGACCTTCCTGATCATCCCGCTGTCCTTCGCTTTCGCCGGGGTCAAGGGGACAGCCGCCGAGGCCGCCGCCGCCAGCACGGCAAACACCGGCAGTGGGTCCGAAGTCTGGCGTGAAGTGCGCACGGCCTTCAGCAACCGCAGTTACGTCCTGCTGTTCTTCGGGTTCTTCGTCTGCGGCTTCCACATTGCCTTCGTCTACATCTACCTGCCGAAGTTCCTGATCGATCAGGGCGTCCAGCCGCAGTGGCTGAATGGCTGGGGTGGGATCGGTGCCGTGGCGCTGGCGCTGGTCGGCCTGTTCAATATCATCGGGGCCTATACCTCCGGCGTGCTGGGCCGGCATATCCCGAAGAAGAACGGTCTTGCCTTCATCTACGTCGCGCGATCGGTGGTCATGCTGGCCTTTATCCTGATCCCGATTTCGCCGCTGACCACGCTGATTTTCGCGTCGGCCATGGGCCTGCTGTGGCTGTCGACCGTCCCCCTGACGCAGGGGATCATCGGTAGCATGTTCGGCATCCGCTACATGACCACGCTCTACGCAATTGTGTTCGTCTCGCACCAGGTCGGGTCGTTCTCCGCGACCCTGCTGGCCCGTACCATCGAGAACCTGACCGGAGAGCTGACCCTGATGTGGGTTGCGGCAATTATCATCGGTCTGCTCGCGGCTGTGGTACACTCGCCCATCGACGAGCGCCCGATCGAACGCGTCGGAGCGCCGCAACCCGCCGGAGCTGAACCAAGTCGCACCAAGTCGCGCTGAGCCACACCGAGCCACACCGAGCCACACCGAGCCACACCGAGCCACGCCGAGACGCCCGCTATGTCGAACAATCAGCAT
>PAPT01000006.1 GCA_002708995.1 Geminicoccus sp. | reverse complement strand
CTGCGGGCTGTGCCGCCAGCGCTTGCTGGAATTCATCGAAGACACGCAGGCGGTGACCGTCCACCTCGCCCACCCCGAACGCGGCATCATCAAGACCCTGACCTTTGCGGACCTCTATCCGCACGTATTCGGGGCCAAAGAACTCAAGAGCTGACCCGTGGCCTATCTCCCGCAGGAAACCATCATCCGCAAACGGAACGGCGAAGAGCTGTCCGAGCAGGAAATCCGCACCTTCATCGAGGGCGTGACCAACGAGACCGTGGCCCGTGAGCAGGTCGCGGCCTTCGCCATGGCAACGCTGTTCCAGAAAATGTCGGTCGAAGAGCGCCGGGCGCTCACGCTCGCAATGCGCGACAGTGGCGAGCGGCTGCAGTGGGAGGATCTCGATCTGCCCGGCCCGATCGCCGACAAGCACTCCACCGGCGGGGTCGGCGACAAGGTCAGCTTCCTGCTCGGTCCAATGGCGGCTGCCTGCGGACTGTTCGTGCCGATGATCGCAGGGCGCGGGCTGGGTCACACCGGCGGCACGGTCGACAAGTTCGAGGCCATTCCCTGCTATTCGGTCACGCCCGACAATGCCACGTTCCGCGCGCTGGTCCGCGATGTCGGCGTCGCCATCATCGGCCAGACCGCGAACCTCGCCCCCGCCGACCGCATCATCTACGGCGTGCGCGATATCACGGGCACGGTGGAGAGCATCGACCTGATCACCGGCTCGATCCTGTCCAAGAAACTCGCCGCCGGGCTGCAGTCGCTGGTCATGGATGTGAAGGTCGGCAACGGTGCTTTCATGGCGACGCTGGACGATGCGCGGGCCCTGGCGCGGTCGATTGTCGATGTCTCCAACGCTGCCGGGTGCCGGACGTCTGCGCTGCTGACCAACATGAACTGGGTGCTGGGCGCGAGCGCCGGCAACGCAGTCGAGGTGCACGAGTCCATGCAGGCCATGGCCAACCCGGCCGAGGCCGACGAGCGGCTGATCTCGGTCTGCGTGGCGCTGGTGGGCGAGATGCTGGTCAACAGCGGGCTGGTCGACAGCCCCGTGACTGCGCGTGAGCAGGCGCGGGCGTCGCTGGACAGCGGTGCAGCACTGGAGCGCTTCGGGAAGATGGTGGCGGGCCTTGGCGGGCCGGCGGACTTTGCCGAAAACCCTGAAAAGCACCTCGCCACTGCCGCCGTGATCCGGCCGGTTATGGCGGCCGAAGCGGGCTTTGTCAGCGCCCACGCAACCCGTGATCTGGGGGTGGCGATCATCGGCCTGGGCGGCGGACGGACCCAGCCGGGGGCGCCGATCGACCACGCCGTCGGCCTGAGTGCCGTGGCTGGCCCAGGCGCTGCCGTCGGACCCGGGCGCGACGATCGTCCCCTCGCCCTGATCCACGCCGTCAGCGAGACTGACTACGAGGCCGCCGCTGCGGCCGTGCGCGCAGCCATTGCGGTCAGCGCTGAGCAACCCACGCCGCGCCCGCTCGAACTCGACGTGGTGCGCTGAGAGTGGCGCGGGCCTTCATTCTGCTCTGCGACAGCGTTGGCTGCGGCGGCGCGCCTGACGGGGCGGACTTCTTCAACATCGATGCGGCAACGGGCGAAAGCCTGCCCGACACCGGGTCGGACACGCTGGGTAACCTCGCACGCTGGCGGGCCGCACGGGGCAGGCCGCTTTGCCTGCCGCATCTGGCTCGCATGGGGCTGGGGCTGGCCTGCGCGGAGGCGACCGGCGATATCCCGCCGGGGCTGGAACTGCCCGGGGGCGCGGCAGGGCCGCAGGCGGCCGTGGGCTCGGCCATCGAGACATCGCGCGGCAAGGATACGCCCAGCGGTCACTATGAGATTTGCGGCACGCCGGTGGACTTTGACTGGGGCTACTTTCCCCGGACACGGCCGTGCTTTCCCGATGCACTGATCGAGGCGCTGGTCGAGGCCTGCGACCTGCCCGGCGTGCTGGGCAACGAGCACGCGAGCGGCACCGCCATTATCGCAGAGCTGGGTGACGAGCACTGTCGCAGTGGCAAGCCGATCGTCTACACCAGCGCCGATTCCGTGTTCCAGATCGCAGCCCATGAGGAGGCCTTCGGGCTCGACCGACTGTACGCCGTCTGCGAGGTGGCACGCGGTCTCTGTGACCCGCTCAACATCGGCCGCGTCATCGCCCGGCCGTTTACCGGGGTCAGCAGCAACGGTGGCACAGATGATCGCAACGGCTACCAGCGCACCGGCAACCGGCGGGACTTCGCGGTCCCGCCCCCTCGGGGCAACCTGCTCGACGCCGTCGTGGAAGCAGGCGGCGCGGTCTGGTCCGTGGGCAAGATTGACGACATTTTCGCCCACCGCTCGATCAGCCACCACAGTAGGCGCGATGGACTGGCGGCGCTGTGGGACGGCACGCTGGAAGCTGCGCAGGCGGCCGAAGACGGCGCGCTGATCTTCACCAACTTCGTCGATTTCGACAGCAAGTTCGGCCATCGGCGCCTGCCGGAGGGCTATGCCGAAGCGCTGGAATACTGGGACAGTCGACTGCCGGCGTTACTGGCGGTGCTGCGGGAGGGTGATCTGGTGCTGTGGACGGCAGACCACGGCAACGATCCGACCTGGCCCGGGACCGACCACACGCGCGAGCAGGTGCCGGTGCTGTTCTTCGGACCGGCAGCGCCGGTGGGACGGCGGCTGGGGACGTCGGCGACCTTTGCCGACATGGGGGCGACGCTGGCGCAGCACCTTGGCCTGGCCCGCGATCTGCCCCACGGCAAAGCCCTGTTTTAGCGCACGTGCACCGCTCAAAGGCGAAGCCGTTTTGAGCGCAACCTGAGAAGTTGCGCGACGCTTGGCCTCGTCGCGCAAAGCGCGGTCGGGGACAAGTCGGCGCAACCGATACTACCCCAGAGCACTTCGCCTCAGCTCGCCCCAGCGCAAGGCGCCTCAGGTGCCGTAGAGGCGATCCCCGGCATCACCCAGACCCGGCACGATATAGCCCTTTTCATTCAGGCGCTCATCCAACGATGCCGTATAGATCGGGACGTCCGGGTGATCGGCGCTGAATTTCTCCACCCCCTCGGGTGCGGCCAGCAGGCAGATGAATTTGAGCGTTTTCGCCCCCTGCTCCTTCACGAGACGCACAGCGTGCGACGACGAGCCACCGGTAGCCAGCATGGGATCGCAGATGAACACAGTACCGGTGCTGACGTCGGGTAGGTTCAGGTAGTACTGCTCGGGCTGCAGCGTCGCCTCGTTGCGCTTGAGGCCGACAAAGCCGACCTTGGCCGTCCGCTCCAGCGCCAGCAGCCCGTCGAGAAAGCCGTTGCCCGCCCGCAGGATCGAAATCACGCTCAGCGACTGCGGCTCCCGCACCGGGGCATCGAAGGTCATCAGCGGCGTCTCTACCGGCTGGCGGATCATGGGCCAGTCGCGCAAGGCCTCATACCCGAGCATGAAGCTGACATCGTGCATGAGCGAGCGAAAGCGCGCCATATCCGTCCCGACGCTGCGCAGCTGGCTGAGCTTGTCAGTCACCAACGGGTGATCGACGACGTGGAGTGTGTTGGACATGGGCTTTCCCCCTTCTTCTAAGTCGGCCTTCGATGCCGGTCGTCTTCAGGCGCGATGTGCGAGGCGCGATGTGCGAGGCGCGAGGCACCAAACGCCAGACGCTAGGCGTTGGCCTCGGCCTCGGCCTCGGCCTCCACCCGCTGTAGCAGGCTTTCCCGTGTGCCCGCGTCCATGAACCCGGCGTTGAGCGCATTGCGCGTAATGTCAAAGAGGTCTGCCACAGAAAGCCCTGCAACATCCATGGCGAATCGGTACTCCGCCCCCAAAGATGTGTGGAAATAAGGCGGATCATCGCTGGCCAACGTGATCACACAGCCCGCCTCCCACAGCCCGCGCAAGGCGTGCTGCTCGGGGCTCTCGAACACGCTCAGCGCCACGTTCGACCCCGGACAGACCTCGAACGGGATGCGCCGCTCGGCCAGCTCGGCCACCAATGCAGGATCGTGGATTGCCCGCACCCCGTGCCCCAGCCGCTCGACCATGGGCAGCGCCTCAAGGGTCTCACGGATAGACGCCGGGCCGAGCCACTCGCCGGTGTGCGCCGTACAACGCAGGCCCGCCTGCACAGCGATGTCGTAGGCCGGGCGGAAGTCCCCGGGCCGGTACGCATCCTCCGCCCCGGCCATCTGGAAGCCCGTAACATAAGGGTGCGGGTGGGCCGCGATCGCATCGGCGGCGGCGAGGCTGCGCTCGAGACCATAGTGCCGGACGATGGTCTGGCTGATCCGGGTTTCGACCCCAAACTGCGCCCGGGCATGGTCGATGGCCTCGACCACGGCGTCGAGCTGGTCCTGCAGGCCCATGCCCAGATCGAAGACATGATCCGGGCTGGTCAGGATTTCGACGTAGAGCCCGCCCTCGGCCGCGACCCGCCCCAGATAATCGAGCGTCAGGTCGTAGTAGTCGCGTGGCGTCCGGATGATCGACGCCGCCATGTCATAGATCTTCAGAAAATCGTTGAAGTCGGTCCACAGGTAGTTGTCGTCAGCGTCCAGGACCCCTTCGGGGAGGTCTATGCCGTTGCGATCGGCAAGCATACGCAACACCGGCGGGTGGATCGTTCCTTCAAGATGAGCGTGTAGCTCGGCCTTCGGCACCCGGTCCGCCGGGTGCGTGCCAAAATCTGTGAGCATCGTGGCTCTCCTCTGTTCTAGTCCCGGACGTCGCGGAGCTGCGGTGGTGGTCGCAGCAGCGTCCGGTTGGTCCGGCCCCTCGGGGCCGTCTTTCCCGGTTCAGGCGAAATTCATGCCTTCGCCAAAGGTCCGCAACGGCAGATCGTCCCGCCGCTGCAGCCAGTTGTCCGCCGGGTAGTGCGCCGATGCGTCGACCGTGTGCAGGGTATAGGCATAGCGCGAGTTGTCTGAAACGTTGGCTGACGAGCGGTGCGGCAGCCGTCCGTGAAGCAGGATCAGCGACCCCTTGGGCGCCTCCAGCGGCACGGCCTCGTCCAGCGGCCAGTCGACGGCCGACAGGTCTTCGAAATCGGTCCCTGCGCCGTCCCCGGTGCGGAAAAAGCGGCGCTCCAGCGGGCCCTTGTGCCAGCCGGGCAAGGCGTACATGGCGCCGTTCTCCAGCGTCGCGTCCTGCAGCGCGAACCAGAAACCGATGCAGGTCTCGGGCTGAGAGAAAATAAAGGTGCTGTCCTGGTGCATGGTCACCTCGCCGCCCACCCGCGCGTGCTTGAAAATCAGCATCGACTGCAGCAACTGCGGCGTTCCCAGCCCGAGCTGCCGGGTCAGCCGCCCGAGCTGCTGCTGGTGGGAAAAAGCCTCGAAGTCCGGGTCGAGGTCGTGCATGGCGTGGCCAAGCTTGTTCACTGCACGCTTGCGGTCGACCCCGGCGGTGTTCTCTTCCATGAACGCGCGCATGACATCGCCGGAGCTCAGGAAGTAGTCCTCGCCCGCGTGCTGGTTATCAACGGCGTCGAAAGCGTGGCCCTCGGCCTCCTCAACCAGCTGGTCCGACAAGCGGTCGGCAGCGGCGATCAAGGCGTCGCAGGCCTCCGGCGCGACGAAATTCTCGAGGATGAGGCAACCGGCGGCCTCCCACGCGGCTTTGGCAGCCGCAGGCGCGCCGTGGACGAGATCAAAGGTGAATCGGGGGGCTGTCACTGTCTTTATCATAGTGCACCAAAGGCTTGCCCAATCTGGCGGATTTGGCAATCAGAATCTTTGACCTTTGGGACGAAAGACCCTCAGACCCGCACCGAGGCGAGGTAGTCTTCATTCAGCTCTACGCCCCAGCCCGGGCCATCGCTGAGCCGCAGCCAGCCGTCCTCGGCGCGCAGGTGCTCTTTGAGCAGCATATCGCGCGGGCTTTCAGTGAACTCCGGTGGATCGTAGGCGAACTCCAGCCACACCGGCGGCTCGCCGCGGTGGCCGGCAATGGCCACAACCAGGTGCGCGTTGATGATGATGCCCAGCCCGTTGCCCCAGGTGTGCGGGGTGAACCAGCGGCCCATTTCGAAGGCCTGCAGGCCGAGTTTCAGGAGTTGCTTCAAACCGCCGACGAAGACCACGTCTGGCTGATAGACATCGAGGCAGTCGTCGCGCATGATCTGGTCCCACTCGTGCATCTCACGGGTGATCTCGCCGCCGGCGATCCGGCAGCGCGCGCTCTCGCGCAGCGCCTTCATGCCAACGTAGTCACCCCGGTGCAGCGGCTCCTCAAGCCAGAACAGGTCGTGCTCGCGGGTCCGTTCCTCCAGCGCCATGATCTGTTCGAGGCTCGGGCCTGGGTGGGTGTCCCAGGGCATGCGCCAGCCGTGATTGACGTCGACCATGATCGCCATATTGCAGCCGACCGCCTCGCGCACCCGGGCCAGCGCCTCCATGTCCGTGTCTTCGGACGCCCGCCCGAAGCGCAACTTCAGCGCCTCGTAGCCCTGCGTCTGATAGGCCTGCGCCATCTCCGCCAGCACCGACGGATCGCGCAGCGACCCGGTGGAGGCATAGAGCGGCACGTCGGGGCTAGTCCCGCCGAGCAGCTGCCAAACCGGCACGCCCTCGATCTTGCCGTTGAGGTCCCAGAGCGCGTTGTCGAGCGGCCACATACGGCAGTGGTGGGCGCCGATGTTGTCGATGATCGCGGTGTGGCGATCCATGTCGCGGGGGTCCTGCCCGATGAAATATTTCTTGTAGTCCTCAATGCCGTAGCAGGGATCGCCTGAGGCAAAGCCCTCCAGCCCGGTGTCTGTTTGCACACGGACAATGGTGGTGGGCAGCGTTGCCCGCGGGATCGAATCCCAGGCCGCCGGATAGGGCTGATCGCAGGGGACGATGTGGGTGCTGACCTGAATGTCGGTGATTTTCATGGGCTTTACCTCGTCTCTGGTCGCGGCCCTGCCGCGCCTTGTTTTGCGGTGTCGGTCGAAGGGTCCCGCTCAGTCGCTGCCGCCGTAGGTGCGCATGATGTCCGCGCAGATCCCGGACCATTCAGCTTCGGAGAAGGTCATGGGCGTGTTGACCCGCATGGCCAGGTTTTCTTCGGCGCAGGCAGCCTCGGTCAGAGCAGCGGCACTGCTAGCGCTGCCGTCAAAATCGAGGCTGACGCCACAATCTGCCCGCAGCTGCCGCCAGATAGCATCGAGCGGCCCCCGGTCCAGCGCGCGTTCGAGATCGGCGTAGGCCTCCGGCGCACCTTTGCGGGTCAGCGTGATGGTGGCATCGGTGACCACAGCGACCGCATGGCCGTGGGCGACCGGCAGCACTGAGCCCAGCGCGTGTCCGATCGAGTGGCCGATGGTGGTGCCGCCGAGGTTCAGGGCTTCACCAGCCTGAAACGACCCCCACTGGGTCAGGCGCGCAGCGTCCCCGCCCTCGCCCCGAACGTAGGCCGGCAGGTGGTCACAGAGGTGGGCGAGCGCGGTGGCGGCGAAGGCCACGCCCTCGGGCGAGCGATTATTGCCGGTGCCGCTTTCGTGGGCGTGGGCAAAAGCATCGAAGCCGCATACGGCCTTGAAATGCGCCGGCACGGTCTCGGTCAGTTCGGGCCACAGACAGGCCGCCGTGGTCTTCAGCTCCTTGCCCCAGAACCACAGCTTAGCCCCTTGGGCGGTCGATGCGATGGCCGTGCGGGAGGCTTCGGACCCAGTGCCTGAGGTCGTCGGGACCAGTACGGTCGGCACGGGCGCACCGCGGTACTCAACCGCCGAGAGGGCATAGGTCAGGGTCTCGTCCGGCGCGATGGCGACGGCAGCGGCGAGCTTGGCGCCATCCATGGTCGAGCCACCGCCGACCGCGATGACGATCGGGTTGGGAACGGCGCGGATTTCGGCGGCCAGCGCGTCGACCTGCGCGACCTTTGGTTCGCGCGGAAAGGTGGTCTCGGCGACCAGCGACCTCAGCCGGGCGGCGTCCAACTCTGCCGCGATCGTGCTCAGCGGTCCCGGCCCAGCCCCCGGCGCGGTCAGGGCGGGGTCTACCACCCAGATCAGGGTCGGGCCGCCTTCACCCTGCGCCAACCCCGCAACAAAGGCAGCCGATGCCAACTGTGAACGACCAATAACCTGTGACATGGCACCATTACTCCGAGCCGTGAGTGAGGGCTGCAATTTGCCCATTGACCTTTGCGCGGAAGCCATACATGGCAGCATCTGAAACACAAACAAAAAGACAGTGGAAAAGGACAGGCTTCCCGTGGTCGAAACTGAAAGCCGAGGCGCAGGCCGCCGCCGCGCGGGTGGCAGGGGTGCGAAGAGCGCTGCGGCCGCCGCCACCTCTGCGGTCAAGCAGCTGCCCCGGGGCGCGGTGCGCAATCCGGTCAACCCGATCGAACCCCTGTCCGCCGATCAGGTCGAGACCATCCACCACGCCTCGCTGAAGATCCTCAGCGAGATCGGTATGGAGTTCCTGGGCGAACACGCCAAGGCCATCCTGCGCGAGGCCGGCGCCGACGTCAGAGCCGACAGCAATCTGGTCCGCTTCGACCCGGCCATGGTCGAAGAGCGCATCAAGACCGCGCCCTCCTCCTTCAAACTCCACGCCCGCAACCCGGCACGGACAGTAACCCTCGGCGAAGCCGATATTCACTTCGTCCCCGTCGCCTCTGCCCCCAACGCCAGCGACGCCGACGGCGGGCGGCGGCAGGGCAACCGCGAGGACTTCCGCAACCTCACCCGGCTGATCCAGAGCCTGCACTGCCTGTCGTTCATCCCTGGCTACCCGGTCGAGCCGACCGACATCGACCGCCGCACCCGGCATCTGGAAGCCATGCGCGACTTCGCCCTGCTCACGGACATGGCCTTCCACAACTATTCGCTCGGCCCACAACGCACCGCTGACGGGCTGGAGATCGCCAAGATCGTCCGTGGCGGCATCTCCGACGCGCAGCTGGCGGCCGAACCCTCGCTGCTGACCATCGTCAACACCAACTCCCCGCTCAAACTCGACAGCCCCATGGGCCACGGCATCATCCAGCACGCCCTGCACGGCCAGATCTCGGTGATCACGCCGTTCACGCTCGCCGGAGCGATGGCGCCGGTGACGCTGGCCGGTGCGCTGGCGCAGCAGAACGCAGAGTTCCTCGCCGGGCTGACCCTGGCCCAGTGCGCCAAGCCCGGCGCGCCGGTCATCTACGGCGGCTTCACCTCCAACGTCGATATGAAGTCCGGGGCGCCGGCCTTCGGCACGCCCGAGTACGTCAAGGCGGTGCAGGCGGGCGGGCAGCTGACCCGGCGTTACGGCGTGCCCTACCGCTCTTCGGGCGTGTGTGCGGCCAATATGCCAGATGCGCAGGCGGCGCTGGAGACGCAGATGTCGCTGTGGGGGACCATGACCGGAGGGGCCGATATGGTCATGCACGCGGCGGGTTGGATGGAGGGCGGGCTGTCGGCCTCGTTCGAGAAGATGGTCATGGACGCGGACATGATCCAGATGCTGCAGGCCTACATGCAGCCCATCGAGGTCAGCGAAGCGACGCTGGGTCTGGATGCAATCGCCGAGGTCGGCCCGGGCGGGCACTTCTTCGGCACCCCGCAGACCATGGAGCGGTTCGAGACCGCCTTCTACGCGCCCATGCTCTCGGACTGGCGCAACTTCGAAACCTGGGCGGAGGACGGCAGCAAGACCGCCTACGAGCGCGCCAACACGCTCTACAAGCAGTTGCTCGCCGAGTACCAGGAGCCGGCGATCGACGAAGCCACGCGGGATGCGCTCAACGACTTCGTCGACCGGCGGATCGACGAAGGTGGGTCCTTCGACGACGATTGAGCGCGATTAATCGACCTGGACGGAGAGGCTGCGGCGCGCTGCCGCAGCTTATGTCGCAAAGAGGTATACGGGCGACCCTCAGTCCCCTAGGGTTGGCGGTACCGTCCAGAGATCGCAGAGAGCCCAAAAGGTCATCCCATGCCGTCCCCCAACGCACCGAGGCCTGCGAAAAAAGCCTCAGACGAGCCTCCGTCCCCCTCGAAATCAAGACGTGGCCGCGCCGGCGGTCGTTCGGCCCGCGCCGCCCAAGCCCGCCAGGCCGAGGTCAGCGCCGGACAGGCCTTTACACGCCCTCGTCGAAATCAGCTGGGCGGGGTCGAGCTGATCAACGCCGAGGCGCTGGAGCAGATCCACGAAGCCTCCCTGCACATTCTCGAAAATTTTGGCATCGAATTCATGGCCGCCGACGCCCGGGCTGAGTTTGTCCGTGCCGGCGCCCTGTCCCATGAAGACACCGGCCGGGTGCGCATCGGCCGCGACCTGGTCGAGGCTGCGCTGGCGACCTGCCCGCGTTATTTCGAGCTGACCCCCCGAAACCCCGCGCACAAGCTGAGGCTGGGTGAGGACTTCATGAACTTCACCCTCGTAGCCGGTCCGCCATCGGTCCACGACGAGATCCGGGGGCGTCGCTCGGGCGGGATGGATGACTACATCGAGCTGATCAAGCTCGCCCAGACCTTTGACATTGTGCACGCGCTGGGCAACCAGCCCACGGCGCCGCAGGAGCTGGCGACCAATACCCGGCACCTCGACACCTATCTGGCCAACCTGCGCTACACCGACCGGACCTTCCACGCCTCTGCGATCGGGGCAGACCGGGCACTGGATGCCATCGACATGATGGCCATCGCCCGCGGCCTCACGCGGGAGCAACTGCGCGGCGACCCCGGGCTGGCAACGGTGATTTCCGTCAACTCGCCGCGCAAGGTCGACAGCGCCATGACCGACGGTCTGCGCGCCATGGCCCAGTGGGGGCAGGCCGTCTCGATCACCCCGTTCTGCCTGATGGGTGCGATGGCGCCGATTTCGGTTCCAGCTGCGGTCGCCCAGTCCAACGCCGAGGCGCTGGCCTGTATCGTCCTCACCCAGCTGATCAACCCCGGCGCGCCGGTGCTCTACGGCTCCTACATCTCCAACGTCGACCTGCAGTCGGGCGCCCCGGCCTTCGGCACGCCGGAGCACGTGCAGGCGACCATGATCGCGGGGCAGCTGGCTCGGCGCTACACCCTGCCCTACCGGGCGTCGAACGCCTGTGCCTCGAACACCTGCGACGCGCAGGCTGCCTATGAGTCCATGAATGCGCTCTGGGCCTGTGCGCTCAGCGGGGCGCATCTGGTCTATCACGGCATGGGCTGGCTGGAGGGCGGGCTGCAGGCCTCGTTTGAGAAAGTCGTGCTCGACGCGGAACTGGCGCAGGAGATGGTCCAGACCTGCTCCCCGGTCGCCGTCAACGCCGAAACGCTGGCGCTGGAAGCGGTCGGCGGGGTCGCGCCCGGCGGGCACTATTTCGGGGAGAGCCACACGCTGGCAAAGTTCGAAAACGCCTTCTACAAGCCGCTGGTCTCGGACTGGACCAACTATGAGAACTGGCTCGACGCCGGGGGTAAGACCGCGACACAACGGTGCACGGAAATCTGGCAGTCACGGCTGGAAAGCTACGTGGAGCCGACCCTGCAAGCAGACCGGCTGGAGGCACTGGGAGCCTTCGTCGCCCACCGCAAGGAAGCGCTTGGCGATCGCTACATCTGACCCTTTACGCAGCTAAGGGGTCAGATGCCATTCGCGGAAGCGACGGGGATTAGTCCGCGCAGTCCCCGCCGGTCTTGGAGTAGGCGATGGTGGTACAGGTCGACAGGGTGCTGCCCACAACCGTGGTGCCGGTCATGATGGTGCCCTGGGTCGCACCGGTGGTGATCACGGTACCCGTGGTGCCCATGCCGACGCCACCGGTGGTCAGTACAACTTCTTCAGAGGGAACGCAGGCGCCAAGGGTCAGGGCGGCTAAGGCGAGAAAAGCAAAACGCTTCATTTGAAATATCTCCCGGAAAACGGACAAAATCACTTTTAAAAAACGAATGCGACCGAACGGTGATCTGGCGGTTCAGACTCAGAAAGCCGCGCATAATAAACCAATGTAGTTAGTAATAGCAAAACTGTGTAAAAAGTCCATTTAAATCAACCACTTATTATAAATTTTGACAAATTATGTCAAAAAATGAATGGAGTCGAAATGGTGCAGTTTCAGGCTCAGGGAAATGCTCCTGAAAACGCCCTTTCTTCAATGCGATCAGAATATATCGCCGATGTTAGTGACACCGCCCAGCCGCCCCGAATTCAGCGAGGACGACCCGCTCGGGTAGCCCATGCGGGCACGGAGCGCGGTGTTCTGCTCATAGATATCGGGCATGATCACCAGCTCGCCGTCGTGGCTGGGCCAGGCGTTGAAGTAGACCGTGTGCACGGGCACATCGCGGTTCAGAGTGACGTGGGTGATGTTTCCAGCCGTCATCCGCGCGACCACGTCCTGCAGCGTGAATTCACCGGGCTTGTCGCCGCTGAGCAGCCAGTGGGCAAAGTGCTCTGACGCGCCGACCCGGATACAGCCGGACGAATGCGCGCGCTCGGGCAGTTCGAACAGGGAATCATCCGGGCTGGCGTGCATGTAGATGGACGAGGAATTGGCAAGGTTGAAGCGTACGCCACCAAGGACGTTCTGCGGCCCCGATTCCTGCTTCCAGACATAGTCGCGTACGTTGATGGTGTTTAGGTCGAGGTCGAAGGGACTGACCGGTCGACCATCGTCAAAGATCGACAGGCCCATCTTGTTGAGGAAATCCGGCCCCTTCTCCAGCGCCAGCGGCACGAGGTCCTTTTCCACGATGGAATAGGGCGCGGTCCAGTCGGGGCTGAACTTCAGGCCGGTGATCTTATCATTGGTCAGCGGGGTCCGTCGTGAGGGACGGCCGACGACGACATTGACGCCGAAGACCGGGGCCTCGCCTTCCATGGCCATCAGCTCGGCAGCACCGACGTTGAGCAGCACCCAGCGGCCCGAGCTCGGTAGCCGGGGTTCCTGCCAACGCAGGCGTTCCATATTGACCCGGTAGGTCACGAATTCCACCGGTGAGAGGTAGGCGATATCACGGCGGGCCGCGGCCTTCATCCGGCTGTAGTAGGGCGTGTCCGGCGCCAGTCCGCTGATCCAGCCGCCGAAATCCTTGGACTTCAGACCGCGCATCAGCTCAGCCGATGCATCCATCCGGGGTGCGGGGTTGTAGCGCCCCTCCTTCACGTCGCGGATGTAGCGCAGCAAACCGGCGGTCAGCTCCATATCAATCTGGGAAACCTGCGCCCCGGTCAGGCGTCCACCGGGCAGCCCCCGGTCAGCGGGCAGATACTCCGTGGGCACCAGGCCATCGAGCTTGGCACCGTTGAACGCCGTGATCAGGATTTTGGCGGCGGGCAGCCAGTCACGCGGTCCGAACCAGATCGGGTCGAACTCGTTCTGTCGATAGACGCGTCGCAGGTCGGCCGGATCGACCCCGGCAGTGCGCAGCGGCAGGGCCGCCTGACCGCTGAGATAGGCTTCGATGCTGTCGGGACCCGAGCGGGGCAGCGCGAAAAAACCGTTCGAGGCCGTCGGTGCCGGCACTGGTGTCAGTGCAGCGATGCGCGCCTTGGTCTCAGCGGCGGTCTCGACCCGGGCAATCAGCACCTGTTCAGAGCGCGCAGCGGGCACCGGCACGGCTTCGCGGGATCCGTAGTAGGCAACCTGTGGGCCGCTTACGCACCCGGCCAGCACAAGGCCGGAGACAACCGACAGCACGATCCGCCTGATTGCTTTCCCAACGATCAACGATGCCATGGTAAACTTCCTTCCGGATCAATTCCGGGGCCCGGTTCGCGCCCTTGGGCAGCGCCTGCCGCCCCAAGATGAAAAAACTGAAAAATACGTCTTCTATAGCTCAGACACATAATGTCATATCTCAGATTTTTCTATCATAAAGTTGATATTCCCCGGATTTTTTCTCTCCCTATCGCGTCATTGTGACCAAAGACCGGCCGCAGCGCGGAAAATCAGGGGTTTGGGGCGCCGGATTTGCCCGCCCCCCTCCGGCTGATGCATAGCGCCTGCCAGTCACTCAAAGTCGCCTTGCACCCCCTCTGGTGGAGCCGCATATTTCTTGGCGTACCGTGATCCGCCCCTTCTGCCCTCAGATCGACCAAGGCAATTGAATGTCCGCTCATCCCCAAGTCCCGCTCAGCAACGGCTTTGTTGATGCCATCGGCAACACGCCCCTGATCCGCCTGCGCCGCGCATCCGAAGAAACCGGCTGCACCATTCTCGGCAAGGCCGAATTCATGAACCCGGGCGGGTCGGTCAAGGACCGCGCTGCCCTGGGCATTATCCGGGCGGCCGAGGCTTCCGGCGCGCTCAAGCCCGGTGCGACCATCGTCGAAGGCACAGCGGGCAACACCGGTATTGGCATCGCCCACGTCGCTGCCGCGCGCGGATACAAGGCGACCATCGTCATGCCCGAGACCCAGAGCCAGGAGAAGAAGGACGCCCTGCGCCAGCTCGGGGTCGAGCTGATCCTCGTGCCAGCCGTGCCCTACCGCGACGAGAACAACTACGTGAAGTACTCCGCCCGGCTGGCTGAAGAGCGCGCGGCCGCCAACCCCGGCATGGCAATCTGGGCCAACCAGTTCGATAATGTCGCCAACCGCGATGCGCATCGGGACAGCACCGGCGCGGAAATTCTACGCGACCTCGACGGCAAGGTCGACGGCTTCATCTGCGCCGTCGGCTCGGGCGGCACGCTCGCCGGTGTGGCGCTCGCCCTGCGCGAAGCCTCCAAGGACGTGAAAATCGGCATTGCTGACCCTTACGGCGCTGCGCTCTATGCCTACTTCACCCAGGGCGAGTTCAAGTCCGAGGGCAACTCGATCACGGAGGGCATCGGCCAAGGCCGGGTCACCGCAAACCTCGAAGGCTTCACGCCGGATCTGGCCTACCGCGTTTCTGACGAGGAAGCGCTCAACCGCGCCTTCCAGCTGATGGCCGAAGAGGGCCTGTTCCTCGGTGGCTCGGCAGCCCTCAACGTCGAAGGCGCCATGAAAATGGCTGCCGATATGCCCGAGGGTTCGACCATCGTCACCATTCTCTGTGACGGTGCCGGACGCTATGCCTCGAAGATGTACAACCCCGACTTCCTGAAATCCAAAGGCCTGCCGGTTCCGCCCTGGCTGGACACCTGATCCCCTGCGCTGAGGAAAACGAAACCATGACGAACGACCGCTCCGCCCTGATTTCCGCCACCGATCTCAACGCGCGCCTGCAGGCCGGGACGCCGATCCGATTGGTCGACGCAACCTTCTACCTGCCCAACGAGAACAAGGATGCCCGCGCCCTGTTTGAGCAGGCGCATATTCCGGGTGCGCAGTTCTTCGACATCGACGCTGTCAGCACACCGTCCGACCTGCCCCACACGGCGCCGACGCCGGAAATCTTTGCCGCCGCCGTTGGCGCCATGGGGATCACCGCCGACGACACCGTGGTGGTCTACGACCAGAAGAACATGTTCAGCGCACCGCGCGGCTGGTGGACCTTCCGCCTGTTCGGCCACGAAGACGTGCTGGTGCTTAACGGTGGCCTGCCGGCTTGGCGTGCAGCGGGTTACGGCACAGCGGACGCGCCGACCCGGCCCGAGCCCACGGTCTACGAGGTCCGCGCCGACTTGCGTAGCGAGCGGCTCACCGACAAGGACGACGTCAGCGCTGCACTGGCAGCGGGGCACAGCGTCGCTGACGCCCGCCCCGGGGGTCGCTTTACCGGCACCGACAAGGAACCCCGCGCGGGCATGCGCAGCGGCCATATGCCCGGCGCTGTCAGCACGCCACTGTCAAGCCTGCTGGATCAAAACGGACAACTTCTGGCGCCTGAAAAGCTGGCAGATGCCCTCGCCGTGGTCGACACCAGTACCCCGGTGATCACCACCTGCGGGTCGGGTGTCACCGCCGCGGGTCTCAGCCTCGGGCTTTATGAACTCGGGGTCGAGAGCCGCGTTTACGACGGTTCCTGGTCCGAATGGGGCCGCGAAGCCTCGGGCCTGCCTGTCGTCGAAGGCGACTGAGCCCAGCACAGGCACACCTGACGGAGCTGCGGTCCTCGTCACGGCCAGGCGCTTAATCCGCTCCGCAAAGGTCAGCGAGCGCCTTGGCACGCCTCTTGCGAACATTTTGACATGATTTGACACGAATTATTTCATTTACGTACGGTCAAATTTGAGCAGGATAAGTCTGAGATGAAGAAAAAAAATTTTGCCACAGCCCTGGCGGCATCGATCATCAGCGCGGCCGGATTTGCCACTGCACAGAACCTCGTCGACCCGGTGACCAATGACACCGACCTGAGCGGATACTCGCATCACATGAGCCGCGAAGTCGCCGAAGGCTTGTACGGCACCCACTTGGTTCGTACCTTGGTCAATCGCGAACCAGTCCTGACAACGACGTCCCCGGGCTATCAGTCTCAGTGCGGCATGAAGTCACTCAACACGCGGCAGCTCGACTGCCAGCATCGGCGGTCGGGCCCGCGTCTGGCCCAAGGGTTGCCCCAGCCAGAGCCCACACCGCCCCCGCAGCCCAAGCCAATGCCGCCTGTGCTGGCATCAGGTGAAATCCTCGGTCTTGAACTGGTCCCCAGCGGCCTGCCCGCAGGGTCGGTCGAGGTGGTTGGTCCAGCCCTCGCCAAGTTCCGGGTCAATCCCGGCATCCGGCTGTATCGGGCGCCGAGCGGCAAGTACTACTATATCAAAGACCCGGCCGCGCCCGGTTCCAAGGGTTCGAAGCTGACCTTCGGCGAGGTCCCCGAGGGGTCAAAGGTCGTCCATCCGGCGAGCGTGGGTGTCACGTCCGTGCCTGAAGGGTTCGTCGTAGTCCGGGGACCGGATAAAAAGCTCTCCCTCGCCCCCGCGAGCCGCTTCGGGCTCTAGAGCGCAAGCAGATTTCCGGCGAGAGCCGTGACGTAGTCCTGGTTCTTGCCGTAGTCGATGTGACCGTAGATGGACTTGCTGTAAAGGCTGACCCGAGACCCCTGCTCGGTCGGCTCGATCCAGTAGTACAGCCCATTGGGATATTTCAGGATCGGGGTTCGGATCACGTAGACCCCCGACAGGGCTTGCTGATCGCGCAGGCTGCCGCCCTTTTCATCCTGCGCATAGCGCCGGATAGCTGCGTGGATCGCCTCCTGATCCAGCCCGACGATCTCGATGGAGCCGCCATCGCTGCTCGCCGATGTCAGATCCGTATCGGCGAGGAGGAAGTCGTTCGGGCTTGACGACCGTCGAAGGGCGTCGAGGTTGAGCGGCCCGATCGCGTTATCCGGCAAAATAAGCGCAATCAGGGCTTCGAACACACCGGACCTCCCGCAGTCTCTGAAAACCGGAAAAATCAACCGTCGCGCCCTTTGCGAAGGGCCGCCGCGACAGGCTGAACCTTGCCTAATGCTGGGAGTTAACGCACATCCCTGTCATGGAAAGCCAGACGCCGAAAATAATCGTTATCGGGGCAGGCCCGGTCGGGCTGAGCCTCGGGCTGGGCCTCGCGCAGAATGGCTTCCGCGTTCAGGTGGTCGAAGCGGGGCCAAACCCCCGCACACGCGAAGGACCGCGACCCGCCCGGTCGACCGCGCTGATGCCGCTGAGTCAGGAAACGCTGGCCCGGCTTGGCGTCTGGGAGCGGGTCGCCGACAAGGGCGCGCCGCTGCACAAGCTGCGGCTGATCGATGATCAGGCCGACCGCTGGACCAAACCGGTGATCGAGGTGTTCAGCGCCGAAGAAATCACAAGCACACCCTTTGGCCACAACGTCGTCAACGCCGACCTCGTCGACGCACTGCTCGAGCGTGCGGCCGAACGGGGCGAGGCAGCGCTGGAACTGCTGTTCGACGCCCCCGTTACCGGCTGGGCACCGGGACAGGTCACGCTCGGCGATGGCGTCGTGCTGGAGGCAGACTTGATCCTCGACGCTGCCGGGCGGAGCTCACCCGTACCCGAACTGGCCGGGATCGGTTTGCAGGACTACCGCCCCGATCAGATCGCGCTGGTCTGCCAGATCGAGCACAACATCGACCACGAGGGCATTTCCACTGAATTCCACCGCCGCGAAGGGCCGCTGACCACCGTCCCCATGCCGGCGACTGCCGCGGGCCAGCCGCAGTCAGCCATCGTCTGGGTCCACCGCCCCGCCCGGGCTGAGGAATTACGCGCGCTGGACGACGACGCCTTTGCTCGGGCGCTGCAAAGCGCGCTGCGCGGAGTTCTGGGGGAAATCACCAGCCTCCGCGCCCGGGGCGGGTTCGAGGTTGGCACGCAAGTCGCCGAGCGCTTCGACGGGCCACAGCTGGCGCTGGTCGGAGAAACCGCCCACGTCATGCCGCCGATCGGAGCGCAGGGCCTCAATACGTCGCTGGCCGACGTTGCCGTGCTGCTGTCTCTGCTCGACCATCCATCCCGCCTGCAAGACCCCGATATGCTGCGAAGCTATAGTGCCCGGCGCCAGGGCGATGTAATAACGCGTCTAACGGCGACCCACTTTTTGAATCAGGCGATACAAAGTCATCATTTCGGGTTGGATCACGCCCGGCGCGGCGCGCTCAAGAGCCTGGGTTGGCTCCGCCCTATGCGCCATGGATTGATGCGCGCAGGCATGCGCCCTTTTGGAGTTGGCTGATCGACCATGAGCAGCGCCACAGAGACGGATTTTGTCATCGACGCAGCCCCGGTCATTCCGGTGGTGGTCCTCGAAGACGCAAGCAAAGCGCACGATCTGGCCGCCGCACTGGTCGCAGGCGGCCTTCCCTGCATTGAAATCACCCTCCGCACCCCCGCGGCCATGGACGCGCTCGCCGCCGTAGCCAGCGTCGAGGGCGCGATCCCCGGCGTTGGCACGGTCACGACACCGGCGCAGATGGAAGCGGCCAAGGACCACGGCGCACGCTTCGCCGTCTCACCCGGCCATACCGCCGCGCTGCTCGATACGGCGGACGCGCTGAGCCTGCCCTATCTGCCCGGAGCGGCCACACCGACGGAGATGCATGCACTGATGGAGCGGGGATACCGCAATCTGAAATTCTTCCCAGCCGAAGCATCGGGTGGGGCCGCTTATCTGAAAAACTTCGCAGGCGTGTTCAAGGACCTGCGCTTCTGCCCCACGGGCGGTGTTTCACCGGCGAATATGGCCGATTATCTGAGCCTGCCGAACTGTGACGTGGTCGGCGGCTCCTGGGTCGTTCCGACGGCAGCGGTTGAGGCTGGCGACTGGGATCAGTTGACCGAGCTGGCCCGAACCGCCATTTCAAAGGCGACGTCGATCAACCGCTGAGGCTGCCGCTGTGACGGACCAAAATCTAATGCCGACCGATGCTGCGCACCTGCGTGAGATGGTGGAGCAGGCAACCCCGGAGCAGCGCCTCGCGCTGGCCAAGGCCGGGATCACCCTCGCCGTGCTGCAGGAAAAGCTGCGCATGGGCTTCACCAACGAAGAAGTCGCGACGGTGCTGGCCACCGACGAAGACGACGAGGTCATCACCGAGGCCTATGAGCTCTGGCGGCAGCGCTTGGAGCAGTTCACCGAAACCCTCAACGACGAGGGCCAGCTGAACGACGACGGCAGCTTTGACAGCGGTGAGGACGACAAAGACGGCGACGGCGGCAGTCTCGACTTCCTCTGACCCCTAACCTGCGGCCCCCAACCCGGCTGGAAGGCTGGGTTTCAGCGCTGCGCCGCTGCGACGCAGCCGGTCAGCGCCGGGGTTTCCCCGATCAGTAGATAGGTCGGAATATCCTGATTGAATTTCTGCATCCGGCCCTTGTCCTCGAACCGGGTCCGGAACGGCGACAGCGGCAGAAAGTCCCGCAACGCCTGCGCCACACCCCCGGCCACGTAGACCCCGCCGCGCGCACCCAGCGTCAGCGCAAGGTCGCCGCCAAACTTGCCCAGCAGCCCGCAGAACAGCGAGATGGTCTGACGCTGGAGTGAGGTTTCCTCGGCCATACCGGTCTCGACGATCTCCTTGGCCGACTGCGGCAGAACCGGCACCTGCTCGATCTCCGCGAGGGATTCGAACAGCATTTCCAGCCCGGCACCACTGAGAATGCGCTCAGCCGAAACCCGCCCGCCAGTGATGCGGCGGCGCAGGATTGCGAGGATCCGGTCTTCCAGCTCCCGCCGGGGAGCGAAGGCGACGTGACCCCCCTCGCCGGACAGCGTGATCCAGCCCCCGTGGCGGTCGGGCACAGCGCCCGAGACCCCGAGCCCGGTACCCGGGCCGAAAATTGCCTTGGGCGACATCGCTTCGGGCTCACCGCCGCCCAGCTTGAGCAGCTCGTCTTCGGGCAGGTAGGGAATGGCGTAGGCCAACCCGCTAAAATCGTTGATCAGGATGAATTCAAGCTCGAAGCTGCGCGCGATCTGCTCTTTGTCGATCAGCCACGACCCATTCGTGAGCGCAACGACATCGTCTTCGATCGGCCCTGCTGCGCAGAAACACACGCGGCCGATCGCCTCCAGATCCTCGGTCGACAGGCCCAGATCGTCGAAGTAGCGCCGAACCGCGGTTTCCGGGTTGGGAAAGTCGCTGATCGTGTACTTGCGGATGCGCTCGACGGGCTGGTCGGGTGTGGTGCCCAGACCGAAGCGAACGTTGGTACCGCCGATATCGGCGACGAGGACGGAATCGCGCATGTTCAACTCAGCCTACGACAACTTTTTCAGCATCAGCGGGGACCGGAACGGTCAGGCCCGGGTCGCCAAAGACGCCGGCGCCGGTTTCCGAATCCCCCACCGCACCGCGGAAGGCACCGAAGAGCTCGCGCCCCATCAGAATATGGCTCTGGCTCATATCATCCACGGCCGTCAGGCGCGCGGCGAATTCAGCGGCCTCGACCAGCACTTCGAGCGTGCCAGCCTCGGCATCGAGCCGGACGATATCACCGTCCTGCACCCGCGCGATCGGGCCGCCATCGCTGGCCTCGGGGGTCAGGTGGATGGCTGCAGGCACCTTGCCCGAGGCCCCCGACATCCGCCCGTCGGTGACCAGCGCGACCTTGAAGCCCAGCTTTAGCAGGACGCTCAGCGGCGTAGTCAGCTTGTGCAGCTCGGGCATGCCGTTGGCCTTTGGCCCCTGCGCACGCAGCACGGCGACGAAATCACCGTGGAGTTCCCCGGCCTGGAAGGCTGCCTGTATCTGGTTCTGGTCAGTGAAGACCCGCGCGGGGGCTTCGACGATGCGGTTTTCCGGCGCGACGGCTGAAACCTTGATCACCGCACGGCCAAGATTGCCGCTGAGCACCCGAAGGCCGCCGTTGCTCTTGAAGGGCTGATCGGCGGTGGTGAGCACGTCGGGCAGCCCGGAGACCGCGGGCGCGGGCTCATAGCTCAGCGTACCGTCGACCGCGACCTTGGCCACGCGACCATAGTCGTCCAGCCCGTTCTCCGTGAGGGTCTGCACGTCGGTGTGCAGGTAACCCGCGCCGCGCAGCTGGTCGATCAGGAACGGCAGGCCGCCCGCAGCCTCCATCGCGTTCACGTCGGCCGGGCCGTTGGGGTAGACCCGCGCGAGCAGCGGCGTCGCCTCGGAGATGTCGTTCATATCATCCCAGGTCAGCTTGATCCCGCCCGCAGCCGCCATGGCGGTTAGGTGCAGGGTCAGGTTGGTCGAGCCCCCGGTCGCCATCAGGCCGACGAGGCCATTGACGAAGGCACGCTCGTCCAGCACGTGGCCGATCGGGCGGTAGCGCGGCCCCCGGTCGATGGCGTCCAGCACGGCGCGGGCGCTTTCCCGCACTGCCGCACCGCGCGCCATGGTACCCGGTGCGAAGAAGGTGGTCCCGGGCACGTGCAGGCCCATGAATTCCATCAGCATCTGGTTGGAGTTGGCAGTCCCGTAGAAGGTGCAGGTGCCGGCGCCGTGGTAGGACTTGCTCTCGCTTTCCAGCAGCGCGTCGCGGCTGACTTCGCCCTTGGCAAAGGCCTCGCGGACCCGGGCTTTCTCGTCATTAGTCTGGCCGGTGCCCATGGGCCCGGCGGGCAGGAACACCGCCGGCAGATGACCGAAGGCGAGCGCGCCGATCACCAACCCGGGCACGATCTTGTCACAGGTGCCTAGGAACATGGCCGCGTCGAACATGTTGTGGGACAGCGCCACCGCCGTCGCCATGGCGATCACATCGCGGGAGAACAGCGACAGCTCCATCCCCGGCTGTCCCTGCGTTACGCCATCACACATGGCCGGGACCCCGCCCGCCACCTGCGCGACCCCGCCCCAGTCCAGCGCGGTCTGCTTGATGATGTCGGGATAGTCCTTGAGCGGCTGGTGGGCCGAGAGCATGTCGTTGTAGGCGGTGACGATGCCGATATTGGGCTGGTCGGTCTTGGCCAGCGCCTTCTTCTCATCCATGCCGCAGGCCGCAAAACCGTGGGCGAGGTTGCCACAGGACAGCTCGCTGCGCAGGGGCTTGTTGCGCCGTGCGGCCTCGATCCGGGCAAGATAGGCCTGCCGCGTCGGGGCGGAGCGTTCAATAATCCGGTCGGTGACCGCCCGGATGGCGGGGTTCATCGTGGTCATGGCTCTTTTTCTTTCATCGGGACCGCCAGCCGCGGCGGGCGCGGTCCCCGTTTATGTATCGACCAGCTAGGGCGCCCAGAACGTTTCTACCGGGCAGTCAGGGTGGTGGAGAAACCAGGAAATCGGGGTTGTCGAGGGCTGGTCACGCAGGCGGGCATCTTCGTAGACCTCCCGCTTGCCCGCGCCTTCAAAATGCAGGAACACGCGCGATGCCTGCGCCAGAAACGGGCCAGAGTGGGTCAGGCGCGTGACCATGGGTTCCATGGTTGGTTCGGCGGCGATCACCGGCGCCGCGTCGGCCGACAGCCCCTGCTCCAGCTGCGGCGAACCGGGGAACAGGCTGGCGGTATGGCCGTCACCGCCCAGCCCCAGCACCACAACGTCGGGGCGCAGCGCCGCGCCGGCGGCCCACTGGGCTGACTTCTCAACCCCCAGTTCGGGGTCGAACAGCGGCTGGAAGGTCGCACCGAAGGCCTCACCCACCAGCAGGTTCTCTCCCACCAGCTTGGCATTCGAGCTGGGGTCGAAGCTCTCCACACAACGGTCATCGACCAGACCGATGGTCACCCGCTCCCACGCCAAAGCCTCTTTGGACAGTGCGGCGAAGAAGGCCTTGGGCGTTGAACCGCCGGAGACCAGCAGCCGCGCCTGCCCGTTGGCGGCAATGGCATCGACCAGCGACTTGGCGGTGATCCATGCCAGCCGCTGGGCCTGAACGTCGGAGGATGTGTAGAGGTGTTCTGCAATAATCATGGCCCTGCCCTACTTCATGTCCTCGTGCCAGCTGCGCCCATCCCGGCGCATCATCTCGGCAGCGGCATCCGGTCCCCAGCTTCCCGCAGCATAGGGCTCGGTACCTTTCTCGGTCTCCGTCCAGTGATCGAGCACCGGCGTCATCCACGCCCACGCGGCCTCCAGCTCATCGCGGCGCATGAACAGCGTGCGGTTGCCCCGCACCACGTCGAGCAACAGGCGCTCGTAGGCATCGGGGAAGCGCTCCAGCTCGAACTCGTCCTTGAACGACAGATCGAGACTCGCGGCGCGCAGGCGCATCCCGCCCGGGCCGGGGTCCTTGGTCATCAGACGCAAGCTGACGCCCTCGTCGGGCTGCAACCGGATCACCAGCCGGTTGGGCACCACTTCGTCGGTGGTCACCGGGCGGAAAATCGAATGCGGGATCGCCTTGAAGTGAACCACGATTTCGGAGGAGCGGATCGGCAACCGCTTACCGGTGCGCAGGTAGAACGGCACCCCCGCCCAGCGCCAGTTGTCGACAAAGGTCTTGAGCGCAACGTAGGTCTCGGTCCGGGTCGGTTCACCCAGCTCGTCGGCGTAACCGGGGACCGCCTCGCCGTCGACCGAACCCGCCTGATACTGGCCTCGGATGACGTTGAGCTGGAAATCCTCCGCCGAGAACGGCCGCAGGGCGCGCAGCACCTTGAGCTTCTCATCGCGGACACTGTCGGCGTCCATGCTCGCCGGGGCTTCCATTGCAGTCAGGCACAGCAGCTGGGCGAGGTGGTTCTGCACCATGTCACGCAGGGCGCCGGACTTGGAATAATAGGTGGCGCGGTCTCCGGCGCCGATGTCCTCGGCCACGGTGATCTGTACGTGGTCGACCACAGCCTTGGACCAGATGCTCTCGAACAGGACGTTACCAAAGCGCAGGGCCATCAGGTTCTGCACCGACTCTTTGCCCAGATAGTGGTCGATCCGGTAGACCTGCGATTCATCGAAGGCCTCAGCGACGGCGGCGTTGATTTCCTGGCTCGACGGCAGGTCGTGCCCGAGCGGCTTCTCCAGAACCAAGCGGTCCTTGGGACCATTGAGCCCGACTTCGGCGAGGAAAGCCGATATCGGCCCGAACAGCGAAGGCGGGGTCGCCAGATAGATCACACGGACCCGGTCCGGGTGCTCGTCGAGCTTGTCCTTGAGCGCGCGGTAGCCATCAACGGTGAAGGCGTTGTTCGGCATGTAGGCAAACCGGCCCAGAAAGCGTTTCAGGGTGTCGGCATCGAGGTCCTTTTCCGGGACAAACTCGCGCAGCGCCGCTTCGACCTGCGTGACGAATTCCGCGTCGCTGAGCTCGGAGCGTGCGACGCCAATAATCCTCGCCTGATCGGGCAGCTGGCCGTCGAGTTCCCGGTGGAACAGGGCGGGAAACAGCTTGCGTCTGGCCAAGTCGCCGGTGCCACCAACGACGACATAGTCAAAGGGGTCAACAACGATGATCTTCGACATGTGCGATGACCCTAACTTCGGTGTTCAAGTTGGTCGGTACTGCGTACTGAAACGCCGAGCCTTCACCGGACCGCGCACACGCAATCCGAAGTTGGCCCGGGCCATGTCTTTGCCTGCGCCGTAGGGGCAGGCGCTACTGGGTGCCTGCTGTCAGGGCGGTTTGATCCGCGCCGAACATGTGCAGGCGTGGAGCGGGCAGGTCGATGCCGACTTTGGCGCCGGCCTTGATGACTTCTGAGCCTTCGGCCTGAACCGTCAGCGTCTGGTCACCCACCTTGACGTAAGCAAAGGAAACCGGCCCCAGACGTTCGACCACGGTGACGGTGCCCTGCAGCGGGCTCTTTTCCACCAGCGCGGTGTGCTCAGGCCGGATGCCCAGCGAAATCGCCTCGCCGGACTGTACCGGGCGAGCCAGCGGAACGACGATGTCGCTCTGGCCGTTGTCGAGCTTGACCTTAGCCTTCTTGTCACCGCCCTCGGCGACGACGCCGGAGACGAAGTTCATGGCCGGGGAGCCGATGAAGCCTGCGACGAACTTGTTGGCCGGACGGTGGTAGAGGTCCAGCGGCTGGCCGACCTGCTCCACGTTACCATCGCGCAGCACAACAATCTTATCGGCCATGGTCATGGCTTCGACCTGGTCGTGCGTTACGTAGATCATGGTGGTCTTCAGCTGTGTGTGAAGCTCGGCCAGTTCCTGGCGCATCTGCACCCGCAGCTTGGCGTCGAGGTTGGACAACGGCTCGTCGAACAGGAAGACTTCCGGGTTGCGGACGATGGCACGGCCGATGGCGACGCGCTGGCGCTGACCGCCCGACATGTCCTTGGGCTTGCGATTGAGCAGCTCCTCGATCTGCAGGATCCCGGCGGCGCGCATCACGCGATCTTCGATCTCGGCCTTGGGGCGCTTGGCCAGCCGCAGGCCGAAGGCCATGTTCTCGAAGGTCGTAAGGTGCGGGTAAAGCGCGTAGGACTGGAACACCATTGCGATGCCGCGCTTGGCCGGCGGCACGTCGTTCATAATCTTATCGCCGATGTAGAGGTCGCCTGCGGTAATGTCTTCCAGACCGGCAACCATCCGCAGCAGGGTGGACTTGCCACAGCCCGACGGACCGACAAATACAGCGAACTCACCGTCTTCGATATCGAGGTCGACATCATGGATCACGCGGGTTGATCCGTATTCCTTCACGGCCTTTACGAGGCGGACACCAGCCATCAGTGGCACTCCCAAGATGAAACGTTTGTTACAAGGCTATTTCATAGCCGATGGGAGACAGCGTCGCAAATCATGGGCGCATGGTCAAAGGCGCATGGACAAAGCAGCGCAAAAAAGCTGTTGCGATGGAAATTAACCGTCAAAAGCCATGCAGTTTCGGCCAGATCGGCCGGCTTTTGACCGGCCGCAATGCTCGGGCGCCCGGCCCGAGTCCAGCGCTCAGAGCGTCTGGGGCAAGCGCTCGACAGAAATGGTGTCGCCGACCTGCGTATCCTCGAGGAAGACCGTCGGCTGGATCGGGCTTTCGTCCCGGGCGAAATAGAGCAGGTGAGTGCGGTCAATTTTTGCCGCCGTGCGGTAAAGCGAAGAGCAGAATTCATCGTCGCTCAGGTCGTAGCAGAGCTTGGAATCCTCGATCCGCCATTGACCCAGCACCAGACGCCCCGATCACGGATTAATGGCCAGCAGACCGTCGCGGGAGAAGTAGGAATACTGCACCGCCGAGGTTTCATCGACCGAGCGGAAAACCAGCGTCCGGCCATAGAGCAGCCGCAGCAGGTCGCGCTCGCCGAGTTGATGGTCTGCCTCGGGGTCGATGAACAGAACCTTTTCCGCGTGCGGAATGTGGGAGAAACACGCGGACTCCACCGTCGACGAAGCCGGGTAATCGTCGCTGGCAAAGAAGTCGGAATAGCCGCAAGGCGCGAGAAATGTCGTCGCCAGCAGCGCCGTCCCAATCAAAATCCGTTTCATTATGCCAAAGTCCATGGTCTTTTCTTGAATGCGTGTTCCGACCTGCAATCGCAGTGCCGTTTACGCGAATTTGAAACAAATGCTGTGACGAAATTGGGGTGAGCACGAGTGACCGAGGCGCGGATCATCGAAATCAGTGAACCCGGCGGACCGGCGGTGCTGGTGCCGGCGCGGCGGTCCGTATCCGGTCCGGGGCCCGGCGAGCTGCAGCTGGCGGTCGAGGCCTGCGGCGTTAATCGTCCCGACGTGATGCAACGACAGGGGCGCTACCGCCCGCCCCCGGGCGCCAGTGACATCCCCGGCCTTGAAGCCGCCGGTGAAGTGCTGGCGGTGGGCGAGGGCGTGCCCACGACACTGCTCGGGCAGAAGCTGACGGCGCTCTGCCCCGGCGGCGGCTACGCCAGCCACGTCACGCTGCCGTGGCAGCACGCCCTGCCCTGGCCCGCGGGCTATACGGCGGTTCAGGCCGCGGGCCTGCCCGAAACCTTCTTCACCGTCTACGGCAACATGGTGTTTCGGGGCCGGTTAAAGGCGGGCGAACGCGTCCTGATCCACGGCGGCTCGTCCGGGATCGGTACCACCGCGATCCAGATGGCGCGGGCGCTGGGTGCTGCGCAGATCATCGTGACCGTGCGCACGTCGGAAAAGGCCGAGGCCTGCCGCGCGCTGGGCGCCGACCATGCCCTGCTCTACCCCGATGTGGCGTGGGAGGACGAGGTGCTGGCGCTGACCGACGGCGCCGGCGTCGATGTCATCCTCGACATGGTTGCCGGACCCTATGTTGCGCGGGATCAGCGCTGTCTGGCGACCGACGGCCGGCTGGTGCTGATCGCCTCGCAGGGTGGGCCAGATGCGCGGTTTGACGCCACGGTGGCGATGATACGGCGGCAGGTGATCACCGGCTCGACCCTGCGCCCGCAGTCGGTCGAGGCCAAGAACCAGCTCGCCGAAGGGCTTCGGCGGGACATCTGGCCGCTGCTCAATGATGGCAGCATCGCGCCGGTGATCGCGGGGACCTTCCCGCTGGACCAGGCTGCCGAGGCCCACCGCATGATGGAATCGGGCAATCTGATTGGTAAGATCGTGCTGACAACACAGGAACCTGAGCCGTGAGCAAGCAGCAGCCCCACCAGCGCGCGGACTACCGCGCCTTTTCCGAAATCACCACCCGCTGGATGGACAACGACGTCTACGGCCACGTGAACAACGTCGTCTACTATTCGTACTTTGACACGGCTGTTAACGGATTTTTGGTTGATAGGGGCGTGCTCGACTTTCGCGAGGGCAAAACCGTGGGTCTGGTGGTGGAAACCGGCTGCCAGTTCTTCAGCCCTCTGGCCTTTCCCGACCGGGTGACTGCGGGGATCCGGGTCGCCCGGGTCGGCACGTCGTCGGTCCGCTACGAAGTGGGCCTGTTCGCCAACGACAGCGACATTGCCGCTGCGCAGGGGCATTTCATCCACGTTTACGTCGATGCACAGGATCATCGCCCCCGGGCGCTGCCCGAGGACCTGCGGCGGGCGCTGGATAATCTGCTCATATAAGCGTCGGGCTTTGATCTTGGCTTGCCCTGCTCTGCTAACCGGGCCAAACTCGTGCCATAGGGGTAGGTTCAGGCCTGCCTGACAACAAGGATATCCCCGGATTGCCGGGGTTCGGGTCTGCTTTTCGGCTCAAGCGTGTCGAGGGCGGAACCTTTCTGATGCGCGGACCCGGGTGGATGAGTGGAGGAAAGCCGACATGAAAGGCTTGATGCAGAATGCACCGCTGATGATTTCGTCGCTGTTGCAGACCGGCGCGGATGTTTTCGGGGGCTCAGAAGTGGTGTCCGTGGTCGCGGGCGAAGGCGTGGTGCGCCACACCTACCGCGATATCAACCAGCGGGCCAAACAGCTGGCGCAGGCGCTGGGCGATGCCGGAATCGGCATGACCGACCGGGTGGCAACGCTGGCGTGGAACGACCATCGCCATCTGGAGATTTACTACGGTGTTTCGGGGATTGGTGCGGTCTGCCACACCATCAACCCACGCCTGTTCCCCGAGCAGCTGATCTACATCATCAATCATGCCGAAGACCGGATCATCATGGTCGATCCGATGTTCCTGCCCCTGATCGAGAAGATCATCGACAACTGCCCCAAGCTGGAAAAGATTGTCGTTCTGTGTACGGCGGAAAACCTGCCTGACACCGTGCTGGACGCCGTGGTTTACGAGGACTTCATCGGCGCCTTCGACGGCGAGATGGAGTGGCCCGAATTCGACGAAAACGCAGCCTCTTCTCTGTGCTACACCTCCGGGACCACGGGCAACCCCAAGGGCGCGCTGTACTCGCACCGGTCGACCGTGCTGCACGCGCTGATGGCGGGCACACCGGCCGTGACCGGCACGCTCACCGGCGAAACCATGATGCCGGTCGTGCCCATGTTCCACGTCAACGCTTGGGGCCAGCCCTACTACGCGCCGCTGGTCGGGGCGAAGCTGGTCCTGCCCGGGCCGAAACTGGATGGCGAAAGCCTCTATAATCTGATCCAGGCCGAGAGCGTCAGCAACACCGCCGGGGTGCCGACGATCTGGCTCAACCTGCTCAAGCATACGCGCGAGGTTGGGGGGAACCTCGACAGCCTGCGCAACGTCATCATCGGCGGTTCAGCCGCGCCCGGCGCCATGATCCGCGAGTTCGAAGACGACTACCAGACCAACGTCATCCACGCCTGGGGCATGACCGAAATGAGCCCGCTGGGCTCGGCGGGCGTGCTGGCGCCACACCTGATGCACTCGACCAGCGCCGAAGAGCAGTTTGAGATGAAGCAGAAGCAGGGCCACCGGGTGTTCGGCGTCGACATGCGCATCGTCAACGATGACGAGGAACCCCAGCCCCACGACGGCACCACACGCGGGCACCTCGTGGTGCGCGGCCCGTGGATCATCTCCAGCTACTACAACAACCACGACGCCAACGATAAGGCCTTCACTAAAGAAGGCTGGTTCTACACCGGCGACATCGCCACGCTGGATGAAAATAATATCCTGCAGCTGGTAGACCGCTCCAAGGACGTTATCAAGTCCGGCGGCGAGTGGATTTCCTCGATCGATCTGGAAAACGAGGCTGTGGGCATCCCCGGGGTCGTTGAAGCTGCCGTGATCGGCGTGGCTCACGACAAGTGGGGCGAGCGCCCGGTGTTGATTCTGGTCCCGCAGGACAGCGACAATCCACCCAGCGAAGACAGCGTGCGCGACTTCCTCGGCACCCGTATTGCCAAGTGGTGGGTGCCGGACCTGATCGCGTTCAAGGATGAAATCCCGCATGGTGCGACCGGCAAGATCCTCAAGGCGGAGCTGCGCGAGGAATTCCGGGACGCCCTCGCCGGCGCGACAGACTAGCGCCGACGCCGGCGCGGGCCAGAGCGGGTGCGAGTCGGCGTGCTGGCCTTGATCAAGGCAACACTTTGCCGATCCAGTCGATATCGACCTCGCGGATGGCTTTGAAGGCCCAGTTCGGCGACCGGTCCTTGTCGACCAGCAGCGCCCGCACTCCCTCGCGGAAGTCACCGTGCTCAAGTAGGTTCATCGACAGCGCCAGCTCGGCATCGAGACAGTCTCGCAGGCCGGCATGGCGCACGCGCTGGAAGAACGATTGCACCACAAAGGCCGAAGCCGGAGAGCCGTGCGACGTGCCCTCGCCCACGCGCTTGAGGAAGGGATCCTCGTCCTGGGCCAGCGCGACCAGATTGTCCCACCGCTCCTGAAAGTCAGGCGTGTGCATGCAGGCCGCGAGGCGGTCACGTTGGGGCATCATCTTATAGGAGATCGCAGGCGGCTGCGCGGCGGCAACCCCGCGCACGGCAGCCTCGGCAAAGGCCCGGTTGGCGCGGGCATGCTCGCTCCAGTCGGTGGCGCTTAGGGCTTCCAGAATGGCGCCCTTGGCGTCGTTGGCGACCAGCACGTCGGCCAGCCCCAGCTCGACTGCATCCGCGCCGGAGAAATGTACGCCGGTCAGGGCAATCACCTCGCCCAGCGGCGCGGAGACTCGCTGCAGGAACCAGGACCCCCCAACGTCAGGGTGGAAGCCAATCGCCAGCTCCGGCATGGCCAGCCGCGAGGTGTCGGAGACGATGCGCGTGCTTGAGCCCTGCAGCAGCCCGAAGCCGCCGCCCATGCAGATTCCACCGCCCCAGACCAGCATGGGCTTGGGAAAGGTGTGCATGAAGAAATTCAGGTCGTACTCGGTTTTGAAGAACTCACGACCGACCGCCATATCCGGGCTGGGGTCGGTGGTCACGGCGACCACGTCCCCGCCCGCGCAAAAGGCCTTTTCGCCCGCACCGTCGAGGAAGACCGCCTTGCAGGCCGGGTCATCGGCCCAGACGCTGAACTGCTGGTGCAGCAGCGCGATCATCTCGGTTGTCAGCGTGTTGAGCTTTTCCGGCCGGTTCAGGGTTGCGTGGCCGATAAAGCCGTTCTCGGCGGGGCGCTCTACAAACAGCACGACGTCGGACATGGTCCGTCCTCTCCATTTCTCTTCTTCTTTTTGACGAAACGCAGTTGCTGCGTTCTCATCAGCTCAACCGGCCCAGGCCTGCTTGATCAGATCAGCCGCCTTTTCAGCGATCATCAGCGTGGGCGAGTTGGTGTTCCCGGATGTGATCGCCGGCATGACCGACGCATCGACAACGCGCAAGCCCTCCAGCCCGTGAACGCACAGTTGATCATCGACAACCGCACGGTCATCGCTGCCCATTTTGCAGCTGCCAACCGGGTGGAAAATAGTGGTCGAAATGTCACCTGCGGCGGTCGCAAGGTCTTCATCCAGATCGATATCGGGGCCGGGGCGGAATTCCTCGGGCCGGTAACGTTCCAGCGCCTGCTGCGCCACAATCCGTCGGGTCAGGCGCAGGGCGTCTGCCGCGACCTGTCGGTCAGCGGGGGCAGAGAGGTAGTTCGGGGCAATCGACGGCGCATCGCGAAACGAGCTGGTGCGGACGTGGACGCTACCCCGGCTTTCCGGGCGCAGGTTGCAGACCGATGCGGTGAAGGCGTCGAAGCCGTGCAGTGGTTCGCCAAAGGCATCGAGCGACAGCGGCTGGACGTGGTACTGCAGATTTGCCGTCTCCCGGCTGGGGTCGGACTTGCAGAACACACCCAGCTGGCTGGGGGACATGGTCAATGGCCCCCGCCGGCGCAGGGCGAAATCCAGCGCCATGGCGGCCCGCCCGCTAAGGCTCTTGATCCGGCTGTTGAGCGTGGACACGCCTGAGACCCTGAAAGCGGCGCGCACCTGCAGGTGATCGCTGAGGTTTTCCCCGACGCCGGGCAAAGTGTGCAGGGTCTCGATCCCTCGCTCTGCCAGCAGCTCCCCCTGCCCCACGCCAGAGAGTTCGAGGATCTGCGGCGAGCCGATCGACCCGGCGGACAGGATGATTTCACGCCGCGCGACCACGGTCTGCGCCGCACCATCGCGGCGGTGCACTCGCAGGGCGCTGGCCCGGCGGCCGTCAAACAGTAGCTTTTCGGTCTGGGTGTGGGTCCAGAGGGTCAGGTTGGGGCGGTTCATCGCCGGGCGGAGAAAGGCCTTGGCCGTGTTCCAGCGCAGGCCGTCTTTCTGGTTCACCTGAAAGTAGGAAACGCCCTCATTGTCACCGGTGTTGAAGTCGGGAATCCGGGGAATGCCAGCCTGCTCGCAGGCGTCGGCGAAGGCTTCGAGGATTTCCCACTGCAGGCGCTGCTGCGCCACGTTCCATTCGCCGTCACCGCCGTGGTGCTCGGTCTCGCCGTCGAAGTGGTTCTCGCTCTTGCGGAAATAAGGCAGGACGTCATCCCAGCCCCAGCCCCGGTTGCCCATCTGCCGCCAGCCGTCATAGTCCGCCGCCTGCCCACGCATGTAGATCATGCCGTTGATCGAAGAACAGCCGCCGAGCACCTTGCCGCGCGGATAGGCCAGCGAACGGCCGTTGAGGCCCGGGTCACTTTCGGTGCGGTAGCACCAATCCACGGCGGGGTTGCCCATGTTGTAGAGGTAGCCAACGGGGACGTTGATCCAGAAGCGCCGGTCGCTGCCGCCCGCTTCGATCAGAAGCACCGACACGTCCGGGTCGGCCGAGAGCCGGTTGGCGAGCAGGCAGCCTGCCGTGCCGCCGCCGACGATGACAAAATCAAAGCTGGCGTCAGCGTCGATGCCCGGACTTTTCGCCATGAACGGCCCCTCCCTCAGGATGAGCGCAGAGGGTAGGACCGGCCCCGATAGAGATCAAGCGGGCCGTTGCCGTTGCGAGCGACGGCGGCAGCTGCCGCTAAGACTGGCTCAGATACAGGCCCCGGAGCGGAAGCAGGACGCCAGCCGTTGGATATTCTGATAGGTGCGTGCAAAGGATGCACCACCGCAGGCACCGGGGGAAAAGACCCGCTGACCACTGGGCTTGCGTTCGAAGAAGCCGACCATCGCCTCACCATTTTCGGGGTAGCTGGCGCACCAGGGGCCGGCGCACTGCGGTTCGACCTTGACCGTCATCCGGCGGATCGGTCCCTGCATGCCGCGCGGGCCGACCATCCACCCTTGAAACAGGTAGATGACCGGGTAAGGCGGTGTCCCGGTCATGGGGTCGACGTAGCCTGTGACTTCGGTGGTCGGGTTGACCTTGATCCAGCGGCCAGACCAGATCTGATAGAGTTCAGGCGCAGCGTGGTACCGCGCAAAGCTGTCTTCCGGCGTTGGCGGCAGGCAGGACAGCGCCTGCGCCGGCAGGACGAAAGTCAGGGTGGACAGCAGGGCAAAGGCGGAAGCAGCGAAGAAACGGCACATGCTCGGTCTCCCAAAAGGGGCTGGATAGAGTCTGTGTTGAGGCGACGCTGAGGGGCAAATGCGGCCAAAAAGGGTCAGCCGCGTTGCAGCAGGTTTCAGGGCGTGACGCTTGACACCTCGCCCCGCCCCGTCTTCAACAACCCTTAAACAAATCACCTTAGCCAAAGGGAATGGAACTGATGGAAATCAACGGCCTCGCAGCAATCGTGACCGGTGGTGGTTCGGGTCTGGGCGCAGAAACCGCCCGCCAACTGGCCACAAAGGGCGCCAAAGTCGCGCTGTTCGACGTGAACATGGAGGGCGCACAGGCTGTTGCTGCCGAAATCGGTGGTCTGGCCATCGACTGCGACGTGACTTCCGATGAAGGTGTCGCCGCCGCCATCGCGCAGGCACAGGCCGCACACGGCGTCGCCCGCATCCTGATCAACGCCGCTGGTATCGCGCCAGCGAAGCGGATCATCGACCGCGAAGGCAACGCGACTTCCCTCGACTATTTCCGCAAGGGCATCGAGATCAACCTCGTCGGCGCCTACAACGTCATGTCCAAGGCAGCGGCGGAAATGTCGAAGGCGGACCCCGTGAACGACGATAACGAGCGCGGCGTGGTCATTTCCACCGGTTCGATCGCGACCCAGGAAGGCCAGGTCGGGCAGGCGTCCTACTCGGCGTCGAAAATGGGCCTGATGGGCATGATGCTCCCTGCCGCCCGGGAATTCACCCGCTTCGGCATTCGGGTCAACACCATCAACCCGGGCGTGTTCGAGACGCCCATGCTGACCAACATGCCCGCAGAAGTGCAGGAATCGCTGGGTAAGCAGGTGCCGTTCCCAGTCCGTCTCGGCACCCCGGACGAATATGCCCAACTGGCGATTCACATGGTCGAAAACGCCTACATCAACGGCGAGACCATCCGTCTGGACGGCGCGATGCGGATGGCAGCGCGCTAAGGCGCCTGCTCGCTGGCTGATCTCCGCCTGAGGCCCGTCCTGATGGCCTTGGCTGGCGTATAACAGGGGTCTTGTCCCTAATTGGTGACAAGCCCCTGCCCGACCGGTACATCTGGGTCCGTAATTTTATCCACAGACCGGAAACGGTACCCCATGACCGCGACCGCCGCTTCGGCTGCCTCAGACCCCCAGCGCGTCTTCCTGTTCGACACCACCCTGCGCGATGGTGCGCAGACACAGGGCGTGGACTTTTCCGTTGCCGACAAACGCCGGATTTCTGCGGCGCTGGATGAGCTGGGCATCGACTACATCGAAGGCGGCTGGCCCGGCGCCAACCCCACCGATACCGAGTTTTTCGCCGCCAATCCGGGTTTTAAGCGCGCGCGCTTCGTCGCCTTTGGCATGACCCGCGGCGCAGGCCGCTCCGCCGCCAACGATCCGGTTGTCGCGCCGATCCTGAATGCGCCAACCCAAGGCGCCTGTTTCGTCGGCAAGTCCTGGACCTACCAGGTCGATGTCGCGCTGAAGGTCTCCTACAACGAAAACCTCGCCATGATCGGCGATACCATCGAAGCTGCCGTCAACGCCGGCAAAGAAGCCATGTACGACGCCGAGCACTTCTTCGACGGCTACAAGGCAGACCGCGACTATGCCCTTGCCTGCGTGCAGGCCGCCTACGACCGCGGTGCGCGCTGGGTCGTGCTCTGCGACACCAACGGCGGCACCCTGCCCCACGAAGTCGAGGCCATCGTCGATGAGGTGCTCAGCCGTATTCCCGGCGACCATGTCGGCGTGCACTTCCACGATGACACCGGCCACGCCGTCGCCAACAGCCTGCTCGCCGTCCGGCGCGGTGTCCGACAGATACAGGGGACGCTCAACGGGCTGGGGGAGCGCTGCGGCAATGCCAACCTGACCTCGCTGATCCCCTCGCTGAAGCTGAAGACCGACTTCGAAATCGGCGTGGACGAGGCCGGCTTGCAGAGCCTGACCAAGGTCTCACGGCTGGTCGACGAGATCCTCGGCCGAGCGCCCAACCGCCACGCCCCCTACGTCGGCGCCAACGCCTTCGCGCACAAGGGCGGGCTGCACGCTTCGGCCGTAGCCAAGGACCCGCGCACCTACGAACACATCCCGCCCGAGAGTGTCGGCAACGAGCGCCAGGTGCTGGTCTCGAACCAGGCGGGGCGTTCCAACGTCCTCTCCCAGCTTAAGGCTATGGGGCTGGAGGTCGACCCCAAAGACCCGCGCGTGGGCGAGCTCACCGCCGGGATCAAGACGCTGGAAGCCGAGAAGGGCCTGACCTTCGACGGTGCGGATGCGTCCTTCGAGCTCTACACCCGCCAGCAGTTCGGGCAGAGCACGTCGTTCTTCAGCCTCGACCGCTTCCGGGTGATCGACGAGCGCCGCCACAACGCCAAGGGCGACGAAGTGACCGAATCCATGGCCATGGTGCAGCTCGAAGTCGCCGATCAGGCCTATATCGAAGCCGCGCCGGGCAACGGCCCCGTCGACGCCATCAACGCGGCGTTGCGCAAGGCCCTGCTGCCCGTCTATCCAGCGCTGGAAGACATGCAACTGACCGACTACCGCGTGCGAATCCTCGACGGGCGCAGTGGAACTGCCGCCATCACCCGCGTGATGATCGAGAGCGCGGATGCCAGCGGCCGAACATGGACCACCGTCGGGGTCAGCGCCAACATCATCGACGCCTCGTTCGACGCCCTGATCGAGGCCATTTCGTGGAAACTGATGAAGGAAGGCATGCGTGCCCGATAGCGCTTTGCCGTCTCCGCTGCCGCCCTGCGTCATCCTCTGCGGCCCGCAGATGGGTCAGAACATCGGTGCCTGCGCCCGGGCGATGAAGAACTGCGGTCTGGACGACCTGCGTCTGGTCGACCCGCGCGACGGCTGGCCCAACCCGGCTGCGAATGCCATGGCTGCCCATGCCCAGGGCATTGTCGAGGCCGCGCAGGTTTTCGACACCCTCGAAGCCGCCATCGCCGACCTCAGCTACACCTACGCCACCACCGCCCGCGCCCGGGATCAGGTCAAGCCGGTCTTCACCGCGCGGGGCTTTGCCGCCGATGCCCGCACCCGCGCTGTCGAAGGGCAGAAAATCGGCCTGCTGTTCGGCCGCGAACGCGAAGGGCTGTGGAACAGTGAAATCAGCCTATCGTCGGCCATGATCACCGTCCCGCTGAACCCCGGCAACACCTCGTTGAACATCGGGCAGGCCGTGCTGCTGGTCGGCTATGAGTGGTGGACGGCGCAGGATCAGACCGCCGACCAGCGGCTGGAGACGAACGAGGCCCTGCCCGCCTCCCAGCTCATGCTCGACAACTTTCTGGGGCGCCTGATCGAAGATCTCGACGAGCGCGGTTTTCTGGCGGTGCCTGAGAAGCGCGACCGGATGATCCGTAACATCCGCAATATCTTCCAGCGCGGCGGCCTGACCGAAAACGAGGTCAATACGCTGCACGGCATCGTCTCCTTTCTCAAGGGACAGGGTGGCCCGCGCTGAGCGGCCTTCACGGCCCCGGCGGGCTGTGCCAGTCTCCGCCCCTCGAAAGACTAACTGAGGCCGGAGGACAGAAAGCCCATGTTTCGATTGGATGGTGAAGTTGCGCTGATCACGGGATCAAGCCGGGGCATCGGGCGCGCGATAGCCAAGCACATGGCGGAAGCCGGTGCCAGCGTCGTGGTCTCCGGGCGCGGGGCCGAGGCCTGCGAAGAGGTGGCCCAGGTCATCACCGACGCCGGTGGACAGGCGCTCGCCCACCCCTGCCACATCGGACGCAAGGATCAGGTGCAGGCCATGTGCGCAGCGGTGAAGCAGCACTTCGGCAAGATCGATCATCTGGTACTCAACGCGGCCACCAACCCTCACATGGGACCGGCGCACACTATCAGCGACGAGATGTTCGACAAGACCTTCACCACCAACCTCAAATCCGCCTACTGGTTCATCCAGCAGTGCGCGGGGGATATGGCCGAGCGCGGTCACGGCACCATGACCTTTCTGGCGTCGATCGCCGGGGTCATGGGCAACGGCGCCATTGGCACCTATGGCCTGACCAAGTCTGCCAACGCCCACCTCGCCAAGAATATGGCGGTTGAATGGGGTCCGAAGGGCATCCGCTCCAACTCCATCGCACCGGGGCTGATCAAGACCGACTTTGCCGAGGCCCTGTGGAATAACCCCACCATCGCCGAAGCCACCATTGCCGGTACCCCGCTGCGGCGGCTGGGCCATCCCGACGATATTGCCGGGATTGCGGTCTTTCTGGCCTCCCGCGCCGGGGCCTTCGTCAACGGCCAGACCATCATCGCCGACGGCGGCAGCACCATCGCCGACCGGCTCGCTGGCGGGCACTGAACCGCCACCGGATCGACGGGCTGGCGCCCGCTCCCGCGCCTGCCCTCGCGTGCGCGCAGGCCAGCCCCCCGCCCCATAATCGCGCCCTGCCTTTGACTCTGTCGCCGGGCGGGGCTAATTCCCCTTTGTCTCAATGAGATAAGCCGGGAATGCTGGTGTCGCCTCTGATGTAAGCGGCTCCACGCTCGCAGGGACTGGGCTCAGGCGCAGCAGTGCGGGACTACCGGCACAAAGATGAAAAATAACACCTCGTTTACGAAGGGTATGACATGTCAAAGCGCATTTCTGCGAAGTACAAGATTGACCGCCGTCTGGGCGTCAACCTGTGGGGTCGCCCCAAATCCCCGATCAACAAGCGTTCCTACGGTCCCGGCCAGCATGGTCAGGGTCGCAGGAAGAAAGATTCCGACTTCGGTCTGCAGCTCAAGGCAAAGCAGAAGCTCAAGGGTTACTACGGCAACATCACCGAGAAGCAGTTCCGCAAGTACTACGCCGAAGCCGTCCGCCGCAAAGGCGACACCGGCGAAAACCTGATCGAGCTGCTCGAGCGCCGTCTGGACGCAGTCGTGTACCGCGCCAAGTTCGTGCCGACCGTCTTTGCTGCACGCCAGTTCGTGAACCACGGCCACGTCAGCGTGAACGGCAAGAAGGCCAACATCGCCTCCATCATGGTCCGCGATGGCGACGTCGTTGAAGTCAAGGGCAAGTCCCGCGAAATGGCACTGGTGCTCGAAGCGCTGGCATCGCCTGAGCGCGACGTCCCGGACTACGTTGAGGTCGACGTCAAGAAGATGACCGCACAGATGTTGCGCGGCCCAAAGCTCGAAGACGTGCCTTACCCGGTTTCCATGGAACCCAACCTCGTGGTCGAATTCTACTCGCGTTAATCTCCGCGCGATACGAGACCAGCAAAAAGCCCCGCCTGCATCGCTGCAGCGGGGCTTTTTTCATGCGCTGCACCGG
>PAPT01000005.1 GCA_002708995.1 Geminicoccus sp. | reverse complement strand
CCTCAGCGTCGTCGTCTTCAGCGGCCCGGCTGCGTGCGGTCATGCCCAGCGTGGTGGTCCAGCGCTCTCCCAATCCGAGGTCGACGCCGAGGCTGGTGACGTCGGCGGTATCGCGCCCGTCCTGCAGCCGCGCGTGGCGTCCGCGCAGGGTCAGGCTCTCAGACAGGGGCAGGTGAAGATCGACCGACAGGCGCGGCAGAGCATCGCTCCAGTTGCCGTCTTCGATCAGGGCCAGCGTGTCGATCTGCCCATTCAGATCGAGCTGCATGCCACCGGCATCGATGGTCAGGGCCGCAAGGGTCGGCGACAAGGCGGCATCGCTCCACGACAGACGCTGCCCCAGTGAGCCACGCAGTCCCAGATCCCCGGTCTGCTGTCCCGTGGGGTAGAGGGCGAAGTCCAGCGCAGCGTCCAGCCGGATATCGGGGCCGTGACTGAAGGGGTCGCTGCCCGAGCGCAGGTCGAACAGGGACGCGCGGCTGAGCACGTCGGTGTCGGCATCCAGTGGCGAGGCCAGGCCCTCGGTGCTCAGGTCTGCGCCTGTCAGCCCCGTGACCGCGAGCTGGGGGGTCAGGCTGGCGACGTTGTACGGACCCGACCGGGTGAGGGGCAGGGAGGCACGCATCTGCCCGCCCAGCCATGGCGACAGACCGCCGCTGACGGCTTCTGCCACCGCGCCGGCCCGGAGCTCTGGCGCGAGCACAAGGCCGCTGTTGGTGATCAGCGGGCCGCTGTAGCCTGCGCTGGCCTCGAGCCATCCCTGTTCCTGCCATGCCAGTCCCTGTCCGGCGAGGCGAAGGCGTCCGCCCCCCGGCAGGGGCGGCAGGCGCAGATCCACCCGCGCCCGTGTGGCGAGGCTCTCATCCCAGCCGCTGAGCCAGCTGCCTTCGTCCGCCCTGTCTTCAGGGGCCATCAGCACCTGATCCTGCAGTACGGCCAGCTCGGCAAAACTGTGCCCCCAGGCCCCGGTCAGGCCGAGGCGGTTGAGGGCGAGGTCTTGGCCGGTCTGGTCCAGCGCCTGCCACTGGCCGGGCTCGAGCGCCGCCGTCCAGTCGAAATCCAGGCTCAGGCGACGGTGGGTCTCGGGTGCGTCGATCAGGTCGAGTTCGCCTTCGATCTGCCCGCCCATCGCGCCCGTGGTATCCGTGCTGGCGCGACCGGTTGCGCTCAAGGACGGCAGAGCCAGCCGCAGTTCGGTGTCCAGCCGCACACGTCCATCGGTGAAAAATACCGGCGTCAGCGTGGTGTCGGCTGACGGGCCGAGCACGGCATAGAACGGAACGCCAAGATGGCCGCCCTCACCGCTCCTGAAACCCACCATGGGCGCCAGCAGGCCGGTCTTGCGTGAAACTTCGGGCGAGGGCACGGCGAGGTAGGGCAGGGCCAGCACTGGCACTTCGAACAGCCGCAATCGGACCCCATGTAGCCGCAGGGTGTCGCTGGTCCGGTCCAGAACCGCACGGCGCGCTGTCAGCCGCCAGGGCAGGGGATCCCGTCCCCGGAAGTCATCGATGTTGCAGGGGGCTTCGCAGGCTGTGTAGGCCACGTGATCGAGCGCGATCTCCCCATCGCTGACCCGGACCCGTGTCGCGGCGATAATAGCCTGTTCACGCAGTCGCAGCGCCAGCCCGTCGAGCAGCAGCCCTGCCGTAGCCTGATCGAGGCTGAGGCTCTGGGCGGTGAAGTTCAGCCCGGCCTCGCCGTTGCTGACCTCGGTTTCGACCCGGACGTTGCCGACCGCTCTGGCCTGCCGCCGGTCGGTGTCGAGCAGCAGCGTGTCGGCCTGCAGCCGGACCTGCTCGTCCTCGAGCAGCACGTTCCCGGTCAACTGAAGAAACCCGTCCTCGCCTTCGCGCTGCAGGGCGTCGGCCTCGAAGGTCATGCTGTCGAGATCGAAACTCAGCCGGAGTGGCCCGTCAAAGGCTTGCGCGCCTGAGCGCGGGGGCCCGCCGAAGATGACCGTGAGCGCAAGAACCACAGCCAAGGCCGATAACCCGGCTTCCTGCCAGATTCTGAAGGCCTTCCGCCGTAAACGGGGGACAGGGGGGGACAGCGCGTGTCCCCGGGGGCGTCGTGTCAGGGTGGCGGTGCTAGAAAACGCTGCCATCGGCGCCGTAGCCGAAGCGTTCCATCATGTCCTGATGGTCTTTTGCGAGGCGGGCCATCTGCTCCTTGCTGAGCACACCATCAAAACCGCCGATCTTGCCGGAGCGGAAAAAGCCCTGGTCGTTCTTGTCCGAGGCTTCGAGGAAGCCCTTCTCCTTCTCCACCGCTTGCAGGCGGTCAAAGTCGGTCGACGCCAGCGCCCGGTCGATCTTGTCGTTCTCCACGCCCATGCCCATGAAATTGATGATATTGGCAAAGGTCTGGTAGGGGCGCAGGCTCATGTCCTCGTAGCGGATGGTCATTCGCTCGAAGCCCGAAGCGCCCAGCCAGCTGCTGGCGTGGGTCGACCAGGTGTGGAGCGGCTGTTTGATCTGCAGATCCGAGCCGATGGCGAAGGACGGATTGGCCATGGACTTTACAGCGTCGTCGAAGCTCAGCCCCATGTGGCGGGCGAAGGATACGCAAACGTCAAAGGGGTGGCGGATGATGTAGAGCGCGCGCCGGGTTACCGACGGCGGGATCATCGCGGCGTTGTGCCAGTTGGCGTTGAGGACGTGGGTCTTGATGATCACGTCCTTGTCGCCGCTCTCGGCCAGTTTGGAGAGGTAAGGCAGGCGCAGGGAGGCGACGACGTCGTCCTCCAGTTCCTTGGAATCGAGCTTCAGCAGCTTGTCAAAAACCGGGCGCTGGGCATCGTTAAAGGTGCCTTTCAGCGCTTCATTGGGATCAAGTTCTTCTGTATTGGCCAGATAGGCGGCAAGGAACAGCCGCACCCAAGTGTTGCCGGACTTGGGGTAGCTGGCAATCCAGACAATCTTATGTCCCTTGGCCATATTTAAATGATGAAATCAGTAGCCGTGCTGGCGTTTGTCACAGCTTCCAACTTGATAACACCTACTGTCGAATCATTATCGTTAGCGTCAAACATTACGTAAGTGTCGATACCATCGTCGTAAATCGCAACGTCGATGTTTGCTGCGGAAGACAGAAGATCATCGCGAGCAGCTTCGAAAGCTGCCGTTGCCGATCCAGCAGTTGCAGCGTCATAAAGATCCATACCGGTCAATGATAATGTCAAATGAACACGATCCACACCGGTTGCAAAATTCTCAACAGTTTCAAAGGTGGTGAGCACCGCCACTGTTGAGGCCGCCGCTAACGTCACCGTAGCTACATCGTCGGCCGCATCCACGTGTAGTCGATGCTTCGCAGTGCCGTTAAAGTCAAAAGTGTCGACTCCTGCATTACCATGGACGTTCACAGTGCCTGCCGTGGCTGTGCTCGTAAAGTCGTCGTCGCCTCCATTAAGATTAATGGTCGCTGATGCGTTAACACCAGAGATCGCCAACGCGTCTGCGCCCCCGGCGCCTTCATAAGCCGTAATTGCGCTCATGCCCGATGCAGCAAAAGTTCCAGAGACGCCTGTTGCATCCAAGTCCCTCAGCTCCGCGAGCTGATCAGCATTACCGGCAAAGCTGATGTTGCCGGAGCTGGTGACAGTTACGTCTGTGACGGCAGCCGAGGTCGAAGCGGCGTTTATTGTCAGTATACCGGTGTTCAAATCAGCAACAATGTCCGTTAAACCCGTGTCACTGCTGGCGATTGTCAAACTACCAGCTGCGTCAAAAGTCGCCACCGAACCACTTGCCATATCCTGGATCGTGAGGTCCGCATCTGCGATTGTATCGACTTCACTTGTTACCAGCTTGTCGACTACAACGGCACCGGTAGTCAGGATGTTAACATCAGTCACGCCAGTGAAATTATCGAAGTCGACAGTGGCTGCTGCTTGAATATTTACAATCTCGACACCGGTTACTGCACCGAGATTTACGGTAGCATTCAGGGTGATCTCATCGTTGGAGCCCGCTCCGCCGTCGATAGTCTCGTCAGCGGCTAGTGACACGTTCAATACGATATCGTCTGCACCCGCGCCCGTATTAACTGTGCCCGAGTCAACCATTGCATTGATCGTTACGTCATCGTTCCCGTCGCCGGTGCTGACCTCAGCATTAGCATCTAAGGCGTCGTCAATAGTTAGATCGTCGCCACCATCGCCCAGAACCACACTCTCGATTGTCGTCCCGTCCAAGGTCAGAGTTAGTTCACCATCTGCAGCACCACCGCTTACAGTTGTAACTTTGGCTAAGCCACCTGCACCGATAACTTCTTCTATCTCCAGATCCTGCGACCCGGTGAGTTCGAGGGTTGTTGCCGAGTTGGCTGTAATGTTGGCGATCACGTTCGGGCTGGAGCCCACCGAGCTGATGGTCAGGTCGTCTACATTGGTGTCCAGCGCGATGTCGGCGTCAGTAACGGCGCTGACCGAAACGGTCAGTTCGTTGTCCGAACCGGACTTCATGGTCACCACGAGGTCTTCAGAGTCTTCTAGCGCCACCGTGCTTTGGTCGGCTATGTCGTTGATGGTCGCGGTTTCGTTGCCAGCATCCTTAACCGTAATCTTATCTACCGCATCCGCGTTATCGACGGTGAAGTCGTAGCTGTCGTTAGCGTCAACCGTGACGTTGTTTACTTCGGAGCCAATGTCCTGAAGGTCAATTTCAAGGTTGTCGGCCGACAGTTCGATATCGAGGAATTCAACGTTCTGCAGATCTGGAATGTCGAGGTTTTCGTCCACGTCCTTCAGGATCACGCGGTCGCCATCGCCGCCCTTGAGGTCTATCGACGCGATGCTTTCTACATTGCCGCCATCGGTGAACGTCACGGTATCATCCGCAGACGAGCCGGTGATGGTCTGGCCGCTGGAGCCAGCAGGCACGGTGTAGGACGAGCCGCTGTCGTTGTTGCTCGACGAGCTGGAGCCGGAGCTGCCGCCAGAGACGGTGATCCCGCCGCTCGTGGTAGTTGTTGTCGAACCGCCTGACGAGCCGCCGCTCGTTGAACCGCTGGTGGCCTGATTACCGCTGTTAGTGTTGCCCAGTGCCGCCTGAACTTCGGGGTTGTTCAGGTAAGCCTGCTCCGAAATCGAAAGACCGCTGCCGGAATTGGTCGAGGCGCTGCTTTCTCCGCCGAGCGAGCCGAGCGCGAGCAGTGCTGCACCACCGGCTGCGACACCACCGCCGACCAGAGCCCATGTCGGGATACCGAGCATGCCACCCGATGCCGCTGCGTTAGCGGCCGGAACCGCTGGCGCCATGGCCATCTGATTGGTTGGCACCGCGCTGGAAACCGGCGTTGGCTGCATGCCGCCGAAGGTCGAGGCCGCCGTACCTGCGCCGCTGTAGGTGGCGTAGGATGGAACCTGCCCGTAGCCGGCGACACCCGCCGAGTAGGCGGGTACGTACTGACCCGACTGAGCACCGTAGGCCATGGATGGCGCCGAGTAGGTCGCTGCTGCCGGCTGCATCTGGTAGCCACCGACTACTGAAGCCTGCGTCGCATACTGGTTCGCGCCCAGGGTCAGGGCGGCGTTGGCTGGGTAGACGGTCGGCGTGGTGTAAGCCTGCGCCTGCGACGCGCTGAAGGCCTGCTGTGTCTGCTGGGCGGCAACCGGCGCTGCGCCGGTGTAGGCGTTCAGCAGCACGTCCGTTGCGACCTGAAGAGAGCTGGTCATCGGGTTGAGCTGGTACTGACCGGGCGCTGCGAAGAACTGCACGCCGTCGGCGAGAACGACACGGATGTTGCCGCCGCCTGCATCCGTCACGACGTTGATCGAGCTGGAAACGTCCGTGAAGCCACCAGAACCCGGCAGGTTGTACTGCTGCGCAATCGCCTCAGCCGCGACAAGCCCGAAGGACCCCGCGAGAACAGTGGATGTCAGCAACGCCTTCCGGCTGGCCAATCGACCCTGTAACGGCCGGTGCGCCCTAACGGCGGCATAGCCCGGTGTGATCGTTCCGATTTCGACAAAACTGCTGATCGCGTTTGCGGCGGTGGTCATTGCCACTCTCCCAACCCCTGAATATCACTTTCTACAATCACCTTGTCTGCTGCGGTGACCCTTGGAGCGAATACAAATTTTCGCTCGTCCAGTCTCCGACGCCTCCAAGGCAAAAACACGCGGGAACTGCGCCCTTTCTGTGGCTTGCTATAGCCAGCAGGGCTTCCTTCGGCGAACCGAAGACCCGCCCGGCCAATATAGGCCGCGCGACACAAATCCCGCCATTTCAAATCATGCTATGCTTAGGCCGCGCTCTCTGCGATTTCAAAAGATTCGGGATAAAGCGGTGGATAAGGTTGTGGAAAGTGCCGAAAGGAGCATAACAGGGCGAACTTCACCGGTACGAATAAAATCTTATGCGCACCCTCTGGCGAATCGGCGGAACAATATGCGCCTTCATATTGCAGTGCTCTTGGTCAGATCTCAATCTGCGAAAATGTCGCTTCGATGGCTTCATCGCCATTGCTTTAAGGGCCACCGAAAGGTTTAGTGCCGATGCCGGTTTTGAGGGCCCCTTGGCGGAATTGGTAGACGCTGCGGACTTAAAATCCGTTTTCCTTTGGAAGTGCCGGTTCGAGTCCGGCAGGGGCTACCAGCTGAACCGCGCATGACCGGCACCACGGGTTCAGAAAATACCGGCCTCGACACCCGCCGCGAGCGCCATCGCCGCCTCCTGAGCCTGCCCGACAAAGCCCTCATCCCAACCACCGTGCAGGATGGTCAGAGCGCTGATCGGACGCCAGCCCTGTGCCCCGTAGATCCCCTCCAGCGCGCGCCGGGTGGCGGTTCCGTCCAGCCCCGCCCGGATCAGCGTCGCCACCGGCAGGCCCGGCTTCTGCTCCAGCAGATCATCGTAACTGCGATCGAAGAAGTCCTTGGTCAGCCCGGCCATGTACCCGATGTTTTCTGTGGTCAGCAGCAGCAGGCCATCGGCCAGCATCACGTCAGACGCCGCTGCATCCTGTGGCGCCAGCACCCGCAGTTCGACCCCGTCAAACTCAGGCTGAGACAGCGCGTCCCGGACCGCATCGCGCAAGCGGCGGGTGTTGTCCGAGGGCGCATGGGCCAGAAACAAAATGTGCTTTGTGGTCACGGCGCTGCGGGCTCCTCCCCGGCCTGAGGGTCTTCGTGGGTGGTTCCGCTCCAAGGGGTGGCCGGGCGGTCGGCGCAGCCTAGCTTAGGGCACCAGTACTGTAGGGGGAAGGACGCAAAGATGCGGATCGTACGCTGGCTGTTGATCGGCCTGGTTACTCTCATCACCGCCGAGGTCGCTCTGGCCCTCGCGCTGGTCGTCAACCTGCCACGGATGAGCGCAGGCGACATGGTCGAAGTCCGCGGCGAGCAGCTGCGAGTCATCGACGAGGGCGAGGGGCCGGCGGTCATGCTGCTGCACGCGGCGACGGCCCACGCGACCGACATGGAGGTGAGCATCGCCGGTTCTCTGCGAGAGCAGGGTTACCGCGTCATCTCGGTCGATCGACCGGGGCAGGGCTGGTCCAGTCTCAACGACGCGGCGCTGATCCACCTCGACGCGCAGGGTGACCTGCTGGCCGAGCTGATGACCGTACTCGGGCTGCCGTCAGCCACCGTCGTTGGCCACTCGCTGGGCGGGTCCGTCGCGCTCGCCATGGGGCTTGATCACCCAGAGCGCCTCGATGGTCTGGTGCTGATGTCCACGCCAACATTCTCTTGGGATGAAGATCATTGGTGGGCATATCGCGCAGCAGAACACCCTATTCTTGGTCGGATATTCTGCACCTTTGCGGTGCCAGTTATTGGCAGTTTGCTCATGGACGCGGGCGCGAGAGAGACCTTCGCACCCGACCCCATGCCGGAAGATTATGTGCAGGAAGCCGAAATCCGTCGCCTGCTCAATCCGGGGGTGTTCTGCGCCAATGCGAAGAGCCGGCTGGTGCTGACCAGCGATCTTGCGGAGCTGGAGCCGCGCTTTGCCGATCTGTCGGTACCGCTGATGATCCTCATCGGCACCGAGGATCCGGTCGACAGCAGCTACGCCGCCCAGCCGCTCGCGGCCTTGCTGCCTGAGGCCGAACTGCACGAATTTGAGGGCGCCGGGCACGTGATCCACCACAGCCGTCGGGACGACGTTCTCACCCTACTCGGGGGGTTTCTGGCCCGGCACTGATCGCGCAGGCGCCGTCTAGCCCCGCCGCATGCGGGCGCCGTCGGGGTCGACCAGCGGCGTGGTGATAATCCGCGCCGCCCTTCGCTCCCCGAGGATCTCGATGGTGAACGCTGCGCCCTCAACCGCGCGCTCCGTGGGGACGAACCCAAGCGCCACCGACTGCTGGCTGTAGTGCGCGTACCCGCCAGACGTGACAAACCCAATCACGGCCTCACCGTCGAAAATCGGCTCGTCCGCCACCACGTCGGCGTCGACCGCATCCACGGCGAAGGCGCAGAGCGTCCGCGCCGGTCCGGTGGCCTTTTCCGCGACCGCTGCCGCTTTGCCGATGAAATCGACGGGTTTGGTGTAGGACACAAAGCGGTCCATGCCGGTTTCTGCCGGGCGGAAGTCAGGCCGGAACTCGCGCTGCCACGAACCGAAGAACTTCTCCAGCCGCAGGCTCATCATCGCCCGCATGCCAAATGAGCGCATGCCGTGCGCGGCCCCGGCCTCGGCCAGCACGTGGTAAAGCCCGTACTGCTCGTCGGCGTTGACATAGATCTCATAGCCCAGATCGCCGGTGTAGCTGACCCTCTGCACCAGCGCCTGATAGGGCCCGACGTCGATGCTGCGGGCATCCATGAACCGCAGCGCTGTGGCCGACACGTCCGCCCGGGTGCAGGCGGCGAGCACGTCGCGTGCCTTCGGACCGGCAATCTGGAAGCCAATGCGCCGGGTCGAGATATTCTCCAGCCGCAGATCATAGCCGTCCAGATGCTGCTCGAACCAACGCATGTGATAGGCCTGAGAGCCATAGGACGCCGTCAGCTGGAACCGGTCTTCGGCCAGCGCTGTTAAGGTGAAATCCCCGATCAGGCGCGCGGAGGGGCTGAGCATGGGGGTCAGCGACAGCCGTCCCACCTCGGGGATGCGCCCGGCCATGATCCAGTCGAGCCAGGCCCGGGCGTCCGGCCCTTCGACCAGATACTTGCCGAAGTTATGGATCTCGTTGATGCCGACTGCCTCGCGCACCGCCCGGCATTCCTGCGCCGTCGCCTCGAAGGCATTCGAGCGCCGGAACGAAGGCGTCTCCCACCGCGGCTCCCCGGGCAGGGCGAAGTAGTTCACCGCTTCCATGCCGTAGTGCGCGCCGAAGACGGCGCCCTGCGCGTCCCAGATGGGGTAGGCCGGGGTGGTCTGGAAGGGCCGCATGACCGGCAGTTCTTCGTTCGGATAGCCGACCGAGAAGCGGCGCTGGTAGTTCTCCCGCACCTTCTCCCGCGTATACGTGGGGGTGATCCAGTCACCGAAGCGCGCCACGTCCATGGCGAAGACATCGCGGCTGGGTTCGCCCTCGACCATCCATTCGGCGAGGCTGAGCCCGACCCCGCCGCCCTGGCTGAAGCCAGCCATCACCGCGACGGCGGTCCAGTAGTTCCTGAGGCCCGGGACCGGCCCGACCAGCGGGTTTCCGTCCGGGGCAAAAGTGAAGGGACCGTTGATGACGGTCTTGACGCCGGCTTGCGCCAGCACCGGGAAGCGGCGGTAGGCGAATTCAACGGAATCGCTGATCCGGTCGAGTTGGTTGTCGAGCAGCTCGTGGCCGAAATTCAAGGGCGTGCCGTCGACCGCCCAGGGGTCGCAGTTCTGCTCGTAAAAACCGATGCACAGCCCGCGCCCTTCCTGCCGCAAATAACTCTCGCCCTCCGGGTCCATGACGTGCGGCAGTTCTTCACCGCGCTCAAAGACCTCCGGCAGCTCCTCGGTGATCAGGTACTGGTGCTCCATGGGGTGCAGCGGCAGATAGAGCCCGGCGAGCGCGCCGACTTCACGCGCCCACAGCCCGGCGGCGTTGACCACGTGCTCGGCGTGGATCGTGCCCTTCTCCGTCACCACGTCCCAGCTGCCGTCCCGGCGCGGTGTCGTCGCCAGCACCGGGCAGCGAAGCTCGATCTCCGCCCCGGCCATGCGCGCAGCCTTGGCGTAGGCGTGGGTGGTGCCCGAGGGGTCGAGGTGGCCGTCCAGCGGGTCGTAGAGTGCCGCCAGCACACCGTCGGTGTTGGTAATGGGTGAGAGCTTCTTGATCTCGTCCGGGCCGATGATCTCGGTTTCGAGGCCCATGTAGCGATGCTTGGCGCGCTCGGCCTTCAGGAAGTCCAGCCGGTCCGGCGTCCCGGCCAGCGTCACCCCGCCGACGTGGTGCAGGCCACAGCTCATGCCCGTAATCTCCTCCAGCTCCTTGTAAAGTCGGATCGTGTAGCCCTGCAGCGCCGCCATATTGGTGTCGGCGTTGAGGGTGTGGAACCCACCTGCTGCGTGCCAGGTCGAGCCGGACGTGAGCTCATCGCGCTCGATCAGGACAATGTCGGTCCAGCCCATCTTCGTCAGGTGGTAGAGCACCGAACAACCGACGACACCGCCGCCGATGACAACAACTTTCGCAGAGGTTTTCATGAGGAAATATCCCGGACACCAGATCAGAAATCAGCGTTATTCAAAGCCTTTCTGAGCTGCGCGTCCAGCCCGGAGCGACGCGGCTGGGTCTATCGGCGAAGCGGACAGCAAAAAGCCCCGGCGGACGGACCACCGGGGCTTTTCTGAAGGTCTCAGTCGCGCGAGGCTTACTGAGGAATGGTGCCGTCGATGCCCTCGATGTACCAGTTCATGCCGAGCAGCGTACCGTCGGTGAGGTGCGCTTCGCCGTTGGCACAGTCTTCAGCGAGGTTCCCGTCCTGCATGTAGATCGGGCATGGGAAGGAATGGCGGTCACCGGCAGCCAGCGCTGCTTCGATCGCCTTCGCTTCAGCCATCACGTCGGCTGGCATGTTGCTGTAGTCAGCGAGGTGAACCATGCCGACTTCGCCGCCAATGCCGTCCTTGGTGAAGCCCCACCAGCTATCCTGGGATTCCCAGGTGCCGTTGGCAACCGCGATGGCGCGCTCGACGTAGTAGCTGTCCCAGTCATCCACAGTGGAGACGAGGTGAGCGGTCTCGCCGAAGCGGGACATGTTGGACGCCTGGCCGTAAGCCTTCACGCCGTTGGCTTCTGCAATCTGCATCGGCGCCGGAGAGTCGGTGTGCGCCGCGATGATGTCGGCACCGTTATCGATCAGGGCCTGAGCGGCAGCGGCTTCCTTGGCCGGGTCGAACCAGGTGAAGACCCAGACGATTTCAACTTCAACGTCGGGGTTATGCTTCTTGGCTTCCAGCATGAAGGCGTTGATGCCGCGGATTACTTCCGGGATCGGGAACGAAGCGATGTAACCGATCTTGTTGGACTCGGTGATGTTCGCGGCGATGTAGCCCTGAACCACGCGGCCTTCGTAGAAACGGCCACTGTAGGTCGAGACGTTTTCGTGGGCGCGGATGTAGCCGGTGGCGTGCTCGAACTTAACGTCCGGGTAGTTGCCAGCAACTTCGTTGGTCGCATCCATGAAGCCGAAGGAGGTGGTGAAGATCAGGTCGTGGCCGGTTTCAGCCAGCTGGGTGATGGCTTCAACAGCCTCGGGACCTTCTGGCACGTTCTCCAGAGCGGTCGTGGTGAAGCCGTCCATGGCTTCGACGGCCTGACGGCCGATGTCGTGGCGGTAGGTCCAGCCGAGGTCACCGGGAGGGCCTACGTAAATGAAGCCGACTTTGGTCTCGGCTTGTGCAGGGGTTGCGACGACGGCACCGAAAGTCAGCGCGGACGCCAGGAGGGTCGTAAGAGCACGGTTCATTGAGTTTCTCCTATATTGGTCTCAACGTGCGGAAGGGAGGACAAGTGCGGTCCCCCCTCAGGATCTGGGTTCGAAGGCCTGCCCGAGGCTGGCCGGGGCGTTGCGTCGGATCATCACCGGGTTGCGGGAGATCAGCACAAGCACAACGACAGGCACGATGTAGGGCAAAGCCGTCAAGAAATAGGATAGTTCGAGCGACATGTTAGAAAAGATCGCCTTTAATCTTGGCTCCAGCGCGAGCACAATGCCGAAAATGTAGGCACCCAGGAGCACGCGGCCCGGTCGCCAGGTCGCAAAGAGAATCAGGGCGAGGGCGAGCCAGCCCTTGCCGACGGTGATCCCCTCGGTCCATTTCGGCGCAATCTGGGCGATGACGATGAAGGCACCGGCGAGGCCCGCCATGGCGCCGCCGAACATGATTGTCAGCATACGTACCAGAATGACGGGATAGCCCAGCGCGTAGGCGGAATGGTGGTTCTCACCCACCGCGCGGACAACCAGCCCGGCGCGGGTCTGGCTGAGGAAGTACCAGACCGCGACCAGCATCACGAAGGAAAACGGCACCAGCAGGTTCTGCGCGAACAGCAGCGGTCCGAGCACCGGCACGTCGCCCCAGCTCTCCGGGAACAGCGCGGGCACTTTGGCGACGATGGCGGCGGTGTAGTCCACGCCAAAGAAGTTGCCGCCCAGCGAGTTGGACAGGCCCGCGCCGAGGACAGTCAGCCCCAGCCCGGCCGCGATATGGTTGGCGCGGAAATGCTGGGTCAGGAAGCCGAATACGGCCGCCGCCGCGGCGCCGACCACGGCCGCGACCACCAGTGCGCCGAGATACTGCAGCTGATTGACCGACGTGTCAGAGGCAAAGCACACGCCATCGAGTTCGAGCGTGCAGATCGAGGTCTGCAGCTGGTACAGCGCGATGAAACCGGCGAGGCCGCCGATCAGCATCATGCCCTCGACCCCGAGGTTGATCACGCCCGACTTCTCCACCACCAGTTCACCGATGGCAGCGAGCAGCAGCGGCGTGGCGAGCAGCATCGAGGCTGCGAGGATCTGGATGATCAGCTCACTCATGACGCGGTCCTCTCGCTGAGCAGCGCCTGGGTGCCGAAGACGACCCGGTAGCGGGCGAGGAAGGCGGTGCCGAGTACGGCGAACAGGGCGGTGACCTGCACCAGATCGGCGACCGCATCGTCGACCCCGCTGGCTGACTGCACGTAGGTCGCGCCGACGTTGACGTAGGAGATCAGGAAGGCAGCGGCGACGATACCAATCGGGTGCAGGCGCCCGAGGAAGGCGATGACGATGGCGGTAAAGCCCAGGCCGTTGAGGTAGTTTTCCGACTGGATCAGCTTGCCGGTCTCGGCGCTGAGGTAGACCGCCCCGCCGAGCCCGGCCATGGCCCCGGAAATGATGAATGACAGCCAGATGGTCATATTGGGCGAGAACCCTGCGAACCGCTGTGCGCGGGGGGTGTTCTGCGCAACCCGCAGGCTGTAGCCGAAGATCGTGAACAGCACGATGAAGGCCAGCACCAGAATGGCACCGCCGCTGATCACCACGCCCCAATGAAAGTCCGTGCGCTCGATGATGGAGACGATCTGCAGGCTGTGGTGGATCGGATCGCTCTCCGCCTGCCCGGCTTTGGGGTCGCCCTTCCAAGGGCCGGTGGTGACGTAGTTCAGCACGTTGGCAGCGACATAGACCAGCATCAGGGAGACAAGCAGCTCGTTGGTGTTGGCGATCACCCGCAGCGCAGCAGGGATCAGCGCCCACAGCACGCCCCCCAGCACGCCGAAGGCGAGCATGACCGGCAGGAACCAGACCGTGTCGGGCATGCCGCAGATCAGGTAGCCGGCGAACGCCGCGATCGAGCCGAAGGCGAACTGACCCTCCGCACCGATATTCCAGACGTTGGCCCGAAAACCGATGGACAGTCCGACCGCGATCACCGCGAGGTAGGATGTCTTTTGCAGGACGAAGCCCCACTGCACGGACGCGGTCCGCGCCTGCCACGGGAACGTCAGCAGCGTCCAGATGTCCGACAGCGGCTTTTCCGACATGGCCAGCATCACGACGAAGCCGACGACAATGGTCAGCACCAGCGCGATCAGCAGCGGAAACACCGTCGGCCAGAAGCCGAATTGCGTGCGGGGGACGAGACGGATCATGCCGCGCGCTCCTCTGTCTGGCTTGCCGCATCCGGGCTGTCAGCATCACCGGTCATTGCGACACCCAGCGTTTCCGCTGTCCAGTCCGCCGTCGGGCGGGTGTCCGACAGCGCGCCGTGGTTCAGCACGCAAAGCCGGTCGGCGAGGTCGAACAGCTCGTCCAGGTCCTGAGAGATCACCAGCACGGCTGAACCGGCCTCAGCCAGCGCCTTGAGGCGATCACGGATGTTAGTAGCTGAGCCCATGTCGACGCCCCAGGTCGGCTGGTTGACCACCAGCACGCTGGGGTTCTTGATCAACTCGCGGCCGACGATGAACTTCTGCAGATTGCCGCCTGAGAGGCTGCTGGCCCGGCCGGTAACGCCAGCGTGGCGGACATCATAGGCTTCGCAGATTTCTTCGCTGTGTTCGCGGGTGCGGTTCCAGTCGACCAGCCCGCGGCGCTGGAAGCCTTCGGTCTGGATATTGGAGAGCAGGGTGTTGTCGATCAGGCTGAAGTCAGGCACCGCCGCGTGCCCCAGCCGCTCTTCGGGGACAAAGGCAGCGCCAAGCAGGCGCCGCTCGCCGGGGCCAAGGCGTCCGACGGGCTGCCCGTGCACGTTGATCGTGCCGGCGTCCGGCGCCAGCGTCTCACCGGACAGCACGGCGTAGAGTGCTTCCTGCCCGTTCCCGGCAACCCCGGCCACGCCGACGATCTCGCCGCCGCGAACCTCTAGTGCGGGAATGCGGACATCGCCGCTGTTCAGCCCGCTGACCGACAGCGCCAGATCACCGATCTTCTGCTTGGCCTTGCGGGTAGGGACGGGGCGGGTTCCGATCATCATTTCGGCGATTTCTTCGGCCGATTTCTCAGCCGGAACGCAGGTGGCGACCACCTTGCCCCCGCGCAGGATCGTGGCGCGGTCACAGAGGGCCCGCACTTCGTTGAGCTTGTGGGAGATGAACACCAGCCCCCGACCTTCATCGCGCAGCAGGCGCAGCGTGGCAAAGAGGGCGTCAGCCTCCTGCGGTGTCAGCACTGAAGTGGGCTCATCGAGGATCAGCAGCTGCGGATCGCCGAGCAGAGCGCGGACAATCTCGATCCGCTGCTTTTCACCGGCGGAGAGGGTAAACACCAGTGCGTCAGGGTTGAGCGGCAGGCCGTACTTCTCCGACATCGCCCGGATGCGGTCGCGCTGGGTGGCGTCGAACTCGTGGCCCAGCCCAAGGGCGACGTTTTCCCCCACGGACATGCCGTCAAACAGGGCAAAGTGCTGGTGAACCATGCCGATGCCCAGTGCTTTCGAAGCCTGTGGCGAGGCGATGCTGGTTTCATCGTCTTTCCAGACGATGCGACCGCCGTCGGGCTTGGTCTGCCCGGACAGCACCTTCATCAGGGTCGATTTGCCGGCCCCGTTTTCGCCAAGGAGGGCGTGGATCTCACCGGGCTGCACGTCGAAGTCCACGGCGTCATTGGCCAGGACCCCGGGGTAGGCTTTCGTGATGCTCTGTAGTGAAAGGAGGCCGGTCATCGCCGATCGGTGCCTTTGCAAATCCGTCTTAATGCCGAAGGCTATAACTTACAGTACCTGTTTATGCGATAGCCTGCCTGTGGATGGATTTCAGAATCTCCACGCCATGTTTCCGCGTGAGAAAGGCGCTATCCCGCGCGGCGCAAATCGCCTACACATCGCCAATTGGTAAGGTGCCTCAGGGCGTATGCGTCCCGAAGGATTTCGCCTGAGGAGAGTTATGAGTCCCCGCTTTCTTGGCTACGGCTTCGCCATTCTTGGTGTGCTGATTATCTCGCCTGACTCTGCGCTGATCCGCAAAGTCGGGATGGATCCGGCTGCCTTGCTGTTCTGGCGGGGCTTCGGGATCTTCGTGGTTTCGGCCGTCCTGTCAGTGCTCTGGTACCGTGGGCGACTGCTGTCCTATTTCACCGAGTCCGGGGTTCTGGGCCTGCTGATTGCGCTGTTTTTCTTCATATCCACCTGCTCGTTCGTCTACTCGGCGGTGACGCTCAATCCGATCGTCCTTTTGATTTTCGTGGCGCTGGGGCCGGTCTCTGGCGCGGTCTTTTCGATCATTCTGCTCAATGAACCGCCGCGACTGGCGGTGTGGATCGCCATCGGTCTGTCGTTTCTGGGCATGGCGATCGTGGTCTGGGGCGAGATGCACGGCGCGGGAACGCTCGAACAGCTGCGCGCTGGCCAGCGCCCGAACCTGCCCGGACCGCTGAGCCTGCTGGCGCTGATCCTGGTGCCGACGCTGCTCGGTCTGGGCTTCACGCTGGCGCGCAAGCTCAAGCAGCCGAACGTCTGGCCCTCAAATGCGCTCGCCGGGGTCATGGCCATGGCGATCATGCCCTTCATCGCGCCTTCGCTGGTCGTGCCCAGCGGCATCTTCTGGGAGTTCTGGTTTCTGGTGATTTTTGTCTCTGGCGTGAGCTTCATCCTGATCACGCTGGCGCCGAAGTTCATTTCGTCGGCCGAAACCAGCCTCGTGTTCCTGCTCGAAACCGTGCTGGGCTCGCTGTGGATCTGGGGTCTGCTGGGTCAGCGGCCCGAGGGCCATGAAATCGCCGGCGGGGCGGTGGTGACGCTGGCGGTGATCGTGGTGGTGGTCTCTGCGGCACGCCAGAAGTCATCGACCTCCACACTGCCCCCGACCTAGCCGGCGCTAACCGCTCCCGGTCGTCCCTGCGTCGCGCAGCCGAAGGGCCATCAGCAGTGCCGAATGCAGGCTCGCCGGGTCCGCCTGCCCTTTGCCCGCAATATCAAAGGCCGTTCCGTGATCGGGCGAGGTTCGCACGAACGGCAGGCCGAGGGTGACGTTCACGCCGTCGGCAAGGCCGAGGTATTTCACCGGGATCAGCCCCTGATCGTGGTACTGCGCGACCACGATGTCGAATTCACCCGCCCGCGCGGCCATAAACACCGTGTCGCCGGGCCAGGGGCCGCTGGCGTCGATGCCCTCGCGCCGGGCATCCTCGATCGCCGGCAGGATCTCAGCCGCGTCTTCGTCACCAAACAGCCCGCCTTCGCCCGCGTGCGGGTTGAGCCCCGCGACCGCGACCCGCGGGTTGGCGATCCCCAGCGCCTGCGCGCCTTGCTGCGCGTGGCGGATGGTGCGCAGGACGGCGGCGCGCGTCACCAGCGTCACAGCCCGGCTCAGCGGCACGTGGATCGAGGTCAGCACGGTTCGGATGTCATCGTTGGCGAGCATCATCGCGACCTGATCGGCATCGGTGCCGCTGAGGTCGGCCAGCATCTCGGTATGGCCGGGGTAGGGGACCTGCGCGGCCGCGAAGGCTTCCTTGTGAATCGGGGCTGTCACCAGCCCGGAAAGGTGCCCGGCGAGGCTGAGCTCGATGCCGGTGCGGATGGCCGCAAATGCGGCTTCACCGGCGCGGCGCGAGACCTGCCCGACCGGCACGCCGATGGCCTCAGGCCCGGCAGCAATGACCCCGACAGCCCCGGCTTCCGGGGTCTGCGTGGGCTCATCGAGCACCTCGATCTCAAGGCTCAGGCCCACCTGCTCCGCCGCCCGCGCCAGCACCAGCGGGTCACCGAGCACCAGGGGCCGCTCGGGCAGATCCTCCCGCGCCAGCAGCCTGGCGCAGATTTCCGGTCCGATCCCGGCGGGATCCCCGAGCGTGAGGCCGAGCGGCGGGGTGCTCATGAGCGGTAGACGATGCGGATGGTGATCGCCCGCCCGCCGCGTTCGATCAGGAAAGACCAGCGTGGTGAATTCGCCGCTGCCAGCACTTCTTCAAGGTCTTCGACCGTGTCGATGGTTTCACGGTTGATCGAGCGGATGACGTCGCCCACGGCGAAGCCCTGCCGGCTGGCTGTGGAGCCGCGCGGCGCTTCGGAAATGACCACGCCGGTCCAACTGCCCGGCATATCCAGTTCCTGACTGGCGGCGGGTGAGAGATTGATCACCGTCGCGCCCTCCAGCGGGCTTGGTTCGACCAGCTGGGTCGGGTTGCGGGGCGGGACCTCCGGGGGTGCCGCCATCAACAGTGTCAGGTCGATCACGTCGCCGTCGCGGAAAATCTGCAGCGGCAGCTGTTCGCCAACCCGGCTGCCAGCGACCAGATAGCGGATTTCATCGCGGTCGCTGACGTCCGTGCCGCCCAGCCCGAGGATGACGTCACCGGTCTGCAGGCCAGCGTCGAAGGAGGGCGAGGGCTCATAGACTTCATCGACGAGGAAGCCGCCCCGGTTCCCGAGTTTGAGCACCTTGGCCATGCGCTCGGTGACGTTTTCACCGGTCACGCCGAGCCATGGCCGGACCACGGTTCCGCCACCCTCTTCCAGCGCGCGCACCGTGTTGGCGACAAAGTTGGCCGGGATGGCAAAGCCGATACCCGCCGAGGCGCCGCTGCTGCTGAAAATCGCCGTGTTGATCCCGATCACCTGGCCCTTCATGTCAATCAGCGCGCCCCCAGAGTTGCCCGGGTTGATGGCGGCGTCGGTCTGGATGAAGCTTCCGACTTCGGTCACGCCGGTGCCGGTGCGCGCCAGTGCCGAAACGATGCCCATGGTCGTGGTCTGCCCCACACCGAAGGGGTTACCGATGGCCAGCACCAGATCGCCGATCTCGACGTTGTCCGAATTGCCCAGTTGCAGGGAGGGCAGGGTGCCTTCGCCGGGGTCGATCTGCAGCAGTGCGAGGTCTGCGGCCCGGTCGGTGAACAGCACTTCGGCGTTGAATTCGCGCCCGTCGGTCAGTTCGACTTCGATTTCCGTACCGTCACGGATGACGTGGTCGTTGGTCACGACCAGCCCCTCGGCCGTCAGGATCACGCCGGAGCCCAGCGCGGTTTGAACTTTCTCTGACTGGCTGCCGAACGGTGAGTTGAAGAATTCGTCCCCCAGAACGCCAAGCGGGGAGCGCGTGATCTCTGCGCGGGTGAAGATATACACCACCGCCGGCGCGGTTTCCTTGACCAGCGGCGCGAACGACAGCTGGATCTGCGCGGCGGACTCCGGGACCGCCCGACCGTTTTCAGCGTCGTAAATGCTTTGCGCGGGCGCTGTCAGCGGCAGGCCGACAGCCGAACCACCGACGAAAAGGGCAGTCAGAACAAACCTGAAATTCAAAACGGGCTCCCATTGATGTCTCGCCGAAGTCTGCGCAGCGGCGCGCCTACCCCTTGATTTGGGACCGGGGTCGCACGCTGGAAAGGTTGAAATATGGCAGAATCAGCGCGGTTTGTTCAGAAATGCGCGATTTGGCACGGCTGAGGACCTGCGGCCCTTTCCCTCTGGGCCTTTCCCGCCAAGTTTCAGGGAATACTGATAAACAGGGATAACCGACCATGAACCTCGCTCAAGACCCCGCCCGCCTGATCGTGCTGCTGCTCTCCGTCGTCATGCTTGGGATCGTCGGCTATGGCTTTGCCAGCGGCAATCTCGACGCCTTCCTCGCGGCTCTGTCCAGCGAAGCCTGGAACCAGGTGACGCTGGCCGACCTCTACATCTCGTTCTGGCTGATGAGCGTGGTCATGTTCGTCTTCAGCCCGCGGAAGTGGACGGCGGTGCCGTGGATCGTGGCGATCAATATCATCGGCAGCCCGGTTTTCGGGCTTTGGCTCTTGCTTAATCTGCCCAGACTGCGCAAAGCCATGGCATGACGCAAAGCCTGTTCGGCCACGCCGCCCCAGACCAGAGACCGCTCGCCGACCGATTGCGGCCCACGCGTTTCGATGACGTGGTGGGTCAGCGCGGGCTGCTCGCCCCCGACGCGCCGCTGCGCCGGATGGTGGAGCAGGACCGGCTGGTGTCTTCGATCCTGTGGGGACCGCCGGGCTGCGGCAAGACCACGCTGGCCCGGCTGATGGCTGAAATCGGCGCTTTCCACTTCGAGCAGATTTCTGCGATTTTTGCCGGTGTCGCCGACCTGAAAAAGGTGTTCGAGGGCGCGCGTGCGCGGCGGCAGGACGGGCAGCAGACGCTGCTGTTCGTCGACGAAATCCATCGTTTCAACAAATCCCAGCAGGACAGCTTCCTTCCCGTGGTCGAAGACGGCACCATCGTGCTGCTCGGTGCCACCACCGAAAATCCGTCATTCGAGCTCAACGCCGCGCTGCTCTCCCGCTGTCAGGTGCTGGTGCTGGAGCGGCTGGAGGCGCAAGACCTCGAAGAGCTGCTGGCCCGGGCTGAAGCCAGCGAAGACCGGCCGCTTCCGGTCGATCCACAGGTGCGAGAGGTGCTGTGCGCACTCGCCGACGGCGATGGCCGCTATCTGCTCAACCTCGCCGAACAGGTCTGGGCCTCGACCGGGCCGGGGACGACCCTCGACGAAGCCGCCCTGCTCAAGGTCGTGCAGCGGCGGCGGCCGGTCTACGACAAGGGGCAGGACAGCCACTACAACCTGATCTCCGCCCTGCATAAATCCCTGCGCGGCTCGGATGCCGACGCGGCGCTCTACTGGTTCGAACGCATGCTTGCCGGCGGCGAAGACCCCAACTACATCGCCCGGCGGCTGACCCGGTTCGCGGTGGAGGACATCGGCCTCGCCGACCCGCAGGCCATGACCCACGCCCTCAACGCCTGGCAAGTCTACGAGCGGCTGGGCAGCCCCGAGGGCGATCTGGCGCTGGCCAACACCGTCCTGTATCTGGCCACGGCACCGAAATCCAACGCCGCCTACGTGGCCCACAAAGCCGGACTGAAAACAGCGCAGCGAACTGGCTCGCTGCCCCCACCCAAGACCATTCTCAACGCCCCGACATCGATGATGAAGGATCTGGGGTACGGCGCGGACTACAGCTACGACCACGACACCGAAGACGGCTTTTCCGGCCAGAACTACTTCCCCGAAGGCATGAACCGGGAACAGCTCTACCACCCTGTCGAGCGCGGGTTCGAACGCGACATCCGCAAGCGGCTGGAGTACTGGGCGCGGCTGCGCGAGCGCCGCAACCAGACCGGCGACGGCGGCGCCAATAACAGCGCCAACACCGATGAGGGAGACACATCGCCATGATCTGGGTGTCGGTTGCCATGGGTGGAGCGCTCGGCGCCTGCCTGCGCTATGCGCTGTTCCTGTCGATCGGGACCGTGGGCGGTTTTCCGCTGGCGACCTTTGCCGCCAATGCGGGCGGGTCGTTGGTGCTGGGCTTGCTGGCCGCCCTGTTCAGACTGGGTGAATCGGGTCCAATGAGCTGGGACAGCCCGTTGCGGCTGTTCCTGCTGGTCGGGGTGCTGGGGGCACTGACGACGTTCTCGACCTTTGCGCTGGAGGCGGTCGACGCCCTGCGTGCGGGCCGGGTCGGGCTGGCGCTGCTCTACGTCTCGGCGACGCTGGTGATCACGGTCGTGGGCTGCTGGATCGGTTACCTGCTGGGGCAGGGTCTGGGGTCCGCCCTTGGCCGTTGAAGTCACCATCGGCGCGGATCAGGCCGGACAGCGCCTCGATCGCCTCGTCAAGGCGCTGGCGCCCCACGTCGGTTTCGGCGCCCAGCAGAAATGGTTCCGCACCGGGCAAATCCGCCTGAACGGCAAGCGGGTCAAGGGCGCAGAACGCGTTGCCGTCGGTGACCTGCTGCGCCTGCCGCCGCAGGCCGCGCGAGAGCCGTCGGGGAGCCATACTAGCGCTGATAGCCGCGCAGGCGGGCCTGCGCCTGACCCGCGGCTGGTCGAAAGCCTGCGCGCCGCGATCCTGCTCGATCAGGGGCCTGTGCTGGCCTTTGACAAGCCCGCCGGGCTTGCCGTGCAGGGCGGCAGCAAGACCACCCACCACGTGGACGGTGCACTCCCTGCCTTCGCCGGTGAAGCGGGCGAGATCCCCCGGCTGGTGCACCGCCTCGACCGCGATACCTCGGGCGTGCTGGTGACCGGGCGTGGGCGCGAGGCCGCCGCCGCCCTGATCCAGGCCTTTGCCGACCGGGAAGCCCGCAAGACCTACTTCGCCCTCGTCGCCTCTTGGCCGGAGGGACAGGAGGCCGGGGTGATCAACGCGCCGCTGCGCAAGGGCCGGGTTGGCGGCGAGGAGCGGGTTTTTGTCGACTCTGAAGGTCACGCCGACGCACAGGCCGCCGAAACCCTGTTCCAGGTCGAGCGCCGGGGGCGGAACGGGCGCGTCCTGCTGTCGCTGGAACCCCGGACCGGGCGCACGCACCAGCTGCGGGTGCATCTGGCCCACGCGGGCGGCGCGATCCTCGGGGACGGAAAATACGGGCAGCGCCTGCCCGCCGACTGGGCGGCGCCCAAGCGGCTCTATCTGCACGCCGCGCGGCTGGAAATCGCCCACCCCGAAGGTGGCATGCTCCGGCTGGATGCACCTCTGCCATCTGCCTTCGACGAAGCGCTGGACGCTTGACCCGCCCCACGGCGGCGTTACACCCATTCGAGCCGCGCCCCGCCCGGCCGTTTTCCATGGAGTAGAGTTATCGGTGAGCCTGAGTTCCTCCCATCGCACAGCTGTTGATGCCAGCCCGCAGCACCGGTTCAAGCTGCTGGCCTTCGACATGGACGGCACGCTGATCGACAGCCTCGCCGCCATCGTCGATGCCAGCGTCGAAGCCTTTGCCGGCACGCCGTTCCCGACCCCGAGCGCGGATCAGGTGCGGCAGGTCGTGGGACTGCCGCTGGAGCTGTGCGTCGAGCACTGGGCGCCGCAGGCCAGCCGCACCGAAGTGCTGGAGCTGGCCGAGGCCTACCGGCGTGCCTTCCGCGGGCAACGCGAGCGCGGCGACATCAGCGAGCGGCCCTACACCGGCGTTGAAGCCACGCTGGCCGCCCTGACCCATGACGAGATTTTCATGGCCGTGGTCACCGGCAAGGACCGGCGCGGGCTGGACAGCGCGCTCGCCCACCACGGCTTCAGCCGCTTCTTTCACTCGCTGCAGACCCCCGACAACAACCCCAGCAAGCCAGCGCCGGACATGGTCTGGACCGCCAACCGCGAGACCGCGACCGAGGCGCGAGACACAGTGGTGATCGGCGACACCAGCTTTGACATCGAAATGGCGCGCAACGCCGGGGCTTTTGCCGTCGGTGTGACCTACGGCAACCACGATCCCTCGGTGCTGAGCCGGGCGGGTGCGCACGCGCTGATCGACAGCTTTTCCGATCTCCCCGGGGTGCTGGCCCAGCTGAGTGAAGCGGAGGCACCCTGATGCAGATCGGAAGCAGCGGCGAGGCGGGCAAGATCCGCAAGTTTTACAAGAAAGCCACCGTCGAGGCCTGCACCGACGGCCCGGGCTGGCGGGTCATGCTCGACAGCCACGAGCTCAAGACCACGGCCAAGCACGACCTGCACCTGTCCTCACGCTCGCTCGCAGAGGCGCTGGCGCGGGAATGGAACGCGCAGGAGCGCGACGTTATCCCCCAGACCATGCCGGTGACCCAGCTGGTGTTCACGGGGCTGGATAACTTTGCCGGATCACTGGACGAAATCCGCGAAGAAACCGCGCAGTACGGCGAAACCGACCTGCTGTGCTACCGTGTCACCGAACCGCGCGCGCTGGCGGCGATCCAGGACGAGCAATGGCAGCCACTGCTCGATTGGGCGGCGAAGCAGCTCGACGCGCCGCTGACCGTGACCCGCGGCATCATGGCGGTGACCCAGCCGCGCCAGTCGGTGGCAGCGCTGCGGCGGCCGCTGGAGCGCCTCGACGCGCTCCACATCACGGCGCTGCGCACGCTGGTTGGCGCGACCGGCAGCCTCGTGCTGGCGCTCGCGGTCTACTTCGGTCGGCTGTCCCCGGGGCAGGCGGTGGAGCTGGCCACGGTCGAAGAGCGCTTCCAGCTCGAAACCTGGGGCGCGGATGAAGAACTCGAAGCCACACTGGCCGGAAAACAAGAAGACGCCGAGGCCGCCGGGATCATCCTGAGCGCCCTCAGCCGCCGGGACTGACAACGCCCCCCGGTGACAGCACAAAGGTAGACAGGCAGGACAGGACCAGGGAGAACAAGGCCATGCCCAACCACGTAGCCGAACTTGCACGCCGTCGCGAACGCGCCCGACTGGGCGGCGGTCAGGACCGTATCGACGCCCAGCACCGGCGCGGCAAGCTGACCGCGCGGGAGCGCCTGGACGTCCTGCTCGACCCCGACACCTTCGAAGAGTTCGACATGTTCGTCGAGCACCGCGCGACCGACTTCGGCATGCAGGACCGGCGCATTCCCGGCGACGGAGTGGTAACCGGCACCGGCCTGATCAATGGCCGCCGGACCTTCGTCTACAGTCAGGATTTTACGGTCTTCGGTGGCTCCCTGTCCGAAGCCCACGCCGAGAAAATCTGCAAGGTGATGGAGCAGGCCATGCGGGTCGGCGCGCCCGTGATCGGGCTGGCCGACAGCGGCGGTGCCCGGATTCAGGAAGGCGTGGCCAGCCTTGGCGGCTACGCGGACGTGTTCCAGCAGAACGTGCTGGCCAGCGGCGTGGTGCCGCAAATCTCCATGATCATGGGCCCCTGCGCCGGCGGGGCGGTCTATTCGCCCGCAATCACGGACTTTATCTTCATGGTGCGCGACACCTCGTACATGTTTGTCACCGGCCCTGACGTGGTGAAGACCGTCACCCACGAGGACATCACCCAGGAAGAGCTCGGCGGCGCCTCCACCCACACCCGGGTCAGCGGTGTGGCCGATGCGGCCTTTGAAAACGACATCGACGCGCTGCTCAATCTGCGCTGGTTCTTCGGCTTTCTGCCACTGAGCAACCGCGACCGGGCGCCGAAGCTGGAAACCGTCGATGACCCGCGCCGGGATATCCACGCGCTGGACCGTCTGGTGCCCGAGGACCCCACCAAGCCCTATGACATGAAGGAAGTCATCGACAAGATCGTCGACGACCGCGAATTCTTTGAGCTGCAGCCCGACTTCGCCGCCAACATCATCACCGGCATAGCCCGCATGGACGGCTCGACCGTTGGCATCGTCGCCAACCAACCGATGGAGCAGGCGGGCTGTCTGGATATCAACGCCAGCCGCAAGGCGGCCCGTTTCATCCGGTTCTGTGACGCCTTCCACATCCCGGTGGTGACGCTGGTCGACGTGCCCGGCTTCCTGCCCGGCAAGGATCAGGAACACGACGGCATCATCCGCCACGGCGCCAAGCTGCTCTATGCCTATGCCGAATGCACGGTGCCCAAGGTTACGGTGATTACCCGCAAGGCCTACGGCGGCGCCTATGATGTCATGGCATCCAAGCACCTGCGCGGGGATGCCAACTTCGCCTGGCCGACGGCAGAGATTGCGGTTATGGGCGCCAAGGGCGCGGTGGAAATCATCTTCCGCAAGGAGGCCGGCGACCCCGAGCAGCTCCAGCGCCACACCGATGAGTATCAGGATGCCTTCGCCAACCCCTTCGTCGCGGCCAAGCGCGGCTACATCGACGACGTGATCATGCCCCACGGAACCCGGCGGCGGATCATTCAGTCGCTGGACATGCTCAAGGCCAAGAAGCTCGACAACCCCTGGCGCAAGCACGGCAACATTCCACTATAGGCGGCAGAACGGAGCGGGTTTCTGCCCTGCCTTTACCCGGCTATAACAATCCGAGCGCGCACCGCATCCAAAGGGACCTCCATGCTTCGTCTGGGCATCTTCATCGCGGCACTGATCGCAATGTTCATAGCGGCACTGAGCCTGACCCCGCGGCTGCTGACCCCGAACGTGTACCGTGCGCAGGCGCTGGTCGGCCTGAGCCGCGCTTTGGGTCAGCCGGTCACGGCGGGCGAAGATGCCGCTATCCGGCTGCTGCCCCGACCGCGGCTGCAGCTGACCGACGTGCGGGTGCTGGGCGACGGCAGCCGGACCAACGACGTGCTGCTCGCCGCCGATACCGCAACCTTCGACCTGCTCCCCCGCGCGCTGGCGATCGGGCGCGTCGTCGTCGAGGCCGTCGATCTCGACCGTCCGGTGATCTTCCTGAACCGGGCTGAGGACCGCTCTGTTACCTTTGGTGCCGCGCCGCTGTTCTCCGGTCTTTCGGGGCAGAGCGAGACCCCGGCACCCCTGTCGCTGCTCAACCTGTCCGATGGCGAACTGCTCTACGTCGACGAACCGCTGGGCCAGTCCTTGCGGCTGGGGATTGATGATCTGCAGGTCGAGCGCGTGGACGGTTATGCCTTTGAGGCGAAGGGACGGGTGCTGGTCGGGCAGGCGCCCTATAACGTGGACATCGCCTTTGTGCCAACGGCAAACCCGCGCGGAGAGCGTGGCTTCGACATAGACGTGCGCGGCGAAGCGGGCCGCCGCATCAGCCTCAGCGGCGCCATCGATGATAAGTTTACCAACAGCCTGATCGTGCGCGAAGACCTCGGCTGGAAGCTCCGTGCTGAGGGCTTCCGCCACCCGCTGCTGGGTCGCATCGGCCTCGATGATGGTCCGGGTATCAAGGTCGAATCCCGGGTGCTGAGCGATCAGGAAGGCTACGACCTGCCCGGCCTGACCTTCAGTCTGGCCAATGGTCAGCAGATCCGGGGCAAGGCGCGGCTGAGCCCGTCACCTGATCAGAATTTCCTCGACCTGATCCTCTCCGGGACCGGCATCCCCCTCGCCACAGCCGCCGCTGACCTGCCCGTGCGCGACTGGACCACGCTGCTGCCCGGCGCTGTGGCCGACCTCGGTGGGCTGGGGCTGCGCTTCGACATCAGCGCGCAGGATCTGAGCCTGCCCAACGGGACGGCGGTCGAACGCCTCACCGCGGCCGGGGCCTTAACAGCGACAGAAGGCCTGCGCCTGCGCTCGCTCCGCGCCAAGACCGACGCAGCGGTTTCTTTTGACCTCGACCGGCTGATCGTCGCCGGTTCCGACGAGCTGGAGTTCGCCGGACGGATCACGGCCGATGACCCCTCACTCCTGATCTCAGACCCTGACCGCGCGGCGCTGGCGCGGAGCCTCGGGCGGCTGAATTTCGAGGGCGAAGTAGCGCTGATCGATGGCGCGCTCGCCGTGATCAGTGGCCGGGTCGAGACCAACCAGGGCGGATTCAGCATCGACGGCGCCCCGTTCTCGCTGGATGCTGTGACCGGACTGGGCGCCGCGCGGCTGTCCGTGGATGTCGAGACCTTAGACCTCAGCACCTGGGCGCCGGCATTGGATGTCGACTCCGTGCCTGAACTGGCCGAGCAGGGCCGGGTGCTGACCGAGCGCATGCGCGCGCTGGGGGCCGGTTCGCTGTCGATCCGCGCCAGCACGGCAACACTCGGCCCGCGCATTTTCCGGGAGTTCGAGGCTGAGGTTGAGCCGCTGGGTGACCGCAGTCAGTTGCTCGACGTCCGCTTCCTCGATGAAGACGGCAACCACGTCCACGCCGTCACCCGCTTTGATGAAACCGGGGAGAGCCTGCAATCCGGGCAGGTGGAAATCGTCCTCAGCGATCGTCCCCGGGCAGCCGAGCGGGCGCTCTCACGCTTTGCCCCGGCTGCCCTCGACTACGACCTTCTGAACCGTGCGCTCGACGCGCTTGCGCTCGACCGGCTGGTGCTGCTGCGGCCGACGGCGGATCGACCGTGGGAGTTGAGCCTGATCAGCGACGACAGCGACCTGTCGGCGACCATGCCTGATGCGGATGGCAACCAGACCTGGTCCTTCACCGCCGCCCGTGCCGCCGATCTGTTCACGGTTCTGGGCCTGCCCACGGCCATGCTCGACCCGGATGCTGTGCCGGAGACCAGCCGCGGGGCGATGGTCAGCGGCCGGCTTTCCGACGACGGTGAGTTGGTCGGGATCGGCACGGTGCTGGGGACCGATCTGACCCTTTCGCGACAGCCGTCAGAGGACGGTGCCGGAAACGCCTCTACAGAGACAACCGAATCCAGCCTGCAGCTCCGCCTCGAACACCCTGAGGCCGCAGATCTGTTGACCGCGCTGGGGCTGGGCGCCATCGGCTTGCCCGCGGGGCAGACCGCAGAGCTCGATCTGGTGTTTACCGCCGGTTCTGCTTCGGCTGATCGCGCGTTCAACATTGATCTGACACTGGGCGATAGCGTTCAGATGACAGGCGAGGGGCGCTTTAACGCCCAGACCCAGACCCTGAGTTTTATCGGTGAAGCGGACCGGATCATGGGCGCGGACTGGCTCGCCGCCCTGTCCTCGGGTAGCGGTAGAAATCTGCTGTCACCGCTGCTCGCCGGGCTCTCGGGTGAGGTGGCCCTGTCGATCGGCCGGCTCGACGCCGGTGATCTGGGGCAGATTGAGGACGCCTGGCTGGCGCTGTCCTTCACCCCCGGGCGCTACATCGTCAACCGGCTCGAAGGTCGGATCGTTGGCGGTCCGCTGGGTGTGGGCAGGTTGAGCCTGAGCGGTGACGTGCTGGTCGGGCAGGATGTGTTCGCAGACCTGTCGGTTGCGATCACCGACGCGCGGCCCGTGTTCCGGCCTGCCGCAGAGACGGCACTGACCTTCGACACGCTGACGCTGTCGGCCGAAAGCTTTCAGGCCCGCGCTGCAGACTTTGCCGGACTGCTGACGGCCGGTGCAGCGAGTTTCGAGGTCGACGCCCGGGCACGGTTGGAATTGGCCCTGACCGCGATCAATGCGGCCGGGCAACTGTCCGCTGACGGGCCGTGGCGTGCCTTTCTGACCGGGCCGCAGGGGATCAGCGCCTACGAGGATCTGCGCGGACTGTTCTTCGACGGGGCCGCCGCGCTGACCGGGCTGGTGCAGATGGACGCTGGCGCGCTGACCACCAGCACGCTGACGCTCGCCGGACGGCGCGGCACATTGCTCGCCAAGGGGCAGGTGTCGCTGGAGGGCTGGGCCGCCGCCGGGCTGGGCGGGGCAGGGCCGGCGCGGATCGAACTCTACAGCGCCGAGGACGACGCTCTGGTCGAGCAGGTGCTGCTGATCAGCGGATCGGTGGCCGACCCCGCTCAGCTCTCGGTCGAACGCTGAGCCTGCCGCGTGCGGGCATAGAGCACCTGACGGATTGCACTGGGCAGGCCATTGGCGCCCCGCACCCGGTCGATCGCCGCAATTGCAGCGGCCAGCGAGAGACCTTCTTCCGCCGCCAGCGCCTGCAGACCTTGCCAAAACACGGGTTCGAGCGAAATCGAGGTGGCGTGTCCGGCGATGGTCACCGAGCGCTTGATCGGGCGCTGATCGATGCCGTCGGGCGCCAGCCCGGCTGTTTCCAGCCAGCTTTCGAAGGATGAGGGGTCAGCCACGGGGTCATGCAGCCTTTCGATACGTTTATCGCCGTAGACTGGTCCGCCGCTTCGGTCCCGGTCAAGGGGGCGAACTCGATTTGGATCAGCCGCCGCCGCGCCGGGCCGGGCGGGTCGGGCCATAGGCTACTGAATTTTTCCACGCGGTTCGCGGCCGAGGCCTTCCTCGCCCTCGAGATCGAGCGCAGTCAGTCGACAGGCACCCGGTTGCTCATGGGCTTTGATTTTCCCTTTGGCTATCCGCAAGGCTTTGCCGCCCGGCTGGCTGCGAACGCACCGGCGAACGGGGTGGCGGAGGTCGGGACATCGACGGCGCAAAGGGGTGAGACGGCGCCGTGGCGCGTGATCTGGCGGGTGTTCTCCGCGCTGATCGAGGATGATGAGCGCAACGCCAACAATCGCTTTGCCGTCGCCGCTGAGCTGAACCGCTGGCTGGGCTTCAACGAGGGGCCGTTTTGGGGCTGCCCGCGCCAGCACGCGCGGCCGAACCTCTCTCCCTTCCGCCCCGCCACGCATATCCTCGCCGAGCGCCGCCTGTGTGAAGTCCCGGTGCCCAAGTCGCAGCCGGGTTGGAAGCTCGCCTATGTCGGATCGGTCGGCTCGCAGGGGTTGATGGGCATCCCAGTGCTGGAGCGCCTGCGCCAGCGTCTCGGGGTCACGGTCTGGCCCTTTGAACACGTTCCCGCCGCGGGGCCGACTCAGGTCTTTACCGAGCTGTATCTGTCGCTGTGGCCGGTCCCGGCCATAGGCGGGCCGTGCAAGGACGCGGATCAGGTCAGCGCCATGACCGCAGGCTGGCGCCGTCGACCGGACGCGCTGGCGCGGTGGATGACCGAGGCCTATCCGCAGGCAGTTTTGGACGAAGAAGGATGGGTGCTGGGCGTGCCGTCGCCCTCACGGGCCTGAGCGGCCAAGGCTTATTTGCGGCGGAAGGCGTCGAGCGTGACCACGTTGTCACCCGGTGCTGCTTCAGCCGCATCGGACGCACCCTCGCCAGCATCGCCGCTGTCATCTACCGTGCCAGCCTCAGCGTCCGCGTCCGCATCTGCGTCTGGGGCACCGTCGTCGTCCTCATCGTCATCGTCGGTAAGCGAAGGCAGTTGCAGGGCGAAGCCTTCTTCCTGACAGACCAGACCTTCGATCGCGTCGAAGGGAATGCTGAGGTCTTCGTAGCCGTCGCCGAAGGACAGGGTAACGTCGAAGCCTGCCTCGCCAAGCATCAGGTTTTCGCTGTAACCGCCGAAGACCAGATGGATGGCCTCGGGGTATTCTTCTTTGAGGTAGCCGGGGAGGACCACGCCGGGGTGAGTGGTTTTCACCACCAGCAGGATGTCAGGCGCCTTCGGCCCTGCGTCGGTGTAGCGGCTCAGCACGTCCTTGAGAAAATCACGGCTCCGCTGCGCGAAGAGGGATTTGATCACGGCTTGGCTCATTCGGACGGTCCTTGCTGGCAATGGCTCGCCCCTTACAAGCAAAGACCCCGAGTCAAAGCAAGCCGGGATGTGCGCGGTTCAACTATGACAGAGAGAAATTGGGCGTTCTGTTGCTAGGTGCCCAAGACCCCACCTGCACATGCTAATGTGCAGGAATTCAGTTTCGCGGGCTCAGCTGCTTAGGCAGCGAGAGCAGCACGCGGAGCAACATAGTTGTTTGCAACTGTGTTTAACGACCCGGTTACGCCGGAATCATCACGGGCGAAACAAACAGCTTTCAATGCACGTCGATCCTATTTCGCCCCCATCAAGGAACCAACGCGTGATCGGTTGGTTCGTTGGTGGAGGCGCCGGGTACCGCCCCCGGGTCCGCAACATCTATTACCTGCCTGGTTTATCGCCATAGAGCGTGGCTCACCTGTCAATATAAGCGTTTTCACCGACCATGCAATTGGTTAGTGATGGAGTCATTATGAGTGACAGCACAGACCAGAACCGCCAGATCGACCTCGAGATCGAAGAACTCCGCGCCTTTACCCGCCCGACCTCGCGGGTGACGTCAACGGCGCTGGAGGATCGCCTTTATAAGATTTTCCCCGTCCTCGACCACGGCTTCGTCCGGGTTATCGACTATATGGGTGACGACACCTCGATCGTGCAGGCCGCCCGCGTGTCCTACGGCAAGGGCACCAAGTCGGTGCGCAACGACGAGGGGCTGATCCGCTATCTCATGCGCCACCGCCACTCGACACCCTTCGAGATGTGCGAGATCAAGTTCCACATCAAGCTGCCGATTTTCGTGGCCCGCCAGTGGATCCGCCACCGCACCGCGAACGTCAACGAATACTCCGCGCGCTACTCCATGCTCGACCGCGAATTCTACATTCCGGCGCCCGAGCATCTGGCCGCGCAGAGCGATATCAACAACCAGGGCCGGGGCGACGTGCTCCGTGACGAGGAAGCGGCCGAAGTGCTGGACATGCTCAAGGCCGACGCCGTCCGATCCTACGACCGCTACGAGACCCTGTTGAACGAGCGCCAGAACGGCCGCGTGATCAATGAGGACAAGCAGGGGCTGGCCCGCGAACTGGCGCGCATGACCCTGCCGCTGTCCGCCTATACGCAGTGGTACTGGAAGGTCGATCTGCACAACCTGAACCACTTCTTGAGCCTGCGCATGGACCCGCACGCCCAGTACGAAATCCGTGTCTTTGCCGAAGTCATGTTCGATATCGTGCGCGACTGGGTGCCGCTGACCGCCAAAGCCTTCGAAGATTACCGGGTGAACAGCTTCGATCTGTCCGGTCCCATGCTGGCCGCCGTGCGCCGCATGGTGCGGGGTGAGACGGTCGATGCCGACAACTCTGGGCTCTCCGGTCGTGAGTGGCGGGAGTTGCAGGCGGCGCTGGGCTTGAGCGACTGACAAGCGCCGGGCTGAGCGACTGACCGCCCCGATGTCAAACCCCCTCCAACCCAACCCCTATCGCGCCCCGGCCTTCGGTCCGGCGGACAACCAGCGGATGATCCCCGCCGGTCACGTGGTGCTGGTCGTGGGGCTGCTGCTGTTGCTCGCGCCCCTGTTCGGGCTGATCAGCGGGCTGCTCTCCGGGGGCTGGACCCCGGCGCTGGACAGCCACCGCATTATCCTTACCGACGTGCTGCTGTCGCTGCTGCTGCTTGGGGCCGTGCTGCTGCTTGGACTCAGTGGCCGCTACAGCTGGGAGCGCTTCGGGTTCTGGACACCGGCGGGCACGGATTTTGTCTTCGTCGCCGGCATTCTCGCCATTTCATTCCTGCTGCAGCCGCTGTTCATGTTCGGCTTCGACCCGGGGTCGGAGGAGGCAGCGGGGCTGCGAGAGGGCTTTTTCGCCGCCTATCACCCCGGCGGCGTGCTGGCGTTCGAGCTGCTGGTGGTGCTGTCGCTGGTGGTGCTGGCCCCCTTGTTTGAGGAGATCGCCTTTCGCGGGCTGATCTTTGGCTGGGCGCGGCAGCGGCTTGGGTTTGTGGAGTCCGCGCTGTTCAGCGCGCTGGTGTTTGCGGCCTTTCACAGCGCCTATATCGACAACCTCGGCCCGTTCTGGGGACTGCGGACTATGGCGATGATTTTCACCCTCGGTTTTCTGTCCGCCTTGCTGTTTGAGCGGACCGGATCACTGATCGCGCCGACGGCGTTGCACGCGCTGTTCAACGTACAGGCTGTTATGCCGCTGCTGACAGAGCAGCCCGCTGCTTGAAATCACGCGGCTCGGCCCCAACCTTTGCATCAGACAACACACGACGATTCAGGGAAATCTTCATGTCAGAGAATAACGGTGGCGACACCAACATGGCGCAGAGTTCAAACGGTTCCGGCCCCTGGGGCAGCGGCGGCGGCGGAAAGGGCCCCTGGGGCGGCTCCAACAAGGGCGATGGAAGCCGGGGCTCCGGTGGTCAGGGTCCCTGGGGCGGTGGCTCCGGCGGCGACAACTCCAGCGGTAGCGGTAACGGCGCCGGTGGCCAAGGCGACAGCGGCGGCATCAACGTCGAGAGCCTGTTCAACCGTGCGCGCCGCAATGTCGGTGGCGGCGGTCGTGGGGGAGGCCGCGGCGGGCGCCGCCAGTCCCCCGGCGGCGTACCCCGTAACCTGCCCCTGCCATTGATCATCCTCGGCCTGCTGGGCGCATTCGGGATCGTCTGGTGGAACGCCGGCGGCGTCCGCCTAGTCAGCCCGTCGCAGGAGCTGGTGGTGACCTTCCTGGGGAAGTACCAGACGACCAAGGGCGAAGGTCTGCAGATCCAATGGCTCTCCCCGCTCCAGCGCAGCTATGTCATCAACGTCCTGCAGCAGCGTGAAACCCCCGTAGGCGCCAACGGCGAGCGCGTCGATGTCTCGGCCATCATCGAGCGTCGTAACCAGCGGCTGGCCCAGTCCAGCCCGCGCGCCAGCTCGACGACGGAAACCCTGACCGAAGAGGATTTCGTTGAACCCAACGTGGTGCTGCAAGAACTGCAGAACGAGACCCGCGGCCGGCTGAACCAGAACCTGATGCTGACCAACGAAGGCAAGATCGCCGACGTCGACGTCAACGTGTTCTGGAACGTCGCCAATGCACAGAACTTCCTGTTCAACGTCAAAGACCCCTCCGAGGGCTTTGGCGGCCTGAACTCGACCGACCCGACCGAAACCATCAAGCTGGCGGCCGAAGCGGCCCTGCGCTCTGCGGTGGCAACTCGGACGCTCGATGAGGTCGTCGACCGTACCGGTCTGGCACAGGACATTGAATCGCAGTTGCAGGCCCTGCTCGACGAGTACGGCGCCGGCATCAACGTGGTTCGTGTCGACGTGCCCTACGCCCAGCCTCCGCTGGCGGTTCTACCGTCCTACAACGCGGTGAAGAACGCAGAAAAGACCAAGAACGAGATCATCAACAAGGCACAGGCCGAAGCGACCCGGGTGATCAACGAAGCCCAGGGTACGGTCGACAAGGTGCTGCAGGAAGCGACGGCCTTCAAGAACGAGACCATTGCTGCGGCCCGCGGTGAAGCCCAGCGCTTCAACGAAGTCCTCGACGCCTACGCCGAAGCCCCAGAGGTGACAGTGCAGCGCCTGTATCTCGACACCATGCGCGAAGTGCTGACTACGGCAGATACGACCATCGTCGATGGTGCGCTGGGCGGGGATACCCTGCCGCTGCTGCCGCTCAGCCCGCTGAACCAGTAATCGTGACCGGAGACCAGAAATCATGAACCGAATTCTTATCCCCATCGCGATTGTTGCAGTCGCACTCTTCTGGGCCTGGTCGGCCGTGGTCATCGTTCGCGAAGACCAGCAGGCCGTGGTCCGTTCCTTTAACGCGATCCAGCGCGCGGAAACCGATGCTGGGATCAGCTTCAAGCTGCCCGCGCCCTTTGGTTCCGTCGACTTCATTGAAAAGCGGGTGCTGGCAACCGACCCGGAAATCGAACAGTTCATTCTCTCCGACGATACCCGTCTGGACGTGGATTACTACGTTCGCTACCGGATCACCGACCCCATCACCTACGTGCGGAACACCAGCGATCTGCTGAGCGTGCAGCAGGTCGAGCAGGCGTCGAAAGACAGCCTCTCCGAAGCCCTGCGTTCGGTCGGCCTGTCGACAGTGCTTTCCGATCAGCGTGACCAGTTGCTGTTGGACGTGCGGTCTGAGATTTCCACCAAGATGGGCGCGCTGGGCATCGACGTGGTCGATATCCGCATCGGCCGTGCTGACTTCGTGGCGGAAAACCTGCCGTTTGCCTTCAACGAAATGTCGGCCGACCTGCTCGATACCTACAAGTCCGAACTCTCCAACGGTTCGGCAGAAGGCGAGCGTCTGCGGGCAACGGCAAACCAGGAAGCCCGGACCAAGGTTGCAACCGCCCGGGCCACCGCAGCGATCATGCGCGGTGAGGCCGAAGCCGAAGCCGCCCGGCTGCTCAACGCAGCCCACGGCCGCGATCTTGAGTTCTACACCTTCTGGCAGTCGATGCAGGCCTACCGTGAATCGGTTGCGCTGGAGGATAACGCGCTGATCCTGTCGACCGACAACGACTTCCTGAAGTCGCTGCAAAGCCCGAGCCTGCTCCAGTAGTCAGCAGGCTCGGCCCTCAAACGCGGTCTCTCCTACGCCCCTGTGGCCGGGAGACCGTCGATCCCTGCTTCTTTCGCCACCGGGACTGCGCATTGCTCCGGTATCGACCCCGGCACGCTGCCGCAATGACCGGGCACGAAGCGAAGCGCCGCTATTGCGTGTTCACTCGCACTCACGCCTCTGTGAGAGGCGGATTTATACCGCCTCCACGCCTAGGTTGAGACACAATTGCCCCCAATCTCAGGGGGGTCGCAGGCCGGGCCTTCTCCTCCTCACCCGGTGCCTGCTCAAGACAGACCACTTTGAACTGAGTTTTCAGGAGTCATTGGAATGAAACACAAGGGCATGTTGAGCCTCCACGGCCTGCGCACGGGTGTGGGTGCTGGCCTGCTGGTCATCGCCACGGTTGCGCTGTCGCCGCTTGCCTCGGCCAGACCAGCCCCGGACAGCTTTGCCGATATCGTCGAAGAGCTGCTCCCCACCGTCGTCAACGTCTCGACCACGTCGGTTGCGACCCGAAACCCGTTGGATGCCGAGGAATTCGAGCAGTTCCGCGATTTCATGGAGCGCTTCGGCCGCCCCATGCCGCTGCCCGATCAGAACAACCGGCGTTCGCAGTCGCTGGGTTCGGGCTTCATCATCGACCCCAGCGGGATCATCGTGACCAACAACCACGTGATCGAGGGCGCTGACACCATCACCATCACCCTGCACGACGACACCCAGTTCAAAGGAAAGCTGCTGGGCACGGATGAGCGCACCGACCTTGCCGTGGTCAAGATTGACCCGGGCGAGACGGTGCTCAAGGCCACCTCGTGGGCGGACAGCGATGTCGCCCGTGTCGGCGACTGGATCGTCGCCATCGGCAACCCCTTCGGTCTTGGGTCCACCGTGACCGCGGGCATCATTTCCGCCAAGGCCCGCAACATCAATTCCGGCCCCTACGACAACTTCATCCAGACCGATGCGTCCATCAACCGGGGCAACTCGGGCGGTCCTTCGTTCTCCATGGATGGCCGGGTCGTGGGCGTGAACACGGCGATTTTTTCGCCCTCGGGCGGCTCGGTGGGGATTGGCTTTGCCATTCCTTCCAACATCGCCAGCCAGGTGGTGGAGCAGCTTGCGACCCGCGGTGAAGTCCGCCGCGGCTTTCTCGGTACCCGCATCAAGCCGGTGACCATCGAGGTTGCCGAGCTGCTGGGTCTCGACGATCCACGCGGCGCGCTGGTGCGCTCGCTGATCGAGACGGGTCCGGCCAAGAATGCCGGTATCGAGCCCGGTGACGTTATCCTTCGCTTCGACGGCAAGGATGTCGAGAGCGCGCGTTCCCTGCCGCTCATGGTCGCGCAGACCCCTGTCGGTAAAGCCGTCGACGTCGTCGTCTGGCGGGATGGGGCTGAGCTGACCGTATCGCTGACCCTTGGTCTGCTGCTGCCTGACGCCGCTGCTGGCGGTGATGGCGATGGCGAAACCGCACCGGAACCAGAAGGCGACCCCGGCGTGGAACAGCTGCGGTCCTACGGGATGGGCGTTGACCCGCTGAATGCAGCGCAGATGGCCGAGCTCGAACTCGGTGACTATGACGCTGGTGTCATGGTGACCGAACTGGTCGAGGACAGCCCTTTCTTCGATCAGGGGCTGGTTGTCGGCGACGTCATCCTTGAGATCGACAACGTCCAGGCCACCTCGGCTGCCGACGTGGCCGAAGCCATCCGCTCTGCTGACGAGGAGGGCGCCGGTATCATGGCCGTCGTCATCGTCCGCGAGGGCCAACGGATTTGGCTGGTGCTCCGCACCCGCTGACTGCCCGGCACCTGAATTCCCGGGTTTTTGGGGCTGTCCTTCTCCTCAGGGCGGCCCCTTTTTTTGTGGGCAAGACGATCACGCCTTGGCATTGAAGGTCCTATGACAGCCTTGAGTGCCATCTACGGGCCCACTGCTTCTGGCAAGACCGCGCTCGCCATCGAGCTTGCGCAGGCGACCGGTGCGGCCATCCTCAATGCGGATTCAATGCAGGTCTATGCCGACCTGCGGATCGTCACCGCCCGGCCCAGCGAAGCCGAAGAAGCCGCCGCCGAGCATCGTCTCTATGGCATTCTGCCGGGTAGGGACCCCTGTTCGGTGGCGCGCTGGGCGGCGCTGGCCAAGGCGGAGATCGCTGCGCTGGCGCCGCGCCCGGTGATCCTCGTCGGCGGCACCGGGCTCTATCTAAAGACGATCTACGAGGGGCTGTCGCAGATTCCTGAACCTGAGACGGCGGTGCGCAATGCCGCACAGGCCCGGCTCGACGCGCTGGGACTGACCGGTTTCCGCGCGGAAGTCGTGGCGCGCGATCCCGGCACCCCGGACAGCGTGATCGACCCGCAGAGGCTCCTGCGCAGCTGGGCGGTCCATGAAGCCACCGGCCGCGCCCTCTCCCAATGGCAGGGGGAGCGGGTTGGGGGCCTTGGGCCGTTTCCGGTGTTTGACCTCGCCCCGGACCGTGACGACCTGCACGCCCGCATCAATCAACGTTTCGGGATGATGCTCGAAGCTGGGGCGCTGGCGGAGGTGGTAGCGCTGGCCGGGCAGGGCCTGCCATCGAGCCTGCCGATCATGCGCGCGGTGGGGGTGCCGGAGCTGCTTTCCGTGCTAAACGGAGAACGCGATCAGGCAGAAGCGACCGAGCGCGCCTGCGCCGCCTCGCGACAATATGCGAAAAGACAGCTGACCTGGGGTCGAAATCAACTCAGTCACGCAATAAAATTTCAAAATTACCCCATCAAAACGTCATTTATAAAAAATATCAAGGCTGATATCTTGTCGGTTATTGGCTAATCCGGTTGACCCTGTTCCGGCAGTCTGCTTAGCCTTCAGCATGCGATGGGCTCTGGTCGAGCCGCATCCACCACCCTGATATTCACGGCAAATTCGGAACCAACCATGAGCGACATGAAAACCGGCGCAGAAACGCTGATCGCAGCCCTGGTCGAGCAGGGGGTCGAGGTTATCTTCGGCTATCCCGGCGGCGCGGTCCTGCCGATTTACGATGCCTTGTTTCAGCAGAATTCGATCCGGCACATCCTCGTTCGCCACGAGCAGGCGGCTGTTCACGCGGCCGAGGGCTACGCCCGCTCGACCGGCAAGGTTGGCTGCGTGCTGGTGACCTCCGGCCCCGGTGCGACCAACGCCGTCACCGGCCTGACTGACGCGCTGATGGACTCCATTCCTGTTGTCTGTCTGACCGGGCAGGTGCCGACCCACCTGATCGGGCAGGACGCCTTTCAGGAAGCCGATACGACCGGCATCACCCGCGCCTGTACCAAGCACAACTACCTTGTGAAGCAGGTCGAGGACGTCTCCGGCGTTGTTCATGAAGCCTTTCTGGTCGCGGCCACCGGCCGTCCCGGCCCGGTTGTCATCGATCTGCCCAAAGACGTGCTGATGAACAAGACCGACGTCTACCGGAAGAAGTCGGATATCCGCCGCACTTCCTACAAGCCGCGGATCAAAGGCAATCTGGGGCAGGTTGAAAAGGCCGTTGAGGCGCTGGCGCAGGCCAAGCGTCCCATCATCTACGCCGGGGGCGGGGTGATCAATGCAGGCCCCGAAGCCTCGCAGCTGCTGGTCGAGTTCACCCGGATGACCGGCGTGCCGATCACCAACACCCTGATGGGACTAGGGGCCTACCCGGCTTCGGATAAGCAGTTCGTCGGGATGCTGGGCATGCACGGCACCTACGAAGCCAATTTGGCCATGTACAACTGTGACGTGATGCTCAACATCGGCGCGCGCTTCGATGACCGCATCACCGGCAAGCTCGACGAGTTCTCGCCGAATTCGACCAAGATCCACGTTGATATCGACCCCTCGTCGATCAACAAGAACGTTGTGGTCGATATTCCGATCGTCGGCGATGCCGGACACGTGCTCGAAGACATGATCCGGCTGTGGCGCTCGAAGGCGCTGACCATCGATAGCGGAGAGCTCAAGGGCTGGTGGGAGCAGATCAACCAGTGGCGTGGGGTCGACTGTCTGGGCTTCACGCAGGAGAAGGGCGAAGCGGAAATCCGCCCTCAGCATGCGCTCAAGCGCCTGCAGGAACTGACCCAGCACCGCGACGATGTGCTGATTTCCACCGAAGTCGGCCAGCACCAGATGTGGGCGGCGCAGTACCTCGCCTTTGAAAAGCCCAACCGCTGGATGACCTCTGGCGGGCTTGGGACCATGGGCTATGGTTTCCCGGCGGCCATCGGGATGCAGATCGGCAACCCCGACACTTGCTGTATCGACGTGGCCGGTGAGGCATCGATCCTGATGAACATTCAGGAGCTGTCGACGGCGGTTCAGTACCGCCTGCCGGTCAAGATCATGATCATCAACAACCAGTGGATGGGCATGGTGCGCCAGTGGCAGGAACTGCTCCACGGCGGGCGCTACGCGGAATCCTACACCGACAGCCTGCCCGACTTCGTCAAGCTGGCGGAAAGCTTCGGCGCCAAGGGCATCCGCGCGACCAAGGAAAGCGAGCTCGATGCCGCGATTCAGGAGATGCTGGACAGCGATGTCATGACCATCTTCGACTGCTGCGTGACCAAGGACGAAAACTGCTTCCCGATGATCCCGTCGGGCAAGCCGCACTATGACATGCTGCTCCCTGGCGCCAGTCAGGAGAAGGTCGCCGCCGCGATTCAGGGCGAAGGCCTCGCGCTGGTCTGATGCTGTCGACACCAATCAACCCGTTCCGGATCTGAACACCCATGTCTGAAACCCGTACTTTTGCGGTCCTCGTCGATAACGAACCGGGCGTTCTGGCCCGTGTCATCGGGCTGTTTTCCGGCCGCGGCTACAATATTGAATCGCTGACCGTCACCGAAGTCGATGACGACGCCAACCTCTCTCGGATCACGATTGTGACCGACGGCACCACGCAGGTGCTGGCGCAGATCCGCAACCTGCTCGAGCGGCTGGTGCCCGTGCACCGGGTCGAAGACCTGACGGCGGTTGCCGAAGGCCGGAGCATGGAACCCCCGGTGCAGCGCGAGCTGGCGCTGGTTAAGGTTGTTGGCGCCGGCGACAAGCGGGTCGAGGCCCTGCGTATCGCCGATATCTTCAAGGCCGAGGTCGTGGATACCGGGCTGGGGCACTTCGTGTTCGAGATCAAGGGGCGCAAGTCGCAGATCGATCGCTTCATCACCCTGATGATGCCGCTGGGGCTGGCCGAAATCTGCCGCTCGGGGGTGATCGCAGTTTCACGTGGGGATCAGGCGCTTTAGCGGCGCCGGGGCCTGCATGCATTAAGCGACGGAATGCAAGCCACGCGGCTGCGGGTCTGGACGGACCTGGCGGACAAGGCTAATCCGCTTTCCAACACAGAAACAACAACGACGAAATCCGGAAGGAAACACCATGGCGATGCGCGTTTACTACGACAGCGATTGCGACATTAACCTGATCAAGGACAAAAACGTCCTGATCGTCGGTTACGGCTCCCAGGGCCACGCCCACGCGAATAACCTCAAGGACTCCGGCTGCAAGAACGTCAAAGTCGGCCTGCGCCCGGGTTCGGGTTCTGCCGCCAAGGCAGAGGCCGCCGGTCTCAGTGTGACCGATCCGACCAGCGGCGCGGCCTGGGCCGATGTCACCATGGTGCTCGTCCCCGATGAGCTGCAGGCAGACCTCTACAACGACGCGCTGCGCGACAACCTCAAGCAGGGGTCCGTGCTGGCCTTCGCCCACGGTCTGAACATCCACTTCCAGCTGATCGAAGCGCGCCCTGACCTCGACGTGATCATGATCGCCCCCAAGGGTCCCGGTCACCTCGTCCGCTCCGAGTATCTCAAGGGTGCAGGCGTGCCGACCCTGATTGCGGTTGATCAGGATGCCTCGGGCAACGCGCAGGACATCGCCCTGTCCTACGCTTCTGCCAATGGTGGCGGCCGCGCCGGTATCATCGAAACCACCTTCAAGGAAGAGTGTGAAACCGACCTGTTCGGTGAGCAGGCTGTTCTCTGTGGCGGTATCTCGCATCTGATCATGGCAGGCTTCGAGACCCTCGTAGAAGCGGGCTACGCGCCGGAAATGGCCTACTTCGAGTGCCTGCACGAGACCAAGCTCATCGTCGACCTGCTTTACGAAGGCGGGATGGCGAACATGCGCTACTCGATTTCCAACACCGCCGAGTACGGCGACTACATGACCGGCCCTCGCATGGTCACGGCGGAGACCAAGGCAGAGATGAAGCGCGTGCTGGAAGACATCCAGACCGGCCGCTTTGCCCGCGACTTCGTGCTGGAGAACAAGGCGGGTCAGCCGCACCTGAAGACCAAGCGCAAGCTGCAGCAGAGCCACCAGATCGAGGAAGTCGGCGCCAAGCTGCGCGCGATGATGCCCTGGCTGTCCGAAAACAAGCTGGTCGACAAGGCAACCTCCTCGGGTCAGTAACCAAGGTCGGACGCGGACCATCGACCTGCCCGCCGACGGGCAGGACCGACATTACACGCAGGGGCGGGGCCAAAGGGTCACCGCCCCTTGCTTTTTTCTTTGCCAAATGGGCGAAGCCATGTTTCGATTGGCCCATGAAAACAGGCATTGTCCTTTCTGCTCTGCTTCTACTCCGCCCCTGACGTCTCAGCCGGGTGGCGAACCGGCATGCGATCAGGGGCTTGAAATTACCTCCTCCAAAAGCGACAACACGGCGACCCCCACGCTCGACAGGCCATGGCCGAATCATGGTTGAGCCTGGCGCCGAGAGCAGGACCAGAAGGCATGAGCATGCAGAAGACAGACGATAACCGCGTCAAGATTTTCGACACTACGCTGCGCGATGGCGAACAGTCACCCGGCTTTTCCATGAACCACGACGAGAAGCTGCGGATGGCGGCCATGCTGGAAGAACTCGGCGTGGACATCATCGAAGCCGGCTTCCCGATCGCCTCGCAGGGTGACTTTGAGTCCGTGCGGGCCATCGCCAAGCAGGCGTCCGACGACGTGGTGATTGCGGGTCTGTGCCGGGCGTCGGTCAACGACATAAACCGCGCTTGGGAAGCCCTGCAATACGCCCCGCACGCGCGCATCCACACCTTCATTTCGACCTCACCCGTACACATGAAATACAAGCTGCGTATGGAGCCCGAGGCAGTGCTGGAGGCGATCCACAAGTCGGTTTCCCACGCCGCCAGCCTGACCAGCGATGTCGAGTGGTCGCCCGAGGACGGCACCCGCACCGACCCGGATTTTCTGGTCGAAGTGGTCAAGACCGCTGTCGAAGCCGGGGCGACGACCATCAACGTCCCCGACACGGTCGGCTATCTGGTCGCTGACGAGTACGCCGAGCTGATCAAGATGCTCCTGAATTCCGTGGCGGGACTGGACCAGTGCACCATCTCTACCCACTGCCACAACGACCTCGGGGTCGCCGTTGCCAACTCGCTGGGCGGTGTGGCAGCAGGCGCGCGGCAGATCGAGTGCACCATCAACGGCATCGGTGAGCGGGCCGGTAACGCCTCGCTCGAAGAAGTCGCCATGGCGCTGCAGGTACGGGCCGACCGGCTGCCGTACTGGACCCGGATCGACGGCACCAAGCTGGTCCGGGCCTCGCAGATGCTGCAGTCGATCACGGGCTTCTCGGTGCAGCCGAACAAGGCCATCGTCGGTGCCAACGCCTTCGCACATGAGTCCGGCATCCACCAGGACGGCATGCTCAAGAACGCCCAGACCTATGAGATCATGACGCCGGAGAGCGTGGGCTGGCAGAAGACCAACCTCGTGCTCGGAAAGCACTCGGGTCGGGCGGCGTTCCGCAACAAACTCGAACAGCTGGGCTATGGCGATATCGGCGAGAATGCCTTCCAGGATGCCTTCGTCCGCTTCAAGGATCTTGCCGACCACAAGAAGGATGTGACCGACGAGGACATCATTGCACTGGTCGATGACAGCGCGGGCGATCAGGAAGCGGCCTACACCCTCGAAGACCTTAAGATTCACTCGATTGTCCACGGCGTCGCGCGGGTTGACGTATCCGTGCTCGACCGCGGTGAGGTGCGCACGGTGACGACCGAGGGCAACGGTGCGGTTGATGCCATCTTCAAGGGCATCAAAGAAGCCACCGGGCAGGAAGGGCAGAAGCTCGATCTCTATCAGGTTCACGCGGTCACGGGCGGAACGGATGCGCAGGCCAAGGTCACCGTCAGGCTCAGCCAGGACGGGCGCTCGGTCTCCGGCACCGGCGCGGACTATGACACGCTGTTCGCTTCCGCACGAGCCTACATCCACGCCCTCAACAAACTGCAGGTCTCTGAGCGCCGGGTTCACGCCCACCACGACAGCGCGGAAAGCGGTGGCGAAGCGGCCTGAGGGCGTGCCGTACCCTTTGCCTGACCGCCAGACCGGTCCGAGTGTAACCCGCTGGGCAGTTTGTCACCCTGCGGGTCTTTTCGGCGCACTTTTCCCACTTAAATTTTATCTAAGCCGCCCTACATAGCGCGGAACAGTAACGGACTTTGAGCGGAGACAGGTCTATGCCATCGATTATTGTGACCGATCGGGACGGCGGTGAGCACAGCATTGAGGCCAAGAACGGCCACAAGGTGATGGAGATCATCCGTGATGCCGGCCTTGATATCGAGGCGGCCTGCGGCGGTTGCTGCGCCTGCGCGACCTGTCACGTCTACGTCGATGCCGACTGGTTCCCCAAGCTCAACGCAGCCGACGAGGAAGAAGCCGACATGCTCGACCTCGCCATGGACGTGCAGGACAACAGCCGCCTGTCGTGCCAGCTTGAAATGAGCGACGCCCTCGACGGCCTGCGCGTGGAACTAGCCCCGGCCTGATCACCACTGCGCCGGGCAGCGTGGCCTGAGCCGGCGTCTTGCGTTTCAGGGATAGCAGCCCGACAGCCCATAACGCGGCGCTGTCTTGATTTTGTCATCCAATTCCGCTTCTCTAGTTGGGCTTGGCGGAGCAAACCGCCACCAGACCAGAGGTTTGAACAATGTCGACGCACCCCGTGCGTTCGCTCGCTGCACCCGTGCGTGCGGCTGCGGACACGCCGTCGAGCGCATCTGTTGCGCCTGCGGCTGCGCCTGTAAGCAGGCAGCCTGACCACCCGCCCGCCGCGGCCGTGGATCACCGTGTCCCGAAGACAAAACCATCCGATCCCAATTTCTCATCCGGTCCCTGCACCAAATTTCCCGGCTGGTCGCTGGACAAGCTTGCCGATGCTGCACTCGGGCGCTCACACCGCGCCAAGCAGCCCAAGGCCAAGCTCAAGTCCGTAATCGAGCGGTCCAAGGCAATGCTTGGCCTGCGCGAGGACTGGGTCGTGGGCATTGTTCCCGGCTCTGACACCGGCGCGGTCGAAATCGCGCTGTGGTCGCTGCTCGGCCCGCGACCGGTGACAGTGCTGGAGTGGGAGAGCTTTTCCAAGGACTGGGCCACGGACGTGGTCGGTCAGCTGGGGCTGGGCGAGGTACAGGTGATGAGTGCGGGCTACGGCCAGCTCCCCGATCTCGCTGCCGTATCTCCGGCGCACGACGTGGTGTTCGCCTTCAACGGCACCACCTCGGGCGTGCGTGTGCGGAACCTCGACTGGCTCGCTGACGACCGCGAAGGCCTCGCCATCTGTGACGCCACCTCGGCGGCCTTTGCCATGGAGATAGATTTCAGCAAGCTCGATGTCGTCACCTGGTCGTGGCAGAAGGTGCTGGGCTCGGAGGCGGCACACGGCATGCTCGCGCTGTCGCCGCGCGCGGTTGCGCGGCTGGAAAGCCACCAGCCCGAGCGCCCCATGCCCAAGCTGTTCCGCCTGACCAAGGGCGGCAAGCTGAACGCCGGTATCTTCGAAGGCGCGACCATCAACACCCCGTCGATGCTCGCTGTCGAGGACATGCTCGCGGCGCTGGACTGGGCGGACAGCATCGGCGGCGGCGCGGCCCTGATCGCCCGCGCAGATGCCAACTTCGCCGCGCTGGATGCCTGGGTGCAGGCCACCGACTGGATCGAGTGGCTGGCCGATGATCCCGCCACCCGGTCGACCACCTCCATGTGTCTGAAGATCGTTGACCCGGCGTTCCTCGCACTCGATGACGCCGCACAGGCCGCTTTCTGCAAGGCTTTGGTGAGCCGGATCGAGGCCGAGGGCGCGGGCTACGACTTCAACGGCTACCGCTCGGCCCCAGCCGGGCTGCGCATCTGGGGCGGCAGCACGGTCGAGACCGCGAATATCGAAGCCCTGCTGCCATGGCTGGCGTGGTCTTTCGCCCGCCAGACCGAAGAAACCATCAAACAAAAGGAACTCGCAGCATGAGCGCGAAACCCAAAATCCTGATCTCCGACTCCCTGTCCACGCAGGCCGTGCAAACCTTTGAAGACCTCGGCTGTGAGGTCACTGTCTCCGGTAAGCTGACACCCGAAGAGCTGGCGTACATGATCCCGGACTACGACGGCCTAGCCGTCCGCTCCGCGACCAAGGTGACGGCAGAACTGCTGGAAAAGGCCAGCAATCTGAAGGTCGTCGGCCGCGCGGGTATCGGCGTGGACAACATCGAAGTCAACGCCTGCACCCGCAATGGCGTGGTGGTCATGAACACGCCCTTTGGTAACGCCATCACCACCGCCGAGCACGCCATCGCGATGATGTTCGCATTGGCCCGGCATATTCCGCAGGCCAACGCCTCGACCCATGAGGGCAAGTGGGAGAAATCCCGCTTCATGGGGACCGAGCTGACGGGCAAGACCCTCGGCCTCGTCGGTGCCGGAAACATTGGCTCGATCGTGGCGCGCAAGGCCATCGGCATCGGGCTGAAGGTGCTGGCTTTCGACCCGTTCCTGTCCGAAGAGCGCGCCAAGGATCTCGGGGTGACCAAGGTCGAGCTCGACGAGCTGTTCGCCAAGGCGGACGTGATCACCCTGCACGTGCCGAAAACTGCGCAGACCGAGAACATGATCGACGCTAACGCGCTGAACAAAATGAAGAAGGGCGTGATGCTGGTGAACTGTGCCCGAGGCGGACTGGTCGACGAGCTGGCGCTGCTGGCTGCGCTGGAAACCGGCCACGTGCGCGGGGCTGCGCTGGACGTGTTCGCCGTTGAACCGGCGAAGGAAAACCCGCTGTTCGGGCATCCCGGCGTGATCTGCACCCCGCATCTGGGCGCTTCTACGCAGGAGGCGCAGGAAAAGGTCGCCGTGCAGGTCGCCGAGCAGATGGCCAACTATCTGGTCGATGGCGCGGTGCAGAACGCCCTGAACACGCCATCGCTATCCGCGGAAGACGCGCGCAAGCTCGGCCCGTGGATCGATCTGGCCAAACAGCTGGGTTCGATGATCGGGCAGCTGACGGACGAGGAAATCATCGACATGCAGATCGAGTACTGCGGCGATGCCTCCGGCCTCAAGCACGAGCCGATAACGAACGCGGCGCTGGCAGCGATCCTCGGCACCAAGTTTGCGTCGGTTAACCTCGTCAACGTGCGCGACATGGCCAGCCAGCGCGGGATCAACGTTAAGGAAACCCGGACCGACAGCGCCGGCGATTATCAGGCCGTGGTGCGGATTTTCGTGTCGACGCCGGACTACCGCCGCTCGATCGCCGGCACGATGATGGCCGGACGCCCACGGATCACGGAGATCAAGGGCATCCAGCTGGAATCCACGCTGGGCCGCTACATGCTCTACATCACCAACAAGGATACCCCGGGCCTGATCGGTGCCGTCGGCTCCCGGATGGCGGAGAGCGGGATCAACATCGCCAACTTCCACCTCGGCCGTCTGGCCGCCGGTGGGGACGCCATCGCCTTTCTGGAAATCGACAGCGCGGTTAGCGAAGAGGACTTGAGCACACTGCAGGGACTGCCGCAGATCGACCGCTGCCGGTATCTGGAATTCCCCGAACTGGCCGAGGCCTGAGCGTGGCTGCGCCTTACCGCCTGCTGGTCTCGGACATGGATTCTACCGTGGCCGAGACCGAAACCATCGTCGATATGGCAGAAGCACTCGGGATCACGGATACCGTCGCCGCGATCACCGAGCGCTCCATGCGCGGCGAGTTGGATTTCCGCACCGCGCTGGATCAGCGGGTGATGATGCTCCAGGGGCTGGAACTGTCGCGGATCGAGGCCATCGCCCGCGAGGTTCGGCTTTCGGTCGGGGCAGAGGCCTTGCTCGACGCCTGCCGGGCTGCGGGCATGCGGACGGTTCTGGTCAGCGGCGGTTTCGACCTGATTGCGGATTTGGTCGGGGCAGCGCTGGGCTTTGAACGCGTGGTCGCCAATCGGCTGGACTTCGAAAACGCGCGGCTGACCGGCCGGATGCTGGAGCCGATTGTGACGGCGGAGACCAAGCTGGCCGTGCTGCGTGAGGAATGCGCCAGCCTGGGCATCGACGCGGGGCAGGCGGTGGCGCTGGGTGACGGCGCCAACGACATCGAGATGATCCGCGCTGCCGGGCTGGGGGTGGCCTATCAGGGCAAGCCCATGACCCGGGATGCGGCCGACCTGTGTCTTGACGATCTCAATGACCTGATCCCGCACCTGCAGCCTGCGTCGCATTGATTTGTCGCGCGCGCGCGTTCATGCTGCGCGCAGGGACGGAGGAGAGACGCATCCATGACACCAGCAGCCCTTCACGACGCTTTGAAGCAGCGCTTTGGCGAGCGCTACTCAACCGCCGCGACGATCCTTGAACGCCACGGCAAGGACGAGTCCTATCACGCCGGGGTTCCGCCCGAGGCGGTGGTGTTTGCCACCTCGACCGAGGATGTTGTCGAGGTTGTCAATCTGTGCCGGGCGCACAAGGCGCCGCTGATCCCCTTCGGCACCGGGACGTCGCTGGAAGGGCATATCAACGCCATTCGTGGCGGGATTTCCCTCGACCTCAGCCAGATGACCGAGGTGCTGGAGGTCAACGAAGAGGATCTGGACTGCCGGGTGCAGGCGGGTGTGACCCGCAAGGCGCTGAACGAGCACCTGCGCGCGACCGGACTGATGTTCCCGATCGACCCCGGTGCCGATGCCTCGTTGGGCGGCATGACCGCGACCCGGGCCTCTGGCACCAATGCCGTGCGCTACGGCACCATGAAGGACAACGTGCTGGGCCTTACCGTGGTAATGGCCAACGGCGACGTGGTGCGGACCGGTGGACGGGCGCCCAAGTCCTCGGCGGGCTACGACCTGACCCGGCTGATGATCGGCTCGGAGGGCACGCTGGGCGTGATCACGGAAATTCAGCTCAAGCTCTACGGCCAGCCCGAAGCCGTGTCTGCGGCCGCGTGCCTGTTCCCCGATATCGATGCCGCGGCCAAGACCGCCATTATGGTCAAGCAAATGGGCATCCCCGTCGCGCGGATGGAGCTGGTCGACGGCGCCAGCATCCGGGCCATCAACGAGGCTGACCAGCTCGGTATGATCGAAAAGCCGCATATTTTCTTCGAGTTCCACGGCACCGAAGCCTGGGTAGCGGAGCAGGCCGAACGCACGCAGGAAATCGCCGCTGAGCTGGGTGGGGAGGACTTCGAGTGGTCGACCCGGCCCGAAGACCGTACGCGGCTGTGGAACGCCCGCCACAACATGTTTTACTCGGTGCAGCGGATGCGACCGGGCTCGGTTGGCTGGCCGACAGACGTCTGCGTGCCGATTTCTCGGCTGGCGGACTGTATCAACCAGACGCTCGAGGACCTTAGCCAGACCAACCTGCTCGCGCCGCTGGTCGGGCACGTCGGGGACGGAAACTTTCACCTGCAGTACCTGATCGACCCGAACAACGAGGACGAGCTAAGCGAAGCACGCTGGGTCAACAGCCGCATGATCGAACGCGCCATTGAAATGGGCGGGACCTGCACCGGTGAACACGGGGTCGGCCACGGTAAGATCAAGTATCTGGAGGCCGAGCACGGCGCACCGTCGCTGGCGGTGATGGCCTCGATCAAGCGCGCGCTGGACCCGGAGAACATCATGAACCCGGGCAAGATCCTGTCGATCAACTGACCGGCGGTTGAGGGTGGGGCGTTGGCGTTACAGCCCCAGATCGGCGCGGAAATACATCAGCAGCGCGGTCAGCGTGAAGAAGGCGATGCTGGTGGAGACCAGAATAGCCGCCGAGGCCTCGCTGGCGCGCTTGGCGTAGGCGGTCGCCATGATGAAGGCATTGGTCGCCGTCGGCGTGGCGGCGAGGATCACGCAGGTCGCGAACACCGTTGGTTCCAGATCGAACAGTAAGGCGGCGATCAGCGCCGTACTCACCGGGTGCACGATCAGCTTGAGTATGCCGGTCGAGGCCAGCATGGGCGCGGCCTCGCCGACATTGGTGATCGGGCGCAGCGCCATGCCGACCCCGATAGAGAACAGCGCCACGCCGAAGGCCGTCGCCGACAGCATTTCCAGCGCCGGAAAGATGAAATCGACGGTCACCGTCAACGCATCAGGCCAGGCCGGACGCACGGCACTGAGCGCAAAACCCAGCGCAAAGGGGATCAGGAACGGGTTGGTGGCGATGCTGCGCAGGGTCTTGCGCAATGCCCGTCCCAGCGAGGCGAGGCCCATGCCGCCGCCGCTGCCGCTGCCGTTTTCGCTCCGGTCCTTGTCGATCTCGTGCAGGGCAAATCCGGCAATCGAAATGATGATGATATCGGCAGCGAGCAGGGAAAAGGCAACGAAAATCCCGGGACCGCCAAGCAGTTCCAGCGCCAGCGGAATGCCCATATAGCCTGAATTGCCCCAGGCTGAGGTCGTGCCCAGCGCAGCGGTGTCACCCAGTGACAGCCGGTACAGCCCGCCGTGGATGATCCATGACAGCACCAGAATGGTGGTGTTGGCGAGCATGAAAACGACCATGACACGGACGTCAAAGCCGCTGAGCACGTCCTGTTCCAGCAGCTTGGAGAGGAACATAGCGGGCAGGGCGAAATACAGCAGGTAGTTGTTGAAGACCTTGGCCGAGTCCAACCGGAACACGCCGAGCCGTCCGGCGACAAACCCGAGCATGATCACCATGAAGAACGGGGCGACGATACCCACCAATTCCAGCATTCGCTAAAATCCTAACGTTACGCGGTCTAACCGGCCGGGACCGCAATATGACGACGCCCCGGAGCTCAGACAATCGGGTCCCGGTCGTTTTCAGACATGCGAAAGTCGGCGATGCAGCAGGGTCTACGCAGGCAATGACTTACACGGGCTAGTAATCGATGTAAGTGTATCGTCAAATCGGGCGGTCCACTGTTGCCAGGAGACAAGCATGTCAGATGATGAACTGGATCTGAACACCCTGAACGACGACGAGCTTGTCGAACAGATGGGTGATGACCTCTACGATGGCCTCAAGGAGGAAATCGAGGTAGGCACGCACATTCTCTTGGATCGTGGCTGGACCCCCTACGACGTGCTCACCAAGTCTCTGGTCGCCGGCATGACCATCGTGGGTGAGGATTTCCGTGACGGTATCCTGTACGTGCCGGAGGTTCTGATGGCAGCCAACGCAATGAAGGCCGGCATGGCCATTCTCAAACCCCTGCTGGCTGAGACTGGGGCGCCGCGCATCGGCTCCATGGTGATCGGAACGGTCAAGGGCGATATCCACGATATCGGCAAAAATTTGGTTTCTATGATGATGGAAGGCGCCGGTTTCGAAGTGGTCGACATCGGCATCAACAATCCGGTCGAAAACTACCTCGATGCGATCGAAGAGCATAAGCCGGACATCCTCGGCATGTCGGCGCTGCTGACCACCACCATGCCGTACATGAAGGTTGTGATCGAGACGCTGGTCGAGAAGGGTATCCGCGACGACTACATCGTGCTCGTCGGTGGTGCGCCGCTCAACGAAGCCTTCGCCGAGAGCATTGGTGCCGATGGCTACTGCCGCGACGCGGCGGTTGCGGTGGAAACCGCCAAGGAGTTCGTGGCCCGCCGCCACAACATGATTGGTGCCCGAGCAAACGCCTGACGACGACCAGCGGCCCACCTCGTCCCGGAGTGGCCGTCGCACCGGTGGCCGGACCGGTCGCCGTGGTTCTTCATCGGCTGCCGGCACCGCGCGCAAGCCGGTTCCCACCATCGAAGCCCGTGAGGGCGCAGCCGGCTTCCGCCATCCCGAAAAACCCCTGCTGATCCTCTGCGGCGCGATTGCCTCTGAGACCCAGGCCGTGCTGTCTGCCTCAGGGCTTAGTGACGCGGTGGAAATCACAGCCCTGCCGGCGATTTGGCACAACTTTCCCGAACGCATCCCCGAGGGGGTCGAGACCAAGGCCCTGCGGGCGCGCAAGGGTCGCGCAGACCGCCCTGTTTTCGTCGGCTACGCCGACTGCGGCACCGGCGGCATGCTCGATGAGGTGTGCGAGCGGCTGGACCTGCAGCGTATTGCCGGGCCGCACTGCTACAGTTTCTTCGCCGGAGAAGCCCGGTTCAACGCCCTGGCCGATGCCGAGCTGGGGACATTCTACCTGACCGACTATCTGGCAAGGCACTTCGAGCCGCTGATATGGCAGGGCATGGGTCTCTCTGCCAATCCTGAGATGCAGGATGCTATGTTCGGCAGCTACACCCGGCTGGTCTATCTCGCCCAGACTGACGATGCTGCGCTGACCGCGCAGGCCGAAGACGCAGCCCGGCGGTTGGATCTGCGCTTCGAGCGGGTTTTCACCGGCTATGGCGAGTTGGGCGACTTCATCGACGGGCTGCGGCCTAAGGCTTCCGCCGCGCCCTGAAACCGCCGTTGCGCACCCTTTGCTGAGGGCGCCCGTCCTTGCAATCGGCAGGGGCGAGGGTTATGTCCAGAAGGTAAGAACGTATAACCTGCGTCCCATGTATGATGGAGGCAGAACCTGCCCGGAAGGGCTGAGGAACGGATCCACCCCATGCTGTCACGCCTTCTGGGCCTGCTTTCGGCCGACATGGCCATAGACCTCGGCACAGCCAACACCCTGGTGTACGTGCGTGGGCAGGGCATCGTGCTGAACGAGCCGTCAGTGGTGGCGCTGGGACAGACGCGCGGCAAGCGGCGGGTGCTCGCCGTGGGCAACGAGGCCAAGCGCATGCTGGGCCGTACGCCCGGCTCGATCCAGGCGATCCGACCCATGCGAGACGGTGTGATCGCCGACTTTGAAGTTGCCGAGGAGATGATCAAGTACTTCATCCGGCAGGTTCACAACCACCGCTCCTTCGCCTCACCGCAGGTCATTATCTGCGTGCCTTCGGGCTCGACCGCGGTCGAGCGCCGGGCCATTCAGGAATCGGCTGAGAACGCCGGCGCCCGGAAGGTCTTCCTGATCGAGGAACCCATGGCGGCTGCCATCGGCGCAGACCTGCCCGTGACCGAGCCGCAAGGCTCCATGGTGGTCGATATCGGTGGCGGCACGACCGAGGTGGCTGTGCTGTCGCTGGGCGGGATCGTCTACGCCTCCTCGACCCGTGTCGGCGGGGATAAGATGGACGACGCCGTGATCGGCTACATCCGGCGGAATTCCAACCTACTCATCGGGGAAACCACCGCCGAGCGGATCAAGAAGACCATCGGTGCAGCCTGCCACCCCGAAGACGGGGACGGCGCGATCATGGAGATTAAGGGCCGCGACCTGATGAACGGTGTGCCCAAGGAAATCATCATTTCTGAGCGCAACATCGCCGAAGCCCTGCTCGAACCCGTATCGGCGATCGTTGAAGCAACCAAGCAGGCGCTGGAGAATACGGCGCCGGAGCTGGCGGCCGATATCGTCGACAAGGGCATCGTGCTGACCGGGGGCGGGGCGCTGCTCAACAACCTCGACTACGTGCTCCGCCATGCGACCGGTCTGCCGGTGTCGGTTGCGCCCGACCCGCTGTCGTGCGTGGTGATGGGGACTGGCCGTTGTCTGGACGAAATGCGAACCCTGCGCGCGGTCCTGCACACGGCCTACTGATCCGGCGGGCCGCCTGTTGACCCGGCTGGCGGATTGACCGCCAAGGTCGATTTCCATACAAAAATTAGTATCATGCATGTCGCATAATGCTTGGGTTTGCCCTACTCTGTCCACAGACCGGGGCTAGGGTGGTGATCGAAGGCGGGGCGCAGGGTCAATCGAGGAGCGGATGAGCGGAAATGGCACGTCGCCGGCGCAATATAACAGTCGCGGTCAGCCCGCTGATGGCCTGGCTGCAGCGCTTCGCGGTGTTTCTCCTGATCCTGATCGCTGTAGGCATGCTGGTCTGGAACCGCATGGACGCGCGCTTTGGTTCCAACGCCCGCATGCTGGTCGCCGATATGATGTCACCGTTTCTGGGGCTGTTCAGCCAGTCAAGCGCGTCGATGAGTCAGGTGACCGAGCGGTTCAAGACCTACGAAGAACTGGCGAGTGAGAACCAGCAACTCCGTGCCGATGTCCGCATCCTCGATGCCAAGGCCCAGACCGTCGACCAACTGATCGCCGAGAACAACCGACTGCGCCGGATTCTGCCCATCCGCTACCGCACAGCGGCCGACGAGCAGTGGAACTGGGCCAGAGCCCTCGAAAGCGGCCGTGAGGTCGGTGAAACCAAGCGCATGATGGCCTTCGTGGTCGCGGACCACTCGCGGCGCTACGTGCGCTCGGTGCTAATCAACGTAGGCCGGGATGAGTCCGTGCGTCAGGGTCTGGCGGTGGTCAACGACGAAGGGCTGGTGGGGCGGGTGCGCGAAGTCGGCGCCTCGTCCGCGCGGGTACTGCTGATCACCGACCCGAATTCGCAGATCCCTGTGATCATCGAGCGGGCGGGCCTGAATGCCTTTGTGCGCGGCACACGGGAATCCGCCTTTGACCCCGACACCCGCCGACCGCAGGACTTCCTGCGCGTGGAGCAGGCCTTTCTGCTGCCCGAGGATCTCAAGACCATCGAGGTTGGCGACCGGGTGATTACCAGCGGGGCAGACGGAGTTTTCCCGTCGGGGCTGCTGATCGGCTTCGTCTCACACGTCACCGACGCCGAAGCACAGGTGCGCCCGTCAGTCGATTTTGATCAGCTCTCGGATGTGTTGGTGGTCGACTATCCCGGGGTGGACATCAATGCCGACCTGATCGCGGTCGGCGCAGTGGGCTTCCAGACTTCGAGCGGGGAGAACTAGGCGTGCGCACAATCCTGTTCCTGCTCGATTTTCTCATCGGCGGGGTGCTGCGCCGGGTACGGGCGCTGGTGCCGCTGGCGCTGTTCATCGTGCTGCTGGGCTTCGATGCCTCGGCGCTGGGGCTGGGGCGGGGGATTGCGTTTCTGCCCGACTTTGCCTTTGCCACCATCCTGTTCTGGCTGATGCGGCACCCGGCGCTGATGCCCGTGCCGGTGGTGTTCGTGGTTGGACTGTGGACCGATGCGCTGCTGGGCGCGCCCATGGGGCTGTCGATCATCGCCTATCTGACCGTGTTCTACATTGCCTCCAGCCTGCGGCCCGAGACCAGCACGCTAGGCTTCATGGGGCAGTGGGGCGTAGCGACGCTGATGATTCTGGCGTTCTTTGCCTGTCAGTGGGCCTTCTACTCGGCCTTCGTGCTCGAACTGGCGCCGCCGCTGCAGTCCCTGACCCGGGCAGGGGCAACGGCGCTGACCTTCCCGCTGGTCTACGGCCTCAATCATCTGGTCTATGCCTTCCTGTGGGGCCGGAGCGCGCAGTTCGAGGATCTGGTCTATGACCGCGCGTGACGGTAAGCGCCGGGACGCCGGCTTTACCCGCCGTCTGGTGCTGGCAACGACGCTGCAGGGGGCGGCGCTGGCCGCATTGGGCTTCCGCCTCTATTCGCTGCAGTTGCCGCGTCAGGATGACTTCCTCGCCGACAGCCTCAACACGCGCACGGTGACGCGCTTCGATGCGCCCACGCGCGGAACCATCGTTGACCGCTTCGGCCAACCGCTCGCCGGGAACGAGCAGAGCTACAACCTGATGTACTACCCCAAGGCCGAGGACGAGGACGTCAACCTCAACCGCACGGCCGTGGTGCTGCGCGCCGCCAGCCTGATCGGGGCCAGCCCGGCCCTGACCGATCGTATGGTCGACCAGCTCGACGTCGGCGTCGACGTGGTGCGCGGGCAGTTCCGGCTCCTGCTGGTGCTGACCCGGGCGCAGTACGACACCCTGCTGGCCAACGGGATCGAAGCCTGGCCGGGTTTCGGGGTGCAGGAGAAGCTGGGCAATTACGGCCTGAACTACAAGGTTGTCTCCGGCCTCGCGCAGGAAGAAGCGGCAGCGCTGGAGCGGATCATCGCGCTGCTGGATCTCGACCTTGCCGACCAGCGCCAGATCAGCCGTCGTATCGTCGAGGCCAAGCAGATCAACACCGTCGGCGGTGTGGTGCTGGCCGAGAATCTGAGCTGGGAGCAGGTGGCCCGGCTCAAGGCGCGTGCGCTCGACCTGCCGCGGGCCGAAATCGACGTTTCCGAACGCCGGAGCTACGCCTTCCCGGGCACGGCCAGCCACGCGCTGGGCTACGTTTCGCAAGTCCAGCCCGACGACCTGATCGGCGATGATGACCGCCTGCTCCGCCGCCCGGATGCCCGCATCGGGCGCAAGGGGATCGAGCGAACCATGGAGACCTCGCTGCGGGGGCAGGCGGGCGAGCGGCTGATGGAGATCAATGCCTATGGTCAGGAGCAGCGGGTGATCTCGCGCAAGCCGCCGACCCCCGGGCGCCGGATTACGACCACGCTGGATCTGGGCCTGCAGATCTTCGCTGAACAGCGGCTGGCTGAGCAGGAAATTTCACGCTCCGAACGCGCGCGGGCAGGGGCTGCGGTGGTGCTCAAGGTCGATACCGGCGAAGTGCTCGCCATGGCTTCGCACCCCGGCTTTGACCAGTCGATCTTTTCCTCACGGATCAGCAACGAGGACTGGAACAATCTGATCCAGGACGAGCGACGGCCGCTGGTCAACAAGTGCTCCGCCGAGCACTATCCGCCCGGCTCGACCTACAAGATGGTGACCATGCTCGCGGCGCTGGAGGTCGGCGTTGACCCTGCTGAGATCGTAACTTGCTCGGGCCGGACAGAGGTCGGGCCGCAGACCTTTTACTGCTGGAAGCGCGAAGGCCACGGCGGCATGGATATGGGCGAGGCGCTGGTCCATTCTTGCGACAGCTGGTTTTATGAGATGAGCCAGCGTATCGGGCCCAAGAAGATGGCCGAGGTCGCTGGACGCCTTGGCTTTGGCGACTATCTGATGATCGACGTCGCCGGTGAGATTCAGGGCGTGGTGCCAACCGAGGCCTGGAAGCGCGCTGAGCGTGACGAGGGCTGGTTTGACGGCGATACGGTCCAGACCAGCATCGGCCAGGGCTACGTTCTGGCCACGCCGCTGCAGCTCGCGACTATGACCGCGCGTATCGCCAACGGCGGTCGAGCGGTGCGCCCGCATCTGATCCTGCCGGAGCTGCCCTATCCCGCGCCAGATCTGGGTTTTGACCCTGAGCATCTGCGACTAGTCCGTCGCGCCATGTACCGGGTATCCAACGCTGAACAGGGTACGGCCTTCGCCACCACCCACGTGGCCGACGAGGCCCTGCAAATTGCCGGCAAGACCGGGACCGCGCAGGTCGCGCGCCTGAGCCCGGCTGAGCGCTTGCTCATGCTTGATGATATCGAGACCCTCGACTACGAGCGCCGCAACCATGGGCTGTTCGTCGGCTTCGGGCCGGTCGACAATCCCCGCTACGCCTGCGCGACCGTCGTTGAACATGGCAACAGTGGCAGCCTGTCGGCCGCACCGGTGGTGCGCGACCTGCTCCACGCCGCCATTGCCGGCAATTCGGGCGACGACCCTGACCGAGTCAGCGACCCCGACGCGCTGGTCGACCAGGGAAGGAACGCCTGAGCCATGACCTTTGCCAGCGAAGCCCCGCCTTCAAGCCGTGTCCAGCTGTCGCTGCTCGACCGCATTTCCAGCGTGCCGTGGCCCATGCTGATGCTGGTGGTAATCCTCTCCAGCGTGGGCGTGGCCATGCAGTACTCCGCGGGTGGGCTGAACTGGCAGACCTATGCGGGTGACCACCTGATCCGGACCGCGCTGTTCTTCTCGCTGGCGATGATCGCGGGCCTAATGGACATCCGGCTGTGGTTCAGGGTTTCCTATATCGTCTTCGGGGTGACGCTGGTCATGCTGCTGGCGGTGCCCTTTCTGGGCGAGGAGTTCAACGGCGCCAAGCGGTGGATCGACTTGCGCGTGACCCGGCTGCAGCCTTCTGAGCTGATCCAGGTGGGCTTTATCATGGCCTTGGCCCGATACCTTCACAGCGCAAGCTGGGAGGAGATGGGGCGGCCGCTGGACCTAATCTTCCCGGTGTTGCTAGCCGTTCTGCCGATCTACCTGATCATGAGCCAGCCGGATCTAGGAACGTCGCTGAAGCTCATGGCCTGTCTGAGCGTGATCCTGTTCCTCGCGGGCTTGCGCTGGTGGCTGGTGCTGGCCGGGCTCGGGGCTGGGATTGCCGGGGCCTACTGGTTTATCGACCGGTGCCTGCAGTTGGGGATCGACAATGCCGGCTATCAGTGCCGACGGGTGCTGGTGCTCTTCGATCCTGAACTTGATCTCAGCGGCGCGGGCTATCACATTCATCAGGCCAAGATTGCCATCGGCTCGGGGGGATTGCGCGGGCAGGGCTTCGGGCAGGGCCAGCACAACCAGCTGGGCTTCACCCCGGAGAACAACACCGACTTCGTCTGGGCGCTACTGGCCGAGGAGTTTGGCTTCGTTGGATGTATGGTGGTGCTGTTCCTGTTCACGTTGCTGCTGCTCTACGGCGTGGTCACGGCGCTGCGGGCACGCAGCCAGTATGGACGTCTGCTGGCGGCGACCCTGACGGCTAATCTGTTCTTCTATGTGGTTGTCAATATCGCCATGAATATGGGGTTGCTGCCGGTTGTCGGGATGCCGCTGCCATTTCTGTCCTATGGGGGCTCGGCGCTGCTGGCGGTAATGGGATCGGTAGCGCTCTTGACCTCGATCTGGATCCACTATGATGTGCCGGTCGGATCAGAAGGAAGGGTAAGGGAATGACGGCGACGCGTTCGGAAAATCTGGCAGCGATCAGGGCGCGGCTGGGCGAGGAAGTCGGGGTCAGCGACTGGGTGTTGGTCGATCAGGCGCGCATCCAGGCCTTCGCCGACGCCACACTGGACCACCAGTGGATCCATACCGACCCCGAGAGGGCTGCGAAAGGGCCGTTCGGCGGGCCTATTGCGCATGGTCTGCTGAGTTTGTCGCTGTTGCCGTATTTTGCCGAGCAGATGGACTGGGCACCCACGCCGCGGATGAGCATCAACTATGGCTATGAGAAGGTCCGCTTTACCGCGCCTTTGCCGGCGGGGTCACGGGTGCGGTGCTGGCAGACGCTGGACCGTGTCGAGGAGCGCCCCGATGGGGGCATGATGCTGGCGACGACCTGCCGGCTCGAGCGAGACGGTGACTTGATGGCTGATGGTGGCCGGCCGGTGCTGGTCGCGGGGGCCCTTGGTCTGTACTATTACTGAAGTTACCCAGTGCGTGCTCATTAACTGCGCGCTCACGACGCTGCTCTTATGCAGAGGCTGTCGATGGGCCGTGGGTGGTCTCCCTCGCGCCTTCAACGCTCAATCAGGGAAAGCGTTAGCGTGGGATTCCCTCAGGCTGCGCGCAGAATAAACGCCGGGATGTGCTGTTCGAAACTCTTCTGCGCCGCCTTGATCGTCTTGGCATCCACGCCTTGCGCTTTGGCTGCTTCGATGGTCGCTGTCAGCGCATCTTCTTCGCGCGACTTCTCAGCATCCCCAATATTGAAGGCGGCGATCTTTTTCTTTGTCAGTTCCTCGATGGCATCAACCAGTTTCTGATCCTTGGGCGTTGCCAGCATGAAGGCGCGGCCTTTGCGTCCCGCGCGGCCCGTCCGGCCAATTCTGTGCACGTAGTCCTCGGCGTTGAAGGGGACGTCGTAGTTGAAGACGTGGGTGATATGGTCGATATCGATGCCCCGCGCCGCCACATCCGAGCAGACCAGAATGTTCAGGCTCTCGGTCCGGAAGGCTTCCAGCGTTTCCATCCGCTTGGGCTGGCTCAAGTCTCCGTGCATTGGCGCGACCGACTGGCCCGCCCGGTGCAGCGTTTCCACGACTGAGGCGATGTCCCGCTTGCGGTTACAGAACACGATCGACGACTTGGGTTGTTCGGCCTGGACGACTGCGCGCAGGGTCGACTGCTTGTCGCGTTCCTTAGCCGCGACGAGGAAAGTCTCAACCGTCGACGCGGTCGTTGCCGCGCGCGCCACTTCGACTTCTTTGGGATTGTTGAGGAACTTATCGGCCAGCTTGCGGATTGGTGGCGCCATGGTTGCGGAGAACATCAGCGTTTGCCGGCGCGCGGGCAGGCGCCCGACGATCGTTTCTATATCCGGGATGAAGCCCATATCCAGCATTCGGTCGGCTTCGTCGATCACTAAAATGCTGACATCCATCGGCATGACCGAGCCGCGGTCGATCAGGTCGAGCAGGCGTCCCGGGGTCGCGATCAGCACGTCTACCCCGCGGGTCAGAACGGCTTCCTGCTCCTTCATCGACTCACCACCGATCAGCAGGGCCATCGAGAGCTGGTGGTTGACCCCATACATCTCAAAGTTCTCGGATATCTGGGCGGCCAGTTCGCGGGTCGGTGAAAGGATCAACGAGCGGGGCATGCGCGCCCGCGCCTGGCCCTCAGCCAGAATATCGATCATCGGCAAGGTAAAGCCGGCGGTCTTACCCGTTCCGGTCTGGGCAACACCCAGCACGTCCCGCCCCATTAGCACGGCTGGGATGGCCGCCTTCTGGATCGGGGTCGGGGTTTCATACCCCATCGATGCAACAGCACTCTGCAGGCCGTCTGAGAGGCCCAAATCTGCGAATTCATTCATGAAGGGAGGCTTGCCGAAAGGCCCTAAACCGTGGTTGATCCGTCTGTAAAAATAACAGCCGTCAACGGGATACGCGGATCGTTGAAATCGTGTCCCGGTGTTACTGAGATATATATGTTTTTTTCCCGCATTGGGCAAGGTTGCCGCTGATGAAGCAAACCGTCGCATTTCTTCCCGGCCTTCTTTGTGATGCCGACTTGTTTACGGCCCAGATCGCGGCCATGCAGGCGGCGGGGCACCGCACCCATGTTGCAGACTTTGCCGGAGAGGATCAGGTATCCATTCCTGCCATGGCTGCGAAACTTCTGGGCGAGCTGCCGGAGCGGTTTTCATTGGTTGCGCTGTCGATGGGCGGTTATGTCGCGCTCGAAGTGCTGGCGCAGGCCCCAGAGCGGGTGGAGCGGGTTGCGCTGCTGGATACAAACGCCCGTGCCGACGACCCGTCCGCTGCGGCCCGGCGCCGCGACCTGCTGCGCCTGGCTGGGCGTGGCCGATTCCTCGGCGTGGCGCCCCGGCTGATGCCGCTTTACCTCCACGAAAGCCGCCTAGAGGATGAAGTTCTGACAGGCGCCGTCGCTGGTATGGCCGAAAGGCTGGGTGTGGACGTGTTTCGTCGCCAGCAGGGGGCGATCCTTGAACGAAAGGACCATCGCCAGACCCTCGCGACATACGCAGGGCCGGTGCTGGTGCTGTGCGGACGGCAGGACCAGGTTACGCCACTCCCGCGCAGCGAAGAAATGGTGGCGCTGGCACCCGACGGTGTGCTCACCGTCATTGAGGACTGTGGGCACTTGAGCACCATGGAGCGGCCGGAGGCTGTCAACGCCGCGCTGCTCGACTGGATGGAGCGCTGAGAGGCGACCGATCTGGGTCGGTCTGGACATGATCCTGGACGGCCTTTCAAAAGCTTAGGGTCAACGTTGCGTTTTCGGCGCAAGGCGAAGGTGGCTTTGAGAACCCTCACGCGCTGACAGCAAAGCGTTTTGCGCGCAAAGTGAAAGAGGTTGCGGGCTCGATTTGACGCCGCTTCGTGGCTTACAAATCTCCCCCGCGCAGTCAAACGGACAGGCCGCGTTAAACGCGGCCTGACGTTATTTATCTGAAAGTGCGCGTGGGAAGCCCGAAGGCCGCGAAGCGGCCAAGGCCCGAGCGCGCAACCCAAAACACTCATCCCAGGCGAGAGACCATCGCGGCCCATATCATCGGCAAGCCTGTTACAGCTTGCCGGCTTTGAAAGCACCCGTTGGGTGACCCTCAGACGTCGATTTCTTCGGCAACGTAGGCAGCGTTCTCCTGGATGAACTCGAAGCGCTTCTCAGCTTTCTTACCCATCAGGTCTTCCACCAATTCCTGGATCGACCGGCCGGCCGCAAGCCCGGCAGCCGCGTCGGCCAGCGTCACCCGCTCGAGCTGGCGGGTCTTAGGATCCATGGTCGTCTCCCGCAGCTGCTTGGGCATCATTTCGCCCAGCCCCTTGAACCGGGAGATTTCGACGTTGGCATTCGCGCGGAATTCGCGCTCAAGGATCTGGTCCTTGTGCCGGTCATCGCGGGCGTAGAAGGACTTGCCGCCGTGGCTGAGCCGGAACAGCGGCGGGACGGCGAGGAACAGCCGCCCGGCCTCGATGATCTGTGGGAAGGTCCGGTAGAAGTAGGTCATCAGCAGCGAGGCAATGTGCGCGCCGTCGACATCGGCGTCGGTCATGATCACCACGCGCTCGTAGCGCAGGTTGTCGAGATCGGCCGACTTGCCGTCGAGCCCCAGCGCCTGTGCGAGGTCGGCCAGCTCCTGATTGCCGCGCAGCTTGTCGGGGCTGGCCGAGGCCACGTTTAGGATCTTGCCGCGCAGGGGCAGGATCGCCTGGGTCTCGCGGTCGCGCGCCTGTTTAGCCGACCCTCCGGCTGAGTCGCCCTCAACAAGAAACAGTTCGGTCCCCTCAGGGTTGTTGCGCGAGCAGTCCGTCAGCTTGCCGGGCAGCCGCAGGCGCTTGGTCACCGACTTGCGTGCCGTGTCCTTCTCCGCCTTTTTCCGCAGGCGTTCCTCCATGCGCAGGATGATACTGTCGAGCAGCGCCCTTGCCGCCGGACCGTTGCCAGCCAGCCAGTGCTCAAAGTGCTCCTTGAGCGCCTGATCGACCAGCCGGGCGGCCTCCGGGCTACCCAGCCGCTCCTTGGTCTGCCCCTGAAACTGCGGTTCGGGGATAAAGCAGGACAGGACAGCCTGCGCGCCACCAAGCACGTCGTCGGCGGTGATGGTTGCAGCCTTCTTGTTGCCCGCCATCTCACCAAAGGCCCGCAGCGCCCGCGTCAGCCCTGTGCGTAGGCCGTTCTCATGGGTGCCGCCCTGGGGGGTGGGGATGGTATTGCAGTAGGATGAAAGGCTGGCCTCACCGCTGCCCTCATCGTCGGGCCAGGCCAGGGCCCACTCGGCCTTGCCGCCCGACCCGTTCAGGTCCGCCCGGCCTTCGAACAGGGAACCGCCGATCAGCGCATGCTCGCCCAGCTGCTCGCGCAGAAAGTCGCCTAGCCCCCCGGGGAAGTGGAACACAGCCTCGGCCGGGGTCTTATCACCCTCGACCAGCAGCGCCGGATCACAGTTCCACCGGATTTCGACCCCGCGCTCGAGATAGGCCTTGGATCGCGCCATCCGGAACAGGGTCGCGGGGCGGAACGCTAGCTTCGAGCTGAAAATCTCTGTGTCCGGGCGGAACTTTACGGAAGTGCCCCGCCGGTTCGGCGCCGCGCCAACCTTCTCCAGCTTGCCGGTGGGAACCCCGCGTGAAAACGACTGGGTCCAGAGCATTTTATCGCGGGCGACTTCGACCACGAGGCTCTCCGAAAGTGCATTGACCACCGAGATACCGACCCCGTGCAGGCCGCCCGAGGTCGCATAGTTCTTACCGCTGAACTTGCCGCCCGAGTGCAGGGTTGTGAGGATGACCTCCAGCGCCGACTTATCCTTGAATTTCGGGTGCGGATCGACCGGGATGCCGCGGCCGTTGTCGGTCACGCGCACCGAACCGTCGGCGATCATCTCGACCGAAATCCGGGTGGCGTGGCCGGCGACTGCCTCATCTACGGAGTTGTCGAGGATTTCGGCCATCAGGTGATGAAAGGCCCGCTCGTCGGTGCCGCCGATGTACATACCTGGGCGCTTGCGCACCGGCTCGAGGCCCTCGAGAACTTCGATATCCCGGGCGGTGTAGCCACTGGCTTTTCTGGTCTGCTCGTCGGAAACGGAGAAAAGATCCGCGTCTACCGCCATGCCCGGCAATCCTTCACGATGAAAATTAGTGTTCAGCATCTGTTCCGGTTTATCGCGCTTATGCGCTACAAACGCAAGCCGCTTGGCACCGCTGAGGCTCTGAAATAGCGGGCGAATTGACAATTTGGGCACGATCAGGAAGTTCTATATTATGCGCCGGAGATCCGAGCAAATTCGGGCCCTTGATGGCCTCTACCGCGACGGCCACGTCACGTCAGCCGAGCGCGCTGCTGCGTGGCAATGTCTTTTCCCGGCCGGCATCACGGTGTGGGATGGTCGCTTGCTGTGGGTGCTGTCGGCCCTGTGTCTCGGGCTGACCCTGTTTTCGGTCGCGGCGCTGAACCTGACCCTGATCCTGCAGTTTTTCGAAGCCCAGCTCGAATGGCTGACCCGGCGATGGTTCGATGTCCTGCGCTGGAGCAGCCTGATCCATGTCGCGCTGGCCAGCCTGCCGCTGCTGCTGTTTGCCGTATTGGCGGCGCGTGAACTGCGAGTGTGGGTGCAGCAGATCCTGCTGGTGCTGACCATGGCGCTGGTGGCGCTGCCGGTGATCGTCACCGGTCAGATCTATCAGGTCGGAGCCAATGCCAGCGGTCTGTTCCTGGTCTGGGGCCTGCTGGCCCTGCCGGTCGCGGTTGCCGCCCGCACCAAGGTCGCCTGGGTCTTCATTCAGGCTCTTGCCTATCTGTTCGTGCTCTATCAATTCGGGGAGGGCTTTGCCTTCAGCCCGCTGATTCAGTCGGCAGTGCCGCTGGCCGGGCTCGGGCTTTGGGCCTTGATGGGCCGCTCCGGCTCTGGGGCGGAATGGATCCGGGGTCGCTGGTACCCGGCGGTCAATTTGGTGGCGCCGGGTGGCATGTCAGCCGTCTCTGTCTTCGGCCCGACCAGTGCGGCGCTGGCGACGATGATTGTCAGCCTGATTGCCTATGGGCTGATCATTTGGCGGAGCGGTTTGCGGACTGTGCTGGGCGGCTTGTCGTACATTCTCATCGTATCGCTGATTGCATACTTCTTCCTGCGCTACACCGGGTTCGATTTCATTGGCGACAACATCCTTTCCGGGGGCTTTTTGCTCAGTCTGGCGGTGTTGCTCTGGTTCGTGGGCGCGATTGCCCTCTACCTGCACCTGCGCCAGAGAGCCGGCAGCGCCGTGAACCAAGACCAAGTCACAGCGGAGGACAGAGGCAATGGCTGATCTCGACCGCTGGATCGAAGGCCTCAACCGGCCCGACGTCGCCGAGGCATTGGCGCGACAGCGTGAGCACCGCAAGGGTACATGGGTCGCGCGCGGTCTGATGGTGCCCGCGCTGCAGTTTGGGATCGGTACCCTCTCCATTCCACTGGGCTTTCTCTACTTCGGGATGCTGGAAACGGGTGTGGCCTTGCTGATCGTCCCGGGTCTGATCTTTCTCGGCCTGGCTTCCGTGGTTGACCGAAGCCTGCAGAATCCTGCAAAGCAGGCCAGCCAGCCACTGTTCCTGACCTCCGCAGGGTTTCTTCTGGTGCCGCTGCTGGGCGTCGTCGCGACCCTTCATATTGCCATTGCCCTCTATCCTTTTAATGACGCCTACGCCTTTCCGTTACTGTCCGGTGCCGCGGTCATGGCGACCGGGGTGGGGTCGCAATGGGGCTTTTTGCAACCGCTGTGGCGGCTGATTGCGGGGTTGATGGCCCCCGTCGGTGGCTTTGTGGTGCTCTGGTGCGCGCTCGGGCAGGCCAGCGTCCTGATCGCGGGTGGGTTCCTCGACTACGTCGATCAGAACAGCTTGCGGATGCAAATGCAGTGGGCGGTGACCGCCGCGCTGCTGGTGCTAGCGGGCCTGATGCTGCTCGAGCGGCGGTGGTCACGGGTCTGGACGCTGCGCGATGGTACCGCCTTCTTCCTGCTGGTTGCTGCCTGTGTTGGCGCGGGCGGGGATTTTGGCTGGCTGCCCTGGTGCCAGCTGCTGGTGCCCGCCGGGGTCTTTGCGCTCGCCCGGCTATGGCGGGGGCAGGCGCTGCAGGTTCTTGCCGTCATTGCCTTCATCGCGATTCTGATTGCCGCCTACCGTCAGGCCGAGGTTTCTTTCCTCATCAAGGCCGGACTGTTCGCGCTACTGGCCATCGGACTCGCCGCAGGTGCCGTGGTTGTCGGCCGTCGCGTCGCCTTACAGCAGCAGCAGGGGGCTGACGGCTCATGAGCTTCACCCGCCTGCGTCCACTGCTGATCGGCCTGTCCGTGCTCCTGACCCTGGTGTTCGTGGTCTGGATGGTGTGGCGCAACGAGCAGACCATCGCCAACGGCCGCGACGCCTTTGTCGAGCTGCGCCCGGTCGACCCACTGTCGCTGATCCAGGGCTACTACATGGCGCTGAATATGCAGGTCGATCTGCCGCCCAGAGAGGGCCTCGGCATCGCCGATGCACGGGCCGTCTTTACCCTCGATGGTCGGGGTGTCGCGACCGCCAGCCGCTGGCTTGACCTCGGGGAAGGCGGCGAACAGGGCAGGGGTGACGCATCGGCTGATCTCAGTGCCGACGAAGTCATCCTCCGGGTCGGGGAGGCTGGTCGGCGCCTGTCGGTTAAGCCCGATAGCTTCCTGTTCGAGGACGGGCAGGCTGAGACCTACGAGGGTGCACGCTACGGTCATTTCCGCGTGCTCGCCGATGGTCGTTCGGTGCTAATCGGCCTGACCGACGGCGATCTGCAACCGCTGGTACCGGTCAAGCGCCGGATCGAAGCGGCGGCTTCGACGGTCCGCTAATCGTACCGGGTTGATGCCAGCCCAGCAAGCCGGTTCGGGGCATACCGCACAAGTCGGGTCAATGCCAGCCGAACGACGCTTTTCCCCCGGGCTTGAGGCGCGCCCATGCTGCACGAAGCATGAAGCAGAGGCGCTCCATGAAAAAAGGGTCGCCGAAGCGACCCTTGATCCATTGTACCTTGAACCGGTGGGAGGGTAGGCCACGGCGCGGCCTGTCCCTGTCGCCGGGTCTGCGCAGTCGGCCTAGACCGAGTAGTACATCTTGAACTCGACTGGGTGTGGCGCGAATTCGAACTCCACCACTTCTTCCATCTTCAGGTCGATGTAAGCCTCGATCTGATCCTTGGTGAACACGCCACCTTCGAGCAGGAAGTCGTGGTCCGCCTTGAGCGAGTCCAGCGCTTCGCGCAGGGAGCCACAGACGGTCGGAATGTCCTTCAGTTCCTCGTCGGACAGCTCGTACAGATCTTCGTCGCGCGGGTCGCCCGGGTCGATCTTGTTATTGATGCCGTCGAGGCCTGCCATCAGCATGGCGGAGAAACACAGGTATGGGTTCGCGGTCGGATCCGGGAAGCGGATTTCCATGCGCTTGGCCTTCGGCGAAGAGCCGAACGGGATCCGGCACGATGCCGAACGGTTGCGTGCAGAGTAGGCGAGCAGCACCGGTGCTTCAAAGCCCGGAACCAGACGCTTGTAGGAGTTGGTCGACGGGTTGGTGAAGGCGTTGAGTGCCTTGGCGTGCTTGAGAACACCGCCGATGTACCACAGCGCTTCCTGGGACAGGCCTGCGTACTTGTCGCCGGCGAACAGCGGCTGACCGTCTTTCCAGATCGACTGGTGACAGTGCATGCCGGTGCCGTTATCGCCCTGGACAGGCTTGGGCATGAAGGTTGCGGACTTGCCGTAGGACGCGGCGACGTTGTGCACCACGTACTTGTAGAGCTGCAGCTTGTCGGCAACCCGGGTCAGGTGGTCGAAGGTCATGCCCAGCTCGTGCTGGGAGGGCGCCACCTCGTGGTGGTGCTTGTCCATGTCCACGCCCATGGCCAGCAGGGTCGAGGTCATCTCAGCGCGGATGTCGCCGGACTGGTCGATCGGGTTGACCGGGAAGTAGCCGCCCTTGACGCCCGGACGGTGGCCCATGTTGCCGCCTTCCATTTCGTCTCCGGAGGCGTATGGGCCTTCTTCGGAGTAGAACTCGAAGAACGAACGGTTCATTTCGACCGAGAAGCGAACATCGTCGAACATGAAGAACTCGGCTTCAGGACCGAAGAACACGTCGGTGCCCGCGCCGCTGTCCTTGACGAATTGCTCGGCCTTCTTCGCGGTGCCCCGTGGGTCGCGGGAGTAGAACTCGCCGGTGATTGGGTCCTTGACGTCACAGAAGATGATCAGCTGTGGCTGCGCGGTGAAGGGGTCCATCACCGCCGTATCCATGTCGGGCACGAGCAGCATGTCGGACTCGTTGATGGCTTTCCAGCCCGCGATCGAAGAGCCGTCGAACAGGATGCCTTCGTTGAACGCGTCTTCGTCCATCGCGTGCTCGCACATGGCGAGGTGCTGCAGCTTGCCGCGGGGATCGGTGAAGCGCACGTCGATGTACTCAACGTCGTTCTCTTCGATCATCTTTCTGATATCAGCATAGGTGGTCATGCCCTATCCTTTCTTGGTCGTTCTGGTTCACTTTGAGATTGGTGTTCAGGAATGCAGGTGCGGGGCCTGAACGACCCCTTGTCAGGCGTGGCCGGGTGCAACGGCCGGTCTGTCAGACAGCTTCGTCACCACGTTCGCCGGTTCTGATGCGGACCACGTCGATCACGTCGGTCACCCAGATTTTGCCATCACCGATACGCCCGGTCTTGGCGCTGGTTTCGATGGCCTGTAGGGCGTCATCGAGCTGGGCGTCAGCGACGATCAGGTCGATTTTAACCTTGGGCAGGAAATCAACGACGTACTCGGCGCCGCGGTAGAGCTCGGTGTGGCCTTTCTGGCGACCAAAGCCCTTGGCCTCGGTCACGGTAATGCCGGCCACGCCGATGGCGTGGAGGGCTTCTTTCACGTCGTCGAGCTTGAAGGGTTTGATGACAGCTTCGATCTTTTTCATGGTGGTCTACGCCTTGAAACAAACTGGAGGCCAGTCGCACCGCCAGAGGCGGCGCCCGGCCGTGTCGATGGCACACGTTTGCGCTGTCGGGGCCGGCCTGAGAAGACTTTGCTGTGAAAAAGGGCAGTTTTGCCAGGTTTGAGGCCCCAGCGGCCGGATAAACGGCAAATAATTCGCCTAAAAAATAGGCATCAGCATAAATTTCAGCCACTGATGTGTTTTTGAGCCGATTCCGAATCGCAGCTGTACCACCGGTTTCCGCATGGGAGCCCCGGAGCCCACAGGGTCCGGGGCCGCTTGACCCGCCCCACCGTCTGACGTATCGAAGCGGTCTTGATGGCGACTGTAGCTCAGCTGGTTAGAGCACCGGTTTGTGGTACCGGGGGTCGTGGGTTCGAGCCCCATCAGTCGCCCCATTTTTCCGGGAGAAACCCGGCCTGTGACCCAAGACCACGCATCCAATCAGACTTCAGCGTCAAAGCCGCCCTTTGCCCTGTCCGCAGGGCGCCGAGATATGCTGGCCTTCATCACCCGCTACGAGTTGTTCAAGCTGATCGCTAACCGTCCGGGCGTGATCCTCGAACTGGGGGTGCAGCACGGTCAGGGTCTGATGTCCTTCGCCCATATTGTCTCCAACCTTGAGCCCAATCACGTCGCCCGGCGCATCTATGGTTTTGACACCTTTGACGGTTTTCCGGCGGTCGACGAGGTGGACCGGGCCAAGGCCGATCGAAACGCCCGTCCCGGGCGACTGAAGGGCGATCTGGAGCGGCTGCAACAGGCGATTGCTGACCACGATCAGGATCGGTTTCTTGGGCAAGTGCCCCGCGTCGAACTGGTCGTCGGCGATGTCGAGGAAACGCTGCCGGCTTTTATCGAGGCCAACCCGCAGTTGCTGATCGCGCTGGTCTATGTCGATCTTTGCCTGTACCGGCCGACGGCAGCGGCGCTGCGGGTGCTGTGGCCGCTTATGCCCAAGGGATCGGTGCTGGCTTTTGACCAGCTGGCCTTTCCCGAGTTTCCCGGCGAAACGCGCGCTGCGCTCGAGGTGATCGGTGCTGAGGCACTTGATTTACGTCGCTTCAATTTCGAAAGCCAGGTCTCGTACCTGATCCGCTGAGGGCGGAACATTCATTCGCTGATTAACTTGTCTCTTGCCATGCAACAGATCCGGGTGGCGTGGTCGTTTCTCGGGCGCTTCGCGCCCTTCGAACCGCCCCCGCGCAACCAGATCGGCGACCCTGTCGCCGGTCGGGCTCCGCCCTCCATGCCTGCTGGTTGGTCGAAGGTTGCTCTGTCATCACAGCCTGCCATCGATAGGGGGTTCAGCTTGCCTGAACCCCTGCCACGTGGCGAACGTGGGGAGTGAGGCCGGCAGGGTTGGTGCGCAGCACCACGGATGGAGGCCGCGCGCCAGCGACCTTGCGGGGCAGCGCCCCTTCTTGTTCGATAAAAAGGCCTGCAGGCGCCAGAGCCCGGCTGTCGCTAGGGTGCATTGGCCCTGCTGCGTGGGCTGTGCGCGCGAGGGCTGAGGGGCGCGGAGCGCCCCCAGCCCCAGCGTGCAACCCAGGCCCGGGTATGCAACCCCGGTCCGGCCAGGCTCAGAGCTGTTGACGCAGGTAGCGGCTGGTATGGCCCGCGTCGCTGGCTGCCACCTCTTCAGGCGTGCCTTCGGCCACGACGCGTCCGCCGCCGGATCCGCCCTCTGGACCAATGTCGATTATCCAGTCCGCGGTTTTTATGACTTCGAGGTTGTGCTCGATGACGATCACCGTGTTGCCCTGGTCGGTCAGCCGATGCAGCACCTCGAGTAGCTTGGCGACATCGTGAAAATGCAGGCCGGTCGTGGGTTCATCGAGGATGTAGACCGTCTTGCCCGTCGACCGTTTCGACAGCTCCTTGGACAGCTTGACCCGCTGGGCCTCACCACCTGACAGGGTGGTCGCAGACTGACCCACCTTGATGTAGGTCAGGCCGACCTCGGCCAGCATCTCCATCTTCGACCGGATCGAAGGCACCGCCTTGAAGAACTCCACCGCGTCTTCGACGGTCATATCCAGCACGTCGGCGATGGACTTGTCCTTGAACCGGACTTCTAGCGTCTCACGGTTATAGCGCTTCCCCTTACAGACGTCGCATTGGACGTAGATGTCGGGGAGAAAGTGCATCTCGATCTTGATCAGACCATCGCCCTGACAGGCCTCGCAGCGCCCGCCCTTGACGTTGAATGAGAAGCGACCGGGCTTGTAGCCGCGGGCCTTGGATTCAGGCAGGCCCGTAAACCAGTCGCGGATAGGGCCGAAGGCGCCGGTATAGGTCGCCGGGTTGGACCGGGGCGTTCGCCCGATGGGCGACTGGTCGATGACGATGATCTTATCGACCTGATCCATGCCCAGGATGGCGTCGTGGGCGCCGGGGGTGTCGCGGGAGCCGTGCAGATGGCGGGCCAGCGCCTTGTGCAGCGTCTCCAGCGTCAGCGTGGACTTGCCCGAGCCGGATACCCCGGTGACACAGGTCATGATCCCCATCGGGAACTCGACCGTCAGCTCGTCAAGATTGTTCGCCCGCGCGCCCTCGATCCGCAGCGCCCGTCCGGTCTTGCGCGGTCGGCGCTTCGCCGGCACCGGTATGGTGCGGGCGCCGCTGAGGTACTGACCAGTGATCGATGCCTTGGCTTTCTCGACCTTGGCCGGGGTGCCCTCAGCCACCACCTGACCGCCGTGGACACCGGCACCCGGACCCATATCGACCAGATAGTCAGCCGCCCGGATCGCGTCCTCGTCGTGCTCGACCACCAGCACGGTGTTGCCCAGATCCCGGAGCCGGGTCAGGGTCTCCAGCAGGCGGTCGTTGTCGCGCTGGTGCAGGCCGATCGACGGCTCGTCGAGCACGTACAGCACCCCGGTCAGCCCCGAGCCGATCTGCGAGGCCAGACGGATGCGCTGGCTCTCTCCCCCCGATAGGGTCGCCGACCCGCGTGAGAGTGTCAGATAGGACAGCCCGACGTTGTTCAGGAAGCCCAGCCGCTCCTGGATCTCCTTGAGGATGCGCTCGGCAATCTCGCCCTGCTTGCCGCTCAGCCGGTCGGGCAGGGCCCGGAACCAGGCATCAGCCTCGCCAATCGACATCTCGCTGACCCGACCGATGTGCAGGTCGTCGATCTTGACCACCAGCGCTTCTTCCTTGAGCCGGTAGCCCCCGCAGCTGTCGCAGGCTCGGCGGTTCTGGTACTTGCCCAGCTCTTCGCGCACCCAGTCGCTGTCGGTCTCGCGGTAACGCCGATCCATATTGTTGATCAGCCCCTCGAACGGCCGCGTGGTGCGGTAGGCGCGGGTGCCGTCGTCGTAAATCATGGTCACGGCCTCGTCGCCCGACCCGTAGAGCAGGATTTCGCAGTCGCCTTTCCGCAGCTCGTCGAAGGGCGTATTCAGATCGAAGCCGAAATGGGCGCTGATCGCATCCAGCGTCTGCATGTAGTACTTCGACGAGCTGTTGGCCCAGGGCGCCAGCGCGCCTTCGCGGAGGCTCAGCCCCCGCACCGGCACCACCAGATCCGGGTCAAAGAACAGCTGGTGACCCAGCCCATCGCACGAAGGACAGGCGCCGAAGGGGTTGTTGAAAGAGAACAGCCGCGGCTCGATCTCGTCGATGGTAAAGCCGCTGACCGGGCAGGCAAACTTGGCGGAGAAGGTCGTCCGCTCCTCAGTCTTGGCATCCTCGATGATCGCCAGCCCGTCGGCCAGTTCGAGCGCGGTCTCAAAGCTGTCGGCCAGCCGTTGTTCCATGCCTTCCTTGAGCACCACCCGGTCGACCACGACCTCGATGGTGTGCTTGAACTTCTTGTCCAGCGCCGGGGCTTCTTCGATCAGGTACATTACATCGTCGATCTTGACCCGCTGGAAGCCGCGCTTCTGCAACTCGGCAAGCTCTTTGCGGTACTCGCCCTTGCGCCCGCGCACGATCGGCGCCAGCAGATACAGCCGCGCGCCTTCGCCCTTCTCGATGGTTCGGTCGACCATTTGGCTGATGGTCTGGCTCTCGATCGGTAGGCCGGTGGCCGGCGAGTAGGGAACGCCGACCCGGGCGTAGAGCAGGCGCAGATAGTCGTAGATTTCCGTCACTGTGCCCACGGTTGAGCGCGGGTTCTTCGACGTGGTCTTCTGCTCGATCGAAATCGCCGGAGACAGTCCCTCGATGCTGTCGACATCGGGCTTTTCCATCATTTCCAGGAACTGCCGGGCGTAGGCCGAGAGGCTCTCGACGTAGCGGCGCTGACCCTCCGCATAAATAGTATCAAAAGCGAGCGAGGATTTGCCCGATCCGGACAATCCGGTGATTACCACCAGCTGATTGCGCGGCAGGTCGATGTTGACCCCACGCAAGTTATGCTCGCGCGCCCCACGCACGGAAATGTAGGGGCTTTCGTTGGCGGCGAAGCCGGTCTTCTTCGAAGGCATAGGGAGGCCGATCGGGTTCAGGTTCAGTTAAATCGACCCAAGAGACTAAGGCTTTTCCCCCGCAGCGCCAGACCGGGCCGACGCATTTCTGGGGTTAATCACGCCCACTGACGGGCTGGGGACGGTCTGGCGTCGATTTCGCGCAGCAACCGCGTCAATTTGGCATCGATCCCGCCCCCATGCCGTCGCATGGGCGGTACAGCGCAGGCTCGTGCTTTTGCGGCCCTTTAAGCGGGCTGAGTGCAGGGAACAGGCTCAGACCGGGTAGCGGATCTTGAGTGCCCGCAGCACCACGTCAGGGACAAAATCGGTGACATCACCGCCCAGACTGGCGATTTCCTTGACCAGCGACGACGCGATGAACTGGTGGTTCTCCGCGGCCGTCAGGAACACGGTATCAACCTTGGGGTTCAGGTGCTTGTTCATGGTGGCAAGCTGAAATTCGTATTCGAAGTCTGACACCGCGCGCAGACCCCGGATGATCAGCGACGCGCCGACCTCGTCGGCAAAGTGCATCAGCAAAGAGCCGAAGGAGCGAACCTCGACCTCGCACTCACCGAAGTCATTGGCGTCGATCAGATCCCGGATCAGCTGCACGCGCTCTGGCGGGGTGAAGGCGGGGTTTTTACCGGGGCTGTTGGCCACGGCGACAATGAGGTGATCGACCACACTGGCTGCGCGCATCATGATGTCCAGATGCCCGTTGGTGACGGGGTCGAAAGTGCCGGGGTACAGACCGGTTCGCCTCATGCCGCTGCTATCCTCTTCTAATCCTCGGTAGACGGAGCATCGCCGCCGTCGTTAACGTCGCCGTCCTCGTCATCCTCGTCGTTCCCCGGGTCGTCGAGCCGGGCCACGGATACAATCTGCTCGCCCTCGGCGACACGGAAGACGAACACCCCGCGGGTGGTCCGCCCGGCGATCCTGATTTCGTCGACCGAGGTCCGGATCATCATACCGGCATCGGTCACCAGCATCAGCTGGTCGCCGTCCTGCACCGCGAAGCTGGCCGCCACGCGGGCGTTTTCGCCCCCGGCACGGCTGACGTCGATCGCGGCCACGCCCTGGTTGCCCCGGCCCATGGCCCGGAACTCGTAGGCGCTGGTACGCTTGCCCAGCCCGTCCTTGCTCAGCGTCAGAATGAACTGCTCGGCTGCGGCCAGCTGGGCCAGCCGCTCTTCGGTCAGCAGCCCGCCACCACCGACATCGGTGCCGCTGGCGCCTTCTTCCTCGGCGCGGCGCATGGCGTTGGCGTGGCGTACGTAGGCGTCGCGCTCCTCAGCCGAGGCATCGACGTGGTTAAGGATGGCCATGGAGATCACGCGATCCCCGCTTTCCAGCCGCATGCCGCGCACGCCGGTCGAATCCCGGCCCGCAAACACGCGCACGTCGGTGACCGGGAAGCGGATGCTCTTGCCGCCCTCGGCCGCCAGCAGCACGTCCTGATGCTCGGTACAGATGGCGACGTTGACGAGGCTGTCGCCCGCGTAGAGCTTCATCGCGATCTTGCCATTGGCCTTGACCGACACGAAATCGCTGAGCCGGTTACGCCGGATGCCACCGCTGGCAGTCGAGAACATGACGAACTGGTCTTCGGCCTGATCCTCGTCTTCGGGCAGGGGTAGGAAGGCGGTGATGGTCTCACCTGGCTCCAGCGGTAGAATATTGACCAAGGCCTTGCCCCGTGCCTGCGGCGTGCCCGCAGGCAGGCGGTAGACCTTGAGCTTGTAGACCATGCCACGCGAGGAGAAGAACAGCACCGGCGTGTGGGTGTTGCAGACCATGACCTGCGCCACGAAGTCCTCGTCGCGTGTGGCCATGCCCGAACGGCCTTTGCCGCCCCGGCGCTGCGCGCGGTAGGTGTCCAGCGCCACGCGCTTCACGTAGCCGCCATGGGAGACGGTCACGACCATATCCTCCCGCGGGATCAGGTCTTCGATGTCGTAGTCGGCTTCGTGGTCCTCGATGGTGGTCCTGCGCTCGTCGCCGAACTCCTTGGCCACGGCCATCAGTTCGTCCCGCACCAGCCCCATGCGCAGGTCGCGGTTGGACAGGACTTCGAGGTACTCCTTGATCTTGCCCGCCAGCTCTTCGAGTTCGCTGGCAATCTTGTCGCGCTCCAGCCCGGTCAGGCGGGAGAGCTGCAGCGCGAGGATGCCGCGCGCCTGGTCTTCGGAGAGATTGTAGGTGCCGCTGTCACTGACCCGGCGCCCGGGCTCGTCCAGCAGCTCGATCAGCGGCCGGATGTCCTCGGCAGGCCAGGCGCGCACCATCAGCTGCATCCGCGCCTCGGCCGGATCGGCAGCCTGCCGGATCAGGGTGATGACGTTGTCGATGTTGGCCACGGCGACGGCCAGCCCGACCAGAATGTGCGCCCGCTCACGCGCCTTGCCCAGCTCAAAGGCCATGCGCCGGGTGACCACTTCCTCGCGGAAGTCGACAAAGGCAGCAATGATCTGCTTGAGGTTCAGCATTTCCGGCCGGCCGCCGTTGATGGCGAGCACGTTGCAGCCGAAGGACGACTGCAGCGGCGTGTGCTTGAACAGCTGGTTGAGCACGACGTCGGCCTGGTGGTCGCGCTTGACCTCGATCACCACGCGCATGCCGTGGCGGTCAGATTCATCGTTGGCGCTGGCCACGCCCTCGACGATCTTGTCCTTGGCGAGTTGCACGATGCGCTCGACCAGTCGTGCCTTGTTGACCTGATAGGGCAGCTCGGTGACCACGATGGTCTCGCGGTCCTTGCGGTTTTCCTCGATGTGGGTCTTGGCGCGGATCACCACCGACCCGCGGCCGGTGTGGTAGGCGTCACGGATGCCGCGGCGGCCGAGGATCATGGCCCCGGTCGGGAAGTCCGGCCCGGGCAGGTGCTCCATCAGGTCGTCGATGGTCAGTCCCGGGTTGTCGATGTAGGCCGAGCAGGCGTTGATCACTTCGGTCAGGTTGTGCGGCGGGATGTTGGTCGCCATGCCCACGGCGATACCGCCGGCGCCATTGACCAGCAGGTTGGGGTAGGGCGCGGGCAGAACCTGCGGCTCCTGCCGGCTTTCGTCGTAGTTGGGCTGGAAGTCGACCGTGTTCTTGTCGATGTCTTCGAGCAGGCCTGAGCCAAGCTTGGACAGGCGTGCCTCAGTATAGCGATAGGCAGCCGGCGGATCGCCGTCCATGGAGCCGAAGTTGCCTTGCCCGTCGATGAGCATGGCGCGCATCGAGAACGGCTGCGCCATGCGCACCATGGCGTCATAGATCGCGCCATCGCCGTGCGGGTGGTAGCCACCCATGACTTCACCCACGAGGTTCGCGGACTTGCGGTAGGCGCGGTTCCACTCATAGCCGCCGGTCTTGGCGGTGTAGAGAATGCGGCGGTGAACCGGTTTCAGGCCGTCGCGGACGTCGGGCAGGGCGCGCGAGACAATGACCGACATGGCGTAGTCCAGATAGGACTTGCGCATCTCGGAAACCAGCGACACCGGCGCGATATCGTCGGGCAGAGCGTCGAGGCCTGGCCCGTCGTCCCGGCCTCCGTCGTCGCCACCATCCGCACCGCCATTCAGGCCGGCTTCGGTTTCTGGTGGCAGATCGTTTTCGCTGTCGGACACAGTCTACTCCGCGGCAGGAATCCGGCTGTTTTCACACCCCGGATCACGGGGCCGCAGAGCACAGAACATCAGCACACGGGCGACCCGAAAAAAAGTGCCTTCAACTTAGGAAATTATGCGATTGCTGGCAAGGAAAACCGCGACATTTCAGGCCGTTTCACCGCGGTTCTAAGGACCCTGTTCTGATCAGAACGGGATGTCGTCGTCAAAGTCTCCGCCGCCGGAACCGCCGTCGCCGAAGCTGCTGGTGCCGCCCGAGGAGCCGCCCCCAAAGCTGCCGCCGCCGCCGCCGCCGCTGCCGTCATTACCGCCGCCGAAACCGCCGCCGGAACCACCGCCAGAGCCGCCGAAATCGCCGCCTCCAGCGCCGCCACCACTGTCACCACGGCTGCCAATCATCTGCAGCTCACCCCGGTACTGACCCAGCACCACTTCGGTGGTGTATTTGTCGTTACCTTCCTGGTCCTGCCACTTGCGGGTCTGGAGCTGGCCTTCGATGTACACCTGCCGCCCGCGCTGGAGGTAGCGCTCGGCCACGTCGGCGAGGCGCTCGTTGAAAATCACCACCCGGTGCCACTCGGTCTTTTCGCGCTGCTCACCGGTCGCCCGGTCGCGCCAGCGCTCCGAGGTTGCAATCGAAAGCTGAACAACCTTACTGCCATTGCTCGTTGTGCGCACTTCAGGGTCGCGGCCGAGGTTACCAACCAGAATAACTTTGTTCACACTCATTGTCGGGGCTTTCGTAAAATTGTTATACGCCGTTGCTAACGGCTAAAGCGTTCCTGAGCAATAACAGCGCTTGTGCATAACCTGCAAGAACATTAAATGAACAAATGCATAAAAACCGAGGGGAAACACCATGGACATGTCAGCGGTCAAGGGCCTGCTTTTTGACAAGGACGGCACGTTGCTGGACCTCCACGCAACCTGGGGCATGGTGCTGAACGAAATGATCTGGTTCACGGCCGGAGAGGGGGAGCAGCGGCTCGCCGAAGACCTCGCCCGGATCGGGGGCTACGATCTCGCAACCAAGCGCTTTACCCCGGACAGCCAGCTGGCGCAGGGCGACTGGGGCTCAATCTTCGAGGCCTGGCAGCAACGTCTGGGGCCGGACAAGGGCAAGCGCCTGTTCCTGTTTCTCGACGAACTGCGGCGGGGTAAGCGCCGCCGGGCTTCGGTTGCGCTGGGCGAAATCCGCCCGACGCTCGAACGTCTCGCGGCTGCGGGGCTGAAGATCGGGATCGCAACCAACGACGCAGAGGCCCCTGCGCGGCGGGATATGGAGCATATCGGCGTGGCCGATCTGTGCGATGTCATCTATGGCCACGACAGCTACGGCGCGAAACCCGGCCCGGAGATGATGGCCGCCTTCTGCGCTGAAACCGGGTTGCGGCCCGATCAGGTCGCCATGGTCGGCGATACCATGACCGACCTTCGCTTCGCCCGGAATGCCGGGGCGCATTCCTGCATCGGGATCATCGACCCCAGCTACGCCAACCAGCCCTTCGTCGAGGGCGTTGACCTGCAGGTGGAGCACGTCAACGCCATTCCGGCGCTGCTGGGGCTCTAGCGCTCTGGAGCGCTACGCAGCGCCACGCAGTGCTTAGCCCGCGCTGTCGGTCGCATCGATGATGCTGACGCGGCTGCTCCCGGCCTCGACCCATGCCTGCAGCGTGATCACCCAGCGTTCGTGCAGTTCTTCGCTGTCCAGCGCGGCACGCCACGCCCGCACGGCGAGGTCGGTGTTCTCGCGTGCTTCTTCGAGCAGCCCCTCGACTACGCGCAACTCCGGCGGGATGCCGTGCAGGTGCTTCATGTACATGGCGATATCTTCATCGAGGACGATGTTGATGTGTCCCATGCCGGTGAAGCTGTCGAGGTAGAGCACCTGCCGGATTTCGGCGACGATTTCTTCCAGCGTGAAGGCCGAGCGCAGGGCTTCGCCGTTCTTGCGCTGCTCGGTGGCCAAATAGGAGCCGGAGAGGATGGCGTTGTAGAAATCGGTGACGTTCGCGCTTTCGCGGCGGAAGCCGCAGCGCTGCGACTGACGGAACCATGCCTGTTTCCGCGCCGACCGCCGGGAGTCCGCGAACTGTCCGCACAGCAGCAGGGTCCAGCTGGCAAAACGGACGTCGGTGCTGGCGGCCTCAGCCTGCGCGGTCAGCTGTGAACTCTGCAGCAGGCGGTCGCGCACACCCTGCAGCAGGCCCTGACAGTGGGCTGCGCGGGCGGTGGGGCTTTCGAGGAACAGCAGCTTGGTGATGTTGTAAGGACGGGCAGCGTCGTATCGCGCCTGCAGACGCGATGCGAGGTCGTCGCGCCTGAGCCGCATCGCGGCGGTGATCGGCCAGTCGAGGAAGTCTGAATCAAAGGCTGTCTCGGCGAAGGGAATAAACCTTTCCAGATCACCGACGAGGAACTCCGCCTTGGGATACCAGTTGTCGGCCAGCCCCGGCGGCGCCAGCCCGCGCGGCATCAGCACCTGCCCGAACCACAGGCTGGCGTAGTACTGGTCCTCAATGCCCATGTAGCGGGTGATGTAGTCGATCAGAACCTGAATATCCTCGCGGACGATGATGTCGTCGGGCACGACCGACAGCGACAGCTTGCCGCCCTCCTCGTCCATGCGGGAGAAGGCGACCGCGGCCCGCAAGATCCCGGAGACCGCGACCAGCAGGTTCGTGTCTTCCTTGTTGCTGTTCATGATCTCCAGCAGGTGATTGACCAGATCGGTGCGATACCACGTGCCGCACAGCCGCAGCTCCTCCTGCAGATCACGCGCGGCGCGCAGGCTGTCCCAGTCGTTGGTCCAGTCCTCGGACCGCTCCGCGCTGCTGGTGAAGGTCAGCATCATGTCGAGGAACACCCGGCGGTAGGGATCCTGCGGGTCAAAGGCCTGCGCCTGAGCACGGTTTGCCTGCGCCACCAGCAGCCCGAAGGCTAGCACCAGCGCTATCAGGCCCCCGAGGGCCAGTCGCAGCAGGGGAAACGCGTGCCGTGCCATCATCGGTTCAGCCATGGGGTCAGGACTCCGCCTCTGAAAGGTATTCCCGGATCAGGTAGTCGGCGATCAGCGCCGTGATCATGAGCACAACCAGCGCCCAGGTCAGGTCCCAGACACGCTCTCGTGTGCCGGTTTGATCGAGCTGGACCAGCGCCTGCGGCACGGCCAGATCCTCGGGGTCGAGCACGGTCCCGCCACTGGCCAGCGCAAGGGCGCGCAGCGAAGGCAGGTCGGCGCCCCGGTCCAGCGCCAGAGGTTCGGTCTGGCGGTGGAGCAGCGCAGGCCGGATCAGGCCGCTCTTCTCGAAGGCGCGGGCGCGCCCCTGCCGGTCCGTGCCTTCGCCGCGGATGCGCAATTCGAACACTTCCGGCAGTTCGCGGATGGGGCCGAAGTCGCCCAGCCAGCGCCTCTCGGACCCGGTCAGCTCGAAGCGGGCCAGCGGCTCGCCCCGGTCGGTGTCGGCGTCGGTATCCTTGCCTTCTGCTGTCGCGCCATCGGCGCCCGGCTCCCCGGTTTCAACGGCGAACAGCTCGGCGACAAAGCCGGTGGGTGCGAAAGGATCGATCGACTGGTGGTCGAGCGCCAGCAGCATGTGGTTGCGGCTGTCCCGCGTCAGCTCCAGCCCGACGGCGTCCCGGGGATCGGTGCGGGTGGCCCAGGCGAGGGCCCGCGCCAGCGCCACCTGAAAAATCGCGTTGTTGGACAGGCTGTCCTCGGCCCCGCCATCGCGCAGGGACGTGCCCAGTACCGAGACCCGCCCCCCCAGCGCGGCGCGTTCGATCAGGCCTTCAGCCGTGCTTTGCGGCGAACGGGTCAGCACCCAGTCGGTCCACAGCGCCAGATCCAGCGGTCGACCTTCCTCAGGCTGATAGCCCGGCTGTCCGAGAATGAAGCGCGCGCCATCGCGGGCGGACAGGATCGAATAACCGCTGATTGCGCCGACCCCGTAGTCGCGCACCGGCATGCCGTCGAAGAAGCGGTGCTGCTGGTTGAAGCTCGGTTCCTCGATCTGCTCGTCCTTGTAGGTGGTCATGCGGCGGGCAAGCTGCCCGATCGGGATGGTGAACTGGTCAAGGTAGGCGTAACCCCCGCCAGCCTGTGAGACGTTAAACAGCGCGTTGAAGCCCTCCGAGGCGATGCCGAAGCGCTGCCGCAGGGTCGCATCGCGGCTGTTGAGCACCGTGTAGGCATCGGGCAGCGAGCCTTCGCCATAGGCCATGGCAATGCCGTTGATGATGAAGTCGTCTTCGCTGTTCAGCCGCGCGGCGAGGGCGGGGGCGTTGTCGCGCTGGAACACGCCGTCTTCGTCAACCCGCCATGACAGAAACGCGCCGAGGTCGGGGTCGGCCCCGTCGCTGATGATCAGCACCCGGCGTTCGTCGGGCAGGTCGAGGCCAGCCTCCTGCGCCATGATCAACGAGCGGCGGGTTTCAGCCAGCGCGTCGTACATGGCGAGACCCTCGGGCTGCAGGCCTAGCTGCCGCCGGCGCTCGAATTCCTCGGCGAGCAGGCTCAGCGCATCCCGAATCTGGGTTTCGAGCGCCTCGACGCCCTGGAATGTGTCCAGCGGCACCAGCTCGTGCACCTCATCGGAAAACCCGAACACCCGCACCAGCGAGCCTTCGGACAGAGGCGCGAAGCTCTCGACGATGTAGTTGACCGCCCGATCGAGGGTTTCGGGCTTGTAGAATAGCGAGGCGGAGACATCGAGCACGCCCACGGCTAGGACCTTCGGGTCGCCTGACGAACCCTTGGGGTCGACGTTGACCGGCAGCACCTGCGCGATCGGGGTCGCCGCCAGTCCCTTGACGCCAAAGGTTTCGTCACCGCCAGCGATGAACAGCCCGCCGCCGCGCTGAACGAAATCCTCGACTTCCCCGAGCAGCACCTGCTGGCTCAGGCCGTCGCCGATCTGCCCGGGCGCGAGGTCGGTCATGATGATCAGGTCGAAGTCGAAGAAGTCCAGCGGCTCGGCGGCGTCTACGCCGGTGCGGCGCGGCAGGTCTTCGGGCGTGACACGCTCGATCTGCCAGTTCAGCTCCTCCATCACCGTGTCGATCAGCGCGATCGGCTGCTGGCCGCCATCGAGCCAGAGCACGCGCGGGATGGCCATCGCCGGGATGATCCGCGACTGCAGATTGTCGGGCAGCACCGGCTGGGCAATGCGCGCCTGAGGAACCGGTTCAGGGGCGTCGTCGAGCGCCAGTGTCATCTGCACAAAGGCGCCCTCGGTCTCCTGCTCGAGGATCAGCGGTGAGCACGATACAGTGTCCGCGCCCTCGCTGATGATGATCGCGGCGGTGCCGACCGGATCACCGTCCAGACAGGCGAAGCGGAACAGGTCCTGCACGGCCTCGCCCTGCAGCGCGCCGAGGTAGGCCACGCGCTGTTCGGGCTGGGGCTTGATGGCAAGGTCGACGGGCAGGGCCACCAGACGGTTTTCGAGGTCGCCCTGACGCAACAGCGACAGGTTCTGGGCCTCACCGATGATGAAGCGTGGGCTGTCCGGCCGCTCGAGCCGGTGCGCGGGGTTGCCGTTCTGCGGCACCACCAGCACCGGCACTTCACCTCCGGCGAGCAACTGCAGCACCTGCGTGATCTGGTCGGGGTCTTCTGCGCCCTGTCGCGTGGTCAGGCCGTCGGTCATCAGCACGATGACCTGCGCAGGCGACCCGGCACCGGCGGCGAGGGTTTCCGCGACGATGGCGGAAAGGTCGGTGGCCGCCCCGTTGAGGTCGCGGACCGCGTTGAGCCCGTTGGCAAAGCGGTCGAGTTCCTGCGAGCCCTCGGCGAAGACGCGTTTGCGCACGTCGGCGTCCACGCCCAGATCGCGCACGATGTTGGCGCTCAGGCGATCAGCCGCGGCGAGGTACTCTGCAACAGCCGGTGCATCGCCGTGGACGAGGCTTTCCGAGACGTCGAGCAGCACGTCGATCCGCGCTCTGGTTTCAAGTGGCACAGTCTGCCGGAACTGGGTCAGGCCCAGCCACAGCAGGGCGATCATGCCGATGACGACCCCGCGCAGCAGCAGCGACAGCACCAGCACCGAAGCGCGCTGGTTGCGCGAAACGCCAGTCAGCCGGTCAAGTCCGCGCCGCAGCAGCGGGGCCAGCCAGAACAGCAGCCCGGCGAGGATCAGGCCGAGGATGGTCAGACTCATGCCCTTGCCTCCTGTGCTGGGGCGCTGCCCGGGCCTCGCCGGCGGCGGAACCGCCCGGCGAGGAGCAGCAGATACAGCGCTTCGAGCACCGCAATGGCGAGCAGCGCCATGATCAGCGGCCGGGTCATACGGCGCAGGCCGTCACCGCGCGAGAGGGCGCTGAAATCCGGCAGTACGGTGACCGGCGCGCGGGTCAGGCTGGATTCGTCCGCGTTGAACAGCGCCAGCGACACCGGGATGGTCTGGGTCAGGCCTTCACCGCCGAGGAAATACAGCCCGGCCTGCTCCAGCCGCCAGCGCGACGTACCGTTGTCGTCGACGATGACGGCGGGGATGGCGGTGGTGTCATCGCGGCGGACTTCGGCCTTGACCACGCCTTCGAGCGTCAGCGGGTCACCCGCAGCGAGGTACTGGGGTACGCGCTGGCGCCGGTCGTCCATCCATTCCAGCGTGTTCATCAGCATGAAGGTCAGGGTCAGGCAGTCGTCAGGGCCATAGATCTGCGCGTCCTGGCGGTCGGCGACCGTGTTGTCGGCCTCGGCATCGCTGGGGATCTGGGTGGTGCAGTAGGCGTGGGGGTCAAAGCCCAGGAACAGCATCTTGGCCTGCTGGAGCGCGGCGCCGTCTTCGCTGTCGGCGGCGCTGGTCTCCGGGCGTTCAGCGGCGAAGGCCGAGACGATATCGGTTCGATCCTCGACGTTAACCTCGAGGGCTTCGCGGGGATCCACGTCGCGCAGCAGAGGTTCGACCCGCCCGCCCTCGGTCACCGGCGGCAGGGGCCGCAGCGACGGTCCGACCGTCACTCGCCCCAGCATGGGCTTGAGCCCGGCCATGACCGGATGGCGGTTTTCAGACGCCTGCCAGGCAAACTGCCGCGCGCCATTGCCTTCCTCGTCCCGGCCCGCGCCGGGGCGGGTCTCGATGACGATGGCGTTGGCGTTGAGCTCCTCGAACAGCGGCGCAGCCGGGCAGCGGTCGAAGATCACGGCGTCATAGCCACGATAGTCGAGGTCGTCTTCCATGCCGGCGCTTTCGGTGGTGCGGATATTGGGGTGGGGCAGGAAGCGGTCGAATAGCACACCATTGCCCTCGCAGCGTACGATGTGCAGGTCGAAGGGCTGGATCACTTCAGGCACCACCCACAGGCTGTCGTCGAGCGCTAGCGGGTCGCCCGAGCTGGAGGTGATGATCACTTGCTTGGGGCCGGGGCCGAGTTGCACGGTCTGCTCCAGCACGTCTTCGAGCGCCATGACTTCGCGTGCACCGGCAGGCAGGTCGAAGGGCCGGCGCAGGGTGATCACCGCTGGCTTGCCGCGGACCCGGGCCGAGACCGAAACATCGCGCACCGGCTCGCGGCCGAAGTTGCGAAGCGACAGTTCCTTGGGCGGATCGAACAGGTTGGCCCCGCCGCGCACGGCCTCGAAACCGACGTTGGCGGGCAGGTCATCGCCCAAGTCGATCCAGCGCAGGCGTCGCGGCGCTCCGGCATCCTCGGACAGCGGGCGGTCGGTGATCAGGCTCAGTGCGCCGACCCCGCGCGAGGCTGACAGCGCGGTCAGGGCGGACAGGCGCTGGTCCATGGGCGCGGCGACTGCGGTGACCTGCAGGCCTTCAAGCTGCGCGATGGCCTCCGGCCGGTCGCCGACGAAGGGAACGTCATCGCCGAGGTTGGTCAGGCTCAGGATTGCCACACTGGCGTCGTCGGCCATGGCGCGGTCGATCTCAACCCGGGCGGCCTCTACCGCGCGGTCGAAGCGCGACTGGCCGCCGCCGGCTTCGGCCTGCATCGAGGCCGAGGTATCGACCACGATCAGCCGCTTGGGCGCAGGCAGCAAGGCCGACAGCCCCAGCGCTATCAGCGCCATGACGGCGAACATTAGCGCGTAGAGCCAGCGGTGCCACTTGTGGGTCATCGACAGGTTCTGGAAGGTTGAACGCCTGGGCAGATCCCGGAATAGCAGCAGCGAGGATACATCCAACTGCTGGCGCCGCGCCTGCAGCGCCAGAAACGCCAGCACGGGTGCGAGCACCAGCGGAACTGCCCAGAGGAAGGAAAAGCCGAAGGTCAGGCCGAACAGGGTCATGGATCAGGCCGCCTCGATATTCGCCGGTTCACCCGCGTAGCCCTGGCTGGCCACAGCGGTCAGGATCTGCTGCACCGCCGAGCGGTTGTGGTCGGGCTGGTCGTAGGCATTGAACGACGCGTGGCCCAGATTGAGGCTGCGCGCGGCCCCGGCGAGCCCCGCCGCGTGGGCAAGACGAATGCGGCGGTAGGCGCGTGATGCTGCGCGGGTGAAGGCGAGGCGCTGCAGCACACCACTTTCCATGTCGATGATCTGGCGCGCCTGGCTGAGGTCCTGATCCTGCTGGCCGGAGACCTGACACAGCACGCCGCGAATGTTGGGGTGGCTCATGAACCGCAGCGACCGCGCCACTATCTGGCTGGAGAGCAGCAGGCGTCGGCGCGCCTGCGGGCGCACGCTGCCGAGGTGCCGGCGTTCGCTCGCCGTCAGCGGCAGGCCGGGAAGGTTTTCAGGCATCGGTTCGTTCAGCGCCTCGTCGTCGACGTCCTGCAGCAGGTCGGTCAGGACCACGACCATCGCCCCCTGATTGCGCCAATCCAGCGAGGCCTGCCCGAGCGCGTCGAAGTTGGTTGGCCCGGAGGGTTCCAGGCCGGCGAGGCGCTGGCGCAGGGAGCCCAGCAATTGCCGTGGGTGAATGACGTTGATGGCGCCCTCGCTGGCGACACTCTCGCCAAAGGGTAGAACCCGCACGGCATAGCCACTGTTCAGCCCGATCAGCGCCAGCTGCAGGCACAGCTCGATCGTCGCCCGGAACTTGTCCCACCAGCCGCCGGTCGCCATCGACGCCGACGTATCGAGCGCCAGCAGCAGTCGGGGCAGGTGCTCGTCCTGAACCAGTCGGGTGTAGAGCCGCTTGGACCGGCCATAGAGCGCCCAGTCGACCCGGCGGACGTCATCGCCCGGGGTGTACGTTCGGTGCTGCTTGAACTCGAAGCTGTCGCCATCAAGCTTGTTGAGGTGACTGCCAATCGACAGGCCCTGCGGCGGCACCCACAGCGGCGGCAGGCTCAGGTCACCGACTGCGCGCAGGATCGCCGGGTCGAGGTTGTCGAGCCGTCGGTGTGCTGGGGTCTGGCCGGTCGATTGCGGGTTCTGGGGCTGTGCCAAGGGTCGCTGGTCCTAGCCCTGATCCGCGTCGCGGAGGTGCTGGATCGCAGCGGCGATCAGGCTGTCGCTGTCCATGCCGTCGATGGCGGCGCGGTGGTTTAGGATCACCCGGTGGCGCAGGGCCGGACCGGAAAACTTGGCGATCAGGTCGGCGTTGATGTTGGGGAGACCTTCGACCAGCGCGCGCACCTTTGCGGCGAGGATCAGGGCCTGCGCCCCGCGCGGCGACGGGCCATACATCACGTATTCATTTGCGGCGGCCAGCGCGCTGGGTCGCCCGCTGACCGGGTTCAGCACCTGACACAGCTGCACGGCGAAATTCAGCGCACTCTGCGGGGTTTCGACCAGCGGCGGCAGCGCCTGTAGCCCTTGCAGCTCCTCGAAGCTCAGGCCGTCGACGTGCTGGGCGGTCTCTGACTTCTCCCGCTGCACCCCCGTGGTGTGGGTGACGATATCGGCGAGCAGGCCGTCGTCCGGAGACGGGATCACCAGCTTGTAGAAGAAGCGGTCGAGCTGCGCCTCCGGCAGAGGATAGGTGCCTTCCTGCTCGATCGGGTTCTGGGTGGCGAGCACGTGGAACAGGCCCGCGGCATCGCTGCCGGTATCGGCGTCGGCGACGTCACCCGAGCCGTCTGTGTATTTTTGGCCGGGTTTGTAGGTGGTGCCGGCAACGGTCATCTGCCGCTCGGCCATGGCTTCGAGCAGCGCCGCCTGCGTCTTCGGGCTGGCGCGGTTGATTTCGTCGGCGAGCAGGACGTTGGCGAAGATCGGGCCAGGCTGGAATTCGGGATATAGGCCGCCGCGCTCATCGGTGCGCAGAATGGTGGTGCCGGTGATATCCGCCGGCATCAGGTCCGGGGTGAACTGGACCCGGCCGAACTGCAGCCCCAGCGCTGCCCCCAGCGAGCGCACCAGCGTGGTCTTGCCCAGACCCGGCCGCGATTCGAGCAGCACGTGGCCGCGCGCGAACAACGCCGTCAGCAGCTCGGCAACGAAGTCTTCCTCGCCCTCGGGCGAAAGTATGTCCTTGCGCACTTCGGCGGCGATGCTGGCAAAGCGGCCGGCAAAGCGGTCGATGGCGGCCTGATCGAGCCGGGCAGCTGCCTCTGCGGGTGCGGCGGCGGTTTCGGCCATAGGCTCAGCAGCGGCTTCAGGGGTCGCGTCGGTCATGGTCTCTTCAGTCATTTTTCTGTCTCTGCCATCAGGGCTCAAAGGTTGCGTTTTCTTCTCTGCGGAGCGGCGCCCACCGGCGCTGCGCGTCTTTCAGGTCGCTGGTCGGTCAGTCCCAGCGCCCGCGGTAGCGGTCCGGCACCGCCTGTCTGGGACTTAAGCCGGTGTCTTCGAGGCGGTAGGCCCCCGAGCGGTTGGTGTTGCTGTCCACGCCGGTGGAGCGGTCGATATCGAACTGCCGATCGGGCAGGCGGGTGTAGTAGTCCAGCGGCTCACCAGCGTCGTCCAGACCGCCGACCGAGCGCTCGAACGGCAGCTCGTCTAGGGCACTGTCGGGCACTTCGCTGTCGGATACGTCGAGGCCGGTTTCGCCCTCGCTGTCCCCGCCCATCGGTGCCTGACGCTGCTGCTGCTGGGGTGGTGGCGGCTGGCTTGCCTGCAAGAACGGCGGCGGCACGTAGGTATCGGGATCGCACAGCGGCGGGGTTGGCTGTTCGGGGGTGGGCAGGAAACGGTAACCCGTCAGCACCGAAGACAGCAGGACCAGCCCGGCTGCTAACAGGAGCGGGCTCAGCGCGAATGGAAAAATGAACCCGGGCAGGCCGCCTTCGGTAACGGCTTCCGCGCGACGCACGAGCGCCGGGTTCCGCGCGGCAACGGCACCCGCACCAGCACTAGCACCAGCTTGAACACCTTCTGCGCCCAGCGCCGTGACATAGGCTTCGAGGCTGCCACCGGTCGCCATCCGGGCATCGACCAGCTGCGCCACTTCCGGCGCAGTCTGCCGCTTCAGGGTCGCCAGCATCAGCAGCACGACGGCTGCGAACAGGCAGGCCCCACCGAAGGCGAAGGCGAGCATCCGCGGCACGTCGGTCCAGGCGTAGAGCTGGTTGTAGGCAAAGGTCTCATCCCGCCACTGGAAGCGTTCAACCACAGCCCAGTCTAGCACCAGCGCCCCCAGCGCCAGCGCGGCGAACAGACTGCCGAACAGCAGCGCAAAGCCGATCAGCCGCAGGCTGCGGATCCAGACCCGGCGGGTCGTTTGGTTAGAGAGCGCCTGCGCCGTCTTGGGCGCCGCAGGCCGCAGTGGCGCGATCAGCCCCGGGGCCAGCACCCGCGTACCGGCCAGCGACACCAGCGTCAGCAGGGCTAGCAGACCCACGCCGACGAAGGGCCAGGCCTGACCCCAGGGCCGTAGCAGGTCCGTGCGCGACTTCTGCGAGAGCTGCTCGGTCACCGAGCGGGCGCGGTCACGGAATTCGCGGGCCTCGTCGCGCCGCCCCATCAGGGTCGCCGTCCGCCCGAGGATCACCAGCGAGCAGGCGAATTCAGCCACGTCTCCGCGTTGCTCTTGCAGCAGGGCAATCTGGTCAAAGGTGTCGAAGGCACGCTCGTATTCGCGCACTGCCAGCCAGAAGCGACCGATCAGCTCCAGCACCTTCAGGAAGCTCTCGGACTCGGCAAAATCAGGCGACAGAACTGCCAACTCATTCACGTTGGCTTCGATCTCGAGCAGGCTCTCGACACCGCCCACTGAAAGATCGGCGAGCAGGCGGAAAACGTCGACCAGCTGCCGCAGTTCGGGATTTCGGTTGCCGATCGACAGATAGGCTTCGATCAGCTGGGTGCTGACCCGCTCCTGCAGTGTCTGCGGCTGGTAGGGCAGCAGCAGCGCTGTGCCGAACACCTCGGGCTCGGTCAGGCGCATGAAGTCGTAAGCTGCCGGGTTGAGGATGATCTCCTCGAGCTGCGTGGTCATGGTGTTCAGACCGCGGGAGATGGCGGCGAGCCGCTCGGCTTCCGGGTCGCCAGGGTCCTTGCGTACGGCGGCCTGCGCCAGTCGCTGGGCATCGTCGAAGTTGTTGTTGAGCAGCGCAACCTGCCCCAGCAGCACCAATACGGGGGAGGGCGCCCGGCGTTCGGAAAAGTCCTGCAACAAGGTCTGAACGGCGGCGATATCGCCCTCAGCCATGGCTAGCTCAGCCAGCGCATAATAAGCGAGATCGGGCAGGAAGGGCAGCTTGGTCGTGGCCTCGGCCTGCGCGGCGGCCTCGGTCATAAGCTCGGTCAAGGCATCCTTGCGCTCGGCGTAGATGCTGGAGAGCACCAGCCAGCGGTAGAGCCGCGCTTCCTCGGGTTCCTGCCGGGTGTAGGTGAGGAAGTGTTTGTAGGCGCGGGCGTACTGCTGGTTGGACAGCATAGCGCGCCCGGTTTTGACCAGCCCGCTGATCCGGCGCTCCTGCTCGGAGAGGCGCTCACTCTGCGCGGACGCCGGCGGTGCCGACAGGGGGAGCAGCATCGCAAAAATCATGGCCACGAACGCGCCAGACAGCACCCGCATCCACCGGCCAACACCCGGGCGAGGCCCGGCGTGCACACTGTGGTGGCCAGCATCTGAGATGGCTGGGATCATGCGAATTGTTTACTCCCCCGGGAAACCGCGCTTTGGTGAGAACCGACTGCTTGTTTATCTAGTCGGACCCGGCGATATTCCCAACGCTGTAGACCAGTTTTTTGTGCTTGGTCATTCACAGTTATGTCATTCGTTGCTTGCAGGAAGCCAAGGACCCTAAGCATGGCAAAATGCGGGCAGCACACGTCCATCATCGGGGCTGACTAGGAAACGTGATGATCCGCCTGTTATATTTCGCCTGGGTCCGGGTTCAGATCGGCCTCGACGAGGAACGCCAGACCCTTCCCGGCAGCCCGATGACGGTTCAGGCGCTGCTCGACTGGCTGCCCAGTCTGGGGCCGGGGCACGCCCGGGCGCTGGAGCAGCGCGCCAAGCTCCGCGTTGCGGTCAATCAGGTCTTTGCCGAGCCGGATACGCTCATTCATGCTGGCGATGAAGTCGCCGTGTTCCCGCCGGTCACCGGCGGCTGAACGGTCGACTGTCAGAAGATGGCGTCAGCTTCGCTGACGGCGTTACTCCCGGATCGGCTGCCCGACGTCGTCGAATTTTCTGACGCGCTGCCGCCCGACTGGCGCGAGCCGCGGCTGCCGCTCACGGCTTCGCGGGATTCTTCGCCTTCGCCGATCACCCGGCCGTCGTCCGCCACCATGCGCACGTCGATCACGCCGGTGCGCGGGTCGATGTTCGAAATCGGAACGCCAACCGGGTAGCGGAACTGGGTCACTGGGGTGTCTGCAAGCGCGCCGTTGATGAAGGCCGCGAAAATGGGTGAGGCTGACTTGCCGCCGGATTCCTTGGCCCCCAGCGACCGGGGCTGGTCAAAGCCGACGTAGACCCCGACCACCAGATCCGGCGAAAAGCCGATGAACCAGGCGTCCTTGGACTCCTGCGTGGTGCCGGTCTTGCCGCCTACCGGCCGATCGACGACCAGCCCGACTCGCCGTGCGGCTGTGCCACGTTCCACCACGCCGCGCAGCATCGACACCACGTGGTAAGCCGCCAGCTCGCTGGTCACCTGCTCCCCGTGTTCGAAGACCACGGGCATGCTGGTCCGGTCCCAGTCCTCGGCATCATTGCAGCCCGCGCAGTTGCGGCGCTCGTGCCGGAACAGCGTCCTGCCATAGCGATCCTGCACCCGGTCGATCAGCGTGGGTTCGATCTGCTTGCCGCCGTTGACCAGCATCCCGTAAGCGCTGGTGAGATCCATCAGTGTGGTTTCGGCCGTACCCAGCGAAATGGAGAGATAGGGCGGGAGGCTGTCGTCGATCCCGAAGTCCTGCGCGATTTCCACGATCCGGCCCATGCCGACTTCGTTGGCCAGTCGAATTGTCATCAGGTTGCGCGACCACTCCAGCCCCTTATACAGCGGCTGGCGCCCCCAAAAGGTGCCGTCGTAGTTCTGCGGCCGCCAGTCAGGTTCATCGTCCGCGCCCGGGATGATCCATGGGTTATCGAGCACGGTCGAATTCGGCGACAGCCCCTGTTCCATGGCGGCGAGGTAGACGAAGGGCTTGAAGGTCGAGCCAGGCTGGCGCTCGGCCTGCGTGGCGCGGTTCAGGGCGCCCTGCGCGGGGTCGTAGGCGTAGCCGCCGACCAGCGCCAGTACCCGGCCGGTGTGGGGGTCGAGGGCGATCAATGCGCCTTCGATTTCCGGGATTTGCTCAAGCGTGAAATCACCGTCCTCGCGGGCGGAGACGAGCACCACGTCACCCGGGCTGAGGATATCCTCGACCCGGCGGGGTTCCTCACCTACGGCATCGTCGCTGATTTTCGGCCGCGCCCAGACATAGCCGTCATAGGGCAGGCGGCCGGTCCCACCATCCTCGAAGCCGAGCACAGCGGTGGAGCCGTCGATATCGATGATCGCAGCAGGCAGCAGGTCGAGCAAGTCGTAGGGCCGTTCCCACGCCGCCAGACCGCCCTGCCAGTCGGTGAGATCAACCTGCCCCACCGGACCACGGAAGCCGTGGCGGCGGTCGTAGTCGATCAGGCCGTCGCGCAGCGTTTGCTGCGCCAGCGCCTGCAGCCGTGTGTCCATGGTGGTGCGCACAGACAGCCCTTCGGTGCGAACCACGTCCGGGCCATAGGTGGTCGAGAGCTGGCGATAGGCCTCGGTGCTGAAATAGCCGGTTTCATCGGTCGCCGCAGCGTTGGAGCGGAACTGCAGGTCGAAGTCCGGCACGACTTCGGCGAGCGCCTCGGCTTCTTCGGTCTCCAGATAGCCATTTTCGGCCATCTGGCGCAGGACATAGGCGCGCCGGTCCATGCCGCGGGCGAGTTCTTCCTCGTCGTCAGGCTCGTAGTTCGACGGTCCTTTGATCACGGCGGCCAGATAGGCCGATTCCGAAACGGTCAGGTCGGCCACTGCCTTGTCAAAGTAGGCCAGCGAGGCTTCGGCCAGCCCGTAAGCCCGCAGGCCAAAGAAAATCTCGTTGAGATAGAGCTCAAGGATGTCGTCCTTGGTCAGGTCGCGTTCGAGCTGCCAGGCAATAAAGGCCTCGCGGATCTTGCGCTCGACTGAATAGCTGTCGCCGATGATGAAGTTCTTGGCCACCTGCTGGGTGATGGTCGAAGCCCCGGCGAGGCGTCGGCCGTCGACCATGCGCTGGACGTTGCGCAGCATGACCTTGCCCAGCGAGATGAAATCGACCCCGCCGTGGCGGAAGAAGTCCTTGTCCTCGGCCGAAATGAAGGCCTCGACCACGTGTTCCGGCACCTGCTCGATCGGGATGAACAGTCGCCGTTCCTCGGCAAATTCGGCCATGAGCGCGCCGTCGGCGGCATGCAGCCGGGTGATCACCTTGGGTTGGTAGTCCTGAACCACTTCGTGATCCGGCAGGTCATGGCCGTAGCGGTAGTACATGTAACCACATCCGCCTGCGAGCAGCAGGAAGACCAGCACGATCCCCAGCAGCAGGGTCATGAACAGGAATCGCAGGGTTCTCAGGGCAAACGAGACCATGGGGCTCTGTGTCTCCGGTCGCCGCCGGGCGGCTCAGTCGGTCGGTGGGTCAGTGGGGCAGTGGGGCAGTGGGTTACTCGGTTGGTTCGTCATTTGATCGGGTGGGGCCCAACGAGGGGCCGACACCCGCTGGGCGATCTGAATCGCCGCATAACTATCAGATTTAGATGCGCGCGCCACGCCTCTACTGCAAGGGCGTGGCAAAATAACGGTCGATGGCGTCAGCGATGCCGCGCACCAGCGGCTTGCGGCTGCGGGACGTGCGCAGCATGTCGGCGTCCTGTGCGTTGGTGACAAAGCCCATTTCCAGCAGCAGCGATGGCATGTCCGGCGCCTTGAGCACGGCAAAGCCGGCGTAGCGGTGGGGCGGGTCGATGGTGACCCATGATTTCTGTAGTTCCTCGCTGAAAATCTCGGCGGCCTGCGCCGACGAATTCAGGGTCTCGCGGTGGGCCAGATCGAGCAGGATCGACATCAGGCCGTCCGAGCGTTCGCTAACCGGCAGGCCGGCAATGAAATCGGACTTGTTCTCGCGCAGCGCCAGGGCCGCAGCCTCGGCATCCGAGGCGTCATCGGAGAGCGTGTAGACCGATGCACCGCGCGCGGAGCGGCGTGGGTTGGCGTCGGCGTGGATGGAGATGAACAGATCGGCCTGATGCCCGCGACCGATTTCGTAGCGGTCGCGCAGCTTGATGTAGGTATCCCCCTCCCGGGTCAGGTACACATCGTAGCGGCCGGTGGCTTCGAGCGCGCTCTTGATCTCGCGGGCCGTGGCGAGGGTCAGATCCTTTTCCCGGATGCCGTTCTTGGTCGCGCCGGGATCCTTGCCGCCGTGGCCGGGATCGAGGACGACGATGCGGCGGCCAATCACCTGCGCGGGCACAGGCGGCCGGATCGCGGGCACGGGCAGGCCCCGATCAAAGCTCTGCACGGGCAGCATGGACGCGGCTTCGCTGGTATTGTGGCGCAGTATCTGTGTCACCGGCATCCCGTCGGCGCTGGAGCGCGAGGTTTGCAGCGGCTGGGTAACGCCGAAGGTGTCCGGGTTCTGATTTTGGGTCGCGTCGGTGGCGATCTCCGCCAGAGGCTTAAGCTCGATCTCCAGCGAATGCCGGTTGGTGCCGCTCTGATCAAGGATCAGCGCATTGGCGACCGCGACCGGTTCGAACAGGTCGAAAATGATGCGCGACGTCTGCGCAGTCTGGTGACCGTAGCGCACTGAGCGGACAACCCCGCCGGGCTGGGGCAGGTTGCCGGGCTGGATGGCCCAATTAACGGTCGGCATGTCGAGGATCAGGCGGTCGGGGGCCTCCGCGAGCGCGAGGCGATAGGCCAGCGTTTTGTCGACCCCGATGGAAATCCGGGTGCGCTGATAGCTCGGACTGACGGCGATACCGCTGATGCTCGGATGGTCAAAGGTCTGAGCGTGCGTCTGGGCCTGTGCCGTCCCAGCGCGCAGCGGCACGTTGGCCGCGAGCCCGCCCCACAGGACGAGGGCGAGGCCGGCCGGAACGGCAACCTTCAGCATTTGAACAACAGCAGCGAGGCGCACGACCCAGAATCCTTGAAAACTTTGGGCCTTTTTCGAGTGATGGCCCGTCAACCGGGCATAAATCGAATCGGCTATCAAGAAATTAAAAACTAAAATATAACGTGAAAATAATGGTTTATAATGTTTTTCACAAGTGCAAATTCAGCGCTGTAACCCAAGAATTACACAAGGCGCAGCTGAGGTGCGGCATTTGAGGTGGACGCCCAAGGTCACGAGGCTTAAGTAAGAGGGGCAGTACGGAGGTCCGTACTGTTTGATCGCAGTTCTTACCGCGGTGATCACGACGGCAGAAGCTGGGCGCCCGAAGCCAAAACCGACGGGGCCTTGCAAACATGGAGCGAGAGTGCTCGCCCGTGTCTGAACTCGATAAATCGCGAATTGCGCCCGATGAACACCGGTTGCCACCGTGCAACCCGTAACATAGCTGCGCCGCTGGCGGATGAGCGCGATTGCGTCACCGCGAAAGCTGGCAGCAGCGTTAGGAGATATGATGAGCAAGAAAATGCTTATCGACGCGTCCCGGACTGACGAAACCCGGGTCGTGGTTATGGTCGACGGTCGGATCGAGGAAATCGATCACGAAACCGCCGATCGCCGCCCAATTAAATCCAACATCTATCTGGCCCGGGTGACGCGGGTTGAACCGTCCTTGCAGGCGGCCTTTGTCGACTACGGCGGCAACCGTCACGGCTTTCTTCCCTTTTCCGAAATCCATCCTGACTACTACCAGCTGCCCGTCGCTGACCGCGAGGCGCTGCTGCGCGAGGTCGAGGAAAAGGTCGAGGAACGCCGCCAGCGCTTCCTCAACCACCGCGCCAATCCGCGCCGGGGCGGCCGTGGACGGGGCGGTCGCAGCAGCGAGGCTGCAGCGGCTGTAGATCCGGAGGGCGATCAGCCCCACGTCGATTTCCCGGTTGATCAGAACGGCGATTTCATCACGCCCGAGGCCATGACGGCCGACAATCTTGAGGTTGGTGGTGACGATGCCACCGTTGCCGATGCTGCTGCTGACACCGATGCGGCGCCAGCCGAAGCCGTAGCAGACGAAGCGACGGTGTCGCTGACCGAGGCTGCAGACGATGCAGCAGCCGATGCCGCCGACACGGACGTTGCCGACAGTGATGGCAGCGACGCGGGTGACGAACCCGCAAAGACCGCAACCGCTGCAACCGGCACCGACGACGACAAGGTCGTGAGCGACGATGCCGTGACGCTGGGCGATGTCGGCCGTGATCTGTCGCAGGACGACGATGAAGACGATGGCAGCAGTGAAGACGACGTTGCCTCCGAGCAGTTGGAAGCCGAAGCCAGCGCTGACAGCAATGACGGCGATGATCGTGGCGTCGACGGTGAGGGCGGGATCGAAGAATTGCCCGAGCGCGACCTTGTCATCGAGGAAGCCGGTGCCGGCGAAGACGAAGACGATAATGACAGCGATGAGGCGGATGCGGCTGAAGAAGCCGATGCCATTGCTGAAGGTGAAGATGACGAGGACGACGACGAGGACGACGACGGGGGCAAGAAGCCACGCTCGCGTCGGCGTCGGCGTTCGCGTCGGGGCCGCAAGGGCGGTTCGGGCGACGAAGACAGCGCTGAGGGCGGGAAATCCGCTCGCGGTCGTTCAGACCGTAATGACGACGACGATGAAGACGAAAACGAAGACGACGTCGATCACGAAGAGGACGACGAGGACATGTTCGATGAAGACGCCCAGCGTCGCTCGATCATGCATTCGATCATCTCCCGACGTTACTCAATTCAAGAGGTGATCAAGCGCCGCCAGGTAATGCTGGTGCAGGTCACCAAGGAAGAGCGCGGCAACAAGGGTGCTGCCCTGAGTTCCTACCTCTCGCTCGCCGGTCGCTACAGCGTTTACATGCCGAACACGACCCGGGGTGGCGGCATCTCCCGCAAGATTTCCTCGCCCAAGGACCGTCGCCGGCTCAAGACCATCCTCGACGATCTGGATCTGCCGCAGGATATTTCGATCATCGTCCGCACGGCCGGGAGCCAGCGAACCAAGGCCGAAATCAAGCGCGACTACGAATACCTGCGTCGGACCTGGGACGGGATCCGCGAGACCACGCTCAACTCCATGGCTCCTTCGCTGATCTACGAAGAAGCCAACGTTATGAAGCGGGCGATCCGCGACATGTATTCCAGCGATATGGAAGAAGTGCTGGTCGAGGGTGAAGACGGCTACAAGGACGCCAAGAGCTTCATGAAGACCCTGACCCCGTCGCACGCCAAGCGGGTTCAGCAGTTCAAGAATGAAGGCACGTCGCTGTTCCAGCACCACAAGGCCGAGCAGCAGCTTGATGCGCTGTTCAACCCGGTGGTGACGCTCAAGTCCGGCGGCTATCTGGTGCTGAACCAGACCGAGGCGCTGGTCGCGGTCGACGTTAACTCGGGCAAGGCGACCCGCGAGCGCTCGATCGAAGAGACGGCGCTGGCGACCAACCTCGAAGCCGCCGAAGAAGTCGCGCGGCAGCTGCGCCTGCGTGATCTCGCCGGTCTGGTGGTGATCGACTTCATCGATATGGATGAAACGCGGCACCGGGGGCAGGTTGAGCGTCGGCTCAAGGAATCCATGCGCGGCGACCGTGCCCGCATTCAGCTGGGGCGGATTTCGCCCTTCGGCCTGCTGGAGCTGTCGCGCCAGCGGATCCGCCCGTCCGTGTTCGATACCACCATGGTCGGCTGCCCGGTCTGTGGCGGGATCGGTGTTGTGCGCTCGTCGGGGTCGCTGGCCTCGTCGATCATGCGCCGGATCGGCGATCTGCTGCTCGAGCGTGACAATCTCGTCCGGATCGAGATCGATGCGCCGACCGATGCCGCGCTGAAGGTGCTCAACGATCACCGCGAAGAGCTGGCCCAACTGGAAAACCAGCACGGAGTGAAGATCACTGTGCTGCCGAATGCGCAACTGCACTCGCCGCACTTCCACCTGCGGGTCTACACCGAAGACAAGGTCGAGACCTTTGAAGAGGGCTACACCGCCGATCCGACGGCGCCGAAGAAAGACCGCCGTCGCGGCCGTCGTGGGGGTCGTTCGGAGGACCGGGACAAGGATCGCAGCCGCGATGACGAAGAGGTCGGAAGCCGTCGCGGGCGTCGTGGCCGGGGTCGCGGGGCCCGTGGTGAAGGCGAGGATGACGGCGATAGCCGCAGCGCGGACGATATCGACGATCGCGCCGACAGTGAAGACGGCGACGGCGAGGGCGGTTCCCGCCGCCAGCGTGGTAAGCGCGGTGGCCGTCGGCGCGGCAGGCGAGACGGCGAAGGCGAGGCCAGTGCTTCGTCGGACACGGGCAGCGATGACAGCGGTGACGAGTCTGATCGTCTGGAAGCCGAGGCCGGTGAAGAGGGCGAAAAGCCCAAGCGCCGCCGGGGCAAGCGCGGCGGTCGCAACCGCCGCAAGTCGCGCAGCGAAGACGATGCAGGCGAAAATTCGGATACGGTGAGCGAAGCGGCGGATACCGCGGCTGAGCCAACCGCGGACGCCGAGGCCGTTGCTGCAGAAGAGGCACCAGCCGCCAACACCGAGAGCAACGCTAAAGATAAGCCTAAGCCGCGCAAGCGGACCCGCAGCAAGGCCAAGGCAGCAGCCGAGCCTGAGGCGGAGGCAGACTCCGGCAAAGCGGATGAGGCAGCGGCTGAGGCCGAGCCTTCTGACGCCGCCGAAGAAGAAAAGCCGAAAAAGCGCACCCGGGCACCACGCAAATCGACAGCTAAATCTGCAGCCAAGTCAAAGGACAAGGCAGAAGATAAGGCAGAAGCCAAAGACGAGCCGGCCGCAGACACGACGCCAGACGCCTCGGACACCGAGGGCGGATCTGCGCGCTCGGCGACACTGGCCGTAGAGCCGGACACGCCGAAGAAGGAGGGCCCCCGCCGCCGTGGCTGGTGGTCTCGCGGCAAGTAAAATAACCGGAACGCAGGGACGTAGAGACGTATGCGCGCTGAGATTCAAGCGGTCGCCGAGGAGATTGAAAAATCCCTCGCGCTGCTGAGGAGGCATCTTTGACTGGGACAACGCCCTACGCCGGTTCGACGAACTAACGGCGCTGTCCGAAGACCCGAACCTCTGGAATGACGCCGATAACGCCCGCAAGACCATGCAGGAACGCCAGCGGCTCGAGGCTGCGATCGAAGGCTATCGCAGCCTGAGCACCGAGTTGCAAGACTGCCGCGACCTGATCGAGCTGGGCGAGGAAGAGGGCGATCAGGAGACCGTCGCCGAAGCCGAGGCGCAGATCCTGAGCCTGCAGGCTCAGGCCGCCAAGAAACAGCTTGAATCCCTGCTCTCGGGCGAGGCCGACCCCAACGACGCTTTCATCGAGATCAACGCCGGCGCCGGGGGCACCGAGGCGCAGGATTGGGCGGGCATGCTGCTGCGGCTGTACTCGCGCTGGGCCAACGCCCACGGCTACAGCCTCGACGTGCTCGAAGAATCCGCTGGTGAAGAAGCCGGGATCAAGTCGACCACGCTGCAGATCAAGGGCGAGAACGCCTTTGGCTGGCTGAAGACCGAGACCGGGGTGCACCGCCTTGTGCGGATTTCACCCTTCGACAGCCAGAACCGCCGCCATACCTCGTTCGCGTCGGTCTGGGTCAGCCCGGTGGTCGACGACAGCATCGAAGTCGACATCCTTGATAAGGACCTGCGGGTCGACACCTACCGCGCTTCGGGTGCGGGCGGGCAGCACGTCAACCGGACCGACTCTGCCGTGCGCATCACCCACGAGCCCACGGGCATCGTCGTCCAGTGTCAGAACGACCGCAGCCAGCATAAGAACCGGGCGACGGCCATGAACATGCTCAAGGCCAAGCTTTACGAACTGGAACTGCGCAAGCGGCAGGACGCGGCGCAGGCGGTCAACGACGAGAAGTCGGACATCGCCTGGGGGCACCAGATCCGCTCCTACGTGCTCCAGCCCTACCAGATGGTCAAAGACCTGCGTACCGGGGTGGAAAGCTCGCAGACCGGCGCTGTGCTCGATGGAGAAATTGACCTGTTCCTCGAAGCCTCACTGGCCGCGCAACTGGGTGGTGACGAAGCGGACTAAGGGTTGCCGACGATGATGCTCAGTCCGCCTGCAGCATCCATTAGCGCGGCGACGTGCTGCGCCAGCGCCCGTGCAGCTGGATCAGCGGCGGAGGCGGGCCAGCGCTGAAAGCCTTCGTTCCGCAACCATGTCAGAAACCGCCTGCGCCGGTCGGCGTCGAAGGACAGATCGCCCAAGCCCTTGAAGGTGGCCGCCAGCGCGGTCTGATCTTGCACTTCGTGTGTGAGACCGCGTCCGCCGTAGAAGCTCTGTCCCAGCGTCACCACCGGGCGGTCGTAGGCGAAGGCTTCCAGCCCCACCGATGAATTGACCGTGACCACCGCCGCGCTGCGGGCCAGCAAGGCTGCCGAAGACCCGTCGGCAATCACCCGCACCCGGTCACTGGACGCTGCGGCGCGCTGCAGGGCTTGGGCCTGTCCAACCGCGCAGGACGGATGCGGGCGGAACACCACGGCCACGTCGCCGGGCAGGGACCGGGCTGCTGCGGTCACCGCGCTGATGAAGGCAGGCATATCGCTGACCCAGCTCCCATGGACCGTGAGCTGGGTATCGGCAGCAACCTGCAGCGGGCAGTAGATGAACCGATCGGGCAAGGCCACCGGCGTGCTGCCCGTGTCGCGCTGAGCCGGGGACAGCCGGCCAAGCAGGCCGCGTTTTGGCCGCTGGCGCTGGGTGGCAGCGAATCCTTCGATGATATCCGGGTCCGGCGCCGTGTTGGCGAAGGCTTCACCCAGCAGGTGCGCGGCGCCGGCGTTGGTCCCGCCCAGCCCCGCCTGCACAAAGCCGGGGTAGGCACAGCGCTCGAACTGCACCACCCGCAGGCCCGCGTGCTGCGCGGCAAGGGCCAGCAGGCCCCGACGACCCCGATAACCGTTCCAGACCATCACGCCGCTGATGCCACGCTGCTCGAACAGATGCAGAAGCCCGTCCCACTGGCGACCGCGCAGCGCACGGATCGCGTCCTGCTCCACCGGGGACAGGGGATGCAGGCGCCGTTGTCGTCGTTCTTCGCCCTCCAGCGCCAACACGTCGTTGCAGATAGCTTCAGGCAGACCCGGGCCGCCGCGCTGGCTGGGCAGGCGCCAGCGGCGCTCCAGCGGGGCCGGGAGGTGGGGTGCGATGGCGCGAAACAGCGGCCGCGCCAGATCGGGCGCATTCAGGGTCAGATACATGGCGTGCAGACTACAGACTTTTGGCCTTGGCCGAAGGGCCTTGCCGCACTTTCCTGTGCGCAACCTGATCAACCACGGGGGAGGAACACCGCACACCGGGAAAGACGGGCGGACCTAGTCGCAGTCGTCCACCGGCTCGAGCTCGACGATGCACACGCCGTCGATGCTGACCAGGCGCCAGGAAACCAGGGGGAAGCTGGTAAAGCCCAGCGTCGCCGGGATGGTGTAGTGCGACATCCCCATGGGGGTGTAGTAGGTGAAGCCCTGCACCGCGCGGTAGCCGCCGATCGGGATCAGACCCGGGTGGGCTGGCCCGTAGATCGGTGCGCTCAGGGTGGCCGTGCTGTGGTACGGCCCGGGGCTAGACAGCGGACGCAGCATGGTCCGGCCATCATAGCCAACCGTGGAGTAGCAGGCGGAGAGCAGGGGCAAGCAGAGGGCAAGCAGCCCCAGACGAGCCCCACGGAAGGGGGTCAGATTGCGTTTCATGGTCAGCTTCGTTCCTCGTCGATCACACGATCATTCGTGTGTTTTTCGGATTTAGTGTAAAAGCCGCATGATTTTTAGAAAAACTAGCAGCTGGGCAGGGTAGATTCCAAGCCCTTAAGCCCTGCGGCTGACGATTTCCGGGCGGGCTGCGCATTATTGGCAACGGGGAAAGAAAAAGGGGGTGCTGCGCGCACCCCCTCGGGTCATTGGTTCCGGCCGACTCGGGGCATCGGCCCTATGACCTCAGCTGCCCGGGAACAGGCGGATGTTGAGACCACCGAGGTTGATCTCGTAGCCGGTCAGCTGCTGGCGCAGTTGCAGCCCAGGCTGCAGCCAGCGCCCGTTCGGGTAGGCGGCGAGGTAGGCGTTAACAGCCTCGACCGAGTTCGCAGTCTGGGCCTGATCCCAGGCTTCACGCTCGGAACCGGCGTAAAGCGCGGCAGAGGACGCCAGCACGTAGCCGACACCGTTGGTGGTGTTGATGCGGAAGAATTCCGGATCGCCGCCCTGACCCGTCGCCGTGACCAGAACGTCAGCGTTGATCACACCAAGGCGCGGCGCGCTGACATCAGGCTGCGTCAGGACAAAGGCCCGGTTGGTCAGGTAGATTTTCTCCCGGATGTCACGCATCTGCGGACCCTGCGCGAGCAGCTCTTCGATGGCGCTGACCGCATCCTCGTCAAAACGGCTGCCGGGGAATTCATCGCGGAAGTCACGGTAGGCGGCCATGGTGTTGGCGTCGCGGGCCTGATCCCAGGCTTCGAACACCGAACCGGCGTAGAGCTCGACCCGACCTGCGCGGATGTATCCCAGCGTACCGTTCCCCAGCCGCAGTTCGATCCATCGACCGTTGCTGCTCTGGCGCGTGGCGCGGAAGGTGTCACCGGCCGACGCTTCGGTCAGCACAGCTGACTGACGCGAAGTCTTACGGTAGACGCTGCTCGCCCGCTTGACCACGTGAATTCCACCCAGAGCCTTGAAACCCGTGCTCTCTGCAGACTGCAGCGACTGGATCGCCGCCACGGCTTCCTGCTCGAACGGGGAGTTGGGGTGCTGCGCGCGGAAACGGACGTAACCGAGCAGGGTGTCGGCCTCGACCGCCTGATCCCAGGCGGCGAAGACGGAGCCCTCATAGACCACGTACAGGCTGTTGTGCACGAATACGGTCTCACCGTTCAGGTCCAGCCGGATCCACGGGTGGCCGCGGACGATACCGGTCGCGGTCAGGCGGGTGCCGCCATCGACCCGGCTGGCGACCTGCGAACGGGTGGTTGGCAGGGGGCGAAGGTTGGCCTGGCGCGTGATCACCACGTCACGGTTGATGGACTGAATGCGGTAGCTGGCGAGCTGCTCCCGGTAAGCCTGCTCGAGCAGGACGTCGATGCTCACCCGCGCGCGCTCGGCGTTGGGGCCTTCGGGGAAGGCATCGAGGTAAGCCTGATAAGCTTCGATCGTGCCTTCGCTCTGCGCCGTGGACCAGGCTGCCAGTTCGGAGCCTGCCCAGGGTGCAAGCAGGGCCGGGTGAATGAAGCCGGTCGAGTTATCCGGTATGATGATCTGGTACCAGCCGGGATCAGCAACCTGTCCGAGGTTGTAGACCACGGTCGCGGCGGGCAGGCGGGCAATCCGGTCAAAGCTGGTCGACGGACCGCTGCGGACGTTGGCCTTGCGGGTCACGTACCAGGACTCGTTGATCGGGTTGAGCTGAAACTGTGGCTCGTCGGGCGCGTTCAGCTCATCGATCGCAGCCTGCGCAGCGTCCGCGTAGTAACCCTCAGGGAAGAAGGCGAGGTAGTCCTCGAAATCCTCGACGTTGTCCGAACCTTGAATCGCGTCCCACAGCCGCTGTTCGCGCGCCGTCGGGCCTTCGGCAACAGGCTCTTTAACTTCGGGGTTCAGCCGGATGTCGGCGGTAAAGCCCCCGGAGAGATAGGGGGTCTGACGACCACTGGACTGGTTCTCGACCCAGGCACCGACGTTGTTGAGGAAGGACACGGCTTCGCGGTCCATGCCCGAGAGGCGGTTGTTGAGGATCGTCGCGAAGACGTTGGCGTCGTTCTTCTGGCCCAGGTTACGTGCGCCGGGCTGAACCGCCATCAGCGTCAGCGTGCTCTCTCTGTCGGCGGGCGCGGCGGCACGGTCGGAGATATGTGCACCCGGCAGCAGCGGCTTGAGCTGGTTATCAGCGAGGTGGCGGTAGTTGGTGTCCATGATCACCACGTCGGGGATCTCATCACGCTCCATCTGGGCCCTGACATCGTCCATGGCGATGAAGTTGAACTCGAGGTCAAGACCGGTCGTGACAGCGGCATCTGCGGGGACAAGGTGGGTGACGCCATCGACGCTCACCACGTGCCCGGAATAAATGAACAGCCGGTGTTCGGGCGCGGCTTCCCCGGCAAAGAACGCGGACAGGGCAGCGCGGGTCTCCTGCGCGCCGGCGTTGGTCAGCAGGGAAACGTCGTAGCCATTGCCGCCCAGCGTCTCCGCGAGCATGGTCGCGTCAGCGGCTGCATCCGGCAGGTTCGAAAAATTCGAGTAGTTGGAATTGCCGATGATCAGCGCGGTCGGCTGCGCTGCTGCTGTTGCAGCGGCCAGAACCGAGAAGCCAAGGGTGGCAGCCAAGCCTGAAAGTGCGCGGGGCCGTGCCATGGTATAGATCTCCTCATCATACGTTAGCCCCGCTCCAGATATGCACGTCATGCGTGCATGGGGCAAGATAAATTCGACCAACGAGGCACTGGGGTAGGGTTTTCTGGTCGGATCAACCTGCCTGAGCTCGCGTTGTGGCACTCAGGGATAAGGCGTGTGATTTTCACGCGTTCGTCGAGACCGTGACATTTTAGGGCTAAATGTTTCAAAGTGTGTCAAGTTGAGGGCCGTACCGGCGCGGCAGTGTGGTGGCCAGCCTTTACGCGGGCTGCATGGCGTCAGATGAAACAATGGAGACGGGCTTTGGCCGGACTCAAGAAAACATTCGAAGGCACAGTTACCTTCCTCGGTGTCAACAGCTCGCTGGATCAGGATCTGGTCTCCGCCGCGCTGTCGGAGGTGCAGATGACCTTTGCCGGTTTCGAAGGCGAAGACCACGGCGGGCTGACCCGTTCAGCCTGTTCCCGGCTCAGAAACGTTCACCCCAAGGGGACGCCGCTCAAGAACCAGCGTCAGCTGACCGTGCTCAGCATCGAGGAAATGGCAGAGACCGCAGCCACCATGGGCATCGACACCGGCATTCAGCCCGAATGGGTCGGCGCCAATCTGTTGCTCTCGGGGGTGCCGAGCCTGTCCCTGCTGCCGCCCGGTTCGCGGCTGCAGTTCCCGGACGGGGGCACCATCGTCGTCGATCTGGAAAACGCGCCCTGCAAATTTCCCGCGGAGATCATCGAGGGTCACCATCCGGGTAAGGGCCTGTCCTACCCGACAGCAGCCAAGGGCAAGCGGGGTTTCACCGCCTTTGTCGAGCGCGAAGGCCGGGTCCGTCTGGGCGACCATGTTGCGGTCTTTTTCCCGACGCAAGAAAAGCACCCCACGCTCTGATTTGCCCTATAATGCTACACATGGCCTTGCTTTAATCCGGATTTCCGCCGCCGGAAAACTGTCTGTTCCGCGCATTCAGTTTTCAGACGAAAGAGCACCTCTTGAACCACAAATTTCCGACCGGAACCAAGATTGACCCTGAGGATGGATCATCCCGTCTGCCACTGCCTGAGGCTGACCCGGGGTTGGGCCGCGCGGGTCGCGCCGTTCTTCCCTTGAAGCGCCCCGGTCGAAGTGGTCTGGGCGGGCTTGGGAGCGCGCTCACCCTTGGCATGGGGCTTGGTTTCGGACTGGGTGCCGATGAAACCGCAGAAGCGCAGGCTCAGGTGCGTGTGCAGGGTGCCGGTCAGAACGGCTTTCAGTTTGTTCCGATCGAGACTTTGGCCGTGGAACAACTCGGCATTGGTGCGATCCGTGTCAATACCCCAGCCGGCATTCAAGTGCTGGAGGCTGGTCAGTGGCTCTTCGCCAACGGGCAGGTCATGGTGCTGCAGCCCGTCTTGCTCCAGACCGCCGCCCAGAACGCGGGCGTGACCGAGGCATGGGCCGTGCAGGCACCAGCGCTTGCGGCAACCACCGCGCCCGTGCTGGTGCAGCTTCCGACGGCTCCTGCTGCCGCTGCCAGTATCGCCAGCGCTGCGAGCCTCGTCCCGGCAGCGCCCGTGATTGCGTCAGCCGCCGCCCCGAGCCTGACACAAGTTGGCGTTGTCGCTGGCGGTGCCACGGTCGCCAGCGCTTCGGTTTACGCCGGGTTCCGCTTGCTCCGCCGCGATGAAGCTTCCGGCAGTGGGGCAACCTCGGCCAGCGGCAGCGGCGCCGGCAGCCCAACGTCTGAAGAGGCGGGGAGCAGCAGTGCTACAGGCGCCAGCGAGCCGGAGCAGCAGCTGAACCTGCCCGGTCATTCGTCCTATTTCACCGGTGATCTGCTGGTTGACTCGTTGCTGAGCGAGGAGGAAAGCCACTGGGGCGGTGCCGGGCTCTACGACACCCCGGCGACCATCACGTACAGCTTTTCAGACACCGGCTCGGCGCTGTCGATGCGCGAAGGCGAGACAGTGCAACCGGTCCCGGCCTTCTTCAAAACCAAAGTCTGGGAACAGCTCGACGAGCTCGAAGCGCTGGCCAACCTGACCTTCGTCGAAGTTCCCGATACCGGCAGCTTCAACGCTGCTACGGGTGAGGGACGGGGCCATATCAACATTACCGTGACCGATGATGCGATCGGCAATTCCTACGCCGTGCTTCCGGCTGGCGCAGAGCCGTGGCTGGTCGACGATCTGGGCGACATTGTTTTCGATGCCGACTTGCTGCTCGACGGTTACTGGGTCGATGCCTATCGCGGTGGCGAGATGATCCTGACCCACGAAATCCTGCACGCGCTCGGGCTCGAACACCCGTTTGAGGGCCACATGGACGCCCCCGCCTACATCGACAATCAGTATTTCACGGCGCTGAGTTACACCGAAGTCTACGGCGATACCGTCTTCCCGGCGGCCGCGATGATCGCCGATATCGCCGCGCTTCAGCACCTGTACGGCGCCAACACGGCCACGGCGACTGCCGATGATGTCTACACCTTCGACAGCCGAGAGATCTTCGTCGGCACCATCTGGGACGCGGGCGGGGTCGACACAATCGTGCACGACGGGTCGCGCGACGCCATCATCAACCTCTTCCCCGGGCAGGCCAGCCAGGTCGGCTCGCCACCGTCGGAGTCCAGCTCGTTCTCCGTGGAGAGCATCGGCCACGACGCCAGCGATACCATCGCCTCGATCTTTATCGAGAACGACAGCGATGGCTGGGCGCAGATCACCGAAGACGGCAAGTCGTTCCGGCTGGTGTTCGACCCGGACACGTCGAATGCCGATGGCGACGGTCTGATGGGCTTTTCCGTCTACTTCGACGACGGCAGCAGCGATTCTTACGTCATCAATAACAACAGCATCGACGTCGGCCTGCGCGATAACCTGCACATTGCACAAGGGGTGGTGATCGAGAACGCCGAGGGCGGCAGCGGCGATGACCAGCTGATCGGGAACGGCTTTGCCAACGTCCTCAACGGCGGTCGCGGCGATGACCACCTTACCGGCGGAGGCGGGGCGGATATTTTCCGCTTCGAGGCCGGCTTTGGCACCGACGTGATCCAGGATTTCCGGATCGGTGAGGACCGGCTCGAGTTCTACGGCATCGACAGCGGCACGGCTGAACTGGTCGCCGGAGACACCATTATCACGGTGGCAGGCGAGGGGACCATCACCCTCGAAGACGCAGACGTTACCGACATCATGGGCACGGACAGCCTGCTGGTTTGATGACAGGTCCGGTGCTCTCTTCTACGGCCGTTTCAGGCTTCATGCCGCCGCCGCTGCGTTTCCGGGCGCTGTGGTTCGGGCTTGCGCCGCTTGTGTGGTTGGTTCTGGCGGTGCCGGCGTCCGCGGAGATGGTGATTTACCCCAAGACCGGGCAGCGCTTTGCCCTGCTCGGGCGGGGTGAGCCGACGGTTATCGTGTTCAACGGGCTGGCGTCATCGATCGGCGAGTGGATGCCCGTGGTGCGGCGGGTATCGGTGCAGACCCGGGTCTTTGTTTACGAACGGCGCGGCAACGATCGTTCGCCGGTCATCGCCAGCGCGCGCGGCTCGAGGGTGATCGCTGAAGAGTTGCTGGAAATGCTCGACGACCTCAGCATCGATGGGCCTTACGTGCTGGTCGGGCATTCGCTGGGGGCGGTCTATGCCCAGACCTTTGCCCGGCTCTATCCGGATCAGGTTGCCGGCCTGCTGCTGGTCGACCCGTCGGTTGAGCAACTCGACCGCTTCATGATGGGGGAGGATGAAGAAACCACCATGCCGCCGATGACGCTGGTGTTCAGCCCCGGGGCCAAGGCGGAATTCCGTGGCCGTCGCATGGCTATCACCGACCGTGATGCAGCCCCAAAACTGCCCGCAGGGATCCCGGTGACGGTGCTCTCCGCCGGGCGGAATATGACGGGTGGCTACAGTGAGTTGCAGGAGCAGGTTACGGCGCTGCAGTCGCTGATGGCCGCAGACAGCGATGACGGCAGGCACCTGATCGTCGAGAATTCAGGACATAACATCCAGAAGGAAGCCCCGCACGCCATCGAGCTGGAAATCGCCCGGCTGGTCGCGATTGGCCGCTCCAAAATCTGGGAGATGCCGCAGCCAGAAGATGCACCAGAAGACGCGGTCGACGATAACGGTGACGATACGGGCGACCAGGCGGCTGAGGAATTACCGCCAGCAGAACAGACAGATGCTCCCGGCACCGAAGGGGTGAGCGAGGCCAACGGCTGAAGCCGTCGGCCACCGGTTTCTTGCCGCAGGCCCGGCCCGCCAGACGGATCAGTCTTCGGCGACTTCGTCCCGCACCCCGAACATCAGCAGCAGACCCACCAGCCAGAATACCAGAATCGGCATCATGCCGATATCCATGTTGTTGGTCATGATGGTAACCGTGGCGACCGCAAACGGACCGAGGAAGGTCGTCGCCTTGCCGCTGAGCGCGAGAAAGCCGAAGTACTCGGTGCGCTGCTTGGCCGGCGCGATCCGGGCCATGAACGAGCGACCGGCAGCCTGCACCGGGCCGACGAAGATCCCCAGCGCCGCGCCGAAGCCAATGAAGGCTGTGGTCGCGGCTGCATCGGGCAGCCAGTAAGGGGCCGTCAGACCCGGGACCCCGAGCACCAGCAGGCCGATCAGCGAGGCGACAATCACGCGCTTCGCGCCAAAGCGGTCATCGAGGTAGCCGAAGGCAAAGGCGCCGATCCCGGCGGTCACGTTGAGCAGGATGCCGAACATGATGATCTGGGTCAGGTCCATGCCGTGGCGGATCGCAGCGTAGGTCGCCCCCATGGCGAACAGGGTGACCGAACCGTCGGTAAAGACCATGCGCGCGATCAGGAACCGGCGGATGTTGGGCTGGCGCAGGATGGTCCCGCCGGTCTTGCGAACTGTGCTCAGACCCTCGCGGATGGCCTGCCCGAACGGCAGACCCTTGCCCGGCCGGTCCGGCGTGAACAGGAACAGCGGCAGCATGAACAGGAAGAACCAGCCAGCGACGATCAGGTTGGTCATCAGCGTGGCGTTGAGCTGCGCCTCACCTTCCGAGCCGAGCACGAGCACCAGACACAGGACAAGGCTGATCAGGCCGCCGAAGTAGCCCAGCCCCCAGGCCCAGCCCGACCAGCGACCAACCCTGTCCTTGCTGACGAGATCGGGCAGCATAGCGTTGTTGAACACGATGCCCATTTCAAAGCCTGAGTTCGCGATCGCGACCAGCAGCACCGCCGGAATGATGAAGATCGGCTCGGGCCGCATGAAGAACAGCGCGACAGTGGCGATGATACAGATCATCGAGAAGGTGAAGATCCATGGCTTGCGGCGCCCGCCTAGGTCGGCCACAGCACCGAATATTGGCGCCAGCAGGGCGATGGAAATGGCAATGAAGGTGGTGGAATAGCCCCACAGTGCCTGTCCCCGCGTATCGCCGAGCCGCTCCGAAAGGGTGAGATTGGCTTCCTGCTCCTCGCTCAGGCACCCGGCCCACTCCGCGGTACAGACGAGCACGTCGGCGAAGTAGATCGAGAAAATGAAGGTGATGACAATCGTGGTGAAGGCCGAATTGGCGAAGTCATAGAGCGACCAGGACCAGAGCGCGCGCGGTCCTGCTTGTTTGGTGGTCGTCGTGGTCATAGATCAGGCCTCCCCAAGGCTGCCGCCCGAGGGCGGAAATAACGAACTCGCGGCACACTACACGGAAAGGCGGGCTTCATAAATCACTGGATTGACCGCTGATCTGTCCGTGTTCGCCGGACTTGTCCCCAGCTGCGGCGGATATGCCCTGTTTCAGGCTTTGGACGCCGTGCCTGCGCCCTGTTGACTGGCCCCGGGTTGCTGACAGGGCCAGAGTTGTTGACCGGGCCGGAATTGCCGATAGGCTCAGCCCCATAAAGACTTGCAGAACACTATGTCCTGAGCCCCGGGGGAGACCTACCATGTTCGTGCCTGACCTGAACCAATCCTACGACTGGTCCTTTCCGATCCCGCTGCTCTATGGGCCGGGCCGGCTGGCCGAGCTGGGGGCACTGTGCCACTGCCACGGGGTGACCAATGCTCTGATTGTCACCGACCGCGCCAGCCGCGATCTCCCCTTTGTGCAGGGTGCGCTGGATGCGCTGGCAGCGGCGGGTCTCGAGGGCGCTGTGTTCAGCGATGTGGCCCCCAACCCGACCGATCAGAACGCCGAAGACGGACTGGCTGCCTATCGGGCTGGTGGTCACGACGGGGTGGTGGCGATCGGGGGTGGCAGCGGCATGGACGCGGGCAAGGCGATCAGCCTACTGGCGGGCAAGGCCGGGGACATCTGGTGCTTTGACTATGATCTGGAGGTCGATGACAGCCTGAGCGCGGGTGATTTCCCACCGCTCTTCTGTATTCCGACCACCTCGGGCACCGGGGCCGAGAGCGAGAGCACGGCGATGGTGACCGACACCAAGGCGCTGACCAAGCGCTGCATCTGGCACCCGACCCACCATCCGCGCGCGGCTATTCTGGACCCCGTGGTGACCGTGGGCCTGCCGCCTAAGCTGACCGCCTGGACCGGCATCGACGCACTGGTGCACGCGATCGAGGCCTATTGCGTGCCAGACTTCAACCCACTGTGTGACGGCATGGCGCTGCAGGGGCTGGAGCTGGTTTCCGCGGGTCTGCCGCAGGTGATGCAGGACCCTGCGTCGATCCCCGCGCGCGGGACCATGATTGTCGGCTCCTGTCTGGCGGGGATCGCCTTCCTCAAGGGGCTGGGTCTGGTGCACTCGATCAGCCATATGGTCGGCGCAGAGTTTGACACCCACCACGGCCTGACCAACGCGGTGCTGCTGCCGATTGTGCTCCGCTATAACGAGGCTGCAATCACCGCAAAGGTCCGGCCCATGAGCCAGGCCATGGGGCTGGAACTCACTGATTTTGATAGCTTTTACGCGGCCGTCTGTGCCTTGCTTGACGACTGCGATATCCCGCGTTCACTGGCTGACATCGGGGTTGAGACCGACGAGGCTGGCATCCAGCGCCTTGCCGCCAAAGCGGTGCGGGATGCGGCCACGGGCACCAATGCGGCCGAAGCCGGTGTGCCGGAGATTGCCGATGTGATCCGCCGCTCGCTGGTCGCGGCGCGCTAGGAGAAACCCGAGGGCCGCCGTTTCCCTCGGTGTGCGTGGAAAAGAGGGGGGAAAGGAAGCACGGCGCCTGAACCCCGTGGGTGCGAAAGGAATACCGTCATGGATGCCACCGAGCTGAGTTATCTGTCGGCGCGGGACGTGCTCGCCCGTTTCCGGGACAAGAGCCTGTCGCCGGTCGACTATCTGGACGTGCTGATCGCCCGCACCGACGCCATCAACCCGGCGATCAACGCCTATACCGAGACATTCTTCGACGACGCTCGGCAGCAGGCGAAGGCTGCTGCTGCTCGCTATGCCGCCGGGACGGCGCGGGCGCTGGAGGGCTTGCCGGTCGCGGTCAAGGACGTGCACCGGATAGCCGGGCGGCGGACCACCCAGGGCTCGCTGACGCTCAAGGACAATATCGACACCGAGACCGACCCGATGATCGAACGGCTCGAGGCCGCCGGCGCGATCTTCCATGCCCGGACGACAACGCCCGAGTTCTGCCTTTCGGCGGTCTGTAACAGCCACCTGTGGGGCGTGACCCGCAACCCCTTCAACCTCGACTTCGGCCCGGGAGGGTCCTCGGGCGGGTCGGCGGCTGCACTGGCGGCTGGGCTGACCCCGCTGGCGACCGGGACCGATATCGGCGGGTCGATCCGCATCCCGGCAAGCTGCTGCGGGTTGGCGGGGTACAAGCCGCCCCACGGCCGCAATCCCGACGGGCCACCGGCCAACTTCGACCGCTACAACCACTGTGGTTTTCTCGCGCGCGACGTCGGCGACATCGCGCTGGGCCAGAACATCGTCTCCGGCCCGCACCCGCTCGACCACGACAGCCTGCCCGACCGCATCGAACTGGCCGAGGCTCGTCCGCCCGCCAAACTGCGCGTGGCCTGGTCCATGGATCTGGGCTACGTGCCGATCGAGAACGAGGTGCGCCAGAACACGCTCGCAGCGCTGGAGGCCCTGCGTGTAGCGGGCTGCACGGTCGAGGAAGTCGATCTGGGCTGGGGCAGCTGGGTCGATGAGGCCGCCATGAGCTGGTACGCCGCCATGCACTTCGGCCGCGCCGCCCTATGGGCCGCCGAGCAGGGGCAGCGCGAGCAGCTGACCGACTACGGGCGTCTGGCCGCCGATATTGCCGCGCGGCTGGGACCGGACGACGTCGCGCGTTCGTGGGAAGGGCAGCACCGCATGTATCAGAGCCTTGGGCCCGTGCTGGCCGACTACGACGTTCTGCTGTGCCCGACGCTGTCGATCGGTGCGGTACGGACCGACCACGACGCCACCAACCCGGCCTTTGAAGTCGCGGGCACGCCGGTCGATGGTGAGTACGGCTGGCTGCTGACCCACCAGTTCAACATGCAGTATAATTGCCCGGTGATAACGCTGCCCTCGGGGCGGGACCGACATGGCGTGCCGACCGGCATCCAGCTGGTTACCCGGCCCTTCGACGATGCGGGGCTGTTCGAGGCGGCCTATACCTATGAGCACGCCATTGCTGGCGCGTTTCTGCCCCGGACCGCGCTGCCAGCAATCGCGGTCTAGCGGCGGGCCGGAACGGCGCACTCAGGGGGGCATCGGAGGCAGCCGGGCGGGGGCAATTTCGGCGTTTTGGCATCAAGACCCTTTCGCGGGCGGTGCGGTTCTGCTTTTCTGCATATGAATGAGCCGTGGCCTTCGGGCTGCGTGCTGATCACTGGGGAGGAGACTGGATCATGACCGCACCGATCCGACCGCGATCGGGCAGCCCGACGCTGGGGCGCCTGTTGGTCATCGACGGCGTGAACTACACCGCGCTGGCTTGGGCCGTGCTGGCACTGGCCGTGTCGATCCTCGTCTACCGTGTCTTCGGCTTCAAGTACGGTTTCCCCGAAGCCATCTCTTCGCGCATCGATTTCATCTACTGGATCAACATCGGCGAGGACTGGCTCAAGGCCAACGTGCGCGATACCACCCGCGCCATCGCCAAGGTCATTACCTACTGGATCGGTGAGGTCGAGTATTTCCTGCAGGTGCGGCCCTGGCCGCTGGTGGTCGTTGCGCTCGGGTTGCTCGGGCTGCGGTTCGGCGGGTTGCGGCTGGCGCTGCTGACCGTGGTCGGGGTCATGTTCTGGGGCGCTGTCGACATGTGGGATCCGGCGATGTCGACCCTGTCGCTCATGGGTGTGTCGGTGGTGATTTCGGTGGTGCTGGGCATCCCGCTCGGGGTCTGGTGTTCGCAGAATGACCGGGTTGAGTCCGCCATCCGGCCTGTGCTCGACGCCATGCAGACCATGCCGGCCTTCGTCTATCTGCTGCCAGCGATCTTTCTGTTCGGTATCGGCAACACCGGGGCGGCGATGGCGATCATCATCTACGCAATGCCGCCAGTGGTGCGTCTGACCAATCTGGGCATCCGCCAGGTGCCGCAGACCTCGGTCGAGGTGGCGCAGAGCTTTGGCTCGACCCGGTTGCAGACCATGGCCAAGGTACAGATCCCGCAGGCCATGCCCTCGATCGTGCTGGGCATCAATCAGACCATCATGATGGCGCTGGGGCTGGCCGTGCTGGCCGCCTTTATCGGTACCGGCGGTCTGGGGCGCGAGGTCTACAAGGCGCTGTTCAAGCTCAAGGTCGGCTGGGCCTTCGAAGCCGGCATGTGCATCGTCTTTATGGCGATCATCTTCGACCGGCTGACGCTGGCGATCGGCGCGCTCAAGGACAGCGAGGCTCTCGCGGACCGCACCCAGCTGCGCTTCCGGCTGCTGCCACAGACCTGGTACCGGGTCGCACCAGCGCGCTGCTTCGAGCAGGGGCTGGATGCCCTCTGGCGCGGGATCGGGGCGGCGTCGAGCGCGCTGACACACGGCGTGGCGCTGGCGCTGGGCGGGCTGCTGGGGCTCGCCAACCGGGAATTCGGCGCGTCGTTCGCCCGCGGGCTGAAGGCTCGGCAGTTCCTGTTCATCGCGGTGCTGATCATCCTGGCGATTTTCGCTGTCGACCGCTGGATCTATGACATCGGGTACTACCCTGATTCGCTGATGTTCCGCATGCGCGGGCCGGTCGATGACAGTGTGGACTGGCTGGCGTCGAACAAGATTTTTGCAACCTTCTCCAAGGGGCTGCGGGCCTTCACCTTCCTCTACCTGCTCGACCCACTGGAGAAATTCCTCGTGGGCCTGCCGTGGTTCTACGCGCTGGGCGGGCTGTTCCTAATGGCCTGGGCGGCCGGGGGCTGGCGGTTTGCGGCCGTGGTGAGCTTCCTGATGTTCCTGACCGGCGTCGGGAACATCTGGGTGCCGACCATGGAGACGATTGCCGCAACCCTCGCCTCTGTGCTGGTGTGTGTGGTCGTGGGGCTGCCGCTTGGGATATTCGCGGCCTACAACCGCACGCTAGAGCGGATCCTGACCCCGATCCTCGACACCATGCAGACCATGCCGACCTTTGTTTATTTGATCCCGGTGCTGATGCTGTTCGGCGGCAACAAGGTGACGGCGATCATCGCCACGGTGATCTATGCGCTGCCGCCGATGGTCCGGATGACCATGCTGGGGCTGAAGCAGGTGCCGGCGCAGGTTAATGAAGTCTGCGATGCCTATGGTTCGACCCAGTCACAATCGCTGTTCAAGGTCAAGCTGCCGATGGCAAGCCCATCGATCATGCTTGGCGTCAATCAGGCGATTGCCATGGCGCTGGCCATGCAGGTGATCACGCCGATGGTGGCGGGCGAGGGGCTGGGTCTGGTGGTGTTCCAGGCCATGACTATGGCTGATACCGGTGCGGGCCTGGTGGGCGGTATCGGGATCGTGCTGGTGGCGGTCATGCTCGACCGGCTGACCAGCGCGGCGACGGCCCGGCAGCGCAAGGCGCTGGGGCTCTGAGGACCAAGACTGTCCGCCGATAAGGGCGGCTTGGGGCGCGGTGCTCCGAGCCTCTTTGGTTGCGCGCTCGGACCTTGGCCGCTTCGCAGCTTGCGGTCCTTCCACGCGCAACGAAACGGACACGTCGGGCTGCGCCCGACATGGCGCCTCATTTTGAGCTGCGCTGAAGGGCCCTTCGACTGGCTCAGGATAAACTCCGCCGTGTCGAGCGCTATGAGAAGGTGGCCCGCCTGCCCCCAACGCGCTCACAGCGAAGCTTTTGAGCGTCGGTCAAAAATCATTACGCGGGGGAGATTTGTAAGCCGCGAAGCGGCGTCAAATCGAGCCCGCAACCCCCTTTGTCCGAGCCCCATCAACAACCGTTGAAACGCCCTCTCTTCCCAGCAGCATAGGCCCGAGGACGGCACAAAAAAGAACGGGCCGTTGCAACCGCAACCGCCCGTTCCGTTTCACCTTAAGAGAGGGTGCAGAGGCCCGGCCTTACTGTAGCCACGCTCTCCAGATGTCTTCGTTGTTGGCCAGCCACTCATCGACCACGTCCTGGACCTCTTCGCCCTGAACGTCGACCGCGTAGATCATCTGAGCCTGCTGGGCGTTGGTGATCCGCGAGTTAGCAATCATCGCCAGCGCGGCGTCGTGCTTGCCGAACAGACGCTCGGAAGCGTAGTTGATGGTCACGTCCTCAGCCCAGCCAGACTTCGGCCAAGCGCTGCCGTCACCGTAAGGATCCAGCTCCAGCGCAACCAGGTCGAGCTCAGCGTGGATCCAGTGCGGCTCCCAAGCGTAGGCCACGAATGGCTCCTGACGCTTGTAAGCGCCCTGCATCTCTGCCCAGAGCGCGGTCTCGGAACCCAGAACCACAGCTTCGAAGCCAACGCCGTAGGCATCAGCACGTGCCTGGTCGTCACACTCCCAGTTCAGCGCCGGACAGCCGATCAGACGACCCTTGCCACCGGTTTCAACCGTCGCAAACAGGTCGACGTAGTTCGCCAGATCAGAGAAGTGCACCAGGTCTTTGGCCGCGGCATCGTCGCCCTCAACCAGGTAGCGTGGTACGTAGTAGCTGGACTTACCGATGACGCCGGTCTCACCGACGATCTTCACGGTGCCTGGGCCACCCCACTCTTCGAACCAGGTACCCTTGGCCGGGTTGTAGGACGGCCAGTACTCGAAGCCCATGTCGATATCGCCACCGGCAATCGCTTCCAGCGTCGCGTTACCCGAAGGCAGTTCGATGTAGTTGATCTTGTAGTCGTACTCCCGCTCAAGAATGGTCATGAGCAGGCGTCCCGTCACAACAGCACCGGTCCAGTCAGCCACAGCCGCGTTTAGGCGACCCTGAGCCTGTGCGACGGTGTTGACTGACATCGTTGAAGCCAGCAGCGTTGCGCCGAGGGCAGCAATTTTAAGCATTTTCATAGTCTCTCTCCTCCATAAGCCCGACCACCTGCGGCAGCCGGGGAAACCTATGCATTGATACTAAAGCGTCTTTCATGCCAAATGCCTAGAGGGAAGTGACTTGAAGTCGCGAAAAAGGGCAATAAACCCCAGCGTCATCAGCGGCGCTGTGGTAAGCAAGAGGCGTCGCATCGACCCGCGACGAGGGAGGATTTGCTTTGGATACGATGATTGCCGCCTCGGGCGTCTGGAAAATCTTCGGGGCTAATGCCGAGCAGGTGCTCGACACCCACGACCGCAGCAAATCCCGCGATGAAATTCAGGAAGAAACCGGTCATGTGGTCGCGGTCAAGGATGTCGACTTCGAGGTCCGGCGCGGCGAGTGTTTCGTGGTCATGGGGCTGTCGGGCTCGGGTAAATCGACCCTGTTGCGCACCCTGACCCGCCTGATCGAACCCACCGGCGGCGGCATTACCATCGACGGCCACGACGTCCGCGACCTCAGCCAGCGCGAGCTGCGGGACCTGCGTCGCTCGAAGGTCGCCATGGTGTTCCAGCACTTCGGCCTGTTTCCCCACCGCAGCGTCATCGATAACATCGCCTACGGGCTCGAAGTGCGCGGGATGGGCAAGGTCAAGCGCACCGAGAAGGCCGAGGAAATCCTCGATCTGGTCGGGCTCGGCGGCTGGGGTGAACGCTTCCCGCGCGAGCTGTCCGGGGGCATGCAGCAGCGTGTGGGCCTCGCCCGCGCCATGGCCATGGACCCCGAGATCCTGTTCTTTGACGAGCCCTTCTCAGCCCTCGACCCGCTGATCCGGCGGGAGATGCAGGACGAGCTACTCGACCTGCAGGCCAAGCTGCAGAAAACCATGGTGTTCATCACCCACGACTTCCTCGAAGCCATCAAAATGGGCGACCACATCGCGATCATGAAGGACGGCGAAATCGTCCAGATCGGCACGCCCGAAGAAATCGTCGCCGCGCCCGTTGACGACTACGTCCGCGAATTCACCGAGGATGTCCCTCGCTACAAGGTCCTTTCCGTGGGCAAGGTCATGCGCCAGGCCAGCAAGGGCCTCAGCGCCGAAGGCGGGGTCCGGTCCGGCGCCAAAATCGAATCAGCCATCAATCAGGTTGCCGATACCGACAGCCCGGTCGCCGTGGTCGACGAAGCTGGGGGAATCGTCGGCGAAATTGACCGTGAAATCATCATGCGGGCCATGACCAGCTAGGGTCGTGGAACCACGCCCCGGCAACAGACCCGACAGTCCCGTCCGGGTGCGGGCCTGCCGTTAGTTCAGGCCATCCGCCAGTAGCAACCTGACCAGCAACCACGGAGGATCCCCGGTGGACGTATCCGAAGTCACGCGGAACCTGAGTTCGCTCGGCGGCGCCAAGTGGGACATGCACGTGCGGGCGCGGGCGCTTGCTGCCGCCGGGCATCCGATCATCGAGCTGACCATCGGCGAACCGGATGAGCCCATGGCCCCGGCGTTGGTGCCCGCCATGGCGCAGGCGCTGCAGGCCGGTCGGGTCGGCTACTCTAACGGGCGAGGCGAAGCGGCGCTGCTAGACGCGCTGGCAGCGCGCTACACCGCCCGGCGCGGGCGGGTGTTCTCGGCCGACAATTTCCTCGCCTTTCCCGGCACGCAGACGGCCCTCTACGCGCTGATGCGCGGGCTGGTAAACCCCAGCGACGAAGTCGTGGTCTTCGACCCCTGCTACGCCACCTATGAGGGCGTAGTCGCGGGCGCCGACGCAACCATGGTCTCCGCGCCGCTCAACCCTGACACCGGCTTCAGCATTGATTTTGACGCGCTGGAAGCGGTTCTGAGCCCCCGAACCCGCGCGATTCTGCTCAACAACCCCCACAACCCGGCAGGATCGCTGCTCGATGAGGGTGCCTGCATGCGCTTGGGCGAGCTTGCGGTGCAGCGCGGGCTGTGGCTGATCTGTGATGAGGTCTACGAGGACCTGATCTATGACAACCGCCCGCTGGTCTCGCCGCTCAACCACGCGGCCTTCGACGGGCACGCGCTGGGCTGTGCTTCGATCTCCAAGTCCCACGCTGCGCCGGGGCTGCGCTCGGGCTGGATCGTGGGCGCTGAAGAGGTAGTCGGCCAACTGGTGCCACTAGCCGAGACCATGCTGTTCGGCAACCAGCCCTTCATCGCTGATGCAACCGCCGCTGCGCTGGGTGACAGCGGCGAGACGGCGGCGCGCATGCGGGAGTCACTGCGACGGCGGGCGCAGCTTGTGACCGCGGCTCTCGATGGGGTCGCCGGGCTGCGGGTGGCAGAACCCCAGGCGGGGATGTTTGCGCTGGTCGGGGTCGGCGGTTCGGATCTGGGGCTGGACGGCCACGCCTTTGCCTCGCGCCTGCTCGAACAGGCCGGGGTCGCAGTGATGCCGGGGACGTCCTTCGGCGCGGTCACCCAGGACTGGATCCGGCTGAGCCTGACCGTCCCGGATGAGGTGCTGCAGCGCGCCTGCGACCGGATCGCAGCCCTTTGTGCCTAGACCCCATTTGTGCTGAGACCCCCGGCTTGCCTGCGGCGCGCTTAGGGCGCGCAGCACGCTTAGGACTTGTTCTGGCCGCCGAAAACCCGTCGTAGCCAGCCGCCGATCGCCTGCCGACGGGTCCAGAGGATCAGCGCCAGCGCGAACACCAGCCCGGTGATGTACATGAACATGATTGTCATAGAAGCGGCCTCTTTGTTTCATCGTCTGCCAAGACAAACGTATCGGGGTTTGTGCTAGGATCAAGCCGGATCGCATCCGCCGAAGATCAGGCCTTTGATCACCGGGTTCGGACCACGTGATTTAAGGGAGGCAGGCACAGGCCATGACGCGCGTTTCAACCCACATCATGTTCCAGGGGCAGGGGGCAGGGGGCAGGGGGCAGAGGCGCTCGACCCCTACGCCTCAACCTTTCCCGGCTTCAAGATCCTCGCCCGCGAAGACTACGGCGCCGACGACATGGGACCGGCGGGCACCATCAAGCTCGCCACCATCGAGTTCAATGGCGCGATCCTGCAGGTAATCGACAGCCCGATCCCGCACGCCTTCGAATTGATTCCGTCGATGTCGCTGTTCGTCGATTGTGACAGCGAAGACGAGCTGACCCGGGTGTTCGCCACCCTGTCCGAAGGCGGCGAAGTGATGATGCCGCTCGATAACTATGGCTTCAGTCAGCGCTTCGGCTGGTGCAGGGACCGGTTCGGACTATCTTGGCGGATTAATCTGCCCTGACTCCTCACCCCGTGGACAGACGGGCAGGCTGAACGAAAGTGCCGTCGTGCCCTCACCAACCGCCGCTGAGCGCCTCAGCGCTGCAACACGAAAACGCCAAACCGTCGCCGAGCAGTGGGCGAGGACGCGCAACAACGACGTCTCCAACCTGCTCTCCACCACCTTGCCTGTGCTGTTCGATATCGATCGCTTCGGGCTGTTCGTGATTAGCCGGGACAGCCAGAGCGTCTGGCTGGAGGCCGGGACCGGGGTCACCCAGCGATCGATCGTCGTCGAGGCCGAGGGCTCCTTGGTGGGGGAGGCCATCCGCAACCGTCAAACCTGCATCGACAACGACCTCTCCAACGGCAAGGGCGCCTTTGTAAGCGTCGGTGAAAAGCTGGGTTACCGGCCACAGAGCGCCATGACCGCGCCCGTGTTCTGCCCTTCGACAGGCAACGCCATCGGTGCCCTGCAGGTCATGAACGGTGAACGGCCGGTGGCGTGGAGCGATCGTGACCAAGGGCTGCTGGAGGAGCTGTGCCACAGCATCTCGCAGACGGTGCAAGTCCTGCATCAGCACCAGGACACCGTCGTCGAGCTTGAGCGTCTGGATCAGGAAATCAAGGCGCTCGACCAGCAGGAATCCGCGATCCGGGGCGGGCACATGCTGCGCACCTTCGAGCCTGCCACCGCTTTGCACGGTGAGGGCTTTCTGCACGGTCTCTATGGCAAGACGGTGTTTCCGCCCTTCATCGACGTCGCGGCGAATGCCGACCTCGCGCGCAGCTGGGATACGGACGCGCACGACATCTTTATCGCCACGCACCAGAAAGTCGGCACCCACCTGGCAAAGAAGTTCGTGGTTGAGTTGCTGCACGAGGGCCTGAAGCACCGTGCGAATGTTTACGACACCCGGGATATCGGCCACGTTACCGTTCCCTGGCCCGAGGTCTCCGTCTCCCAGCACGGCCGCGCGTGGATCGACGAGCATATCGCCCGCACCCACGACACCCCGCGGGCGTGGTACGTCCACTGCAGCTACGACGACATGCCCGCCCGCAGTCTGCACCCGCAGACCAAATTCATCATGGTCTATCGTGACCCAAAGGCCGTGGCTGTGTCCCAGTACTTCTTCTGGAAGCGCCACCCGCTGCTGGCCGTGCCTGAAGACCTGAGCATGGACGAATTCGTCGAGCTGTTCGTCGGGGGCAATCTCTACTTCGGCGACTACCATGACCACGTCAGCGGCTGGATCAGTCGCAAGGATCAGCGCATCGCGCCGCACCACATTCTGGCGCTCAGTTACGAAGACATGGTCAACCGTAAGCCCGAAGTCGCGCGGGCGCTGGCGCGCTTTCTGCTCCCTCATACTTCGTTCTCTGAGGGTGCGATGGCGCGGATTGCGGAAGCAACCGAGTTCAAGAAGATGAAGGACGAGGTCACCAACAACCCGCAGAGCTTCCACCTCAACCCCAAGGTCTACTTCCGCTCGGGCACGACCAACGACTGGGAGCAGAAGCTATCAGATGCTGCCATCGCAGCCATCGACGAGAAGAGCCGGGCGAAGTGGGACGGTCGAACGGATGGTCCGGCCCTCAATCAGGGCGTGACAGTGCTCGGAGACCTGACGGACGACAGCGGGCGCTGAACCAGCCCTTCAAGGTGCGTCGGACAGGGCCAGCGGGTCTGCGGCCCTGACGAAATCCAGCTCGGCCATGGCTTCGGCCTGCGCCGACAAATGCGGGAACGGCGCCAGATCGAGGCCGAGCCGTCTGGCCCCCAGCAACTGCGGATAGACGAAAATATCAGCGGCAGAAACAGCGCGACCAAGGGCAAAGGGACCATCGCTGCGGGCAAATACGGCGTCCAGCAGGCCCAGATTGCTGATCAGCATGGCGTCGATAAAGCCCTTCGCCTGCCGGTCAAAGGTGCCGTCGTCCTGATCGGAAAAGTGTGTCCGAATTGATCGCCGGATCGCACCGGGCAGGGTCATGGGCTGGATATAGGAGGAGACGCGTTCACAGATGGTGATGGTGCGGGCCTTGGCTTCCGGGTCAACCGGGAACAGCCGCCGGTCGCCGAGGTCAGCGGGGCTTCCCTCTGCCAGACTTTCGATCAGCGATACGATGGCGAGCGACTGGGTCAGCACGTTGTCGCCGAAGACCAGCACAGGCACCTGCGCATCCGGTGAAATGGCGAGAAACTCTGGGCTTTCCTGCTCCCGCGCTGTCAGGTTAATGGGATGATAGTCACAATCGACGCCGTGGAAGCGCAGCGCAAGGATCGCCCGGTGCGTGCAGGTCGACCGCCAGCAGCCGTATAGCTGGAACCGCGAGCCATCCTGTGCCGCGTTGTCGTTGCTTGCCATTGACTGTTCCCCCGCGCGATTGAAACCCTAGGATAGCCCCGCAGACCCGGACTTTGAATGGGCTTTCATTCCGCCGCGCAATTGCTGATAGTCGCCTGTAGAGGCAACAGCATTGATGGCGGTCACGATGGTGGGTTCGATCGAAGAGGCAGATGTTCTGGTCGTCGGCGGCGGCACCGCCGGTTTCGGCGCTGCGATAGCCGCCGGTCGCAAGGGCCTGCGGACCGTTCTGCTCGAAGCCACGACCAAGGTCGGCGGCGTCATGGCATTCTGCCCCGGCATGCCGTGGGGCGGGGGCTATCCGGTCGATACCATCATCGGCGGGGTGCTGGAGGAGCTGACCGAACGGCTCGCCACCATGGACCCACCCGCAGCGGAAAAACGGCCCTGCACGCTGGAGAATTTTGGTCCTGAAATCATCTACGATCACGACATCGCCACCCTGACCATGTTCGAGATGCTCGAAGAAGCCGGGGTGTCGCTGCGGCTAAACGCGACCGCGCTGGCACCGGTTATGGACGCCGCCGGCCGCCGGATCGAGCGCGTTGAGTGTTTCAACCGCAACGGCGGCTTTACCCTCCAACCGCGGATGGTCATCGACTGTTCGGGCGATGGCGATATCTCGGCCAAGGCCGGGGTGCCCTACGTCCTCGGTGACGCGCAGGGGAACATGATGGGGGTGACGATTTCCTTTCACATGCTCGGGGTCGACTGGGACCGGGCCTTCGCCGAGCCGGACCCTTATTTCACGCGGTTCGCCGCGCGCGGCGTCGCCGAAGGCCGCCTGCACCCGGATCTGGCCAAGCTCTACCTGATGAAGGGCTTTCACCGAGGTGACGTTTTCTGCAATTCGGTGCACGTGCGCGGGGTCAACGGCATTGACCCGGTGGCTGTCGCGCAGGCGACGCAGGAAGGCCGCCGCCGCTGCCATCAGCTGGCGCAGTTTCTCCGCGCCGACGTGCCGGGCTTCGAGCACGCCTATATGGCGCAGCTTTCGCCCACGGTCGGCGTCCGCGAGACCCGGAAGCTCGAAGGCGCCTACCGCATCACCGGCGAAGACCTCGCGCGCGGCACCCGCTTCGCCGACGGCATCGTCTGCTGCGATAACCCGGTGGATGATGTCATGCGCGCAAGCGCCGCCATGACCCACGATGTCGCGGTGGCCGAGGGCAGCTACTACACCATTCCCTTCCGTGCACTGATCCCCGCGGAGATCGAAAACCTGATGTTCTGCGGCCGGATCGTGTCAGCGGACGCGGTGGCCTTCGCCTCGGTACGCGGCATGCCGCAGTGCATGGCGATGGGTCAGGCGGCCGGGACGGCGGCGAAGCTGGCCATCGACGCCGGCTGTGCGGTGCAGCAGGTCGACACCGGCGCGCTGGTCGCCGACTTGAGCGCGCAGGGCGTGCGCGGCTTAGGTAACGCCGAGCTGGTCGCCGCCTGATCCTGACCCACCTCAGGGGACACATCGATGCCAGCCCGGAGATCCACGCCAGCATACTGGCGGAGGCAGAAGCCGCCTTCGGTGGTGCCGTTGAAACTGCCCAAGACCTCGCCAGCTTGACGCTTTGAATGCCGGCGGGCCGAGCGGGTCAGCCCGCTACGAGACCAGCGGCGAGGGCATCGATCAGTGGATCAACATCACCGGGGCCTACATCGAGGTGGGTCACGACGCGGATCTGGCGTGGCCCGAATGACCCGATCTGCACGCCATACCGAGCACAGCTTTCCGTCAGCGCCGCCCCCGTAGGCCCCTGCTTGGCAATGGTGAAGAACAGCAGATTCGTCTGCGGCGCGGTGACCGATGCGATGAGGGGCAGATCGGCGATGCGGGCCGCGATGGTGGTGGCCAGCGCGTGATCCTCGGCCAGCCGCTCGACGTGGTGGTTGAGCGCGTACAGGCACATGGCCGCCAGCACGCCGGACTGGCGCATGGCGCCGCCCATCATCTGCTTGAAGCGCCATGCTTCTTCGATGAAGTCCCGCGAACCGGCTAGGACGGCACCCACGGGGGCGCCCAGACCCTTGGTGAAATCGATCCACACGCTGTCGTATCCCGCCGCGTGAACCGAGGCTTCCACGCCCGAAGCAACCACGGCGTTCATGAGCCGGGCGCCGTCCATATGTGTGGCCAGACCGGCCGCCTTCGCAGCCGCGGATACGGCGTCGAGCTGCGCCACCGGCCAGACCGTACCACCCTTGAGATTGAAGGTCTGCTCCACGCACACGAGCCGGGTCCGCGGGGCGTAGCGGCTTGGGAAATTGACCCCGTCGTTCACGTCTTCGGGGCTGAAAATACCGTCGGTCGTATCCACCGGGTGGATCATGGCTCCGGCCAGCGCGGCTGGTCCACCGCCCTCTGATGTAATCACGTGGCCCAGGCGGTCAGCGATCAGCGCGTCCCCCGGCTGCAGCCAGATCTTGAGTGTAATCTCATTGCACATGGTGCCCGAGGGGAGAAAGACCGCGGCTTCCTTGCCCAGCAGGTCGGCGACGCGTTCCTCGAGCGCCCGGGTGGTCGGATCCTCACCTTTCTGCTCATCGCCAACGGGCGCGTCGAGCATGGCCTCGCGCATGGCGCGGCTCGGCCGGGTCTTGGTGTCCGAGTAGAAATCGATCATGGCGCTGGGGTCCTTCTCCGTTACTGCTGTGCGGTCCTGATGGCCGAAGCCATACTACGCCGACCCACGCCAGATACCATGAGAATTGAGGGCAGGGCGCGCGGCACGAAGGAAGATTGCTCCGGCGGCAGGTTTTCTGCGCCAAAGGCCGAAGAAGCCGTCGAAGAAATGCCCCGAATGCAGTACATCTGAGGGGCCGAGGATGACCGGTCTGGCGATGCGTCTGGCTGGCTTTGGCGCCTGCGAACCTGTCGAGCCTGCATCAGGAGACCACCCGTGACCTTCAAGAACCCGGTTCTGCGCGGCTTCAACGCCGATCCTAGTCTGTGCAAGGTCGGCGAGGATTTCTACCTCGCGACCTCGACCTTCGAATGGTACCCGGGCGTGCAGATTCACCATTCGCGCGATCTCGAAAACTGGGCGCTTGTCAGCCGACCGCTCAGCCGCGCCGACCAGCTGGACATGCGCGGCAATCCCGACAGCTGCGGGGTCTGGGCGCCGGCGCTGAGTTACGCCGACGGCCTGTTCTGGCTGATCTACACCAACGTCCGCCGCTTTGACGGCAACTACAAGGACACGCCCAACTACCTGACCATCGCGCCCGCGATCGACGGCCCTTGGTCCCCGGGCGTATACTTGAATAATTCCGGCTTTGACCCGTCCCTGTTCCACGATGAAGATGGCCGCAAATACCTGCTCAACATGGTCTGGGATCACCGCGCGACCCTTCCCGGGCGGCAGCCGCCAGCGGACCTGTTCGGCGGCATTCTGATGCAGGAGTACGATCACGCGCAGCAGCGCTTGATTGGGAAGGTCTGCAAGATCTTCCATCGCAGCCCGACCGGCATGACCGAGGCCCCGCATATCTTCAAGCGAGATGGTTTCTACTACCTGATCACCGCCGAGGGCGGCACCGGCTACGACCACGCCGTCACCCACGCTCGGGCGCGCGACATCAATGGTCCCTATGAGATCCATCCGCAGAACCCAGTGTTGAACACCGCTGGCAGCACGCACGGCATCCAGCGCGTCGGCCACGGCCAGCTAGCCGATCTGGGCGACGGCACGGCCTTGCACAGTTTCCTGTGTTCCCGCCCGGTTGAAACCGGGGTTACCGGCGCTTCGGGCGAGACCCGACGCTCCCCCATGGGGCGCGAAGCCGGGCTGGTTCGCCTGCGCTTTCGCGACGATGGATGGGTGGAACCGGTCGCGGCCGAAGACCTACCGCTGCAGGACCGCGCTGAACCTGTCGCGGCGAAGGTTGTCGACTATGACTTTGCAGCCGCTGACAGCCTGCCCATGGATTTCCAGTGGCTGCGCTCACCCGAGCCCGAGCGGCTGTTTTCCCTGACCGAAAACCCCGGCCGCCTGACGCTGTTCGGGCGGGAGTCCATCGGCAATTGGTTCGAGCAGGCGCTGGTCGCCCGACGCCGGACCGAGTTCCGCTGCAGCTTCGAGACCAGCATGGAATTTGAGCCCGAGGACTTCCAGCAGATGGCCGGGCTGGTCGTCTACTACAACCGTCAGATGTTCCACTACCTCTGTGTCAGTCAGGACGACGATGGCGTTAAACGCCTGATGATTCAATCGACGATCAAGGGCTGGCCCGACTGTCCTCTCGACTTTCCGGTGGGCGAAGGTGAGGCGGTTCCGCGCGGGGAGACGCTGCATCTCGGGGTCGATATCAATTATGATGCGCTGCAGTTCCGCTACCGCCTCGAAGGCGGAGAGTGGACGTCGTTCGGGTCTGTGCTGAGCAGTTTCGAGATCTCTGACGAAGGCGGGCGCGGCGAGCATGCCAATTTCACAGGCACCTTCATCGGCATGGCCGCGCAGGATCTGACCGGGCAGGTGCGGCAGGCGACCTTTGCTGCCGCACGCTACACCGAGGGCTGAGCCGGGGCTGCTGAACGACTGCGCGTGCGAGACATTTGCCCTCTGATTTATCGACAGAAATTGTAATCCTAGGCCCGATTTTGTGGATAATTCTGCAATTTTTGAGTGGCAATGTGCCCCCGGTGAACGACATCATTCCGTGTGGTCACAGCCAGAGAAAAGCCGATTTTTTTCAACAAACGGGCACTTGCGATCATCAAAGTTTCCCATGTCTGTAATCTGGCTGAAATTTCTAAGGGCCCTGATCCGCAAAGTGCCTTCGGGCTTGAAGAACAGGAGTGTTTCTCATGAAAAAGCTATTTTTGGGCGGCTTGGGTCTGTTGCTTGCGACAGCAACCGCCTCCGCTGAAACGACAAACCTACGCATTATTCTGCTCAACGACGTGGACCGCAAGGACGCCTTCCCGGGCATCGCGGCTGCCGTCACTGAAGCCCGCGCCGGGGCCGACAACAGCCTGCTGCTGCACGCTGGTGACGTGATTTCCCCGTCGGTTCTGTCCTCGCTGGACAAGGGCGCCCACATCATCGACCTGATGAACCACCTCGGCATCGATGCCTTCACCCCGGGCAACCACGAGTTTGACTTCGGCCCGGACGTGCTGGAGCAGCGGATGGCCGAAGCGACCTTCCCGATCGTCTCCTCGAACATCCGCACCGGCGCCGGTGAGCTGCCGGGCTTTGCCGCCGAACATCTGATCGTCGATCTCGGGTCGGTGCAGGTCGGCATCTACGGCCTGACCTCCGACGACACGCTGGAGAAGTCATCGCCGGGTGACTGGACCTTCGAAGACACCATCGCCATGGGGCAGGCCATGCGCGCCAAGCTGACCGACGCTGGTGCCGATCTGGTCATCGCGCTCGCACATACGTCGTTCTCCGAAGACCTGGCGCTCGCTGGCAACGGGGCGGCGGATATCATCGCCACCGGTGACGATCACGACCTGTTCCTGCACTACAACGGCAAGCGGGTGATCATGGAAGGCAACGCGCAGGGCGCCAACATCCCTGTCGTCGATCTGGCCATGGAGTGGGATGACGACGACCTCGAGTGGGAGCCGTCGTTCACCGTCATGCAGCCAAGCGGTGAAGACGCCGACATGGCGGCCAAGGTTGCGGATTATGAAAAGGCGCTCGATGAAGCCCTGTCCGAAGAAATCGCGGTTCTGGGCGCCGATGTCGACACCCGCCGCGCTTCGGTCCGGACCATGGAGACCAACTTCGGTAACGCAGCTACCGACGCCATGATGATGGTCACCGGTGCCGATATCGGCATGACCAACGGCGGCGGTATCCGCGGCGATAAGGTCTATGACGCCGGTTCGGTCATGACCGCCCGGGACGTCTTCGCCGAGCTGCCGTTCGGCAACAAGACCGTGGTTCTCGCCATGAGCGGGGCTGACGTCATGGCGGCACTGGAAAACGCCGTTTCCAAGATCGAGGATACTTCGGGCCGCTTCATGCAGGTTTCGGGCAACATGGCCGTGGTCTATGACCGCAACGCAGCCGTGGGCTCGCGCGTGGTTTCCGCTTCGATCAACGGTAGCGCGATCGACGCCGGTGCGACCTACACCGTCGCGACCAACGACTTCCTCGCCCGCGGGGGTGACGGCTACGGCATGTTTGCCGGCGCTGAGGTGGTACTGTCGGCCGATGCTTCGCAGCTGATGGCATCCCACGTCGTGGACTACATCCGCGAAAACGGGATCAGCGAAGGCCCGCAAGGCCGGATTTCCTTCCAGTAAGACCTGCCACACCTACAGCAAAAAAAGATGGCCGGGGCGCATGCGCTCCGGCCATTTTCATGAGTTCATTCGAGGGGGGGGTGCATGGTGTCCCGGGAGGAGATCAGGTCACCAGTTGCTCGTTGACGTAGACGCAGGCTCGCTCGGGTTAGAAGCTCATGAACAGGGGCCCCTGCTCGATAGGCACATCGCGCTCGACCTTGACCTTGGCTTCGGCGCCGCTGCACTGCCCCACGACCAGCTTGTAGTTGCCGTAGTCGTCGATCCGGCTGATGTCGATGGGGAGACGCACGCTAGATCCTGATTTCATCGAGGCTTGGCGGATTGCAGCCAACGCGCTCGCAGTTGATGGCGGCTGCCTTGGCGGCAAATCGGCCAACGTCCCGGATCGCTGCCTCAGAGCCGAAATCAGGCGACTGCAGGAACTGGTAGATCAGTGCCGCCATGAAGGTATCACCGGCGCCGACCGTATCCTGCAGCGCTGACACCGGCGCAGCTTCGACCTCGACCCGGTGCGAGTGGGTTATCAGGCTCGCGCCCTGACTGCCCTTGGTCAGCACGAACAGCTCTGCCTGCGACCCGGCGGCGAGTTCCGCGGCCTTGGTCTCGGGGTCGGCATCGGGGTAGAGCCAGCCCAAATCCTCGTCGCTCAGCTTGACCAGCGAGGCGACCTTCATCATGCCTTCCAGCCGGTTGCGGTATGTTGCCGGGTCGGTGACAAAGGCCCGGCGCACGTTGGGGTCAAGCGTGCAGGCCACGCCCCGCTGCGCGAGGTCGGTGAACAGCTGCGCCCAGACCTCGGCATCGGCCCCGTCACACAGCGACAGCGAGCCGATCTGAAACACCCGGGTGTCGGCAGGAATTACGGCCCCGAGGCTTTCGGCACTGACGCGCCGCTCGGCCGTACCATCGCGGTAGAACTGATAGCTGGGCTGGCCGTCCTGCAGTGTGACCACGGCCAGCGAACTGGGGGCATCGACCCGCTCTGATGCGACCACGACACCGCTTTCCACCAGCGTATCAGCCAGCAGCTCGCCAAGGCTGTCGGTCGAGATCGGGGTGATGTAGTAGGGGCGGGTTCCCAGCCGACCGAGCGCAGACGCGCAGTTGTACTGTGATCCACCCGGCAGCGCCTTGAATTCCGGCACGCCATGTTTTTCGGTTATCTGAACAAGATCGATAAGGTTCTCGCCGCCAACAGTAATCATCAATCTCTACTCTTTGCTCGGGCCTGAGTGCTGGAAATCTATCGATTCAGGACCCGACGTCCTATCCTGTCAGGCGCCTTCGCATGCCGAAGGGTGCCGATGCGTTATGTCTATCACGTCGCTCAAACAGTGGGGGTTATTTCTGGTACTTTTCCGTCCCGAAATGACCCGGATCAGCGCGCGGGGACGGGGGGCTATCTGCGAGGTTCTGAGCAGGCGCACTGTGAAATCCTGTTCATCCAGCTACGAAAGTGTCCAGAGGACTATCCCTGGATTTATGCGCCGATTTGAATTTTAGATGTCCCGCATCATTGACATTAAACGATCTTTCAAACCAAGATTAGTTCCTATGGTAAGTAATTTAGAGAGGGAAACCATGATTAAGCATATTATTAAGGGGGCCATGGTGGCGGCGGCACTCGCCGGCACGTCAGCTCTGGCCCAGGTCAATCTGACCGCAGAGACCGCCAGCCCTGGCGGTGCTACCTATCTTTCGCCTGCCCACCTGACTGAAATCGCTGGAACGCAGGGCATTGCGAACATTCAGCTTGCTGACGGTCAGACACTGACTAACTCGATCCAGAACGTCGCCGAAGGCAAGACCGACATTGCCGGTACGCCGTTCATTCTGCCATTCCTGATGAGCCGCGGTGTCGGTCCCTATGGGTCGCTGGGTGCCGAACAGGGCGCTGAGCTGGCAGGCAACCTCCGGGTAATCAACCCGTTCACGCTCGGGATCTTCTTCCTCTATGCCTATGACGCCAAAAATCTCGGCGGCTGGGACGACCTTAAGGGCCGCAAGATCTACAATGGCCCGCCACGCGGCGGTGCGCTGACCAACGCGCGCAGCATGATCCAGATCGTTGCCGGCCTTAAGGAAGGCGATGACTACGAAGGCATTCAGGTTAACTGGGGCCAGGGCACCACGCTGGTCACCAGCGGTGAGCCGGACGCCATCGTCCTGCCAGAGGTCTTCCCCGGTACCCGCCTGACCGCGATCACGGCTGCGGGCAAGATGACCGGCTGGTCCATGCCGAAGTCTGCCTACGAAAGTGAGGCCATGCAGAAGTACATGGTCGCACCGGGTAGCGCGCCGTTTACCATTCCGGTGGCGGAGCTGCAGGCGACCATGGGGGATGACTGGTCCTTCGTTTCCGAAGACGACACCTTCCGCGGCTTTGCCACCATTGGCGGTAACGTCGTGCACAAGGACATGGACAATGACCTCGTCTACGACCTCGTCTCCGCCTACATCGCGACGATGGACGATCTCAAGGCAAAAGCGCCATACGGCAATACCGTGAGCTTCGATGCCCCCATGCAGGGGATGTGTGGTGACAACCCGATCAAGTACCACCCTGCAGCTGCACGCGCATGGCGTGAAGCAGGCTATGACATGGATGACTGTGCCGTAGCTGCGGACTAGACTTTACGCCTATTTTGCTTCAGGCGGTGTTCTCGCTTTGCGAGGGCGCCGCCTGTAGCGCTCTTTGAGCTCGCGAGTAAAGTATGGGTGAGGATATGACCACGGAAACGCGCAAAGACCTGTTTCCGAATCTTGCCGTCTACGTTCTGGCCGCGATTTTTGTCGCGGTGGGCATTCTGAACAGCACACCACTGATCCCGGGATGGGATGATATGTGGCGCGGGCTGACAGGCTGGGACAGCCTGAAGACCCGATCCTTTCCCACCGAATGGTTCTACCCCATTGTTTTTCTGCTGATGATGCTGATCGTCGCGCTCAAGCATTCCATGTGGCGCGAGTGGCGGGGCAGCCGCCGGGCCGGGCTGGGTCTATTCATGGATATCGCGCTCATCGTCTCGGCGGGTGCCATTTCTTTGACCTATCTCATCGAAATCGATAGCGTGTGTCTGATCGACCAGCTCAACGGCGAACGCGCCCGGGTGATGGCAGAGACCATGCAGGCGGAAATCGAATTCGCCGAACTCATGGGGCTGCCGGTGCCCGACACAGTCGAAGACCCTAAGTGCATGAGCACCACCGGGGTCTGGCTGGTCGCCATCGTCGGCATCGCCATCCTCGTATTCCTTGCCTACAACGTCAAAGTTTGGGGCCTGCCGCTGGTGCTGGTTTCGATCGCGATCGCGCTCTACACCATGGGCACGGTTCTGGTCTGGTATTTCCACGGTCCCGACAACATCAACAAATACCTCATGACCAAGCTGGGTGGTGAGCCCAGGTCCTTCCTCGACGGCCGACCCAACGTGCACGATGCCCTGGTCAACAACTCTGCGGGCATTCTCGGGCGGTTCATGGACGTGATCATGAACGTCGTCTTCCCCTACATCATTCTCGGCGCCCTGTTCGGAAAGTCGGCAGGTGGTCAGGTGCTGATCAAGCTGGCCTTCCGCTGGACCCGGAGCCTGCGCGGCGGCCCGGCCCACGCTGCGATCATCAGTTCCGCCATGTTCGGCACCATCACCGGCGGCCCGGTCGTCAACGTGCTGTCCACGGGGGTTCTGACCATTCCGATGATGCTCAAGCGGGGTTTCTCTCGGGTGTTCGCGGGCGGTATGGAAGCGGCGGCTTCATCGGGCGGATCGATCATGCCCCCGGTGATGGGCGTCGCGGCCTTCATCCTCGCGGCGATGACCGCCGTGCCTTACCGAGACGTGATCATCGCTGCGGCAATTCCAGCGGTAGCCTACTTCTTCTGCCTGTTCCTCAGTGCTGTCTTCCAGTCAAGAAAGCAGGGTATCGAAGCCTCCGGCGGGCTGACCGAAGAGATGCGGATCACCCTGCGCGACTTGCTCCATCTTTCGCAGATCGTGCTGCCTATCCTGCTCATCCTCGTTCTGCTGCTGACGCCCAAGGACATGGTGGGTTGCGGCCTGTTCGGGGCGCTGCTGGGGGCCGATGCGGTCATTGAGAACGGCCGCTGCAGCGTCAACTCGCTGCCCTGGGTGCTGCAGATTTTCCAGAATTCGGCCGGTTCGGCGGGTGCCACCGGTTGGTGGGCCGCAGCCTTCGTGACCGTGCTGCTGTTTCTCGATCGTGATTTCCGTGCTCAGCCGCGGCGGCTGCTCGACGCGCTGGCCGAGTCCGGGATCACGGTTTCGACCCTGTACCTTATGTTCCTTGCGGTGACAGTGATCGATGTCAGCCTCAATTTCACCGGTCTGTCGAAGTTCGTCGCCATCGACGTGCTGCGCTTCCTGCTGTCCTTCGACCTTGGCGGCAGTGGCTCGGCCTACTTCCAGTTTTTCGCGCTGGCCATCACCATGCTGCTCGCCATCCTGCTGGGCATGGGGATGCCAGCCGTGCCGGCCTACATCAACGTGGCGCTGCTCATGGGGCCGCTACTGGTCGGGCTGGGGATCGCGACCTTCACCGCGCACATGTTCATCTTCTACTTCGCCATAGCCTCGGCAATCACGCCACCGGTGGCGCTGGCAGCCTTTGCCGCAGCGACCATCACCAAGGCCGAGCCCATGTCGACGGGGTTCAGCGCGGTGCGCTCGGGGATCGTCATGTTCACCATCCCCTTTGTCTTTGCCTTCTACCCCGAACTGCTGCTAATCGATCAGGCGCTGATTGACCCGACCAGCCCGTCGCGCGCGCCCTTGCCCGGTTATGAGAACGGCGTTTCGTGGACCGCGCTGGGCTGGCTGCTCGCCCGTTTGGTCCTTTCGCTGTATCTGGTCGCCAGCGCGCTCGCCGGCTTCGATGCCAAGCGTCTGATGGGCGTCGAAATCGTGCTGCGGATTGCCATTGCCGTTGCGGTGCTGGCACGGCCTGAGCTGATCCATTTCACCGCCATCGCTGCGGCCTTTGCACTGATCTGCTGGCACTACTTCAGGGCCCGGCGCAGCGCGGCTGCCTCGACCTGACGGCCACCCGGGAACCGCCATGACCAAGCAACCCAACTTTCTCTACCTGATCACCGATCAGCAAAGGGCGGACTGGCTCGGCTGCGCCGGGCATCCGGTCCTGAAGACCCCCAACATCGATGCCATCGCGGGGCAGGGGACCCGGTTTGATCGGTTGTACGCCGCCTCTCCGGTGTGCATGCCCAATCGCGCGTCGCTGCTGACCGGGCGCTACCCGAGCCTGCACGGGCTGCGCTACAACGGCTGCCGCCTGCCGCTGTCCGCCAACACCTTTGTCAACCTGCTGGCCAAGGGCGGCTACCACACGGCAGCGATCGGCAAGAGCCACCTGCAGCCTTTTACCGGGCTGCCGCCCATGGGCCGCGACCCGGCCCTGGCCGATGTCAGCGAGGAAGCCTGGTCCCCGGATGAGGGCGACTACGGCGAGGAAGAAGCCGACCGCTACAGCGCCGACGGCCGGTACGAAATCACCACGCCTTACTACGGCTATCAGCACGTCGACATGGTCACCGAGCACGGGGACCGCTGCGGCGGGCATTACCTGCAGTGGTTCCGGGAGAACGCGCCGGACTGGGAAGCCTTGCACGACCCGGCCAACGAGCGCCCGCACAACTATTCCTGCCCGCAGGCTTACCGGACGCCCATCCCCGAGGAGCTGTATCCGACCGCCTACGTCCGCGATCGCGCCATCGACTATCTTCGCGCGCGACAGGGCGAGGACCAGCCGTTCTTTGCTTTCGTCTCCTTCCCCGATCCCCACCACCCTTTCAATCCGCCGGGGAAGTACTGGGACATGTATTCCCCCGATGACTTCGAGGTCACTCTTCCTTTCGAGGCGCACCGCAACCCGACCCCGCCCATGCGGTTCCTCTACGACAACTGGAAGAACAAGGGCGAGCAGATGACGGCTCAGACAGCGATGATGCTGGACAATCAGCAGGTGAAGGAAGTGATGGCCCTCTCCGCCGGCATGATGGCCTTCATCGATGATGCCGTGGGCGAGATCATGCAGACCCTGCAGGAGACCGGTGCCCACGAGGATACCGTGGTGGTCTACAACTCCGACCACGGTGACTATCTGGGCGACTACAACATGATCTTGAAAGGCGCGCTGCCGTTCGAAAGCATAACGCGCGTGCCCTTCATCTGGTCGGATCCGCAGCAGCGCGAGCCGCGCGTGAGCGGCGCTATGGCCTCGACCGTCGATATCGGGGCGACCATCCTTGAGCGCGCCGGGCTGAAGCCCTTCAACGGCAATCAGGGGGTAAGCTTCCTTAACGCGGTCACCGGCGGGGACGGGCCGCGGGATGATCTGCTGGTCGAATACAACGACGGTGGTTCGCGCCTTGGCTTCAAGAAGGCTTCACGGGTGCGCACGGTGATCACGGACCGCTGGCGCTACACGCTATATCTCGATCAGTATTGGGGCGAGCTCTATGATCTCGAGACTGACCCTTCGGAGACCCACAATCTGTGGGACGAGCCGGCGTACGCGGCCGATCGGGCGCGGTTGTCGGAGCGGTTGAACCACCTGCTTACCGCGCAGATGGACGAAAGCCCGCTCTCTGATCGCCTCGCCTGAATCCGGGGCTAGCGCGCGAACACCGTCTGTCCCTTCCAGACCGTCTGGCGCACGTCGATCGCGCCGATTTCGGCAGGCGCGAGGGTTTCAAGTGCTTCGTCCAATACGATGAAGTCAGCCCATTTCCCTGCGACCAGAGAGCCGGTTTCGTCTTCCATGCGTAGCGACTGGGCGCCATTGATCGTGAACAGTGGCAAGGCCTGATCGAGGGTGATCGCCTGCTCGAGCGCGAGTGAACCGCTGTAGGCACCGGCAGGGTGCTGGCGCGAAATCATGCCGGCCAGCCCGGTCCAGGGGTTGGGATCGGGAGAGGCGGCCGGCCAGTCCGAGGCGTAGGTCACGCGCATCCCGGCCTGCAGATAGTCCCGCAGCGCGTGGCAGCGGCCGACCCGGTTCGCGCCGAGCAGCGCCAGCTGTCCTGCCGTCGCCGGGTTGGGGAACCACAGCTTGGGCGAAACCTCGGCAACAGCATCGAGCGCGCTGAACCGGTGGAGGTCTTCGGGTCGCACGAAAGGCGCGTGGGCGATTTCGTGCCGCAGCCCGCTGGGACCATTGGCACGGCGGGCCGCTTCGATCCCATCCAGCCCCCGACGGATTGCGTTATCGCCAACGGCGTGCATCTTTACCGTGACCCCGCGCCGGTCCAACTCGGTGATCTCGCGACCGATCTCCTCGGGGGTCAGCAGCAGAATGGCGTCGGCGTCGTGGTTGGCGACGTCGTAGCCCGTATCGGGCTGGTAGGGCTCGGTGAAGGACGCCGTGAACCCGGTGGCCACACCGTCCAGAAACAGCTTGGCGTAGTCCGTGCGAACATTGGGCGAGGCGTACGTCTCCCGCCAGCGCTCCATTTCCTCGTAGGGGATCATCTCCGGCACCAGCGGGCTCTGACGCACAATGTGGGCAGCCATATGCAGGCTCAGATCACCGCGCTGGTCTGCGGCCTGATAAGCCTGCAGATCCGATTCAATCGCCATCGGTTCCTTGAACGCCGTGAAACCCAGCTGATTGAAGCGCTCGACGAACAGACGCGTCGCATCGACCAGCTGCGCGGGGGAATGGGTGAAGAGCCTGCGCACCGGCGCAGCGGCGGTTTCGGCCAGAATGCCGTTTGGGGCCCCGGTTGCCGGATCGCGCTCGATCACCCCGCCTTCGATGTCCTCGATGTCATCGTGCAGGCCGGCCAGCGCCAGCGCAGGCGAGTTGCACCACAACAGATGCTTGGTCACGTCGGCCAGCGCGATCGGGACGTCGGCTGAAACAGCGTCGAGGGTGGCGCGGGGGTTATCACCCATATCTGCGCGCATGTCGTGACGCCAGGGACCACCGGTCAGCATCGTACCCGGCGCGGTCTGCGCCAGCTGGGACCGCACGGCGGCCATCAGTTCACCGTAGGAGGCACCGTAGTCGACATTGACCTCGAAAAGCTCCTGACAGGCGCCCCATAGCGCGTGCGTGTGACTCTCGACCAGGCCTGGCAGAATGCTCTTGTCGCCCATATCGATGGTCTCCGTGCCCAGGCCTGCGAGATTGAGAACGTCTGTATCCCCGCCAAGGGCGAGGATCTTGCCCCCTGAGACAGCCATGGCTGAGGCCAGCGGCCGGTTCGGGTCCATGGTGCGGATGCGGGCGTTGAACCAGATGGTGTCAGCGGTCATGCGGTCTGCCTTTCCAATACTCACGCGGCAGGACGACCTTAACACCTTGTTTCGCCAACGCTAATCCATGGAATCAAACCGTTTTCGCGGCGGCCTGGCAGCAGGCCCTGGCGGTTTTGCGAGACGTAGGCCTCGAACCGAGCCGGGATAACAGCGCCCGTAGCTACCAGCGTCTATTTCCGCTAATTACCCACAGCTTTCGGTACGATTACGCGCCCTTGTGGTACCGACCGATGACCGGTAGCGTTACGGTCTTGCTGCTACACGTGGGTTACATCTGATGTCTGCT
>PAPT01000004.1 GCA_002708995.1 Geminicoccus sp. | reverse complement strand
GGCGGCCTGGGCTACGCCGACAGCCTGTGGCACTGGACCCCGTCGATCGCGCCCAGTGACATGACCTTTGTCCCCGCAGGCTCGCAATTCCCTGAATACGAGGGCGATCTGCTGGTGACGTCCCTGAAGTTCCGCCAACTCCACCACGTCGAAATTGAAGCGAATCAGATTGTCGCCGACACCGTGATCCTGCAGGACAGCATCGGACGGCTGCGCGACGTCGAAATTGGCCCTGATGGCGCCATCTACCTGCTCAACGACGAGGACCAGGGCGCCCTGTACCGCCTGAGCCGATAGCGCGCGATCTCGCCGCTTTTCGTGCGGGTCGTTCAGCGCTAGAACAGACAGATCGAAAAGCTGGCAGATGGGGTCGTCATGGATATCGCCGTTTATCCAATCCTGCTTGAGTGGGTCGAAATCGCCTTCCGCATTGCTCACGTTGCAACTGCGATCGCCTGGATTGGTTCGTCTTTCTATTTCATAGCGCTGGATCTAGGCCTGCGCCGCGGCGTTCCGCTGCCTGATAAGGTCGACGGCGAAGAGTGGCAGGTCCACGGAGGTGGCTTTTACCACGTACAGAAATACAACGTCGCCCCACCCAATCTACCCGAGCATCTGACGTGGTTCAAATGGGAGAGCTACGCCACTTGGCTGACTGGCTTTGCCATGTTGGTGTTGGTTTACTATCTCGGCGCTGACCTCTACCTCATAGATCCGACGGTCCTAGATATACCAGTCTGGGTGGGGATCCTTATTTCGCTAGCCTCCATTGCCCTTACTTGGGTTGTCTATGACATGCTTTGCAAGAGTCCTTTAGGCAACAATAGTACCCGATTAATGGTGATCCTGTTTATCATTATTGTACTATTGTCATGGGCTTACACTCAGGTATTCAGCGGCCGTGCGGCTATGCTGCATCTTGGTGCGGCCACCGCCACTATAATGTCTGCTAACGTTTTTATGGTTATTATTCCTAACCAGAAAATCGTCACAAAGGATCTGCGAGATGGCCGTACGCCAGATGCAAAGTATGGAGTGATTGCAAAGCAGCGCTCGACCCACAACAATTACCTGACGCTGCCTGTACTATTCCTAATGCTAAGCAACCACTACCCGCTAGTCTTTGCCAGCGATTTTAATTGGTTGATTGCGGGTCTGGTATTTTTGATTGGGGTCTGCATTCGGCATTTTTTCAATACTCGTGACGCGCGAAAGGGCAACCCAGCGTGGACATGGTCGGCTGCCTTATTTCTTTTCGCTATAATTATTGTACTTTCTATCCTCCCAGCGTTAGGCGGGTCTGAAGGAGACGCTAAAGCCGCAACGCTAAAAAACTCACCGCAACGCCTGATGGATGCACCGGAGTTCAATAACGTCCACACCATTGTGCAGAACCGCTGCGTGGTATGCCACGCCGAAAACCCGGCCTGGGAAGGTCTCTACGCTGCGCCAAAGGGCGTCGCGCTGGAGACGCCGGAGGAAACCGCGATCCACGCTAAGCGCATTTATTTGCAGTCCGCGCTGACCGACGCCATGCCGCCGGCGAACAAGTCCGGCATGCGCGAGGAAGAGCGCCTTGCCATCAAGGAGTGGTTCGAAAACTACCGCTGACCGACGACGACCGGAAACCAGTCCTCGCGCAGGCGCTGTCGGGGCTGCATGTCGTGCCCGGGAAAGGGCGGTGATGTCCGCCCCGGCCGCTCGACGTAACGGGCATCATCCCCGACAAACCGCAGTGAGAACGCCCGCCGCCGCCGGGTGGACATATTCCCGCGTGCGCCGTGCAGCACCTTGAAGTCAAAGGCCACGGCATCGCCCGGCTCCAGCGGCCATTCGAGCACACGCATGCCCTCGGCGTCAGGATCCGGCACGGGGATATAGGCGGATTCGTCGGGATAGAACTTGTCTTCCTTGAGCCAGCGGGTCGGCAAGACCGGCTTGGGCCAACGGTGGGACCCGGCGACACAGCGCAAGGTCGCATCTTCGACCGGCTCGACCGTAGTCCAGAAACTCACCGTCTGCTGCCCTTCGACGAAGTAGTAGGGACTGTCCTGGTGCCATGGCGTGGGCTTGCTCGTCCCCGGTTCCTTGACCAGCACGTGGTCGTGAAAGAACTGGGCGCTGGCCGACTGCATCAGCTTCGCGGCCACACTGGCCGCCGGCGAGCGCCGCACAATCTCTGCAAAGGCGGGAATCCGGGTCCAGTTGCAGTAGTCGTCGAAGAACCGCCCGCTTTCCCCACTCTGCAGGTTCTCTGCCGCGTAGGGACCGGGCGCGGCCATGTTCTCTTCGATGCCCTCGGCGATCTGGTCAATCCAGCCGCTGAACAGCCCCTTGATCAGCACCGCGCCGTCGCGCTGGAAGGCTTCGATGGTAGCCGCGTCGATCTGCATGCTGCGTCCCCTTGTTCCTCGCTGATGACCGGTCTGGCCGGAAACACGCACGATTAGAGGCGCGGGCACAGGCAAAGGTCAATCATAAACTCGCGCGTTGCGAGCGCTCGGGCACCCGTGCTTTGCCCGGGCCATTGCCGGTCGCTGCAAGCCGCCTAAATCCTTGGCTTAACAACAGCTTCTGCAGGATCGATGCCATGACACTGAACCGCCGCAAAACACTCGGCCTGCTGGGCGCTGGTGTCAGCGCTGGTGTCGCTGCTGCTGCCGTGGCCGGCCTCGCGTGGCCCGGGATCGCTGCCGCTGCAGACGAGCTGGGCACAGGAGACAGCAGCATGAGCGACGCGCTGATCATCGACGATTTTACCCAGCTTCCCGACTCCACTATCGGCGGGCGCTGGTCCTACACCTCCGACCGCGTCATGGGCGGGGTGTCCAACGGCGGCGGCGGCTACGACAAGGTCGACGGTCGCATGGCCATCCGCCTGTTCGGGCAGGTCAGCACGGCCAACAATGGCGGCTTTATCCAGGTCAGCCTGCGGCTCGACCCGCACACGCTCAACGCTGACCGCTATCGGGGCATTGAAATCGACGTGCTGGGCAACGGCGAGGACTACAATGTCCACCTGACCACCACGCGCAGCTTCCCGCCCTGGCGGTTTTATAAGCACAGCTTCGAGACCAGCGGCGAATGGGTGCGCCACCGGCTGGCGTGGGATGATTTCACCTCCGAGAGCTTCCGGCGGGCGCTGGACCCCCGCACCATCAACCGGCTGAACCTGACCGCTTACGCCCGCGACTTTGAGGCGGATCTGTCGGTGAGCCGGATTGCGCTGTTCGCCTGATTGCTCTCTTCGCCTGATTGCCCCGGGGCCTGGGCTCCCCGGCGCAGATGGTGCTGGCCATAGTCATTTGTGGCTGTATTTCCCGCCGGGGCCCGGTAAGCTCGGCTCCATGAATCCTGTTTTGTTTTCGACCTCGGGGCTTGGCCCGATCACCGTGGAAGCGCGTCCATGACCCCTGCCACCAAGCAACAGCCGGTAGTGGTCATCGGCGGGGCCAACATGGACCTGACCGGGCAGGCGCACAGCCCCCTGACCGCTGGTGATTCAACGCCCGGCGCGGTGCACGCCACCGCCGGCGGTGTCGGCCGCAACATTGCCGAAGCGCTGGCGCGGCTGGCCTGCCCCACTCGACTGATCACAGCGCTGGGTGATGACGGCTTCGCCGAAGATATCGCCCGCCAGACCTCGGCCGCCGGGGTCGACCTGAGGGCGACCCTGCGGGTACCCGAGCAGCGCTCCTCGACCTACCTGTCCGTTCTTGAGCCCACCGGTGAAATGCGGGCAGCGATCAGCGACATGGCGCTGGTCGAGGCGCTGACACCTGCCGCGCTCGAAGAACGCCGCCGTGACCTCGACAAAGCACAGGCCTGGGTCATCGACGCCAACCTCAGCGAAGAGGCGCTGGCCTTCCTGTTCGCCATCGCAGACCCGGCCCGCCCGATCTACGCCGAGCCAGTCAGCGCCGCCAAGGCACTGCGCCTGCAGCCCTATCTGGCGCAGATCGCCATGCTCAAGGCCAACCGGCTTGAGGCCGCAACCCTGAGTGGACTGAGCACCGACGCGTCCCTTGAAACGCTGGCCATGGCCCTGCTCGAACGTGGCATGGGTCGGGTGGTGATCAGCGCCGGCGCGAAGGGCGTCTGGGGACAGGACGTGGGCGGCACCTTGCACCACCAACCCGCCTTTGCGGGGCCGATCCTGTCGGTGACCGGCGCGGGCGATACCCTGATGGCGGCGCTCGTCAATGCCACGCTGGCGGGCGTGCCGCTGCCAGACGGGCTGGCGCGGGCGCAGGCAGCGGCCAGCCTGTCGCTGCAATCTGCGCGTGCGATCCACCCCGGCCTGTGTCAGGCTGCGGTGCAGTCTGAACTGGAGCGAAAGCCATGACCCACCCCATGCTGACCCTGTCCAAGGATGTCGCTGCCGCCCTCGCCGACGGCCAGCCGGTGGTGGCGCTCGAGTCCACCATCATTTCCCACGGCATGCCCTTTCCCCGCAACGTCGAGACCGCGCTGGCGGTCGAGGCAGCGGTGCGGGATGAAGGCGCTGTGCCCGCCACCATCGCCGTGCTCGGTGGCTGGGCCTGCGTCGGGCTGACGGCCGAGCAGATTGGCTATCTGGGCGAGCGCGGGCTGGACGTGCCGAAGCTCTCCCGCCGGGACCTGCCGCTTGCGCTGGTCAGCGGCGGGGATGGGGCGACAACCGTGGCCGCGACCATGATCCTCGCCGCCCGCGCCGGGGTCGAGGTCTTCGCGACCGGCGGCATCGGCGGGGTCCACCGCGGCGCCGAGCTGACCTTCGATGTCTCTGCAGACCTGCAGGAGTTGGCCCAAACCAACGTCGCGGTCGTCTGCGCGGGCGCCAAGGCCATCCTCGACCTGCCCAAGACGCTGGAATACCTCGAAACCCACGGTGTGCCCGTGGTCGGCTTCGGCACCGACGATCTGCCCGGCTTTTACACCACCAAAACCGGGCTCGGGGTCGACTTCCGCGCCGACACCCCAGCGCAGGTTGCCGACCTGCTGCAGGCCAAGTGGGATTTCAGCCTCAACGGCGGTGTTCTGGTAACCAACCCAGTGCCGTCCGATCAGGCGCTCGATCTCACCCGGGTGGACACTGCAATAAGCCAGGCCGTGGCAGAGGCCGAGCAGCAGGGCATCGGCGGCAAGGACGCCACCCCCTTCCTGCTCGCCCGGGTTAAGGATCTGACCGGCGGTGACAGTCTGGAAACCAACATTGCGCTCATAGAAAATAACGCCCGGCTCGCCGCGCGGATCGCCGCCGAGCGCCAGGCCCGCCGGGCGCATCAGACGGCCTGAGCGCCTACTCGGACAGGCCCCAGAACCGGACCCTAAGAGAGTGGCATTGATGCCGTCGGCGGCATCGCCGGTGGCGCCATCGCAGCTTCATCCATGGAGTAGCTCTCAAAGCTAATATCACCGGTCCACGACCAGAGGGCGAGGATCGGCTCGGCCTCGGATCGCGTTGCATGGTCTTCGCGGCTGCCGTGGAGGATGAAGCTCCCCGCCGGGCGCGACACCCAAGTCTGGCTCCTATGCTGCCAGAACCCCGTGCCGGAGAGGACGTGATAGAGCTCGACCGCGTTGTGACGGTGAGAGGGGTAGAAGGTGTCCCGGTCATGCCAGTAGATGCCCAGCCGGATGTCGTCGCTGCGCACCATGCCATCGGGGCCGATGAACTCGACATAGGCCCGGTTGGTGTAGGCCGCGTCGGTGAACACGCCCCGGGTACGCCACTGAAGCACGGGTTGCAGGCGCTCGAGCGCACCGACGATGGGGTCACGCTGGCGGTTGAGCGGCGCGAGGCTCTCGGCCAGCACCACGTCATGGTCGGTGAAACCCCAGTCTGGAAGCTGCCCCTGCAGCCGCCGGATCTGCGCTGCTGTCTCCGGCCCCTGCGCGACAGGCGCAGCGGCGTAGCGGTGGGCGAACTGGTCCAGCAAGACCGACCAGGCCTGCTCGAGAAGGGGTGAGGTCAACATGAGAGGCGAACCGTGCTCTGTGTCTCCGATATGGGCGCGCAAATGCAGCAGGGTGAGTGTGCCGTCTGAAACCAGACCGACGTTTCTGGCCGTTCTACGCCTTGTCTCAACCCAATATTTCGCTGGAACTTCAATGCGCTGGACAAGAGGATCACACAACTGTACCTCGTTAGGTCATGAATGGCATGAATGTATCATCTGGCACGGTCGACGACACCGAAGCTCTGCACGCAACCACCCAAGGCCCCGCTACGGCCGATCCGGGTTCTCCCGAGGCCGCGCTCGAGCGGCTCACCGCCGCCCAGGGCGACATGCCCCCACAGCTGCGCCAGGCTGCGACCTTCCTGCTGGAAAATGCCGCTGCAATCTCCGTCTCCTCCATGCGCCAGCTGGCCGATGCCGCCGGGGTCAAGCCGAACACGCTGGTACGGATGGCGCGCACGTTGGGGTTTGAGGGCTTCCAGGACTTCCGCCGCCCGTTTCAGGAGCAGGTGCGCCGCGGCGGTGGTCAGAGCTATACCGACCGTACCCGTTGGCTGCAGGATCTTTCCCATGGGGGTGAGCTGGACCGCCTGTTCGGCGACATGGCCGCAGCCTCGATGAACTGCATCGAAGCCATGTTTTCAGGCACCGACCGCGCGTCGGTGCAGACCGCGGCCCGGCAGATTCTCGGCGCGCGCGCGACCTTCGTGCTCGGCATGGGCATCGCCAATCCGCTGGCGCGCAATTTTGCCTATCTGGCGTCCATGGCGGTCGACACCATCCAGGCGATCCCGCAGGACGGCGCGCTGCCGATCGATGCACTGGCCCGGGCGCGCAAGGGCGACGTGCTGCTCGCCATGACCTTCAAGCCCTATCGCCGCGACGTGGTCGAGGCGGTGGAGGCCGCCCAGGCGCAGGGGCTGGAGGTCATCGCCCTGACCGACAGCCCGGCCAGCCCGATCCTCGTCGGCGCCCACCACGGCTTTCTTGTCCCCGTCGATACCCTGCAGTTCTTTACCTCGACCGTCGCACTGTCCGCCTTTCTCGAAACGCTGATGTCCTTCGTCATCGCAGAAGCGGGAGAAAATGTCGTGGCTTCGATTGATCGCTTTCACCAGCGGCGGCACGCTCTGGGTATCTATCTGGACGCGTCCAATTAGCGGCGGAGTTATTTTGGCCATGAACGAGACCTCTCCCATCATCCGCTCGCTCGAAAGGAGCTACTGCACCGACCCGGAGATTCTTGCGACTGAGCGTGCCGGGCTGCTGATCCGGACCTGGCGGTTCGCTGGTCACGTCAACCAGGTGACCAAACCCGGCGACTACTTTGCCTTTGAAATGTCGGGAGAAAACCTGTTCTGCCTGCGCGATCGCGACGGTGAGGTGCGGACCTTCTTCAACGGCTGCCAGCACCGGGCGCACCAGCTGGTCAGCGGCAGCGGCCACGCCTCGCTGGTCGTCTGCCCCTACCACTCCTGGACTTACGAGCTGACCGGCCAGCTCCGTGCCGGGCCGAACATCCGTTCGGTTCCAGACTTTCCCAAGTCCGAAATCTGCCTGACCTCGGTACGCACGGAGGTCTTTCACGGCTTTATTTTTGTCAATTTCGACGACGCCGCCGCGCCCATGGATGACTGGTTTCCGGGGGCGCGGGAGGAGCTGGGTGCCTTCGTCCCGGACATCGACCGGCTAGCGCCGCTGGAATGGGTCGAAATCCCGGAAAAGTGCAACTGGAAGGTTTCGATCGAGAACTACTCCGAGTGCTACCACTGCTCGATCAACCACAAGACCTTCGCCACCGGCGTAATCAAACCCGAAACCTACGACATCCAGCCCCAAGGCTACTGCCTGCGCCACACAACCGAGTGCCAGAACCTCGATCAGATGACCTACCCCATCGAACTGGAAAGCAACGATTTTGCCGGCTCTTACAGCAGCTGGTTCCTATGGCCGACCTTTTCGTTCCAGGTCTACCCGGGCAACCGGCTCAATAGCTATCACTGGCGCCCGCACGGGCCCGATGAATGCACGGTCTGGCGCGGATGGTACTCGATCGATGGCGAAGAAGAACCGGTTGTCCGTCAACTGGCGGTCCAGGACCGGGAAACCACGGTGGAAGAGGACATTTATCTGGTGGAGAGCGTGCAACGGGGACTGAAGTCCAAGGGCTACGTGCCCGGCCCGCTGGTGCTCGACCCCGGCTGCGGGGTCAACTCCGAACACTTGATCCGAGCACTGCAGCAGTGAATGCGGGAACGCGTCGCCGGTACCCCTCAACCCTGAGCGCAGTGCGCGGGCACGTTGCTGCGGGCTTTAATGGGGTAACAGAGGGGTAGCCTGCTAACCGGCGAGGGTTAGCAGGGCCTGTTTCACGGCTGTCTTTGCGCCGAGCGGCAAACCCGGAAACCCGGTTGCAGCCGTGAGAGATTTAAGGCGGGGACGGGCGACAAATGTCGCCCGAAAAACCGCTTCAGGCGTGGTCTATTCTTCGACTTGCAGATTCACAGCTGAGGTCTTGCCCCGCTGCTCGTCAACCTTCAGCTCGTAAGAGATCGCCTGGCCGTCGTTCAGCCCCTTGAGGCCGGAGCGCTGGACTTCAGAGATGTGGACGAAGACGTCCTTGCCGCCTGCGCTGGGTTCGATAAAGCCGTAACCTTTGGTCTCATTGAACCACTTAACGGTACCGGTTTCCATTTGGGTATTCCTTCATAAACATAAACACAGCAGCAGCCCTTCAGGCTGCCGCTTCGCCTGGCCCTTTGGCCCTGCCTTGTGAGTCGCGTTTCGCCCGCGCCTCGTGTCTCATTTTCCCGCCCGACGGGTTCCCGGAAGAACCGTTTCGCGGGGGCTTTCGCCCTGGCGTGCGGCCTGCTTTGGCCTCGCTTAATCCCGTCGATCGGGGCTGCCCCTTGCGGTGGTTTCCGACCTTAGGCTTACGAGTGCCACTTTTCTTTTTCTTTTTCAACGGCTTACTCAAATCGGGAGCCGTTAAATCAGCGGAGTCGGGGACTTCGACCCGTGCACGAATGGGATTCCAGGCCGACTTTTTCGGAGGTCGGACGCCATCCCGCGGGCGATCGGCAGCCCCTTGGGCCGGTGCTCCGGCCTTGCCCCGCTTCCGGTTTAGCCGCTTTTCCTGCCGGCCGGCGCCTTCAGCGTCAACGGCCACGGGCGAGGCGTCCTTGTCGGGCAGCTCTGCGCCATCAAGTCGCAACTGCTGCATGGGGAGTTTCAGGCCTGTGAGACGCTGAATGTCCTTCAGCAGGGGTTGCTCGGCCGGGGCGCAGAGCGACAGGGCCACGCCTTCCTTTCCCGCCCGCGCCGTGCGACCAACGCGGTGAACATAGCTTTCAGCAACGTGCGGCATCTCATAATTGATCACGTGGCCGACAGAATCGACGTCGATCCCGCGCGCGGCGATGTCGGTGGCGACCAGCAGCGGGACTTCCGCCTTTTTAAAGGCCGTCAGCGCCCGGTTGCGCTCGCCCTTGGACTTATCGCCGTGGAGGGCAAGGGCCTTGATCCCGGCCTGCCGCAGCAGCTTTTCCAGCGAATCCGCCGTGCGCTTGGTCCGGGTGAAAACGATGCCGCGGTTGATGCCGTATTGTTCGACCAGCGCCAGCAGCGCGCGGCGGCGGTCGCGCGACTTGATGGTGAAGACGTGCTGCTCGATGCGTTCGACCGGCTTGGACTGCGGCGAGGTCTCGATCTCAACGGGTTTGCGCAAAAAATCGCTGGCCAGCTTGCGGATCGGCTTGGGCATGGTCGCGGTCAGCAGCAGCGTCTGGCGCTTTTCAGGCATGGCCTGCATGACCTTCCGCATGCTCGGCAGGAAGCCCATGTCCATCATCTGGTCGGCTTCGTCGAGCACGATCACGTGGGTGCGGTGCAGGCTCAGATAGCCGCTGTCGAGGTGGTCGATCAGGCGCCCGGGCGTGGCGATCACCAGATCAGCACCGCGCTTCATAGCGTTGATCTGCGGGCCGTAGCCGGTGCCGCCGATCAGCAGTGCGATTTTCGCCATGGAAAACTTCGACAGGGCGCGGGCGTTGTCGACGATCTGCATCGCCAGTTCGCGCGTTGGCGCGACCACCAGACCACAGCAGTGGCCAGGGCCGGCGCTCTGCTCTTCCTCGGCGATCTTGTGCAGGATCGGCAGGATGAAGGCGCCGGTCTTGCCAGAGCCGGTCTGGGACAGGCCAATACAATCGCGTCCGGCCATAACTTGCGGGATCAGTTTCGCCTGAATCGGGGTTGGCTCGCTGTAACCCGCGCGCTCAACGCCGCGCAGGACTGCGCCATTCAATTCAAGGCTCTGGAAGGTCGTCAAAGGTAGCAAAGCTTTCGGTTTGCCGGTTTGGTCTGACCGGCTTGGCGTGGCAGAGAGGTCCGAGGTTCGTAAACCGGCGGGGCAACCCGCCGAGGCGATAGGGCAAGGATCACTCAAGAAAACTGCCGAAACGTCGGCTCGGTGCGCGACGTGTGTTGCGCATTAACCACGAAAGTGCTGGTTTCCCAAGAGAATTCTTTTCCGTGGCCGTCACGGTGATCCAGCACAGGTGTTACCGCCATCTCCCACACCCCTACCCTCCTGATCATCGGCGGCGTCGCCGGCGCTGGCAAATCTTCGCTGGCGGCGCGGATCGCCGCTAGCACCGGCTGGCCGATGATCGAAGGCGACGATCTACACCCTGTCGGTAACGTTGAAAAGATGCGCCGCGGCGAGCCACTGACAGACGCGGACCGCTGGCCGTGGCTTGAAGCGCTGGCGCAGGCTGCCAGCCGGGGCCTGGCGGGTCCGGAGGGTCGGGAGGGGGTGGAGGGTCTGGTCCTAACCTGTTCGGCACTGCGGCGGGTCTATCGCGACTTCCTGCGGGAAGCCATGCCCACGGAGCTGCGGTTCATCTTTCCCATCGTCAGTTCCGACAGGCTGATGGAACGGGTCGCTACGCGGTCACACGCCTTCTTCCCGCCAGAGCTGCTGGCTTCGCAATTGGCTTCCTTCGAGCAACCCGGTGCGGGTGAACCGGACTGCCTGCTGGTCGATGGCGAGCGCGACCTTGGCGCGGTGGCTGAAGAGGTCATGCCGCAGTTGGGTCGTCTATAGGCTCCGGCGCGGGGTCAAAGCCGGTCTTGGAAGGCTCAAAACCGGGCCTCGCGTTGGGCCTGGCGAGACGCTGGGAAATCGTGGCAGTCCGGAACCAGAAAAAATTGCGCGGCGCTTGGCCCCCCCGCGCGAAGCGCGGTCGGGGCCAAGTCGGCGCAATTTCAGAGTAAAGGCGTCACGGCAGGCGCAGCCTGGCGTGTCCGTTTGACTGCGCGGGGGAGATTTGTAAGCCGCGAAGCGGCGTCAAATCGAGCGCGCAATTTTTGTCCCGCTGCGCTCAAAACGGCTGCACCTTTAAGCGTGTTGGACGCTTTTGGTGGAATGACACTCGAAGCGCAGCGTGTTGGGTGTCCACTGAGAGGTCGCGCGCTCGGCCCTCGGCCCTCCCACGCGCAACAGTCAGGCCGCACGCAGCGGTCAGTAAACATCGCGGGCGTAGCGCTTGGCCTTCTTCATCGCATTCACGTAATCGCGCGCTGCGTCCTCATCCATGCCGCCCTGCTCGGCGATCACCTGATGCAGCGCTTCGTCGACGTCTCGCGCCATCCGCGTCGCGTCCCCGCAGACATAGAAGTGCGCGCCCCGCTCAAGCCAATCGAACAGCGCCTTACCGTGCTCGATCATGCGGTGCTGGACGTAGACCTTGTCGGCCTGATCCCGGCTGAAGGCGAGGTCGAGCCGGTTCAGCAGCCCATCCCCGTGCATGGCCTCAAGTTCGTCCGAATAGATGTAATCGTCTGCCCGCGTCTGGTCACCGAAGAACAGCCAGTTCTCACCGCTCGCCCCCGTCGCCTGTCGCTCCTGCAGGAAGGCACGGAACGGCGCCACGCCAGTCCCCGGACCAACCATGATGATCGGGGCATCACCCTGCTTAGGCACGCGGAAGTTCTTGTTCGGCGACATGAACACCGACAACGCATCCGCATCCGACACCCGCTCGGCCAGATAGCCCGAGGCCACGCCCTGGTGCAGGCGCCGGTTGCCGCGGAAGCGCACCGTCGAGATAGTCATATGCACGCTGTCCGGGTGCACCTTGGACGATGACGAAATCGAGTACGCCCGGTGCTGCAGCGGCCGTAACAGGGTCCCGACCTCGTTCAGATCCAGTGAAATATGCGGAAAGTCAATCAGCAGATCGAGCGTATCTTTGTTCCACAGGAAGTCTTCGAGCGTTTCCTTGTCGTTGTGCTCGAGCACGTGCGCCAGCTCCCTGTCGCCGGACTTCATGGCAACCATGGCGACGAAGTCCTTGGTCGGGGTCACAATCTCCCAGTCGCGCAGCAGCAGGTCAGCCAGCGGCTGGTCGTGCCCGGGCACGGCGCTATCCGCCTTCATCCCCAGCCGGTCGAGCCACAGGTCGACCAGCGCCGGATCGTTCACCGGCAGCACGTTGACGGCATCACCGGCCTCATAGGTCGGGGTATCCTCACCAACGAGTGCGACCTCGTAGTGGCGGATATCCTTCTGCGAGTTCGGCCCGGACAGCCGCCGATTGACGCTCAGCTCTGTCGGGAACGGGTTCTTGCGCGTCCACTTGGACTTGGTGCTAGCAGCCCCTGCCGGCGCAGGAACAGCCCCGCCCTCTGCCGGGGCGGCTTCAGCGATTAGCGGCGCAAACTGCGCCATCACCGTCTCTGACCAGCCCGCCGCGAGGTCTTCGTAGTCGACATCGCAGTCAACCCGCTCGGCCAGACGCGTCGCACCCAGCTGCTCGAAGCGCTTGTCGATCATCTTACCGGCCGCACAGAATTCGTCGTAGGCCGTATCCCCCAGCGCCAGCACGGAGAACTTCACCGCCTGCAGCCGCGGCGCGGTCTCGCTCTCCAGCGCTTCCCAGAACAGGTGCGCGTTGTCCGGCATCTCGCCTTCGCCGTAGGTCGAGGTGATGACCAGCACGTTTTCCATACCGGCCAGATCGTCCATCTCGACATCATCGAGCTGGTGCAGGCGCGACTGCGCCCCGGCCCGGCCCAGCGTCATCGCCATGTCTTCAGCCAGACCTTCAGCATTGCCGGTCTGGGTGCCGATGAAAATATCGACAGCGAAGGAAGACAGGCCCGAGCCAGCGGCAACGGACATTTCAGCCTGCATGGCCATGCCGGCGTAGTACCCCTGTAGCCAGGCGCGCTGCTCGGCGGACAGCGGCATGAAATCAGGAATGGTCAGGATCGGTTTTATCGGCATCATTGCTTCACCCCAACTCAAGACGCCAACTTGACGACTTCGGCGCTCGACGCCTTGGCCAACAACTCATCGAGGCTCGGCAGCGTGCCCATGCGCTCGGCGTTGAGCCGGTCCTGGTGCGCAATCCAAGCGAAGGTCCCGAAACCATCGCGCAGGCGCACGTTGCGCAAATCCAGCGCCGTCTTGTAGTCGCGCATCCGCTTGTCAGAAATCAGCACTGCCAGCTCTTCATCGCTGTACGAGGCCAGGGCGGTCTTGGCGAAGGCCGAGAGCTTGGAGAGCACGGTGAAATCCTCGGTCAGGATCAATTTCTGCACCGCAACGTCCATGGACAGCGCCGCAACCACGGCGTCCCTCCCCATGGTCTTGGCGAGCCGGTCTCGGGCAACGTTCTGCGCGATGGCGAGCACGGCCGAGGTGTTGACCAGCTCGTACATCTGCTGGGGGTCGAAATCGGCCGCCTGCGGGTTCGGCACCGTACCACCAAGCATGGGCTCGTGGTCCTTGATGGCCCGCTTCAGCTTGGTCAGCTGGTGGCTGACCATGGCAAAGGCCAGCTCGTCGACCAGATCCTTTCGCGAGCGCGCGGCGACGATGTGCTGGTAGTTCTGGTAGTCCTCCAGCGCCAGCGGCGTGGCATACCGAAAATGGGCGACCTCGGCCTCCCAGTTCTCCAGGATACGACAACCCAGCTCGGAATTGGTGTGCGCAACGTGGCGCTCGAGCATGGTGCGCGCAGCCAGCCGGTGCTCACCGCTGAGGGCGTCCTCAGCCGACAACGGGGTCAGGCTGACCGAATCCCGGGAGTAGAAGTCATCCAGCTTGCCCTCGGGGTCGTACTGGTAGGCCACCCCGCCGGACATGCCGTTGCAGAAGCCATAGCCGAAGCTGCCCAGGTTGAGCACGGCGCCGTTGGTCATGTACTCACAACCAAAGTCCCCCACACCCTCGATCACAGCGGTCGCACCGGAATTGCGCACACAAAAGCGATCCCCGGCTTTGCCCTCGACGAACAACTGTCCGCCGGTCGCCCCGAACAAGCCGAAGTTACCGATCAGCGCGTTCTCACGCGTGCCGCCACCGGGCGAGACCACGGCGATGATACCCCCGGACTGGCCCTTGCCTAAACCGTCATTGGCCGTCCCGCGCAAGTGCAACACCATACCAGCGTTACAGAAGGCGCCGAAGGACTGCCCCGCCGGGCCACTGAGGCGCACGGTGAGGGCTTCGGGCTTGAGCGTCCGGCGGCCGCGGTCATCGATGTTGATGATCGGCGAGGCCTCGGCGGTCTCAGCCGTCATCTCGTACTGCAGGATGCGCTCGACATCGATGGCAAGCTGGCCACCGGTGGTCTTGTTGCGGTTCGAGAGCCGGGGTGCGTAATCGACCTCGATGCCGGTCGCAGCCGGGTCCAGCAGCGCCGGCCGGATCTCTTCGAGCAGCGCATCATCGACGGTGAAGTTCGCCTCCAGATAGACCGGCACGGCGATCGGCCGCTCCGGCAACACCGCCAGCATGCGGTGCATGTCCATCTGCCCGACCTGGTTCTGGTGGGCGAGCAGCTGCAGCAGGTCGGTGCGGCCACGGGCCTCGCGCAGGGATTTCAGCCCCAGCGCCGCCAGAATGTCCCGCACTTCGTGCGCGACGTTGATCAGATACTGGGCCAGCGCGCGCGGATCGCCTTCGAAGGCTTCAGCATTGGTGGTCAGACCTGCCGGGCACTTGACGTTACAGTTCTTGGCCATGACACACTTGAGCATCATCAGCGCCGTTGTCCCGAACTCGAAGCTGTCACCACCCAGCAGTGCGGACTTGACGACATCAGAGCCGGTCTGGTGGGCGCCCGAGCAGCGCAGGGTCACCTTCTGGCGCAGGCCGGTGCGGCACAGCGCCTGATGCACCTCGGCGAGGCCAATTTCAGCCGCGCGGCCGGTGTTCTTCAGCGACGTTACCTGCGCAGCGCCGGTCCCGCCGGTGTTCCCGGCGATGTTGATGATATCAGCCCCGGCCTTGGCCACGCCGACGGCGATGGTGCCGATGCCCTCGGAGGAGACCAGCTTGACGATCACCCGCACCCGCGCGGCCTTGCAGTCGTGGATCAGCTGGGCGAGGTCTTCGATCGAATAGGTATCGTGATGTGGCGGCGGTGACACCAACTCGACCCCCGGGGTGCCGCCGCGGGCAGCGGCGATCTCGACGGTCACCTTCTGGCCAGGCAGCTGACCGCCCTCGCCGGGCTTGGCGCCCTGGGCGATCTTGATCTCCAGCTCTTCGAGGTTCGGGTCGGCCAGATAGCCGGTCCAGACCCCGAAGCGACCGGACGCGATCTGCTTGATCCGGCTGGCACGAATGGTGCCGTAGCGGGTGAAGTGCTCTCCGCCCTCGCCGGAGTTGGAGAACCCGCCGACCATGTTGATGCCGTGGGCAACCGCCTCGTGCGCGGCGGCGACAAGGGCACCGTGGGACATGGCCCCGCCGGCAAACGACCGGCAGATTTTGTCCGCCGGCTGGACCTGCGCCAGCGCCAACGGGTCTGCCACCGCAACCGCCTTGCCTTCGAAGGCGGTGCCGGCAACCGCCGCCGCCAACCGCTCGGCCTCCACGCCCTGCACGGCGATGTTGATGTTGCCGACCGTGTCGAAAGCCTCCAGCCGCGCCAGAATATCGGCGTCGGTGGCGCAGTCGCTTAGGTCGGCCGGTAACGCCAGCACGTCGCGCAGTGCGGCCGGACGGCGCGCGCGCTCCTTGTCCATCATCTCGATGAAGGCGCGGTAGCCCGGGGTCATCTCAAAGCCGTTGACCTCTTCGGCGCTGCGCACGTCGAAGCTGGTGTCAACGTAGGCGCGGTCGTCGACGCCAAAGGCATCGAACAGGCGGCTGACGGTGCTCAGCGACATGTCTTCATCGCTGATGTCCAGATCGTTGGCCCGGCTCTCAGCCTTGCCCTTCGAGGCCAGCCGGATCGGCTCGGCGGTCAGGTCTTCAAAACCGCGCACCGCCGCCAGACCATAGGAATGGCCGGCGCCGTCGTTGCGCTCCTTGAACAGCCCCAGCAGCGGGATATCGCCCTCTTCGCTGACACCCAGCGCGTGGCTGTGCCAGTCAAAGGCGCTCTTGATCACGGTTTCAAAGCCGACCCCGCCGACCGGCGAGTGCATGTTGGGGAAGAATTCGGCCAGCTTGCCGGAATTGGTATCAAAGAAGTTGGGCTCGAAGAACTCGCCGCCGATGTAGGACTCGGCGGTACACAAACCGACCTTGCCCATGGTCTTCATCAGCGCCTTTTCGCAGGCCTTGACGAACTTGCGGATCGCCGCGTCCTGCTCCTCCGCTGAGCCGTGCTTATCCTGCGCCCGGGCGATGACCGAAAGCGGCATCACTGCCGACGCGCCAAAGCCCAGCGCCGTCGAGACGTGGTGCGAAGACGCCATCTGGCCGCTTTCCACGATGATCGAACCGCGGAACCGAAGACCCTCGATGATCAGCCGCTGGTTCAGCGCCGCAACCGTCAGGATCAGCGGCAGTGCCGCACGGGTCTTACTGATCCCACGGTCAGAAATAACGATCAGGCCGCCGTGCTCGCGCACCCGCTCAGCCACCGCATTGCAGAGGCGGGACAGCGCGCCCTCCAGCGCATCGCTGTCGACCTTAGGGCCGTGGTCGTAGAGCATCTCGAAACGGGCAACCGGTGCCTGTGCCTGTGCCTCCAGCTGGGCCAGCGCGCGCGGGGTCAGCACCGGCGACGGGATCACGATCTGCGTTGTCGCAGCGGCAGAGAACATCGGCCGGGCGCCCAGAGCTACCCGCAGGGTCATGCCATCGGCCTCACGGATCGAATCAAGCGGCGGGTTGGTAACCTGCGCAAACCGCTGGCTGAAATACTTCGCCATCCCGCCTTCTTCGTCCGACAGCGCGTTGATGGCGTACCCATAGCCCATGGCCGAGACCTTCTCGGCGCCGCTTTGCAACATGGGGTCCATGAGCAGCTTCAGGCTCTCCTGATTGAGGCTGTAGGCGACAAAGCGCTGGTAGGGGTTCAGGCTGTCATCCAGCGCCGCCTCAGTCACCGTCGGCACCGGCAGGTCGTCGAGGTTGATCCGCGCAGCCTCCAGCAGCGTGCGGTAGTTCTTGCGGCTGGCGAGGTCTTCAAGCGTCTCCATAGTGTTGAAGGAGCGACCGCGGTTGTGGTCGTAGTAGAGCGTACCGCCGGATTCGACCCGGCCGCGCGCGACCACCTTGGCAGACGGAAAGTCGATCTGCCCGGCTTCGGACATGGCGCAGAGATATTCATCGGTCTCGATTGAGCGCAGCGGGCGCAGACCTAGACGGTCGAGCCTGGCGCCAACGACCTCACCGTCGCCGAAAATCACCGCCGCAGGGCCGTCGTTCTTTTCCTCGTAGAGCGAGAAGTATTCGAGCATGTCGCGCACGTGCTGCGGGATCGACGGATCGTTCTCCCACGCCGGCGGCATCATCGCGATCACGGCCTCGATCATGTCCAGCTCGTCTTCGTGGATGCGGCGGGACAAGGTCTGGTCAAGACGCGCCGAGTCCGACTGACCGACCGGCGAGTGGATGCGACGGTTCTTGGTGCGGGCGATGGCGTCTTCGGATAGGCGGTTCTTCTTGTCCGTGTTCAGCTCGCCGTTGTGGGCCATCTGCCGGAAAGGCTGGGCCATGGCGGGCTGGCTGTCGGTGTTGGTGGAAAACCGGGTGTGGAAGAACAGCGAGCGGGCCTCGTAGTCGCTGTCCTGCAGGTCGAGGAAGTAAGGGATGACTTCCCACGAATTCAGTTGCCCCTTGAGCACCTGGGTCTTGGACGACAGCGAGACCGGATAGAACCGGGCGAGGTCTTCACGGGTGTAGGCCTGCTCCTCGATCTCCAGCAGGATGTCGTAGGCGGCCTGGTCGATCTGCCGCGCGCTCAGGCTGGTGTCATCGGGGACGAAGATCCACTGGTGCATGTCCAGCTGTGCCTGCACCGAAGTCTCGCGCAGAGCCTCGTTGTTCACCGGCACACGGCGCTGACCGATGACGTGAAAGTCGTAGTGCTTCAGCGCACGGTCGATGATGCCGATGGCTTCATCATGCATATCGGTGCGTGCGGGCAGGAAGAAGTTACCAACGGCAAACTTGCCAAAAGCGAGCCCGGCCTCCCCCGTCACCTTCTCGAAGAACTTTGGCGACAGATCCACGCAGATCCCGGCACCATCGCCTGTGCCGTCTGCACCCATGCCGCCCCGGTGAGGGACCGCGCACAGGGCTTCGTGCACCTTCTCGATAATATCGTGCGAGAAGTCACCGCCTTTGCGGGTCAGAAAACCGACACCGCAGCTGGAGTGATCCTCGGCGAAATCGAGCAGGCTGATGGACTCGGAAGCTGGAACACCTGTCTTCAAATTGCTTCTCCCTGTTAAGACGCGAATGGGCCCCCCCATCCACGGCAGGGAGACCCAAAAAATACGTCTGCATTGCTGACCTATTTCGACTTCTCTAGCACACTTTCGCCAGATTTGACTCGTTTAACAGCCATGCAGAAAACTATGTTCGCGAAATGCGTGCGAGCAAGCCACGCCGGCGCGGTCTTGTTGCCGCACCGCGCAATATTATTGCTGAAAAACGTGATTTTGGCCCCCTTCAGAGGGTTGCCATAGATTATGCGCGGGCATGGCCCGTTCAGGTGCGGCGCTATGGCTCAGCCTGCGCGCGACAGCACGCCACAGCTACTGCACGGTTCCCATGTTGAGCAGATTGAGCATCCGCGCTTCGTTGAGGCGGCTGGTCTCTTCGACCACCAACTCCTGACTGCGGAACCAGGCCTTCTTGGCGTCGATCACGTCGCTGGTGGTGGCGAGGCCCGCGCGGCGTTCCTCTTCCACGTCGGCCACGCGCGACTGGTTCTGGCGCACCTGCTGCTGCAACTGCCCCACCGAGCGCTCTAGTGACACAATGTTGTTCCAGCCGAAGGTAACGTTCTCGACCAGACGTTCGAGCTCGAAGATGTATTCCTGCTGCAGGGCCTTGAGCTCTTCCTCGACCCGGCGCTGACCGGCAAACAGCCGGTTCCCCTGATAGAGCGGCGCCGACAGGGTCAGCGACACCCCAGATTCGTCGCCAAAGGAGCCATTGCGCCAGCCGCCTGCAAGCTGACCGCGCAGGTTGATGCCCGGGAAGCGGCCCCGCTGCGCGGCCTTGACCTCTGCCTGCTTGCCCGCAAGGCGCTGGGCGAAGGCAATGATGTCGGGGTGGTTGATCTGTGCGCGGGTGGTGGCCTCTTCCAGCGAGGTTGCGCGGAAGGACAGGTAGAAGGATTCGATCTGGATCTGGGTCACGCCGCCGGTGCGCTGCGTCCCGGTCAGGCGCAGAAGCTGCTGCTGCGCGCGGATGACCTGATACTCGGCGCGGGCGATCTCCGACCGGGTCAGGGAGATCTCAGTCTCGACCTTGCGCAGATCCACACGCGTCGCGACCCCGGCGTTGACCTGTGCCTGCATGCCGCCGACCTGCTCCTGCAGGTCTGCGAGCTGGCGGCGGAGAATATCGAGCAGGTCCTGTTCCCGCACCAGCGTCAGATAGGCTTCGGCCACCTCCTCGGCGATGTCGAGGCGCTGGGAGTCAACCAACGTCATCTGCGCTTCGGCGAGCCTGCGGGCGGCCTGCACCTCCGCCCGGGTCTTGCCCCAGTCAAGCAGGGGCTGTTCGACGGCGACGCCCAGCACTTGCGTGCTGTCGCCTGAGATCGGGTTGCCCGAGAGATCCGTGACGGAACGTATTGTGGGATAGCGTTCGGCCTTGGCCTGGTCGATCGTGTAGCGCGCGCCCTCGGCCTCGGCCAGTGCAGCCCCGACGCGGGCATCACGGCCCAGCGCGTCGGCAATCGCCGTTGCCACCGGGTAGTCACCCTGCCTGCTTGACTGAACCGCCGTCTGCGCCCCGGCCACTCTGGGTGCAGCAAGCACCGCCGCGCTTAGGACGGCAGCCGCAGCTAACCGGGCCAGTCGCCCTCGGATGTCGGCTTCCACGATCGTCAAGGCCATGGGATCAGCTCCCCCTCAGGGCTCGGTCGAGAACTTCCTCGAGCGGTTCGAAGAAGATTTCGATGGGGCGTTTGGGCTCCCCGTTGTCCACGAAGATGTCGACCGGCATCCCCGGCGTCAGCGACAGCGTCCGGCGCGAGTCATTGGTCCGCGCCTGCTCGGCCAGTGCCGCGTTCAGCCGCGCGTACTCCTCGGGCGCGAAGATCACGCGGAGATTGTAGTACGGAGTACCCGAATTCGGGTCGGTGACCACGTCGGCGGAAATACTGTCAACCAGACCGATCAGCTCCGGTGTCGACCGGGTCGGGAAAGCCGTGAACCGGGCATTGACCTCGGCACCCTTGCTGATCGAATCCCGGTCGATGGTGCGCAGCTGGGCTTCGACCACGAGCTCGTCGCCATCAGGGACGATCTGCATGATCGGCTCAGAGGGCGGGATCACCCCGCCCACGGTCGCAAACGACAGGTTCAGCACCCGCCCCTTCTGCGGCGCGGTGATTTGTGTCCGGGAGACGACATCGCGCAGCCCGAGCAGCTCTTCTTCGATCTCCAGAATGGCGTTCTGGGTCTTGGCGATCTCTTCGGAGATTTCGCGGCGGCGGTCGCGGTCGAGTTGCAGCGATTCAGCCTTGGCTTCTTCGATCTGGACATTGAGTTGACCGATGGCCGAGCGCTGCTGGGCGATCTGGAAGTCGGTTTCGCTCAGCGAAAGCTCTTTGGCCACAACCTTATCGCGCTGGGTCAGATTGTCCGCCAGCAGACCACGGAGATTCCGCAATTCTTCCTCGTTGATCGCGCGCTGGGCTTCCAGCGCGCGGATCTGCGCCAGCCGCCCGGAAATATCTTCCTCGAAGCGCGCGATGCGGGTGATCAGCATCTGCTTGGCGCCCGAGAGCTGGTCGAGACGGTCGAGATAAAGCGTTTGCTGTTGCTGCAGAACCTCTTTCTCATCCGCCGCCGAAAGCCCGAGGTCAGTCAGGCTGTTGAACACGAGATTGCCATCCTCGACCTGCTCGGCCTTCAGGCGGTCGAGGGTTGCCGAGAGCACACCCAATCGCTTAATCATCTGGTCCTGGCGCGAGCGTGACTGCACGTCCTGCAGCACAATCAACTGCTGCCCGAATTCGACCATATCGCCCTCACGAACGAAAATGCTCTCGATGATGCCGCCTTCAAGGTGCTGCACGGTCTTGCGCTGGCTGTCGACGGCGACCTGTCCCTGCGCGAATACACCCTGGGACAGCTTCACGGTCGAGGCCCATGTCATGAACCCGCCAAAGCCGATAAACAGCGCGAGGAAGGCGAAGATCACCGTCCGGTCGCGGACGATGGTGATCGGCCCTTCAGACTTTTCGATCAGCTCGAGCTCGGACTTGTCCTGTGTTCTGGCAGGCAGGTAAATCGCCTCCAGCGCGCGCTGCTCGGCGCTGGCGCGGCCTGTCACCAGCGGCTCGTGACTGGCCGTCTGCCCGCCGGCGCCACTGGTCGCGTTGGTCGCGGTTGCGGCGGTTGCGGCGGTTGCGGTAGCTTCCGCGGTTTCTGCCGCTGGCTTGTCTTCAGCCGCGGCGCCGGTTTCCAGCCGGTTTTTCCCGGTGTTGCTCATTGGGCGTCACCCTCTACTTCTGCAGGGCTGTCGGCGGCCGGGTCTCCCATTTGCTCGGTCTTCGGCGTCGGAACCTGTCCCGCAGCGGCACGGCCGACGGCGTCGGCCTCGGCCTGCTTCTGTTTGGTGGCATTGGCCTCGCCCTGCTCTTTCTTGATCGCTTCCAGCACCACGGCCTTGGGGCCGACGATGGCCCGATCCGGGCGCATGATGCACAGCTTGTCGGCAATGCCTACCAGATTGCGGTTGTGGGTGACGGCGATGACCGCCGCGTTGCGCTGCTTCAGGCCGAGGATCGAGCGCGCAAGCGCTTCCTCACCCTCCTGATCGAGGTTCGAGTTTGGCTCGTCGAGCACCACCAGAACGGGGTCGTTGTACATCGCTCGGGCCAGCCCGAGGCGCTGACGCTGGCCACCGGACAGCCCCGCCCCGCTTTCACCCAGCGGGGTTTCGTAGCCCCGCGGCAGGTTGAGGATCAGCGAGTGGCAGTGTGCCTGCTGCGCGGCGGCGACCACCTTCTGGCTATCGATCTCCTCGAAGCGTGAGATGTTCTCGGCGACGTTGCCGTCGAACAGGTCGATGGACTGCGGTAGGTAGCCCAGATACTTGCCCCGGTCGGCTGAGTTCCAGGTGTAGACGTCAATGTTGTCGAGCCGGACCGTGCCGCCCCGGGCAGGCCAGACCCCGGTGATGCACTGCACCAGCGTCGATTTTCCGACTCCGGAGGGGCCGAGGATACACATGAACTCGCCAGGCTGGACATCAAGCGACAGCCCCCGGATCACGGGCTTCTGGGTGCCCGGCGGCTGGGCGACCAGATCGCGGACTATCAGCGAGGCCTTGGGCTGGGGCAGCTCCATGGCTTCGGCGCGCTTGGGCACGTCTTCGAGCAGGCCGACTAGCCGCTTGTAGGACTGCCGCGCCTGAATAGCGCCGCGCCAGGCGCCAATGGCCTGCTCTACCGGCGCCAGACCGCGTCCCATGATTATTGAGCCGGCGATCATCATCCCGGCAGTAAAGGTCGAACCAGGCTGGATGGCCAGATAGGCACCGATGCCCAGCACCCCGATCTGCAGCCCCAGTCGGATCGACTTGGTCATACCCTGAATAGCGCCCAAACGGCTGACCGCGCGCGAGGAGAAATAGACCGAGGGGTCGTGCTTGTTCATCCAGCGCGTCAGCAGCCGGGTCAGCATGCCCATGGCTTCGAGGGATCCGGCGTTTTTCAGCGAGCTTTCGGAGAACGAATTCGCCTGTACCCCGAACCGCCCTGCCTCGCGGAACAGGCCCCGGGTCGAGAGCTCGGCGATCAGCGCCAGGGCAAAGATTACGATGGCGCCGACGAACGACATCCAGAATAACCACGGGTGCAGGAACCAAAGAATACCGATAAAGAAGGGCGCGAACGGCGCGTCGAAAAAGGCCAGCACCGAGTTGCTGCTCAGAAAGTTCCGCAGCTGGTCAAGGTCGCGCAGCGGCTGGGTTCCAGCATCGCCCGGGCGGGCACCAAAGGCAGCCCGCACGCGAAACAGCGAGCCGAACACCTGCCCCGACAGCTCGCGGTCCACGTAGCGGCCGACGTTGGCAAGGATGCGCGAGCGCGCCGCTTCTAGCATAGCCAGCAAGGCGATCAGCGCGATGGCGATGCCCATGAGCGCGTAGAGCGTGTCTTCAGACTGCGAGGGGATCACGCGGTCGTAGACTTGCAGCATGAAAATCGGGCTGACGAGCAGAAGGAGGTTGGTGAACACGGAGGTCACCAGAATGGCCCAGAAACCGACCTGTGCGCTGCCCAGAGCCTGACTTGCGGCATTGGGCGCTGCGGTACCCCGGCTCCTGTTCTGCGATGCTGCGGTCATGCAGACACGCCTTTCATAATTCTTGGAACGATTTTGTCCCTTCTTAGGCCACTTTGGCGCGTAATCAAAACGGCATTTTCAGGACAGATGAGGGGAAAATCTCAGTTCGTGGAAGCTGCCGACCAGCCAGAAAGACCCGGCCCGACGGCAGCCTCACAAAATCAATGAGAGCACGATCAGACTTGACCGCCCTTCCCTTGCCGCGTACGGGCCATTAAACGCCCGATTTGAATGTGCCGGCTTCCAACCTTGAAAAACATTGGCCTTCTGCGTTCCATCCATTGTTTAGGGCAAAATGCTGCCCGGTTTGTGCTGGATGAAGCCGCCGGAGACGGCCACATCCTCAAAACAGCCCGGGCCACATTGAAGTTTCCTGCTCGCACCCCAAATACAGCAGACAGGAAGGCGGTTACGCATTGAAAATAAACCAATTATAAAATTTTTCTTTGGTCTTTTGTCTCAACACCCCGGAACTGTAGCCTAGAGATACGTCAACAAACGACACGGGCGCAAGCGAGATTATGCGTCATTTTTGCACCATATCAGCGCCCTGTGACTCAGAAGACTCACTTATGAGAACAGACCGGAACAGCCGCGCCCTAATCTCGGGCCAGCAGCACATTTCGCTGCACAATGTGGCGATGGCATCGACAAAAGCCCAGAGCTCCCGGCAATGTGGCGGGGTCAGGCATTGAGAGAGAACCATGGTTGAATGGCGCATGCCGGGTGTTGTTCTGTCGGCCCGTCCCTTCGGCGAAGGCGATCTGGTGGTCCACGCCCTGACCGAAGAGCTGGGCCTGCACGCCGGACTGGTTCACGGCGGCGGCTCCAAGCGCAACCGGGTCGACTATGAAATCGGCAACCGGCTCGACTTCTCCTGGGCCGCGCGCTTGAACGAGCATCTGGGCAGCTATCGCACCGACCTGATCAACGCTCCGGCCGCCGGGATCATGCACGACGCCGACCGCCTCGCCGGGCTGGCCAGCCTGTGCGCGCTGATCGACACCGCCCTGCCCGAGCGCGAGCCGGCGCCGGGGCTGTTCGCTGCCCTGAATCTGTGGCTGGACCAGATCAGCGAGTCGCACTGGGCGCCGCTGCTGGTGCGGATCGAGTTGGGCCTGCTTGAAGTGCTGGGCTTCGGTCTGGACCTGTCGTCCTGCGCGGTCACCGGCGAGAGCGACAACCTCACCCACGTCTCACCCCGCACCGGGCGCGCGGTCTCTGCCACCGCCGCCGAGCCATATCTCGACAGGCTGTTGCCACTGCCCGGCTTCCTGCTCGGCGGGAAAAGCGCCGGCGACGCCGATATCCTCGCCGGACTGCGGTTGTCCGGTTACTTCCTCGAGCGTCGGGTGTTCAACGTCCACAACTGGACCATGCCCCCCCAGCGCGCCTTACTGTTGCAGCGCATGCAGCGGCGTATCGACGAAGCCAGCGCCTAAGCCATGCCAGCGCTGGGAGCCGATATTCAGAACAGCACCGTCTGGGGCTTACCGCCCATGCTTTGGCTGACTTTGGTCATCATGGCGCTGGTCCGCTTCGGGCTCATGCTTGGCACCGGGCCGATCCACGACGAGGCCTATTACTGGGCGTGGAGCCAGCGTCTGGACTATGGCTACTACGATCAACCCTTCCTCGTCGGCTGGCTGCTCTGGCCCTTTGTCAGCGTGCTCGGCGATCAGGCTTGGGTGCTGCGGCTGGTCTCGGGCGGGCTGACGCTGCTGACCAGCGTGTTTCTGGCCCGCCTCGCGCTCGACCTCGCAGCACAGACCGATGAGCGCGGGCAGGTCGATGCGGCTCGGGTACGGGCGACCAGCACCGGCCTTGGGATGCTGCTGCTCACCAGTCCCGGGCTTTGGGGGCTGGGGCTGTTTTACGTGCACGACGCGGTGATGATGACCTTCCTGAGCCTCGGCCTGCTGCTTGGCACCCGCGCCCTGCAGCGTGGGTCGCTGCTGCTGTGGCTGGCTACCGGGGCGGCGCTGGCGCTCGCCTTTTGCGCCAAGGTATCGGCAGCGCTGTGGATTGCGGCCTTTGGGCTGGCCTTCCTGCTTGGGCCTTCGGGCCGGGCGCAATTGCGTCGGCCGGGACCTTGGCTCGCCGCCCTGATGATTATGGCCACAGCGGCGCTGTTTGTGTTGTGGAACGCCAACCACGGTTGGGTCACCTTCCGGCACGTAGGCGCCGAGCACCTCGCCCCGGAACCCGATGCTGCGGGGGAGCGGCTTGGCCGGGCTGTGCTGGTGCTGCTGGCGCTGATTATCCTCACCGGCCCGGCGGCAGCCCTGCTGTGGCTATGGCCAGCGCGTTGGGACACAGATAGGACCGTCGGGCTCGCCAAGCTGACCAAGCTCTCCAGTTTGGGGCTCTTGCTGTTCATCGCCCTGCCCGCGCTGTTCATCCTCGGCCTGAGCTTGGCGCGGGAGGTGCTGCTGAACTGGCTGCTGCCCAGCGCACTGGTCCTGAGCGCGCTAGCGGCGCTGCGCTGGCCCTCAAACCGCCGCCCCCGACCGGCGGCCTTGGTCAGTCTTGGCCTGTCGCTGACCGCCTCGGTCGTGCTGTGCCTCGTTGTCCTGATCCCGCTGCTGCTGCGCGAGCCGCGTTGGATGCTGTCCAACGCGCGCGATATCTATGGCTGGCAGGCCGCCATCAGCGACCTTGTCGCCTACCGTGACGCCGAGTTTCCCGACCACCGCGTCGTCGGCAACTACTACCTGCTCGCCAGCCAGCTGGCCTTTCACCAGAATGAAGTCAGCGCTTCGGTGGGCGACGATCCCAGACCGCATCAGTTCCAGTTGTTCGCACACGCGCCTTCGGGCGGGAATAGCCGGGCACAAGGCCCCCTGCTGGTCCTGACCGCCGATCAGGCCAGCGGACAAGCGGCGCTGGAAGGCTGGTACTGCGACCTGCAACCGCTGCGGCCGTGGCCCATCGTGCATCGGCGCATGGTGATCGACACACCATTCCTATTCCGGGCTGATCGCCCCCGGAGCGATGCCAATCGAGGCTGTGCTCCCGCCCTTGACGCGGCAAAGACTGAGGCAGCAGGCTCGGACTGACCGCCCGGGCCCGCCCGCCTTCAATCGACAAACATGTGGGAGAAATTGACACCCATGGTCGTCTTGTGGGCTTCGCGTTTCAGAAGTCTGTTGGTCCAGCCCTCCACCCGCGCCTGCTTGTGACGCTTGATCACGGGCAAGGCATAAAAACGGAACATGAAGGCGCCGACGGCGATGTCGGCAAGGGTTATGCTGTTACCCACCAACCAGTTGCCATCGCCAAGGATTTGGCCAACCGTCAGCATGTTGCCCTGAAACCGGCGGGCGGCAATCGCAATCGTCTTGGCGTTTCGCTTCGTGGGCGCGGTTTTGACCACCCCCATGAACAGGCTGACAAAATCCGGGTAGAGCGTGCCCAGCGCAAAGTCCATGTGGGCATCGATCATCCCCCGCAACGCTGGATCGGCTGGGTAGAAGGCCTCACCGCCGAGTTGTGTGGTGGCGAGATACCGCAGGATCGCATTGGATTCGAAGACCGCGTGGTCACCATCGAGCAGCACCGGCACGCGACCAGCCGGGTTCATGGCAAGAAACGCGGGCTCATCGAGGCCGCCGAATTTGCCACCCTTCTCAATCTGCTCATAGTCGAGGTTGAGTTCAGCCAGAAGCCACATCACCTTCTGGACGTTAACCGAATCTTTGCGACCGAAGAGTTTCAGGGCCATGAAAGCCATCCCTGTCCTAATTTTCTCTGATACCCGGGTTTTAACGCGGCCAAGGGTTTCTTCAAGAGAAGGACTGCCATAGGCGAGATGCGACGATGTAATTCTGTCGCACGGCAAAAAAAGCCGGTATGAACCCTGCCAGAACACAGCGTGCTGGAGAAAACACATGAGCGCCGTTGATTATAAAGTTGCCGATATCGGCCTTGCCGACTGGGGCATGAAAGAAATCGCTATCGCCGAAACCGAGATGCCGGGCTTGATGGCGCTCCGCGAAGAATTCGGTGAGAGCAAGCCGCTGGCCGGCGCGCGCATCGCCGGTTGCCTGCACATGACCATCCAGACGGCGGTCCTGATCCAGACGCTGGAAGCACTGGGCGCGACCGTGCGCTGGTCGTCGTGCAACATTTACTCGACGCAGGATCAGGCGGCGGCCGCCGTTGCCGCCTGTGGTACCCCCGTCTTCGCCTGGAAGGGTGAGACCGAAGAGGAATTCTGGTGGTGCATCGAGCAGACCATTACCGGCCCCTACGGCTGGACCCCGAACATGATCCTCGATGATGGCGGTGACCTGACCCAGATCATGCACGACAAATACCCGGAGATGCTCGCCGACGTCCGCGGCATCTCCGAAGAGACCACCACCGGCGTGCACCGCCTTTACGAAATGGCGCGCGACAACAAGCTGCTGGTCCCCGCGATCAACGTGAACGACAGCGTGACCAAGTCCAAGTTCGATAACCTCTATGGCTGCCGGGAGTCGCTGGTCGATGCGCTGCGCCGCGGCACCGACGTGATGATGGCGGGCAAGGTCGCCGTGGTCGCCGGCTTCGGTGACGTGGGCAAAGGCTCCGCTGCGTCTCTGCGCAATGCCGGCTGCCGGGTCATGGTGACCGAGGCTGATCCGATCTGCGCACTGCAGGCCGCGATGGAAGGCTACGAGGTCGTGACCATGGAAGAAGCCGCATCCCAGTGCGACATCTTCGTCACCGCGACCGGCAACATCGATATCATCACGCTAGACCATATGCGCGACATGCGCGACCGGGCGATCGTCGCCAACATCGGCCACTTCGACAACGAGATTCAGGTCGCCGAACTGCGGAACTTCAAGTGGCACAACGTCAAGCCACAGGTCGACGAGGTCGAGTTCCCAGACGGAAAGCGCATCATCCTGCTCTCCGAAGGTCGGCTGGTGAACCTTGGCAACGCCACCGGTCACCCATCGTTCGTGATGTCAGCTTCCTTCACCAATCAGACGCTGGCGCAGATCGAACTGTGGACCAACGCCGACAACTACGAGCGGCAGGTCTACGTGCTGCCCAAGCACCTCGATGAGAAGGTTGCGAGCCTGCACCTGTCCAAGGTCGGCGCCAAACTGACCAAGCTGAGCAGCGAGCAGGCCGCCTACATCGGCGTGACCCCGGAAGGGCCGTTTAAGCCTGAGCCCTACCGCTACTAGGGCCGCTACTTCCGCCTAAATCAGGAAGAGCCCTGGTCTTCGGATCGGGGCTTTTTTGTGGATGCATGGGGCGCATAATCTGTTGAAGCCACGCTGGGTCGCTGGCATAGCTAGAGGCTGAAACAACCGGCGCAGCTTCAAGCACCGGGACGAGGAACAATCCCTAGTGAACCAAGACCCGACCCTCTCCGTCTCGTCGATGGCCGACCCTGATGCAGTCGAAGGCGGCGCGCTGACCGCAACGGGCTTTCGCGCCGAGGATGCCTTTTTGGGCGTGCACAGCTCGGTCACCGGCAACCGCTGGGTCTCGCGCAAAGCCAGCGATGAGGTCGCCACCGAGATTGCTTCCCGCACCGGCCTGCCCGCCCCTGTTGCGCGGGTGCTGGCCTCTCGGTCGGTCGACCCCGAGCGGGTGCAGCACTTTCTTGAACCCCGCCTGCGCGACGTCCTGCCAGACCCTTCGCACCTGCTCGATATGGATACCGCGATCGAGCGCACCATGGCGGCGATCCTGACCGAAGAATCCGTCGCGTTGTTCGCCGACTTCGACGTCGACGGCGCCACCAGTTCGGCCCTGGTCCGCCGCTTCTTCCGCGCGCTGGGGCAGGAAGTGCGCTGCTATATCCCCGACCGACACAAGGAAGGCTACGGCCCCAAGGTCGAGAGCATGCGCCAGCTCGCGCTCGACGGCGCCAACCTGATCATCACCCTCGACTGCGGGGTCATGGCCAACGACGCGGTCGAGGCTGCTAACGCCGCCGGCGCCGAAGTCATCGTGCTCGACCACCATATGGCGCCGGAAGTCCTGCCCCCGGCCGTCGCCGTGGTGAACCCCAACCGCCTCGATGACCCCAGCGAACACGGCAGCATTGCCGCCTGTGGGCTGACCTTCCTGTTTCTGGTCGCGGTCAACCGCGCGCTGCGGGAGATGAATTTCTACGAAGACCGCGGCATCACCCCGCCGGACCTGATGGGCATGCTGGACGTGGTGGCCATGGGCACGGTGTGCGACGTGGTTCCCCTGCTCGGCCTCAACCGCGTCTACGTCAGCCAGGGCCTGAAGATCCTCGAGCGCTGGGCCAACCCGGGCATGAAGGCGCTGCGCGAGATCACCGGGCGCAACGGCTTGCTGACGCCGGAGGTTTTCGGCTTCGACCTCGGCCCGCGCATCAACGCCGGCTCGCGCATGGGCGAAAGCTGGATCGGTTCCGACCTGCTCTCCACCGACGACCCCGAGCGCGCCAAGGAACTGGCCCAGCGGCTCGACGACCTCAACGTCGAACGCCGCGCGGTCGAGGCCGAGGTGATGAAGCAGGCCAAGCGGGCTGCGCTGGAAAACCGCGCCGTGGTCCCGCCGATCCTGATTGCCGGTGGCGAAGGCTGGCACCCCGGTGTCATCGGTGTGGTCGCAGGCCGGCTGAAGGGCAATCACCGACGCCCCGCCATCGTCGTCAGCTTCGAAGACGGCATTGGCAAGGGCTCGGGCCGGTCGATCCCCGGCATTAATCTCGGCGGCCTGATCCTCGAAGCCCGTGAACGCGGACTGTTGCTCGAAGGCGGAGGGCACGCCATGGCCGCTGGCCTCGCGGTCAGCGAAGAAAAATGGCCCGAGTTCGTGGCCTTCATGGAGGCTGAAATCGCCGTCCGCCTCGCCCAGGCCCCCGACCCCGACGTCATGGAGTTCGATGTTGCCATGACCCCCGCGGCCGTCACCTTCGAGACCGTGCAGGTGTTCAAGGGGATGGAACCCTTCGGACAGGGGAACCCCCGCCCTCGCGTTGCCCTGACCCGGCCACGCGTCGCCAACGCCACCATCGTCGGGGAAAAGCACGTCGCCGTGCAACTCGAAGGCTCGGACGGGGCGCGGGTCCGCTCGATTGCCTTCCGGGCATTCGAAACCCCGCTGGGCAACGCCCTGCTCCACCGCAGCGACCGCCCCCTTCACGTCGCCGGGCATCTGGCGCTCGATGAATACCGTGGCGGGCGCAACGTGCAGATGATCATCGAGGACGCTGCCGAAGTCCCCGCCTGACAGGCCCTCTCCTGAACCCAACAGCTGAAATAGCCTGCCTACGCCACCAGTGTCGCACCAGTGTTGGATCGCGCCTGCCGTTTTCCGGGATAAGGGCAGAAGCAGCCGCGATTGACGGGAGGAAAGATCGCCATGCCGCCAGCTTCGACCCTCGATATCAGCGCCCTTGTCGACCTCGACCGCTACCCGCTCGATTAGCCGGGTTCAGCGAGCCATCGCGCGGCGCTGGATGCCATACAGGGCGACCTCGATGCCTTTGGTTGCGGCGTGCTCAAGGGCTTCGTCCGCCCCGAAATCCTCGCCGCCATGGTTGAAGAAGCCGACCGGGTGGCGCCACTGGCCCATCGCTCGTTCGGCCGGACCAATGCCTACTTCACCCAAGACCGGGACGACCTGCCCGAGAGCCACCCGCTGCGCCGGTTTTACGGCCGCTCCAACGCCTTCGTTCCCGCTGATAATTTTGGCGCGGACAGCCCCCCGCGCGCGATCTACGCCTGGCCGTCCTTCGCCGACTTCATCCGCACTGCCCTGCGCCAGCAGGCGTTCTTTCCCTACGCCGACCCTCTCGCAGACGTTATCATCAACCTCACCGAAAAAGGCGCGGGCTTTCCGTGGCACTTCGACACCAACAACTTCACCGTCACGCTGGCGATCCAGAACGGCGAGGCCGGGGGTGAGTTCGAGTACGTCCCCGCCCTGCGCACAGCCGAGGACGAGCACTACGATGCCGTGCAGACCGTACTCGACGACCGGAGCGACAGCGTCCACACACTCGTCCTCGAACCCGGCGACCTGCAGCTGTTCAAGGGTCGCTACGCCCTGCACCGGTTCAGACCGGTCGAGGGCGCAACCCG
>PAPT01000003.1 GCA_002708995.1 Geminicoccus sp. | reverse complement strand
CTGCACGAAGCCATCCGCCGCGCGCGGCAGAAGGGCATGCGCGTCTACGGCGAGCCGCTGATCCAGCATCTGACGTTGGATGAAACCGAGTACTTCAACAAGGACTGGGACTACGCCGCCCGCCGGGTGATGTCGCCGCCCTTCCGCTCCAAGGATCATCAGGACGGGCTGTGGGCCGGTCTGGCCGCCGGGTCGCTGCAGGTGGTTGCCACCGACCACGCCGCCTTCAGCACCGAGCAGAAGCGCATGGGCCTGAAGGGCTTCCCGTTCATCCCCAACGGCACCGGGGGTCTCGAAGAGCGCTTGTCCGTGCTCTGGACCAAGGGCGTCGATACCGGCCGGCTGACCCCCAATGAGTTTGTCGCGGTGACCTCGACCAACATAGCCAAGATACTCAACATTTACCCGCAGAAGGGCGCGATCGTCGAAGGCGCGGACGCGGATATCGTGGTCTGGGACCCGAGCATCACCAAGACGGTGTCCGCCACCACGCAGAAGTCGATCATCGACTACAACGTGTTCGAAGGCTTTGAGGTTTCGGCGCAGGCTCGCTTCACCCTCAGCCGCGGTGATGTGGTCTGGGCGCACGGCAAGAACAGCCAGCCCCAGCCGGGTCGGGGACGGTTCGTGCCGCGCAAGTCGCAAGCAGCCGTCAATACTGCACTGACCAAGTGGAAAGAGCTGAACACCCCGCGCAAGATTGAGCGCGATCCCATGAACATCCCGTCGGGTATCTAATCAGTGAGTGTCGTTTCGGCGCAGGGTTTGTCGCTGACCTATCCGGGCAATATCGAGGCCCTGAAGAGCGTCGATCTTTCGATCGAAGCCGGAGAGTTTGTGTCGTTCATTGGCCCATCGGGCTGTGGCAAGACCACGCTGCTGCGGGTCGTTGCCGACCTTGAGCAGCCCACGGGCGGCACGGTGCTGGTAACTGGGCAGGCACCGGAAGAAGCGCGGCAGGCCCGCGCCTATGGCTACGTGTTTCAGCAGCCCGGGCTGTTGCCGTGGCGTACAGTGGAGGGCAATATCTTCCTGCCGCTGGCGCTTATGGGGCAGAATCGGGCCGAGGCCGCCGGGCGTATAGCCGACGTGCTTAAAATGGTAGAGCTCGATGGCTTTGGCACCAAGTTCCCCTGGCAGCTGTCGGGGGGTATGCAGCAGCGTGCATCGATCGCGCGGGCGCTGGCGTTTGACGCGGAACTGCTGTTGATGGACGAGCCCTTTGGTGCGCTGGACGAGATTGTCCGCGATCGCCTGAACGAGCAGCTGCTGGAGCTGTGGCGGGCGACCCGGAAAACAGTGCTGTTCGTCACCCACTCAATCCCGGAAGCCGTGTTCCTGTCGACCAAGATTGCGGTGATGTCACCGCGGCCGGGGCGTATATCGAAGATCATCGACAACCCACTCCCTGCCGACCGGCCGCTGGGCGTGCGTGAGACCACGGCCTTCCTCGATGTTGCAGCTGAGGTGCGCGCAGCCCTACGAGAGGGCATGGACGAATGATGCGCTGGCTGTCGCAGAGTTTTGTGCCGGTGGTTACTATTGTGGTGGCCCTCGTCGCAATCTGGTATGCGGTGGCCATTCCAATGAACTCCGCCCGCACTTACATGATGGCGAAGGACGATGTTGAAATAGCCTTCAGCGAGCTGGTCGCCGATACCTGGTCGCAGAAGAAGCCGCAGCTGCCCCTGCCGCATCAGATCGTGGCAGAAGTGAAGAAGCAGGCGACCTTTTCCTGGATCTGGAAAGAGAAGCGGCGGGGCTACAAGCGTTCGTTGATCTACCACACGTGGGTCACGCTTTCGTCGACCCTGCTGGGCTTTGCACTGGGGCTGGGGCTGGGTGTGAGTCTGTCATTGGCGATTGTCTACTCCCGAGTCATGGACTTTTCGGTCATGCCTTGGGTGATTACCTCGCAGACCATCCCGATAATCGCGATCGCACCAATGATCATCGTGCTGATGGCCCCGCTGGGGTTCACTGGGCTGATGCCCAAGGGCGTGATTTCCATGTACCTGAGCTATTTCCCCATTGTCATCGGCATGACCAAAGGTCTGCGCTCGAGTGAACCGATACTGGAGGATCAGATGAAGACCTGGTCGGCAACGGCGTTTCAGACCTTCTGGTTGCTGCGCCTGCCCTCGGCGTTGCCGTTCTTGTTCCCCGCGATGAAGATCGGGCTGGCGGCCGCGCTGGTTGGTGCGGTTGTCGCCGAGCTGCCATCGGGCGCAAGGGCGGGCTTAGGTGCGCGCCTGCTGGTGTTCTCCTACCGGTCGGAGACGATCCCGATGTGGGCGAATTTGATTGCTGCCGCCATCCTTGCCGGGCTGCTGGTGGTCTCCTTCAGCCTGCTCGAACGTACGCTCAATCGACGGCTGGGCTTCCGGAATGCCGGGGAGGCATCGTCATGACCCTGGCGATCATTGGCATCGTTGTCTGGATCGGTCTTTGGGCGCTGAACGTTATGCTCGCGCGCTGGCTGACCGAGCGGAAGGCGCGGATTGTGGTGCCGATCATCTTCGGGCTAACGCTGGTGTTGGTGGTCGAGTTGGTGGTCACTGGGCTGAATGTACCCTTCGTGATTCTGCCCAAGCCTTCCGAAATGGTGGCGCGGCTGTTCACCAGCCTACCGATGCTTTGGGCAGACTTTGCGCAGACCATCCTCAAGGGTGCGCTTACGGGCTACATCATGGGCTGCGCAGCGGCGCTGTCTGTCGCCTTTCTCGCCAGCCGTTCCGACTTCCTGCGCCGTGGCTTGCTGCCGCTGGGGAATTTCGTCGCCGCGCTGCCCGTGGTTGGTCTGGCTCCGATTATGGTAATGTGGTTTGGCTTTGGCTGGGAATCCAAGGCTGCGATCGTCGTGTCAATGTGCTTCTTCCCAATGCTGGTGAACAGCGTGCAGGGGCTGGCGGCGACCAGCGCCATAGAGCGCGACCTGTTCAAAACCTACGCCGCGACGCCGGTACAGCAGCTCAGCCTGCTGCGTCTGCCTGCAGCCATGCCCTTTATCCTCAATGGCCTCAAGGTCTGCACCCCGCTTGCCTTGATCGGGGCCATCGTGGCTGAATTTTTCGGTTCGCCCTCTTTCGGGATGGGCTTCCGGATAAAAACCAGTGTTGGTTCGCTGTCTTTGGATCTCGTTTGGGCAGAGATAATCGTGGCAGCACTTGCCGGCACAGGATTTTTTGGACTGCTGCTCATCGTCGAACGCAGTCTAACCTTCTGGCACCCCTCGCAGAGACGGTGACCAGAGAACAACAGGAGAGAGAAGATGAAAAAAGTACTCTTAGCAGCTCTTGCAGCTGCAGCCTCGCTTTCGGCCACCGTGGCCCACGCGCAGGATAAATTTACGATCCAACTTCAATGGGTAACGCAGGCTCAGTTTGCCGGTTACTACGTGGCCAAGGACAAAGGCTTCTACGATGCCGTTGGTCTGGACGTTACGATCAAGCCGGGCGGTCCAGACATCGCACCCCCACAGATCCTCGCGGGTGGCGGTGCTGATATCATGGTCAACTGGATGCCATCCGCGCTCTCTGCTCGGGAAAATGGTCTTCCCGTGGTCAACGTAGCGCAGCCCTTCAAGTCTTCTGGCATGATGCTGACCTGCCGCCGCGATTCCGGCATTGCCTCGACCGATGATCTGGCCGGGAAGACGCTCGGTGTATGGTTCTTCGGTAACGAGTTCCCGTTCCTGAGTTGGATGTCCCAACTGGGTCTGGGCACCGATGGGGGTGACAACGGTGTGACTGTGCTGCAGCAGGGTTTCAACGTTGACCCAATCTTTAACGGCCAGGCGGACTGTGTGTCGACCATGACCTATAACGAATACTGGCAGGTGATCGACGGCGGCCTGAGCGCTGAAGAGCTGATCGTCTTCAAGTACGAAGATCAGGGAGTAGCAACACTCGAAGACGGTCTTTACGTGCTGGAAGATAACCTGAGCGATCCTGCATTTGCTGATCGGCTAACCCGGTTTGTTTCAGCGTCCATGGAGGGCTGGAAGTATGCGGAAGCTAACGTTGAGGAAGCTGTCGAGATCATTCTTGAAAATGATGACACTGGTACTGCAACCTATGAAGACCAGTTCCGTATGATGGGCGAAGTCGCCAAGCTGACGGCTGGTTCCAACGGTGCCCTCGACCCGGCTGACTTCGAGCGTACGGTTGCGACACTGCTCGCTGGCGGTGACACGGTTATTTCCGCAGCACCAGAAGGCGCTTGGACCCACGCCATCACCGACGCGGCGCTGAAGTAAGCCGTCTTCGGACGCAAAAAGAGGGGGCGATGCTACAGGTTGGCGTCGCCCCCTTGTTTTTCAAGGACGATCACAGCTCGCAGGCGGCGAGCTCGTCGTCCTATATTACAAAAATTTCCTCACAGCTGTATTCGGCCTGCAGCGGGCATTCGATGTCCTCGACAAAGAGCTGATCAGGCTCGAAGTAGCCGGTATCACCGAGCAGTATCACCAGCTCATCAACGGTGTCGATGAACCAGAACCGGCCGCCGGTAGTGGCGAGGTAGCCATCCACGCCCTCTTCGCTATCGCTGATCAGATCGTCGCTGCTCGGCAGTTCGAAGTTCGCATCCGGCTCGGTGGATTCCAGCGCGCCGTGGGTGTGGTAGCTGGCGATAAGCTCCCAGCTGTCGGGGACGACGGGTGGCTCGCAACTCTCGATGTCGCCGCGGATGGGTCCAGTGAACTGCAGCTTGTCGGCGGCGTTGAAGGCGATTTAGCCGCAATACTCACGATTGTTGGCCAGTGACAGAGCCTGAGCCTGCGTAAGTACGACTTCTGCGACGGCGTCGATCTCTTCGAAGGTCAGTTGGTCCCAATGGTGGTTATCGGCGCGCGGCGCGGTTGCCAGCACGAGCGTTGCGCAGCTAAGGGCGGCAACAATGGCGAACCGTAGTCCGCGACGAAACGGGAACAATGGGGAGCTTATGCCAGCCACAGCACTTCGCGTCTGCACAAAAGCCTCCGCCCGCCATCCGGGGGCAGGTCTGAGTTTCCACGGCCGAAACTTTGGTCTAACGTCGCGCGGTCTTCATCGGGGCCGACGTCCCCTGGTTTTGTTCGGAGGGGCGCGTGACTGCACTCTATCCCGTAGTTGTTGATATCAACGGCGTGTTTCGCGGCAAACGCCTACCTGCCAGCACGACCGAAAAAGTATTCAAGGGCAACCTGAAGCTGCCCGCCTCAACCCTGCACGTCGACATTTTCGGGCGTGACGCTATCGACAGCGGTCTGGTGCTGGAAACCGGCGACCGCGATGGCTCGGTGAAACCAACCGAACGCGGCCCGCTGCCGCTGACGTGGGTTGAGGACGATGTCGCCTTTCTGCCGTGCCAGATGTACACCCACGAGGGCCCGCTGAGCCCAATCGACAGCCGTGGCCAGCTGCAGGCCGTCGCCCGGGCCTGCGCTGAGGCCGGGCTGACGCCGGTTTGCGCCACCGAGCTCGAATTCTACCTGTTCGACCCGCAACTCGCCGAGATGCAGCCGCCGCTGGTGCCCCGCACTAGCCAGCGCATGGTCAACGCTGGCCTCTATTCGATCGATCTGCTCGAAGCACTAAAGGGCTTTACCGACGATCTGTATCAGGCGTGCGAGGCCTGGGACGTGCCCGCCGACGCCGCTATTTCCGAGTGCGGGCAGGGGCAGTTCGAAGTCAATCTGCTGCACTGTGCGGATCCCGTGAAAGCCGCCGACGACGCCGCGCTGTTCAAGTTCATCGTCCGTGGCGTGGCGCGTAAGCATGGTCTGGGTGCAACCTTCATGGCCAAGCCCTACGGCGAAGACGCGGGTAGCGGGTTTCACCTGCACGCTTCCATGCTCGACGACGAGGGCGGGAACGTCTTCGACGACGGCAGCGAGTGGGGCGGTGACACCCTTCGTGCGGCTGTTGCGGGGCTGCTGTCGAGCATGGCCGAAAGCACGCTGCTGTTCGCGCCGCATCTGAACAGCTTCCGTAGGCTGCGGGACGGCACCCACGCACCGACGATGGCGGCCTGGGGCCACGACAACCGCACAGCCGCTGTACGCATCCCGGCCTCACCCGGGGTCGCCCGGCGGTTCGAACACCGCGTCGCGGGCGCCGATGCCAACCCCTATCTGGTGCTGACCGCCGTGCTGGCAGCCGCGCTCGAAGGCATCGCGGCAAAGGCAGAGCCGCCCGCGCCGTTCACAGGGAACAGCTACCAGCAGGATCTGCCCAGATTGCCGACCTCTTGGACCGATGCCCTGCTCGTGTTTCAGAATAGTGATTTCGTTGAGCGCACCTTCGGAGCAGCCTTCCGTCGGGCCTTTGTTGCAGCGAAGAAGCAGGAAATCGACACCTTTGCCGAGGCGGTTTCGGCCTTCGAAATCGCGGCCTATCGCGGTGAGGTCTGAGCGGCGCAGTCTAAGCGGCGAAGGCCGCCCTGCACCGACTTCGCCCCACCTCTGCCACTGCTTTGATCGGCATTGCCTAAATTACAGCCAACGGCGGTAAAACCGCGGGTGCAGCACTGGACGCACCAGCTTTTACTGCCAATTAAAGAGGCAAGACAGGGAGTTCCAGGTGGCAGTCTCCAGCCTAGAAACTTTAGCCCCACCCAAACCGGTCGGGGCGGCGCGCAAGGCCGAAGGCACGCTTGGGCGCGGCAGTGCCAGACTGAGCGTCGCAGCAGGCGCGGCTGGTCGTTCCTACCTTGATACTCGCTATTTCTCCGACCCGTTCCGCATCTTCACCCCGCGCACCACACCAGGCGAGCCGTTGTCGCTGGTTTCGAGCACGCTGTCGGGCGGGCTGGTCGGCGGCGATCAGTTGCGCTTCGGCCTCGACGTGCAGGCGGGCGCCGCCGTGCAGATGGTCGGACAGGCAGCAGAGAAGATTTACGGATCAAATGGCGCGCTGACGGAGCAGGACTTCGAGCTGCGCCTCGTTGAGGGTGGCTGGCTCGAATGGGTGCCGCAGGAAACCATCCTGTTCGACCAAGCGCGGCTAGAACGGCGATTTTCGATCCAGACGGCGGCGCAGTCGCGCGCGCTGGTCGGGGACATGGTTGTGCTCGGGCGTCTGGCCATGGGCGAGCATTTCGCCGACGGCGCGTTCAGCGACGCGTGGCGGCTGGAGATTGATGGCGAGCTGGTTTGGATGGACCGCTTCGGGTTCGAGGGCGCAGCCGCCATCGCGCGCGGCCGGGGCGATGCCTTCGGGCTGTCGGGGGCGGAGGCCTTTGCGACTGTGGTCTATGCCGGGCCGGAGGCAGAGCGGGCGGTCGAGTTGCTGCGCACGCCGGAATGGGATGAGCGCATGGCGCGTGCGGGCGAGGGCCTGCGCATGGGCGTGACCTGTCTGGGACCATGCAGCGTGGTTCGCGTCGTCGGCAGCCCCGCGCACGAACTCCGGCGCTTGCTGGGCGACATCTGGAAACACCTCCGTGCGGAAATGGGCGGCTACCGCGCCGAACTTCCCGTGCTGTGGAGCATCTGAGACAGGAAAGAGAGAGGAGCAGAGGCGATGAAACTCAGCCCCCGCGAGAAGGATAAGCTGCTGGTCAGCCTCGCCGCCATGGTGGCGCGGGGACGGCTGGAACGCGGCGTCAAGCTGAACCACCCGGAGAGCATCGCGCTGATCACCGACTTCGTGGTCGAGGGCGCGCGCGACGGGCGCAGCGTAGCCGACCTGATGAGCGCTGGTGCTGAGGTGCTGCGCCGGGATCAGGTGATGGAGGCCATTCCCGAAATGGTTCGCGAGATCCAGGTCGAGGCGACCTTTCCCGACGGCACCAAGCTGGTGACCGTCCACAACCCCATTCGCTGACGCGCCCTAGCGCGCGGCCCAGCCCAGACGAGGAACCCGACCCATGATCCCCGGAGAATACCTTCTCGCCGACGGTGAGATTGAGCTTAACGAGGGCCTAGAGACACAGAGCCTGAGTGTCGCCAATACCGGCGACCGTCCGATTCAGGTCGGCAGTCACTATCATTTCGCCGAAACCAATCCGGCGCTTGATTTCGACCGCACGGCGGCCCGGGGCTTCCGCCTGAACATCGCCGCAGGGACAGCCGTGCGCTTTGAGCCCGGTCAGACCCGCGAGGTCGAGTTGGTGGCACTGACCAGCGCACGCCGGGTGTTTGGATTCAACCAGCACGTAATGGGGGATCTGGACTGATGGCACGCCAGAGCAGAGCATCCTACGCTTCCATGTTCGGACCAACGGTCGGCGACCGGGTCCGGCTGGCTGATACCGAGCTGTTCATCGAGGTCGAGAGGGACTTCACCACTTACGGCGAGGAAGTGAAATTCGGCGGCGGTAAAGTTATCCGCGACGGCATGGGTCAGTCCCAGTGCGGCCGCGATCAAGGCGCCGTCGATACGGTAATTACCAACGCGCTAATCGTCGACACCTGGGGCATCGTCAAGGCGGACGTTGGCCTCAAAGACGGCAAGATCGTCGCCATTGGCAAGGCCGGGAACCCGGACACCCAGCCGGGCGTCGATATCATCATCGGCCCCTCCACCGAAGCCATCGCGGGTGAGAGCAAAATACTGACTGCAGGCGGGCTAGATGTGCACATCCACTTCATTGCCCCGCAGCAGGTCGATGACGCGCTCTATTCAGGCCTCACCACCATGATGGGCGGTGGCACTGGCCCGGCTGAGGGCACTAAGGCGACGACGGTGACCCCCGGCGCCTTCCATCTCGCGCGCATGCTGCAGGCCGCCGAAGCCTTCCCGATGAACATGGGCTTCTTCGCCAAGGGCAACGCGTCGCTGCCCGGACCATTGAGCGAGCAGATCCTTGCTGGAGCCTGTGGGATGAAACTGCACGAGGACTGGGGGACGACTCCGGCGGCCATCGACAACTGTCTGGCCGTGGCCGAGGACACAGACGTTTCGGTCGCCATCCACACTGACACGCTGAACGAGAGCGGCTTCGTCGAAAATACCATCGCGGCCTTCAAGGACCGGGTGATCCATGCCTTCCATACCGAAGGCGCGGGCGGCGGACACGCCCCGGATATCATCAAGGTCTGTGGCCTGAAGAACGTACTGCCGTCTTCGACAAACCCAACCCGGCCGTTCACGGTGAACACGGTCGACGAGCACCTCGACATGCTCATGGTCTGCCACCACCTCGACCCCAGCATCCCCGAGGACGTGGCCTTCGCCGACAGCCGGATCCGCAAGGAAACGATCGCCGCCGAAGACATCCTGCACGACCTTGGTGCTTTCTCCATGATTGCTTCGGATAGTCANGCCATGGGCCGGATCGGCGAAGTCATCATTCGCACCTGGCAGACGGCCGACAAGATGAAGCGCCAGCGCGGGCGGCTGCACGAAGAAACCGGGGAGAACGACAATTTCCGGGTAAAGCGCTATATCGCCAAGTACACCATCAACCCGGCGCTGACCCACGGGGTATCCAAATATATCGGCTCGGTAGAGACCGGAAAGTACGCCGACCTAGTGCTCTGGTCGCCTGCCTTTTTCGGGGTCAAACCCGATCTGGTGCTCAAGAACGGCACCATCGTTGCCGCTCCCATGGGCGACCCCAACGCTTCTATTCCCACGCCTGAACCGGTCCACTACCGGCCCATGTTCGGCGCCTTCGGGCGGGCGCTGACCGCCAGCCGCCAGACCTACGTTTCGCAGGCGGCTTTCGAAGCTGGTATCGGCGAGCATCTGGGTCTGAAGTCCGTGGTATTGCCGGTCGAGGACTGCCGCAGCGTGCGCAAGGCGGACATGGTGCTCAACGATTTCACCCCAGAGATCGAAGTCGACCCCGAGACCTACGAGGTGCGCTGCAACGGCGAGCTGATTACCTGTGAGCCGGCCGAGGTGCTGCCGCTGGCCCAGCGTTACTTCCTTTACTGATCGGTAAAAGCAGAAGCTGTGCTGCGCGCAACCGGATATAGCCCTCAGCCCGACCCTGGCGCCGTGCGTCTAGGGACGGTGACCCTGAGCTTTTCCGACCGCTTCCGGCGTCGCATCCGGCTGAGCCTCGATGATGGTCAACCGTTCATGCTTGATCTGCGCGAGGTGACCCAGCTGGACCACGGCGGGGCTCTGGTGGTCGCGGGTGAGGGGGAAATCGACGTGCGCGCTGCCGTAGAAGCCGTTATCGAGGTGCACAGCGATGATCCGGCGCGGTTGGTGCGCTGGGCCTGGCATCTGGGAAACCGTCATCTGCCGGTCGAGTTCATCGGCACCACGGGGCTGCGCATCGCCGCTGATCCGGTGATTGCCAACATGCTGGCGGGATTGGGTGCCCAGTCGCTGTTCTGCGAGGCGCCGTTTTCACCCGAAGGCGGCGCCTACGGCGGTGGTCCGACCTACGGCCACGACCATAGCCACAGCCACAGCCATGGCCATTCCCACGCCGATCAGGGTAAAGGCAATCATGACCACTGACACCCTCGCGCTGCAAAGGCTGCTGTCCTGGACCTCGCCGTCCTTCCCGATCGGGGCTTTTTCCTACTCGGGCGGGCTTGAAGCGGCCATCGACGAAGGGCTGGTGGCCGACCGCGACAGCCTCGGGGGCTGGTGCCGCTTCCACTTGCAGGCCGGGGGCGCGCGGCAGGACGCCTGGGCGCTGATCGCCACGCTTTCCGGGGATCAATCGCCGGACCGGGTCAATCAGATCAGCCTCGCGCTGCGTCAGACCCGGGAAACCCGGCAGGACGTGGCGCTGCTCGGCGATGCCTTCGCCAAGGTGATGGTTGGCGTCTGGGGGCTGGAGTTGCCTGCGGGGATGGAGGGCGACAAGGCCTATCCGGTGCTGTTTGCATTGGCAGCCCAGGACTTCGGGATTGACACAGAAGCAGCGCTGGTGGCCTTCCTGCACGCCTGGCTGGCCAATCAGGTTTCCGTAGCCTGCCGTGTTATCCCGCTGGGTCAGACCGACGGCCAGCGGATCATGGCGGCCTTCGAGCCGGCCATTGCCGCGCTGGCCGCCGAGATGACCGCCGTCAGCGCTGACCACAGCCAGCCACCGCTTAACGCCGCGCTGGTCGCCGACTGGTGCTCGGTCAAACACGAAACACAATATTCGAGGTTGTTCAGATCATGACGACAAACCCTTCGACGGCTGCTTCGGCCGCAGGCCTCGCCACACCGCTGCGGGTGGGCATTGGCGGACCGGTCGGCTCGGGTAAGACGGCGCTGCTGGAGCAGCTGTGCAAGCGCCTGCGCGACCGCTACCGGATCGCCGCCATCACCAATGACATCTATACGCAGGAAGACGCGCAGATCCTGACCCGGACCGGCGCGCTGGATGCTGACCGGATCATGGGTGTGGAAACCGGCGGTTGCCCGCATACGGCCATCCGCGAGGATGCATCGATCAACCTGCGCGCGGTCGAGCAAATGGTCGAGCGATTGGGCGCCCTCGACATCGTGTTTGTCGAGAGCGGTGGCGACAACCTCTCGGCAACCTTCTCCCCGGAGCTGGCGGACATCACCATTTACGTGATCGACGTATCAGCGGGGGAGAAGATACCGCGCAAGGGCGGGCCGGGGATCACGCGTTCGGACCTGCTGGTGATCAACAAGACCGACCTTGCCGAGATGGTGGGGGCAAGCCTAAGCGTCATGGACGAGGACGCCAAGCGCATGCGCGCTGAGCGCCCGTTCCTGTTCGCGCAGGTCAAGCACGGGCAGGGCGTGGACGAGATCATTGCCACCATCGAAGATCTGGGTGGTCTGACGGCCTGATCAGCTGTTTTCAGGGTAGAATGCAGCGCCCTCAGGGGCTCTCTATCGTCTGCGCTGGGCGAACAGGTGTCGCGACATCAGGGCGGTTTCCAACCCGGCGCTTTGCGGGCATAAGGCAGCAATACTTTTTTTACCAGAACGCGGACAGGCCCATGCTTGCGGATCAGGATCGAATCTTTACTAACCTCTACGGTCAGCACGATTGGCGCCTGCCCGGCGCTAAGGCGCGGGGGGTCTGGGATAATACTAAGGCCATGGTCTCGCTCGGGCGCGACCGGGTGATCGATCTGGTCAAGCAGTCCGACCTGCGCGGGCGCGGCGGTGCGGGCTTCCCCACCGGTCTCAAGTGGTCATTCATGCCCAAGGAAAGCGCCCTGCCGCACTACCTCGTCGTCAACGCGGATGAATCCGAGCCAGGCACCTGCAAGGACCGCGATATCCTGCGCTTCGATCCGCACCGGTTGCTCGAAGGCATGCTGCTGGCCGGCTTCGCTATGGGCGCGAACACCGGTTACATCTACATCCGGGGTGAGTTCTACAACGAAGCCTCGAACATCGAACAGGCGATCCTCGAAGCCCGCGAAGCCGGGCTGCTGGGTGAGAAGTCAGAGAAGACCAACGGCTGGGACTTCGATATCCACCTGCACCGGGGTGCAGGTGCCTACATCTGCGGCGAAGAAACCGCGCTACTCGAATCGCTGGAAGGCAAGAAGGGCCAGCCGCGCCTGAAGCCGCCGTTCCCCGCGGGCGCAGGCCTCTATGGCTGTCCGACAACGGTGAACAACGTTGAGACCATCGCGGTAGTGCCGGAAATCCTGCGTCGCGGCGTCGACTGGTGGACCGGGCTGGGGCCGGAGCGCAACCGCGGTACCAAGCTGTTCTGCATTTCCGGGCACGTCGATCGCCCCTGCAACGTCGAAGAAGAAATGGGCATTCCTCTGCGGGCGCTGCTCGATAAGCATGCGGGCGGCGTCCGGGGTGGCTGGGATAACCTGCTCGCCGTGATCCCTGGTGGCTCTTCGGTGCCTTGTATCACCCACGATGTCTGCAGCGATATCCGCATGGATTTCGACAGCCTGCGGGCGGTGAAGTCCGGCTTAGGTACGGCAGCTGTGATCGTCATGGACAAGTCGACCGACATCATTCAGGCTATCGGCCGCCTCGCGCACTTCTACAAGCACGAGAGCTGCGGCCAGTGCACGCCTTGCCGTGAGGGCACGGGCTGGATGCACCGCGTTCTTGATCGTATGGCCAAGGGCCAGGCAGAGGTCGAAGAAATCGACATGCTGCTCGACGTCTCCTACCAGATCGAAGGCCACACAATCTGTGCGCTGGGCGATGCCGCAGCGTGGCCGGTTCAGGGCCTGATCCGCAACTTCCGCCCGGTGATGGAAGCGCGCCTGTCGGGCAAGAAGGTCGACACGGCCGAGGCGCTGGCGGCTGTCGCAGCCGAGTAGGGCGCTTGGCCCACAGTTGACCCTATATCAGCCCCCGGGCGGTCCGGTGCGTGCAACAAATCAGTCGGTAAGCGGCAGCCTCGGCCTGTCTTTACGCGATGCCAAGTGAGGCCTGCTGCGCGGGGTTGACCAACACACCATCGCGCTCGGTCTTGACGCGGTTGGCTTTGCGCCGGTCACCGGGAACCCGAGCACCATCCTGCGCGCGGATGCTTGCCACTAGCGCTTCGACCTGGGCGAAGAAGCGCTCTCCGGCATAGGCCGCCGGGTCAAAAGCGATGAAGCACTGGCCGGTCGAAGGCGGTCCGCCAGCCGTGCCGGCAAAGGGTGAGGCCTCGGTCGACAGCAAAGCGCCGGAGAGGCAGGAGGCAAGGATCTCTACCGTCAGCCCTAGTCCAAAACCCTTGTAGCCGCCACTCGGGGCCATGGTGCCCTTAAGCGCGACGGCCGCGTCAGTGGTCGGCTCACCATTTGGGCCGAAGGCCCAGCCTTCTTCGATCGGTTCGTTGTTCTTGTTGCGCAGGACGATTTCTGACTTGGCCACGACCGAGATCGACTGGTCGATGACCATGGCCGCGCCGTCATTGCCATCGGGGACCCCGAGTGCCAAGGGGTTGGTGCCGACAATGGGCTTGATCCCGCCCGCTGGCGCGACCGAAGCGGGGGCGTGGGTGAAGCACAGCCCCACAAGCCCAACCTCGGCAAGGCGTTCGGCGTGGTGCCCGAGGATGCCGCAGTTATAGGAATTGTGCAGCGTCAGAGACGCAACCCCGTTCTCCCAAGCCGCGCTGGTGAAGCTCTCCCAGCCCGCATCGATCGCCGGGTGAGCGAAACCGTTGGCCGCGTCGACGTGCACAGCGCCCGGACGGGAGCGGGACACCACAGGTTCAGCATCGCCGACGACCTTGCCGCAGCGGACGTGCTCAGCGTAGATCGGCACGTACATCAGGCCGTGGGAGCGGATGCCGTCGCGCTCAGCGCGCCACGTGGAGCGGGCGACGGAGGCTGCGTTCTCCGCGCTGGCCCCGGCGTCGGTCAGGCGGTCTAAGGCGAGGGCGTAAACCTCATCGAGGGTCAGGGTCATATCCATGGTTGGGGTCTCCGTCGAAGGGGTCAGTCGTTGTCGTTGGTTCCGGCACCAGCCCCGGCCAGCCGCGAGGCGTCGCTTTCGGGGACGTAGGTGTTCTGGGCGAGGTCGAGGGCGGCTTGCCAGCTTTGCCTAGCGATGCCACCTGCGCGTTGTCGATCGAAGGGCGCCCCGGTGAGATGGGCGAGCAGGGCGGTCTGTAAGTCCGCGCCTTCGTGGTCCAAGGCTTTCCCGGATGCAAGCCGGGCGTCGGCCTCGGTCAAAAGTCGGTGGAGGGCGTCGTTGTCCTGCGCAAGCACCAAGGCAATGCCGTCAGCCCCGGCTGCACTGATCCGCGCCCCGACCGCGCCCCAGTCATCGGCAGCGCCGAAGCCAAGCCCACGTCCGCAAAGGGCCTTGCGCAGCGTCATATGCACTTCGTTCAGGGAAAAGTTCACCGTGGCGTCCCTGTTCCATTACATCTTATCGGGGGTCAGCAGGGGTCAGGCAGCGTCCGGACGGGTGGAGAGCCACCAATCATCGCCCCGAGCCTGCAGCTCATCGCACATCGGTGCGCCCTGGAACAGGGTAATTCGGGTCCAGAGATCGGATTTTGGGTCAAACTTGACCGCGCCGAAAAAGGCCAGCTTGCACCGCAGCATGTCGATCGGACGCATGGATTGGTCGATCAGATTATCGCGGATTTCGGCGAAGGGCCGCTGTGCCGAGGACTGCACCCGTTTGACGATGTTGCGGTGTTCCGGGTGACGGGCGAGCAGGTCACAGACCTTGGCCTCGTCTTGGTCAAGGCCGGCGATGGCAGCGTGCAGCGCCTGCACCTGCCGGGCAACGTCGAGCGGCTGTTCCCGGTCTGCGCCGTCTTCGGCGTAGCGATCGCCCAGCCGGGGTTCGAGCTTGGCCTCGGAGACGTACCAGAACTTCTGGCTGGCCATGCTGGTCTCGAAGTCGACCCCGCCGCACCAGTGGTAGTGCTGATCGATCAGTCCGCTCAGCTCGACCAGGCTCATGCCGGGCAGGAACTGCGGCTTGGCGTTGAACGCCATCTCATCGGTGAGCTCGTCGATCAGGTCGCCGAAGGGCTCCAGACAGAGGGCGCGGATCAGCTCCTGACACTCCAGCGAGTGCTGGTCGCTCCAGTCCATCAGCGCCTTGATCGGGTAGGGGCCGGCGCAGTCCAGCGGCGCGCTGTCAACCGCCTGCTCCAACTCGGCGCGCAGGGTCACAAGGCGTTCGGCCTGCAGTGCGTCCGGCACCTGCCAGTGCTCGACATGCGCCCGGGCGCGGTCAAACAGGGCGCGCAGGCGCAGGGCTGTCTCGGTCGTTACCTCGGACAGGGCGCGGACACGGGCCAGTGCAGTTTCGCGGGCGTGCAGCCAGTTGTGGATCAGCTCAGGGTGGTGCACCAGAAACGGTGCCATCCCCAGTCCGGTCGAATTGCCAATCCCGAGGTGACGCTTGATCTCCGGATCGAGCCGAACGGCGCTGTCTCCCCCGCGCACCCGGGCGACATGCTCGACCAGATCGTGGGTGAAGGTTCGGATCAGCCACACAGTCAGCATCTCAGCGGCAAAGGGCCCTTGCAGCCCCGGGCGGTCGGCGAAGACAAAACGGTCGGCGATGCCGAACTTTCCGTTGCCGTAGACGGCCGTGGTGCGCATCAGATATCCGATGCTGTCGACCATATCGATGTCGGGTTGCTGCCCCTGAGCCAGCGCATCGGCGACGTGGCTGAACAGGCGGACGGACTTGTTCGAGCGGCTGATCACCAGCTCTCGGTCGGTGTAGCGTCCCGCTTCCTGCTTGGGCAGGTTGGCTTCGAGGCGATCGAGGTCGGTGGTTTCGGGGTCACCGTCGTAGAGCGCGAAACTTGCGTCCCAGGCCTCGGCGATGACCCGATCGGAGCGGTCTTCGTCGGCGAGGGCGGTCGCAAAGGCCACCAGAGAATAGGCGTAGCCACCGATCTCGACCCGGTAGACGGCGCGGCCGAAGCCCCGCTCGTCGATCGACCACAGCCGCCGCTCGACGGTGGAGCCGTCTTCGATCAATCGCCGGATCAGCGAGCGGCCAAAGCTCAGCCGGGTCGGAAAAGCCGACCCCAGCCGGGCCAACCGCATCACGGTGTCCGGTGAGCGCATTTCCTGCGCGGTATCGTTGGCGTGAACGTATGACATGGCGCTATTCTGGCACAAAATTCTCGGCGAAGAACCGATACCAATTGCCGCCCATGATTCCGGCCACGTCGTCCTCGCTCAAACCGGCGTTCCGCAGCCCGTTTTCGATGTTGCCGAAGTGGCGGTTGTCCTCGAACCAACCGGGCATTGGTGGGAAGCCTGCGTTATCGGCGGTTCCTTCGCCGTAGTCGATTTCCTTGGACCAGCGACCGACCCGCATCCATTTGACGACGCTGTCGGGCTGGTCCTGACAGAGATCGGTGCCGATCCCGAGGTTTTCCGCCCCGTAGCGATCGGCGCTTTCCGCGATCATCTCGCAAAAGCTCTGCAGGCTGCACGCGGAGCCATCGCGCAGGTGGTGGGGGTAGACCGAGAAGCCAAGCATGCCCCCGCGCGCGGTCAGGGCGCGCAGCACCGCGTCGGATTTGTTGCGTCGGGCGGGGTGCCACCAGGCAGGGTTTGCGTGGGTGATGGCGATCGGGCGACGGGCGATGTCGATGGCTTCCAGTGTAGAACGCTCCGCCGAATGGCTCATGTCGACGACCAGCCCGACCCGGTTCATCTCGGCGATCACCTGCCGGCCCATGCGGGTCACGCCGGGGTCTTCGTCCTCATAGCAGCCAGTGGCGAGCAGTGACTGGTTGTTGTAGGTCAGCTGCATGAACCGTGCGCCGAGGCTGTGGCAGATTTCGACCAGGCCGATATCGTCCTCGATGGGTGAGGGGTTCTGGAAGCCAAAGAAGACCGCCGTGCGGCCGGTGGCCCGGGCGGTGTCGATATCGGCGGCCGTGCGGCCCATCATCAGCCGGTCCGGGTGCTGCTCGAAGTAGCGGTTCCAGCGCTCGACCTGCAGCACCATTTCGCGAAAGGTTTCGTGATAGGCGATGGTGACGTGCACGGCGTGAACGCCGCCCTCGGCCATCTGCGCGAAGATCTTCGGCGACCAGTTGGCGTACTGCAGACCATCGATACGGTACGGCGTGGACATGGGCAGGGCCTTCTCTTTGGTGGTGCTGCCTTATGGCGCGGGCCAGCAGGGCTTGGCAAGTCACCTGATTGGGGTCGGTCTGCGGCGCGCGAAAGTCGGTCGCAGGCTTTCGCCGTCGCGTGCTCTGGCCTACACCTATGACTATGAAAACCTTTGATAAGTCCTTCACCCAGCAGGAAGCCATCCCGGCAGACGGGATCGAGGCCGCCGTTTCTGTGCTCAGCAGCGGACGCCTGCACCGTTACAACACTGGTCCGGGCGAAGTCTCGGAGGTCGCGCGCCTCGAAGAAGAGTACGCAGCCTATCAGGGTTCGGCTTACTGCCTTGCCGTAACCTCGGGCGGGCAGGCCATGCAGATTGCCCTGCGCGCGGCGGGACTGAAGCCCGGTGACGCCATCCTTGCCAACGCCTACACGCTGGCGCCCGTCCCCGGTGCGATCCACGCGTGCGGCGGGGGGCCTGTGTTCGTGGAGATCGGGCCAGACTGGCTCACGGACCTCGACGACCTACGGGTCAAGGCAGCGCAGAGCGGCGCGCGCTTCTTCATGCTCTCCCACATGCGCGGGCATATCGCCGATATGGAGGCGATCACAGCGATCTGTGCCGAGTTCGGCATCACCCTGATCGAAGACTGCGCGCACACCATGGGCGCGTGGTGGCAGGGGACCCGGTCGGGCAACTTCGGCAGCGTCGCCTGTTTCTCGACCCAGACCTACAAGCACATGAATTCGGGTGAGGGCGGATTTCTGACCACCGACGACCCGGAAATTGCAGCCCGGGCGATCATCCTCTCCGGCTCCTACATGCTCTATGAGCGCCACGGCGCGGCGCCGGCCCCGGCAGTGTTCGAGACCATCCGACTGGAAACGCCGAACTGCTCGGCGCGGCTGGACAACCTGCGCGCCGCGATCCTGCGGGCACAGCTGGGGCAGCTAGACGAGAACTGCGCGCGCTGGAATGCACGCTATCAGGCGCTTGAAGCTGGCCTCCGCGGTGTTAACGGTCTGCGTGTGGTGGAAAGACCCCAGCACGAGGCCTACGTCGGCTCCAGCTTTCAGTTTCACGCCAACGTCGCCGATATCCCCGGTTTTGTTTCGGCCTGCGGACGACGCGGGGTCGAGTTGAAGTGGTTTGGGGCGGCCGACCCGGTCGCCTTCACCAGCCGCTACGACAGTTGGCAGTATTTCGGCGACATGCCGCCGCTGCCAAAGACCCTCAAAGCGCTGGCCACAACGGTCGACCTGCGGGTTCCGCTGACCTTCAGCGTGGAAGACTGCGCGGAAATCGCTGTGATCATCGCAGAAGAGGCGGCAGTCGCAGCCTGATCCGGCAGGCGTTCAGAGGCCCTCGAAGTCCTGCGGTCTGTCGGTGATGATGCAGGACACGCCCCAGTCAAACAGCGCCGGGGCAAGCTCAGGGTCATTGACCGTCCAGACGTTGACCTGAAACCCCTCGTCCAGCGCCTGAGCCACAAGGTCTTGGCGCAGGGTTTCCCACCACAAATTCAGGCTGTGGGCGCCGATCTCGTGGGCAACGGTGATCACCTCATCAGACAGGTCTTCGGCGATTACCGCCATCGGCACGCTATCCATCGCCGCCCGTGCCAGCCGCAGCGCGTCAAAGTCGAAGCTGGACAGCATCAGCTGCCCGGGTTTCAGCGGATGCTGGCACAGGACCGGAACCACAGCCTCGACAAGAGCCGCCGCAGTAACGTGATCGTGCCGCTTGAGTTCGATGTTCAGCCCCATGCCGGTTGCCTCTGCGTGGATCAGAGCTTCTGCCAGCGTCGGTATCGGGGTGAAGGGGCTATCGGGAAACTGCCGGTTGGCGTTGACTTGGGCGAGGTCTGCGCGCGTGAGCTGGTCGATCGAACCGCTGCGGTCGGTACAGCGGTCCAGACTGCTATCGTGGAACATCACCGCCGTTCTGTCGCCGAGCAGGCAGACGTCGGTCTCGCTCCAGCCCGCGCCAGCCTGCTGGGCTGCCTTAAAGCTGGCCAGCGTGTTTTCCGGTGCCAGCGAAGGCGCCCCGCGATGGCCGCTTATCCGAGACAGGGTGGGAATTTCGCCCATTTAATTTCTCCTTCGACAGACCAATTCAGGCCGAAGCGCGGTTCTGGAGCGGCGTCCAGAGCCACTCGAAGGCCAGCATGCCGACGACAACGGCTGCCATGAAGATCAGGAGCGGGGCGCCGCCCAGGCCCAGCGCCGAATACGCCGGCCCCGGGCACAGCCCAACCAGCCCCCATCCCGCGCCGAACAGAACGGCACCGCCGATCAGCGGCGGGTCGATCTGGTTCGCTGTTGGCAGACTGAAGGATGGCGCCACCAGCGGTGCATTGCGGCGGGTGATCAGCTGATAGCCGACGGCGTAGACGACGACACCAGCCCCCATGACAAACATCAGCGACGGATCCCAGGCCCCGCTGAAAACGTCCAGAAAGGCCAGAACCTTGGCCGGGTTCACCATTTCAGAGATCGTCAGGCCAACCCCAAAGATCAGCCCGGCGAGAGCAGCAAACAGAGCCCGCATCACGAAAGCCCCCCAAGGCGTACCAGCGTTGCCGTAGCGACGCCAACGACGAGGAAGGTCAGGACGGCGACAGCGGAGCGCAGTGAAATCCGGCCCATGCCGCAGATGCCGTGTCCACTGGTACAGCCGCTGCCCAGCCGGGTGCCGAAGCCGACCAGCAGGCCCCCGGCGATCAACAGCCCGATGCTGCCGGTGATTTCGACCACGGGCATGCCGCCACGCAGCAGCCCCCAGCCGACGGGCGCGATGATCAGCCCGCCCAGAAAGGCCAGCCGCCAATCAAGGTCTCGCAGGTTGAATCGTAGGACGCCGCCTGCAATCCCGCTGACACCAGCGGTACGACCGTTGAACAGCAGCAGCATCAGCGAAGCCGCGCCGATTAGAGCGCCGCCAAGAGCCGCAGCGATTGGGGTCAAATCGTTCCAGTCCATGGGTGATGTTATCCTTGACGAAACGGGGTGGATTGCCCTTACATATTAACTGACGTCAATATAAATTGCGAGCCAGTTCAGGAGTAGGCGTAATGACCAGTGCGACCATACAGGCATTCTTCGACGACGATACGAACACGGTGTCCTATCTGGTATCCGATCCTGCCTCGTCTGAGAGCGCGATTATTGATTCAGTGCTCGACTACGATCAAGCCTCAGGGCAGACCTCGACGGCTTCGGCCGATGCGGTGATTGCTGAGGTCCGGGAGCAGGGGCGCGTCGTCTCTCTGATACTCGAGACCCACGTTCACGCCGACCACCTGTCCGCGGCACCCTATATTCAGGAACAGATTGGCGGCGAGATCGGCATCGGTGCACACATCACCGAAGTGCAGGAGACATTCGGCAAGGTCTTCAACGAGGGGACGGCCTTTGAGCGCGATGGCAGTCAGTTCGACCTGCTGCTCGGGGATGGGGACAGGCTGAACATCGGTTCCCTGCCGCTGCGCGTGATCCACACACCAGGCCATACGCCCGCCTGCCTGAGCTACGTCATCGGTGATGCGGTGTTTGTCGGCGATACCATTTTCATGCCTGACTTCGGCACGGCCCGGACAGACTTCCCCGGCGGCAGTGCAGAGGATCTGTATCGCTCGATCCAGCGGCTGTTCGAGCTTCCCGATGAGACCCGTGTGTTCACAGCGCACGACTACAAGGCGCCAGGGCGGGAGGAATTCGCCTGGGAGAGCACCATCGGCGAGCAGAAAGCGCGGAATGTCCACGTGGGCAACGGGCAAGACATGACCACCTTCGTACAGATGCGCGAGGCGCGCGATGCAAAGCTCGGCATGCCACGGCTGATCTTGCCCAGCGTGCAGGTCAACATGCGCGGCGGTGAGATGCCGCCGGCGGAGGAAAACGGTCAGCGCTACCTGAAAATCCCGATTAACGGCTTCGGCAGCTGAGCCGGGTTGGTACGCCTCTAGCCGGAGAGCGCTGCGGCGGCCTTGCTGCTCTCGGCCTGCAGGCAGCGCAGCGCGTCCTGTGCCCGGTCGGCGGGAACGAAAAGGTGGTCGTGGTAGAAACCAGCAACCGGGTTGACGCCCATGCGCAGCTTCGCCAGCGCCGGTATTACCGTTGCCAGAAAGCCCACCGCGTCCAGCGGTGAATGGACGTTCAGTGTTATCATTCGGCATTCAAATTCAAAGGCGAGGTCTTCCGCTAGCGCTGCTTCCCGCTCTATGATCAGGGTGAGCCCCTCCGCTTCGACGAAGAGCATCCGGGGCTTAAGCGCGGCCAGACGATCCATGTCCTTGAGGCTACAGAACACGTAAGTCTCGGCGCTCAGGGTCGGCTGCATGGTTGCCAGTAAGCGCTTGGGGTCGGTCTCTGCTGCCACGGTTTGCTGTCTCCTCACCAGCCTTTAGTCTGACTGTCAGATAATTCTGACTTTGAACCGCAGGGCAACTACGTCGCCAGTCCGGCACCATTCAGAACACTGCATGACGGCCTCATGTTGCAGGAAGACGCAGCTGCGCGCAGCAAAAAAGGGCTACGGCTGGTATCGGCCCTAGCCCTTTGAGAGGGTGGAACCACTTGCAGCAGCAGGCCGTTCCGGATCAGAGGAAGGAAACCACGCCTTCGCTGACACTGTGCGGTACAAACGGCAGAGATTTATCGGTTTTACCCTTGATCACCCGGCCTGCGGTGTCGAACGTTGCACGATGGCAAGGGCACTTGAAGGCTGCTTCTAGAGTGTTAACATACCCGACGTAGCAACCCCGATGCAGGCACTTGAGTTCGGCCACGAGGTAAGCGGGGTCAACTACACGGTCCGCATCGCTCTCACCAGACAGTGCACCAACCTCGGCTGCTGCCGCCGCCTGCTGCTCGTCAGTCCGGTGCAGGATGCCGACAAAGGTGCGGTTCATCCAGACAACGACCATCTCGCCGGGTTGGAGCTCCGATACGTCGATGGCGCTAGCGTCCATGAGGTCGATGATCTCGGTCTCACCTGTTGGGACGTCGCCCTTGCCGTGGGCGAGGCCGGGGACGGCGAGGGCTGCAGCCGCAAAGCCACCACGAATGACGTCGCGGCGGTCGATCACAAGGGTGCCGTCTTTAATTCTGCTGTACACGCATTTTCCTTTCACGCAGGCGGTGGTCAGGTCCAGTAGAACGAGGAAATAGTGCGCGAGAGCCGCCTTACCTAGGCCCTGCGACCCGGAATTCGAGGCGTTCAAGAAAAGGTGATCGGATCAGATGCGCCCTGGCGCAGGCAACGGCCGAGGTCAACGCCCCATGGTGTAAAATTCGGCGTTGGGCATGATGCCGATGACATTGGCCATCCGGTTGGACAGTCCATAGAAACCGGTGATCGCGGCGATGTCCCAGATATCCTCGCGGCTGAAGCCTTCGGCCTCAAGTTTGGCAAAGTCGGCCTCGTCCACGGTGTGCGAGTCCGGCCCAGCGACTTTGAGCGCGAAGTCAAGCATCGCCATTTGGCGGTCGGTGATGGGCGCCTTGCGGTGGTTGATGGCGATCTGATCGGCGATCAGCGGGTCTTTCTCCCGAATGCGCAGCACAGCCCCGTGAGCTATGACACAATAGAGGCAGTTGTTGAGCGCTGAGGTGGCGGTCACGATCATCTCCCGCTCGCCCTTGGTCAGGCCGCTGTCGGCGCGCTCCATCACCGCGTCGTGGTAGGCGAAGAAGGCGCGGAACTCGTCGGGCCGGTGCGCCATGCTCAGAAAGACATGGGGCACAAAGCCCGCTTTTTCCTGCACCGCGAGGATGCGCGTGCTGAGATCCTCGGGCAAATCGGTCAGTTCGGGCTGGGGAAAGCGTGCCTGCGAGGGTAGGGCCATGTGGGTGGGTTCCTTTCGTGGGTTGGGCCGGGGCCAGGGACAAAACCGGAGAATTGTAACACATCATTCAAAGCGGACGAGGCGAGGGGTTGCGCACGTTCCGGTTCAGATCCGCCATGCGCTAGCTTGGTGGATTGACGGCGGCACCGGGGCGCCTGTCCCTTGATCGCGGATCGCCCGCGTGGGCACACCAAGGGCAAGCAATCAGAAAAGCACCCCAATGCCCAGATCCATTGACGCGACCATGACCGCCTGGACACAGGAGCAATCGCTGGCAGAGCGCTTTGCCCTCGCCGTCACCCAGCTCAACCGGCTCAAGGGCGTTCTCGTCCGGGTTCGGGGGCGGGTTACACTCGGCGGCACGGCCAACGAGATGATTATCCTGCATCGTGCGGCCGGGGTTGGTCTGGACCAGACCCTCCCCTTGGTTGAAGCCCTGCTAGAGGGAGACATCAAGCCCTGCCGCATCGACGTCGGCCAGCTGGTTGGCGCTGCTGCTATCGATAACCCGCTGGCCCGTCTCGAACAGCTCCGGCAGGACGCCAACGCGCAGCGTCACCCGGCGGCTCCGCGTGATGTGGTGCTCTATGGCTTCGGTCGGATCGGCCGACTGCTGGCGCGGACCTTTATCGAGCGCTCAGGCCCGGCGGCGCTGATGCGGCTGCGGGCGGTGGTCTGTCGCCCCGGGCGTGATCCGGTCGCCGACTTGCGCAAGCGGGCTTCACTGCTACGCACCGACAGCATTCACGGCGCCTTCAACGCCACCATCGAGGTCGATGAAGACAACCTGGCGCTGATCGCCAATGGCAACCGCATTCCCTTCATCTACGCGCCCCGTCCCGATGATATCGACTACAGCGGGCAGGGGATCCACGATGCCATCCTGATCGACAATACCGGGGTGTGGAAGGATGAGAGCGGCCTCGGCCAGCATCTGCACAGCAATGGTGTCGGCAAGGTGCTCCTGACCGCGCCGGCTAAGGGCGACATTCCGAACATCGTTTATGGCGTTAACGACGCGCACATTGCCGGTGCGCGCCTTGTCTCGGCGGCGTCCTGCACCACCAACGCTGCGACGCCCGTGCTCGCCGTGCTCGACCGGGCCTTTGGGATAGAACAGGGCCATATCGAAACCGTCCACGCCTACACGAACGACCAGAACTTGATCGATAACTTCCACAAGGCCGACAGGCGCGGCCGGGCAGCAGGGCTCAACATGGTCATCACCTCGACCGGGGCGGCGGCGGCCGTGGCCAAGGCCTACCCGGCGCTGGCTGGAAAGCTGACCGGGAACGCCATCCGTGTCCCGACGCCGAACGTATCCATGGCCATCCTCAACCTCAGCCTGAAGCAGGAAAGCAGCGTCGAGACCGTGAACGCAGCACTCGAGGCAGCGTCGGTGGCGGCAGATACGCAAAAGCAGATCGGGTTCCGTTGGTCGACGGAACTGGTTTCCTCCGACCTCGTGGGCAGCCGTCACGCCGGGGTCATAGACGGCGCCGCGACCATCGTCGAGGGTCGCCGCGCGGTGGTCTACGTCTGGTACGACAATGAATTCGGCTACGCGCAGCAGGTTTTCCGCGTGGCGCAGTCCATGGCCGGGATCCGTCTGCTGACCCTGCCGGCCTGAGTGACAGTGCCGGGTAAGCCGCAGACTTTCCTGCCAGCGCCGCTCGTGCCGGTATTGGGGTGGAAGACCCCGCCGAAGTGACCTCCGAAAGCTGGTAGGGTGCATCATTCTGTATGCACCGCCGTGCAGGAAAGGCGAGGTGCGGTGAGCAGCAAGCAGACCCCAGACACACCCATAGCCCGCGGCGAGGCTCGCGGCTGGAGCCATAACCCAAGTCTGCCCATCGGTGTCAATCCGACCTTTGCCTGGCCCCCACGTCCGGCCGCGGCGCTGGGCTGGATCGGCGGAACCTGGCTGCGGTTTACGCCCATGGTGATCATTTTCCTCTGCGCGGTTGTCGGAAACCTGCTGCTGCCCGATGCAGAGCGGATGAAGACGCTGGCCGCCGGATGGATGCTGGAAATCTGGCTGCGCAACGGCGTGTTGATCACGCTGATTGCCGGGGGGCTGCACCTCTACTTCATCACGCTTGCCGGGCAGGGGAAAAAATTCAAGTTCGACCCGCGCGATCAGGCCCGCTCGAACCGTCAGTTCCTGTTCAACAGTCAGGTGCACGAGAACGTTTTCTTCAGTCTGGTCAGCGGGACCACGCTGATCACCGCGTTCGAGGTGCTCTATCAATGGGCAGCCGCGAACGGCGTGGTTCCGAGCTTCCGGCTGTCGCTTGATCAGCCCTGGTCCATTCTCGGGTTCGTCGCGCTGCTGCTGGTGATCCCGGCGTGGAGCAGCCTGCACTTCTACTGGGTGCACCGGTTGCTGCACTGGCCGCCGCTGTACCGCATCGCCCACCGCCTGCACCACAAGAACGTCAACGTCGGTCCCTGGTCCGGGGTCTCCATGCACCCGATCGAGCACGTGCTCTACTACTCATCGGTGTTGATCCACTTTGTGGTGCCAACGACTCCGCTGCTGTTCATTTACCACGTCTGCTACGAGCACCTCAGCCCGCCGTTTTCCCATTCGGGCTTTGAGAAAGTGGTGATCCGGGACCGCGAGCGGCTCAAGGCCGGCGACTTCTTCCACCAGCTCCACCACCGGCATTTCGAGTGCAACTACGGCACCTCGGAGATGCCCTGGGACGTCTGGTTCGGCAGCTTTGACAACGGCACGACGGAAAGCCGTGAGCGCCAGCGAGCGCGGCTCAAGGCCGCGAAGCGCGAGGCGCCGCGCGATGACGCCTCCTTAAAATTGCGCTAACGAACTGGTGTTGCAATTTAAAAGCGACCCCGATTAGGATACGCCCTGTCGCGGATGCTTGAGCGGAAACGTCGCTTTGAGTTTCTTTAGGCAGTGACTTAGCATTCTTGCAGGTATTGAGACGTAGGTCGGCCCTTGGCCCCCCGCGCCGCCCCGCGCCGTCTATCGGGAGATGTATGATGGATCTGAACTACGAAAACGACTACTCCGGCATCGTCGAGGCAGACCGTGCCAACGTCTGGCACCACCTGACTCAGCACAAGAAGTTCGAGAGCGTTGACCCGCTGATCATCATCGAAGGCAAGGGCAACCGCGTCTGGAACCAGAAGGGTCGCGAGCACCTTGATGCCACCTCTGGCGGGGTCTGGACCGTGAATGTTGGCTACGGCCGCGCGGAAATCGCCGACGCCGTGCGCGATCAACTGCTGAAGATGAACTACTTCGCCGGCGCCATGGGCACGATCCCCGGCGCACGCTTTGCCGAACGCCTGATCGAGAAGATGCCGGGCCTGAGCCGGGTCTACTACTCCAACTCCGGGTCTGAGGCGAATGAGAAGGCCTACAAGATCGTCCGGCAGATCAGCCACAACAAGTACGGCGGCAAGAAGCAGAAGATCCTCTACCGCCAGCGCGATTATCACGGCACCACCATCGCCGCGCTCGCATCCGGCGGGCAGGACCAGCGCAAGGACCAGTATGGCCCGTTCCCCGATGGCTTCGTGGAAGTGCCGCACTGCCTCGAATACCGCTCGCAGTTCGGCGACGTGCAGGACTACGGCGTGCGCGCGGCCAACGCGATCGAAGAGGTGATCCTGCGCGAGGGCGCGGACACCGTTGGCGCGCTGGTACTCGAGCCTATCACAGCCGGTGGCGGGGTGATCACACCGCCTGAGGGCTACTGGGAGCGGGTGCAGGAAATTTGCAAGCAGTACGAAATCCTGCTGATCATCGATGAGGTGGTGTGTGGTTTGGGTCGCACCGGCACGTGGTTTGGCTACCAGCAGTTCGGGATCGAGCCGGACATGGTGACCATGGCCAAGGGCGTTGCCTCAGGCTACGCCGCCATTTCTTGCACCGTGACCACCGAAGCTGTGTTCGACATGTTCAAGGACCGCGCCGACGACCCGATGTCGTACTTCCGCGATATATCCACCTTTGGCGGTTGCACCGGCGGTCCAGCAGCAGCGCTGGAGAACATGCGCATCCTCGAAGACGAAAAACTGCTGGAGAACTGCACAGAGATTGGCGAGTACCTGTTCGGGCAGCTCGAAGAACTGGCCGCGCGCTACCCCAAGGTTTCCGGCCAAGTGCGCGGTAAGGGCCTTTTCCAGGGGTTGGAGCTGGTCAAGGACGTGGAAACGCGCGAACCGCTCGACGAAAGTCTGGTACAGAGCATCGTCGCGGACTGCATGCAGAACAATGCCGTGATCATCGGCGCGACCAACCGCTCACTCGCTGGCTTCAACAACACGCTGTGCCTGAGCCCGGCGCTGATTTCCACCAAGTCCGATATGGAAGAGGTCATCTCCGCCATCAACGGCGCGATGGGCCGGGTGCTAGCCTGATCACCTTTGCCAGTTCGATCCAAGAAAAAACCCCTGCGGCTCCTTAGAGCAGCGGGGGTTTTTCATGTCGATCAGGAAAAAATAAAACGGGCCTGCTGAGGGGAGGAGAGATTCAGCAGGCCCGTCTGGCAGGACCGTCTATGGTGGGAGGAGCGACGGTCCGGCGAAGCGATGAACGACCGGGAGGAGGGTGGTCGATTACCGCTTATTCGGTCATCTAGTGCACTCAGCCGCGGCGTCCAGTGCGGGCCAGCGAAGGAATGCTGGCGCGGGTGATGCCGAGGTCATGAAGGTCACGGTCAGAGAGGCGTGACAGTTCACGAATGGTACGGCGGGTTTCCTGGTAACGGGCAAAGCGTTCGGAAACGTTGGCGAACAGGCTCATGGTCGGCTCCTTTGTCTGGTGCGATCTCAGGGCTTTGCCCGGGATGCGCTGGTTTTTCTCTGGGGCTGATCGGCGGGTGATGGGCCACTCCTCAACCTTCGCACTATGAATTATATGCATAGCTCAGAGAGTTAAAGTCCCATAAAACGCGAAGGAACCTTGCGCGCAGCGCACAGATTACCTCTAAATGACAGGAATGTGACGCTGAAACAGCAAAAAAAGCAGCTAATAAGCCGATTATGTGCAATTAACCGCCAAATAAGCCATTCTTGGTGAAGCCCGAAGGGGCAGCACGCCCCGCTGAAGCCCTTGCACCAGAAACTTCATCGTATTCGGTGAAGGTCCGGGTCTTCCCCTGACCCCAGGCCCAGGTCAGGCCCTCTTCGATCGAAAAGGTCTTGGCGTCGGCCATATCCCCCTTCGAGTAGTGCTGGAGCTTCACGCCCCGACCCTTGGACATCTCCGGCAGTTCGCTCAGCGGGAAGACCAGCATCTTGCGATTGGTGCCAACGACGGCGACCGCATCGTGCGCGGGCACCACGTCGTAGGCGAGGGTAGCGACTGCGCCCTTGCCGGGGTTGAGGACCTGCTTGCCAGCCTTTTGGTTGGAGATCATCTCGGGCTCGGGGCAGATGAACCCGCGCCCGTCAGAGGCCGCCAGCAGGCGCTTGCCGTCTTTTCGGGCTGTGAACAGGGCGATGACCTTGGCGCCAGCCGCCAGCTCGACTGTCAGGCTCAGCGGTTCGCCGAAGCCCCGACCGGAGGGCAGCTTGTCCGCACCGACCGTGTGGCAGCGCCCCTGATCGGTCAGAACGATCAGCTTGTCTGTTGTGTAGGCGGGAACGAGAAAGCGCCCTTTGTCGCCATCGCGGTACTTAATCTCATCGGCGACCTGGCCGTGACCACGCAGCGCCCGCAGCCAGCCCATGCGGGAGAGCACCACGGTGATGGCCTCGCGCTCAACCAGGGCCTCGTCGGGC
>PAPT01000002.1 GCA_002708995.1 Geminicoccus sp. | reverse complement strand
GTAGTTGTCGCCGATGCCGAAACCGGAAGGAGTGTCTTTACCAACGCCGTACTCGACGCCCATGTCGATGCTACCGCCGAGGGTAACATCTACTGCACCCGCCGAACCGGCTGCTGCTACTGCTGCGAGCGACGAGCCCGCAATCAGAAACTTTTTCATTTTCTTATCTCCATATGATCAGTCTCAAAATAGCTTCGTTCGTGCAGCTCTTTCGGCTGAACCAGCCTCCGGATATGCCGCTACATTACGAGACACCGCCATTATGCGTCGGTCGCCCTAAGGGTCAATTTTTTTTCATTATACGAGCAATTCAAAGCGCCTACGTTGTAGTATTGCAACGGCTTGCGCCTTTCATCGGCCGGATATTCGTCGCCAATCCCGCCACCTTTTGGCGTGAATTTTCAGCGATGCTGAGACGAACGTGCGCCAACACCCCGCGCATCCGACCGCCATGCATCCGATCAACATGCTGAAAATACGTTGTTTTTCCAAGGCAAACTACAGTGCTCTGTCGCCTCACCTCAGACGACGGGAATTTCGCTCGGTTGCCAAGTCGCATAATAATATTGCCCGAATTAAGCCGGGGTGGCCAGTGGCCTGAGCAAGGCCAACCCGACTTGAAATGCATAAAATTCGTTTTTGTTTGAGGTCAGAGGCCACCTGTTTTTCGGCCAGACTGGGACCTTAGAATATGGCGGCAAGCACCGAAAAACGCGCGTCGGGAGCCGCACGGCAGCAGCCCCCGAACGCGCGCCCAGCTGTCAGTATTCGACCAGATCACCGGTCGTCGGCAGGGTATGGCGGTCGACTTCGTTGTATTCCTGTAGCAGGTGGCGCTGGGTATCGAGCCAGCCGACGCCGGACTGCGCGCTTTCCGCCAGAGAGGCCCCATCCCGGATGATAATGGCGAAGATTTCACCATCCTTGACCATCAGGTACTGGCTCGGCGGGCTTGAGATTCCCCGGTCGCGGGAGAATTCTTGCATGTTGGCGAGAAACTCGTCGAAGCACGCTGGCTTGGGCTTGAAACGAATGATGGACAGCTTTTTCATGGCGCCGCCTCCGCTGTTCTAGTTGGTGTGACAGAGACGGACATCGCCCTCGGTCATCTCGACCGACGCGATCAGACTCTCATTAGCCTTCATCCGCTCAGCGCGGATCGGGGCGGAGCGATCGAAAGCCGCTTTGTCGGGATAGACTGAAGTGAGCGACGCGGTTGTCGGTCCGGTGCGAACGAAGGTCAGCAGGTTGGCTTCTGTAAATGACCCGGGTGCAGTTTCCACATACTGCGCTTCAAGCGCATCAGCGGCTTCGGGTGACACAAAGGTCATCGTGTTGATACGGGCATAGCTCATGATCGGTTCTCCTTGATTGGCCGCCTCGGGGCACTTCGGGACACTGTGCGGAAAACACAGGTTTTCTCGCAAACAGGTCGCAAGCAAGTCATGGTGATATCGAAGTGGGGATTTTTGCAAACTTTCAGTGTTTTTCTGAACCGTCCATTTGGTTTTGAGACGAAACAATTGAAGTCAGCGCTGTGTACCGATGATCTGTTACGATCATTCTGCCAGTATAGGCACAGGACAAGTTCAGTCCGCCAGCAAAGCAGGAGAAAAATTCCATGAAAGTATTGGTTACTGTCAATATCACCAAAGGCTTCGACACCTGGCTCGCGATGAGCCAGAGCATGACCGAAGAAGCGGCAAAGAACGGCATCAAGATGATCTGGGCTGCGACCAACCCCGATGAAACGTCAGTGTTCGTGCTGACCGAAATGCAGGATCCGGTCCAGATGAAGACCTTCGGGGAGCGGGAAGACATTGCAAAAGCGCGCGCTGAGGCGGGCGCGATCGTCGAGTCGACGCAGATCATCTCCCCCATCGGCCAAATGTATATGCCCGATTAGGACGTAGACCCGCCTGATCCTGCCGTCTATTATGCGTCTTATCCCGATGGGTTAGCCCTGCTCATCCAGCCCCTGCAGCGCTGCTACGCGGCCTGCATCGGGCTGGTGGGGTGCCCGGGCATTGAAAGGAATGGTCGGCGTGCGGTCTGGCGGTGTGGAAATCGGCTGGCCCAACAAGTCAGCAGTAGCCAAGCAGGCAGATACCCTCGCCCGCACCACGGCGTGTGAGTTCGAGACCCTGAGCGGCAATGCCCTGATCCAGGGCGATAATCTTGACGCGCTCAAAGAACTGCGCCGGGTCGGACACCGCCGCTACCGCCTCGCCCTGATCGACCCGCCCTACAACACCGGCGGCGGCTTCGTGTACGAAGACGACCGCTCCGAAGCCGCCTGGCTGTCGTTCATGCTGCCCCGCCTGCTAGTCGCCCGCGACCTACTCGCCGCCGACGGCCTGATGATGATCTTCATGGATGAGGCCAATCTGCCTATCCTGCGCTTGCTGGGCCGGGAGGTCTTTGGCGCCAGCAACGACTGCGGCGTGCTGGTGTGGGAGAAGAAGCGCAAGCCCTCCTTCCTGCAGGCCCAGATGGGCAGCGTCACCGACTTCATCGCCGTCTTCGCCAAGGACCGCCGGCAGGCCCCGGCGCTGACCATGGGCATGGGGATGGCGGGCAAGCGCTACCCCTTCAACAACCGCGGCAATCCGACCGCTGAGCTGAGCTTTCCGGCAGGTTCGGTTGAATTCGACCTCGACGACCAGTCCGTTCCCAAGCAAGACATGAGCACGCCGGGGGTCCCCTGTCGCCTGCTCGACCGCGTGGTGATCAAGGGCGGGCGGAATGCCAACCCATTCCGGATGCAGGGTGAGTGGCGCTACAGTCAGGCCAGCGTCGATGAGTTTGCCGCCACCGGGCAGGTGATCAACATCAGCCGCCTGCCCTTCCGGCCCAACCTGGTCAAGGCGGTGCCGTCGGAGAAGAAGATCAACAATCTGCTCAGCTTCCGCACCAACCCCGGGATTCCAACCAACGAGGACGCGCTGGCCGAGGTCACGGCATTGTTCGAGGGGGAGACGGTCTTCGACTATCCAAAGCCGGTGGGCGTGCTGCAGTACCTGATCGAAGCCGCGACTGATCCGGGTGACGCCGTGCTGGACTTCTTCGCCGGTACCGCGAGCACGGGACAGGCCGTGGCCCAGGCCGGGGCTGGGCGCGAATTCACGCTGGTGCAGGACACTGCGCCCCTGCCCGATACAGCCACAGGCACGGCAGCACGAAAGCTGTGCCAGCGGCTCGGCCTGCCGGCACACCTCGCATCGATCGCTGCCGAGCGGCTGCGGCGGGCGGGGCTGGACAGCAAGCGTGACTTTCAGCTGGTCACGCTTCGCTGATTTCAGGGCCGTCCAGTGCGGACGGGGATGATCACGGGGACGGGGACGGCTTAGCCCTTACCCCGCCATGGGATCGTCCGTGCGATGATGAAGCGCATCACCAGATCGAACAGCAGCCCCAGCAGGCCCAGTATCAGGATCGTCACCCAGATCACCTCGTAATCCGAAGTCTTCCGCGCCACGTTTTCGACGAAGCCGATACCCGTGGTCCCGGCCAGCATCTCCGCAGCGACAAGCGTGCCCCAGCAGACGCCGATGGCAATCCGGATCCCCGTGAGGATTTCCGGCATGGCGTTGGGCAGGATCACCCGGCGCATGATCTGCCCCGTCGTCGCGCCCAGCGAGTGTGAGGCCCGGATTTTCGACAGCTGCGTCCCCGTCGCCCCAGTCCTCGCCGAAATCACCATGATCGCGAAGGCAACGATGAACAGCAGGAAGATCTTGCCGTCGTCCTGAATGCCGAAAATGGTCAGGATCAGCGGCGCCCAAGCCAGCGGCGGCACCGGCCGGTAAAGCTCGATCAGTGGGTCAAAGTAGTTCTTGAAGAACCGCGACACACCCATGGCAATACCCAGCGGCACGCCAAGAACAATACCGAAGGCCAGTCCCATGAGCACGCGGAAGATCGAGTCCCACATATGCCCGGTCAGCATCGGGATCGACGGCGAAGCGTAGTCCCCCTGCGCAATGATCAGCACCGTCATCTTGAAGTTCGGTGTCACCGAACCGTCGTCCCCGTGCTTGGGGTAGGACCCGGGCAGCACGTCGGCGATCCAGTCGGGAATAAAGAAGGCGATGATGTCCGCCACCGGCACCCAGCGCACCCAAATCAGCGGCACGTCCTTGAAGCCGACGTCCGGGTTGGCGATCCGGCCGAAGGTCGCCAGCACGTCGGTCGGCTTCGGCAGCCAGCGGCCCGACCCCTGCTCCGAGCACTGGGTCTTGGCCTTCACGATGGTACCGCCGCCGAACATGGTGGCGCGCACCAGCCACAGGGAGCCCTGCTGGGCCTGCTTCTGCGCATTCACCGCCGCGATGGCGCTCTCGACCCCGTCCAGCACATCGGGCGGGAAGATGGTGCCGTCGTCGAAGCGTTTGTAAAGCCTCTCGATGTTCTTGAGCGCTTTGGCGCGAGCGTCTTTGTCTGCTTCGCTCAGCCCGGTGACCGCGTTGACACGGTCCTTGAATTCATCCAGCCGGACCTTGATCGCGTCGGTCTGCGCCAGCAAGGCCGGGCTGGTGTTGCGGATCTTGGAAAAGTCAGACGCCACGGCCGCCAGATCATCAGCGATCAGCTTGAATTTCACACCCTTGGCCGTCTCGGGGAACAGCGGCACTTCGACCGTCGACAGGCCCCACTTGGTCTGACCCTCGGCCTCTGCCGTCACCGTCGCAACCTGCTCCGCACTCGGGAAAGCCGGATCGCCAAGCTTGTCAGCCAGCCCGCGCAGGCGGGCCTCGATGTCGTCAAAGCCCGCGATGCTTTCGACCGATTGGCTCGCCGGGTCTGCAGAAATCACCATCAGCAGCCGGATATCGGCGATGATATCGCGTAGTTCGGCCTCTTCTGCGGCGTTAAAGCCCTGCTCCCCCAGCCCGGCGGCGATGTCGTCGAGCTGCGCCGTGTTGCGGCTGAGCAGCGTGGTTGACTTGTAGAACCGGGCCCCGGCGGGCAGTGATGCATTGATCGGCGACAGCGCCTCATCGACCCGGGCGACCTGACAGATTTCGTTGGCCGACTGCGGGAAATAGGCGCGCGCTGCGCCCCAGCTGAAATAGTACCAGACCAGCAGCAGCGAACAGACGCCAGCAACCGCCCAATACCAGCCGTTGGAGGTCCGCAGCGGGTCGCCGAAGACCTCGTCGCTGCGCCGCCGCGCGGAATCACGCAGGCCGAAGGTGATCGACCCAACCAGCGCAAGCGCCAGAACGATGATGATGACAGCGGAAATCGCCGCGCGGTTGAGGGAGAGATATTCGAACATGATCTAGGCCCCCTTCCCCATAATTTCCTCTTCCATGTTCCAGATCATGGTGAGGATTTCTTCGCGGACTTCGCCGAATTCCTTCAGCTGCTTGATCTCGCGCAGGTCGGCGTCGATGCCCTGCTTTGCGAAGGGCAGCTCGTATTCCTTGAACAGCCGGCCCGGGCGCGGTGCCATGACGAACAGGCGCTCACCGAGCAGCAGGGCTTCTTCTACCGAGTGAGTGATGATCATGATGGTCTTGCCAGTCTCGTTCCAGATATCGAGCACCAGCGACTGCATCTTTTCGCGGGTCAGCGCATCCAGCGCGCCCAGCGGTTCATCCATGAGGATCAGGTCGGGGTCGTTAATCAGGCAGCGGGCCAGCGCCACACGCTGCTGCATGCCCCCGGAAAGCTGATAGGTCGGGGTATCGCCAAAGCCCTGCAGGCCAACGATATCCAGCCACTTTTCGACCAGCGCCGCGCGCTCGTCCTTGGGCACTTTCTTCATGCGCAGGCCGAAATCGACGTTCTTGGACACGGTAAGCCACTCGAACAGCGCGCCTTGCTGGAATACCATCCCGCGCTCGACGCCGGGGCCGGTGATCTCGTCACCAGCGAGGGAAATCAAACCACCGGTCGGGTTCAGAAACCCGGCGATGATGTTGAGCAGCGTTGTCTTGCCGCAGCCCGAGGGGCCGAGCACGGACAGCAATTCGCCCTTCTTCAGGGTGAAGCTCACGTCTTTGAGCGCGTGAATCTGAACCCCGCTCGGGGTCTCAAAGGTCATGTTCAACTGATCGGCGACAAGATCACTCATGGGGCACCGGAACGTCAGATTGTTGGAAGATCACGGACCGGACGGTACGGGCATCCGGGCGTCAGAAAACGGTTGGTCAATAAAAAGGCGGGCCGGTTTGCGCCGACCCGCCTTGCTCCGGGTATTAGCCGGACTGGTCCTTACTGAAGGAAGGAGCCGTCGATGGTCGCAGCCAGCTTCGCAGCATCGGATTCAGAGGAGAATACGAGGCCGAGGGAAGCGGCAGCCTGCGTTGCGATGCCACCTTCGTTGAAGTAGTTGGCAATCTGCTCAGCAACGGTTGGGAAGACGAAACCAGCCATCTGGCTGGAGGTGGTGTCGACGTCCATGCCAGCGTCAGCAGCGATGATCTCGATGCCTTCGCCAGGGCTTGCAGCCCAAGCAGCGTTGGATTCAGCGGTCACTTCCAGGAAGGTCTTCAGCAGCTCAGGGTGCTCGGTCGCGAAGGACTCAGTGACGGACACAACGTCGAAGGACGTGATGCCAGCAGCAGACTTCTGGTCGGTGGACATGATCGGGGTACCAACTTCGCCGGCAGCCTTGGCGGACGCACCACCAAAGATACAGGCCATGGAAACCGAACCATCAGCCAGAGACACAGCACCGTCAGCCGGCGCCTGGTCAACGATGGTCAGAGCGTCGGTGTCAACACCAAGCGCAGCCATCTGCAGGCGGAAGGAGTAGTCAGCCATGGTGTTCAGAGGAACAGCAACGGTGGTGCCCTCCAGCTCGGACGCGTTGTCGGAGTTGATGCCGAGGCTATCAGCAACGAAACAGTCGTTGGCTTCGTAAGCAACCGCGATTGCAACCATCTTCAGCGGTGCACCCTGCTGAATGGCGGTGACGAACGGTGCCAGACCCTGGGAGTAGGAAATATCGATGTCGCCAGCCAGCATGGCTTCGGACATGCCAACGCCGGTCGCGAAGTCGGTCCAGTTTACGTCAACACCCATGGCGTCGTCGTAAGCCTTCTCAACTTTGGCAATCTGGTTTGGGGTCGCCCACTCGAGGAAGAACGCAACGTTGACGTCTTCAGCAACAGCGGTGGTGGCGGACAGTGCAGCAACACCGGCTGCAGCGCCAAGAAGTAGCTTTTTCATGGTTAGGAGCTCCTAATACTCTCTCGCGTTTTGGTTCGCGTCGGGATCCTGAACCCATCGGGCTCACGTCGACACGAAGCCTCCCGTAGATAAGAAGAATTTGTCTTATCTAGAGACGTTGTCGCACCCGTATGAGGCGATTGCAACCAAACTGACCAATCCTCTCCCCGTAATGTCACAAATCAGACAGACATGGCCGCTCTGGTTACTTTTTGAGCAACGTCCGTTCGAGGCCTCGGGCCTTATCGAGGGAATCCGTCGCGTTTCTGATTATGCGTGACGCGAACTGGCGCAAGGTTCACGCGCGTCAGTTCACTCAGTCAAAATGAAAAAGGGCGCCCGCAGGCGCCCTTCGATCGTTCAACAGCGTCACTGACGCCAGTCGTCAAGCCACCTGCTGCGGGCGCATATCCGCAGGGTCGATCCCGGCAACAGACACGGGCTTCTTCATCGCATCACGGCGGAAAGGCTCGCCCAGCTCCTGGTTCAGCACGACTTCGATGAAGGTGGTGACACCGTCGTTCATCTGCTCCCGAACCGCTGTGTTCAGGGCAGCGGTGAGGTCGTCCATGCTGCTGACCTGCACGCCCTTGAGGCCACAGGCATCAGCAATCTTCGCGTACTCGACGCCGAGGTTCAGTTCGGTGCCGACGAAGTTATCGTCGAACCACAGCGTGGTGTTTCGCTTCTCCGCACCCCACTGGTAGTTGCGGAAGATAATCATGGTGATCGGCGGCCAGTCGTTCCGGCCACAGGCGGTCATCTCGTTCATCGAGATGCCGAAGGCACCGTCGCCGGCAAAGCCGACAACCGGCACGTCCGGCTGACCGATTTTCGCACCGAGGATCGACGGCAGGCCATAGCCGCAAGGCCCGAACAGGCCCGGCGCGAGGTACTTCCGGCCCTCTTCAAAGCTCGGGTAGGCATTGCCGATGGCGCAGTTGTTGCCGATGTCCGAAGAGATGATGGCTTCCTTGGGCAACGCCGACATGATCGCACGCCACGCCATGCGCGGGGACATGCGCTCGGGCTCACGGCTGCGGGCGCGCTCGTTCCAGTTTGTGCCCGGATCGTCGTCCTCGTGATCCATGGAGGTGAGCTGCTGCGACCAGCGGGACTTGGTGTCGGCGACCAGCGCCTTGCGGTCGGCGCGGCCCGTATCGCCGGCAGCCGGGGTCAGGCGCGCGAGCAGCTGCTCGGCGACCAGCTTGGCATCGCCCTGAATGCCGACTTCGACACGCTTGGTCAGGCCGATGCGGTCGGCGTTGATATCGACCTGGATCAGCTTGGCGTCCTTGGGCCAGTAGTCGATGCCGTAGCCCGGCAGTGTGGAAAACGGGTTCAAGCGGGTGCCCAGCGCCAGCACAACATCGGCCTTCGAGATCAGCTCCATGGCTGCCTTGGATCCGTTGTAGCCCAGCGGACCGCAGGCCAGCGGGTGGGAGCCGGGGAAGGCATCGTTGTGCTGGTAGTTGCAGCACACCGGTGCATCGAGGCGCTCAGCCAGCTCGACCGAAGCCGGAATTGCCTCGCCCAGCACCACACCGGCGCCGTTGAGAATGACCGGGAACTTGGCTTCGGACAGCAGTGTCGCGGTGCGGTCGATGGCGTCGGCATCGCCTGCCGAGCGGCCAATGCGTACGATCTGCGGCAGGTCGATATCGATCACCTGGGTCCAGAAGTCCCGCGGTACGTTGATCTGTGCAGGCGCAGAGCCGCGGAAGGCCTTTTCGATTACCCGGTTCAGCACTTCGGCGATCCGCGAAGGGTCGCGCACTTCTTCCTGATAGCAGACCATGTCCTTGAACAGCGCCATTTGCTCGACTTCCTGGAAGCCGCCCTGACCGATAGTCTTGTTCGCGGCCTGCGGGGTCACCAGCAGCAAAGGGGTGTGGTTCCAGTAGGCGGTCTTGATCGGGGTCACGAAGTTGGTGATGCCCGGGCCGTTCTGAGCGATCGCCATGGACATCTTACCGGTCGCACGGCTGTAACCGTCCGCCGACATCCCGGCGTTACACTCGTGTGCGCAGTCCCAGAACTTGATCCCAGCCTGCGGGAAGAGGTCCGAGATCGGCATCATGGCCGAGCCGATGATCCCGAAGGCATGCTCGATGCCATGCATCTGGAGGACTTTTACAAAGGCCTCTTCAGTCGTCATTTTCATTGCAGAATTCCTCCATGGCGGGATCAAAACCCGAAACTACCATACTGGGCGCGGCTGGCGGTCTGGCGACCAGCGGCGGTGCGTTCGCCCTCGTGCTACAGAGACGACCATTCCTCGGCAAGAGGCAAAGGATCACATCTGCTTCCATCGATTGCACGCCTGTTCTCCGGCCCGTAACACGATCGCATTGTCATGAATGCAATTCGCTTCAACCCTGCACAACAATGCAGGCAATGGGCGGAATGAGACACTTTGCATGCTTCCCCAAAACAGCAATTCGGGATGGACTCCGGCGATCAACAATTCTTGTCGCGAATCATCAGAATTCGCATTAGACCTTAGCTATATGAGTTCTTAGAGTTTGCGGCGAATGAGGACGACGGCCACCACCGTCAATCCCTCCAGCCCTAGCCTTCAGGAGAGACACAAATGGACGGTAGTAACGCAAAGATGGGTGGCGGCTGCCCGGTAATGCACGGCGGCAATACGGCTCTGAACAACTCAGTCACCAAGTGGTGGCCGGAGTCCCTCAACCTCGAAATGCTGCACCAGCACGATGCCCGCACCAACCCGATGGATGCGGACTACGATCACCGGGAAGCGGTGAAGGCGCTGGACTACGAAGGCGTGAAGGCAGACGTGAAGGCACTGCTGACCGACAGCCAGTCGTGGTGGCCGGCGGACTGGGGCCACTACGGCGGTCTGATGATCCGTCTGGCGTGGCACTCTGCGGGCTCATACCGCATGGGCGACGGACGCGGCGGCGCCGGGTCGGGCAACATCCGTTTTGCCCCGCTGAACTCGTGGCCGGACAATGCCAGCCTCGACAAGGCCCGCCGCCTGCTCTGGCCGGTGAAAAAGAAATACGGCAATGCCCTGTCCTGGGCTGATCTGATGATCCTCGCCGGTAACATGGCTTACGCGTCCATGGGCCTGAAGACCTTCGGCTTCGGCTTCGGCCGTGAAGACATCTGGGGTCCGGAAAAGGACGTTTACTGGGGCTCCGAGAACGAGTGGCTGGCGCCATCTGAGAACCGCTACGGCGACCTCGAAGTGCCGGAAACCATGGAGAACCCGCTGGCGGCGGTTCACATGGGCCTGATCTACGTCAACCCCGAAGGCGTCAACGGCAACCCCGACCCGGTCCTGACCGCGCTGCACGTCCGTGAAACCTTCGGCCGTATGGCGATGAACGACGAAGAGACCGCGGCGCTGACCTGTGGCGGTCATACCGTCGGCAAGGCCCACGGTGGCGGCGATCACGCCAACATCGGCGCTGAGCCCGAGGGCTGCCCCGTGCACGGGCAGGGCTTTGGCTGGTCCAACCCCGGTCACGACGGCAAGGCGGCCAACGCCTTTACCTCCGGCATTGAAGGCGCGTGGAGTAAGAACCCGACCCAGTGGGATATGGGCTACTTCGACTACCTCTTCGGCTACGAGTGGGAGCTGACCAAGTCTCCGGCCGGTGCCAACCAGTGGAAGCCGGTGGATATGCCGGAGAGCGAAATGCCGGTCGACCCGACCGACCCGGCCAAGCGCGCCATGCCGCTGATGACCGACGCTGACATGGCGATGAAGGCAGACCCGATTTACCACGAAATCTGCCAGAAGTTCCGCGCCGACCCGGACTACTTCGCCGATACCTTCGGCCGTGCGTGGTTCAAGCTGACCCACCGCGACATGGGCCCACGCGCCAACTACTACGGCCCGGACGTCCCCGCCGAAGACCTGATCTGGCAGGATCCGATCCCAGCAGGCAGCAGCAACTACGACGTCGCCACCGTCAAGGCGACGATCGCAGCCAGTGGCCTGTCCGCGGCTGACATGATCGCCACCGCATGGGACAGCGCACGGACCTTCCGCAACTCGGACAAGCGCGGCGGGGCCAACGGCGCCCGCATCCGTCTTGCCCCGCAGAAGGACTGGGCCGGTAACGAGCCCGACCGCCTCGCAGGCGTGCTGGCGGTGCTGGAGCCGATTGCCGCTAACGCGGGTGCATCGGTTGCTGACGTGATCGTGCTCGCCGGCGGTGTCGGGTTGGAGCAGTCGATTGCCGCAGCAGGTCACAGCATGCAGGTTCCCTTCACCCCGGGCCGGGGCGATGCGACCGACGCGCAGACCGATGCCGACAGCTTTTCCGTGCTCGAACCGCTGGCCGACGGTTTCCGCAACTGGGAGATGAAGGCCTACGCCGTCTCCCCGGAAGCGATGATGCTGGACCGGGCGCAGCTGCTGGGCCTGACGGCTGCTGAAATGACCGTGCTGGTCGGCGGCATGCGCGTTCTGGGCACCAACCACGGCGGCACCGGCCACGGAGTCTTCACCGACCGCGTCGGGCAGCTGACCACCGACTTCTTCACCAACCTCACCGACATGTCGATGAGCTGGCATCCGGTCGACGGCGGCACCTACGAGCTGCGTGACCGGGCGAGCGGGGAGGTCCGCTTCACCGCCACCAGCGCCGATCTGGTGTTCGGCTCAAACTCGATCCTGCGCGGCCTCGCCGAGGTCTACGCACAGGACGACAACGCCGAGAAGTTCGTCCGCGACTTCGTAGCGGCCTGGACCAAGGTGATGAACGCCGATCGCTTCGATCTGGTGCACTAGACCTAGCCAATCAGGGCGGGGCCGGTCATGTACCGGCCCCGGTCTTCTGACCTTACCTTTCCTTTATCTCAGCCCCCTCCGTTCAGAAGGACTTCGCCCGTGGCAGACAGCGGTACAGTAATCGTCGGCGCGGGTCAGGCAGGCTATCAGGCCGCCGCCCAACTCCGGCTTAAGGGCTACACAGCGCCCATCACCCTGATCGGCGATGAACCCCACCTGCCCTACCAGCAGCCACCGCTGTCCAAGGCCTATCTGCAGGGCGAACTCGCGGGCGACCGCCTGCCCTTCCGACCCGAGGCCTTCTACCCCGATAAAGACATCGAACTGCGGCTGGGAGAGGCTGTAACGGCCATCGATACCGCTGCGCGAACCATCACCACCGCGGCGGGCCAGCTGGCCTATCAGCACCTGATCATCGCCACCGGTGGCGCGCCCCGGCGCATTCCTGTGCCCGAGCGGCTCGAAGACCGCTGCTTCACCCTCAAGACCCGCGACGACGCCGACGCCCTTGGCGCAGCGCTGGCCAAGGCCGAGACCATCGCCATCGTCGGTGCCGGCTTCATCGGCCTCGAAGTGGCAGCGACGGCTGCCAAAGCGGGGAAAGCCGTCACTGTCTATGAAATGCAGGACCGCATTCTGGCGCGAGTGGCCTCGCCCGCTGTGTCCGCCGCGCTGGACGCCCGACACCGGGAGGCCGGGGTCGACCTGCGCCTCAACGAGGGGGTCGACTTCGACAGCCTTGACGCCGACATCGTGGTGCTGGGGATCGGCGGCGTGCCGGTGCAGGGCCTCGCCGAAACCGCTGGAATCGGCTGCGACGGCGGCATCCTGATCGACGCCCACATGCGCACCAGCGCCCCCGACGTCTTCGCCGCAGGAGACTGCGCCCGCGGCCCGACGCCGTTCTGGGAGGGCAGCATTCGGCTGGAGAGCGTGCAGAACGCCATCGATCAGGCCAACCTAATCGCCGAGCAGATCGCCGGGGACGGCACCGACATCGCCCCCTATCAGGCGGTTCCCTGGTTCTGGTCAGACCAGTACGAGGTCAAATACCAGCTCGCTGGGCTGATCCCGCCGGGCACCACTCATGTGCAGAAGGGCGAAGGCCTCGACGGCATGGCCATCTACCACTTTGCCGACGACCGGCTGGTCGCCTGCGAGACCCTCGGCAACGGCGCTGAGCACCTGTCTGCACGCCGCCTGCTGGAACACGGCAGCGCGCCGGTCTCCCCTGCGGACCTCGAGGCGGCTGGATCGTTGAAAGCCGTCTTCAAAGCGCGCCGCTGATCCCTAAATAACGACAATGACAGACCTTTTCTCCCGCCTGCTCGGGCGTAAGCCCGCCCGCCCTGCTCCACTGCCACCGATCCGCGTGCTGGTGATCGAGGGCGGCGGCGTGCGCGGGATCGTGACCGGCCAGATCCTCGGACGGCTCGAAGACCGCACCGGCGGGCCGCTGCGGGCGCACTTTGACCTGCTGGCGGGGACATCTTCAGGCGGGATCTCGGCTATGGCGCTGGCCAGCGACAGCCTCAGCAGCGCCTACGAGCTGTCCGATATCTTCCACTACCGCGCCAACGATGTCTTCCTTCGCGCGCCCAACCCGGTGCGCCTGCCGTCGCTGTTACGGGGGTCACGCTACCTCGCCGAGGGCTTCGACACCGTCGCCCACGACGTGCTCGGGGATGGCTGGCTGAGCGGGTGCAAGCTGCCGTGCGTGGTCGCGAGCTATCTGATCGAAGAAGGCCGCCTGAAGCTGTTCGGCTCCGCCGCCGGAGATGATGACGGCGCGCCGGAGGACTTCCGCCTCGTCGACCTTGCCCGGGCGACCACCGCCGCACCGTCGTTCTTCCCCCCGGCGCACGTGGTCTCGACCGCGGGGCGCGAATACTGGTGCGTGGACGGTGGCATATACGCCAATGCCCCCGTGCTGCAGGCCGTCACCGAAGCCCGCTGCCGGTTCGGCTTCAACCGCCCGATCGAGCTGGTCAGCGTCGGCCCGGGCGGCAAGCCCCCGCACATCACCGTCGAGCAGGCGCAGCAATGGGGCGGCATCTCGTGGCTCAAGCCAGTCTTTGACATTCAGGTGCAGGCCCTGAACGAGCAGACCCACGCCTTCATCGACAGCCAGATGCCGGGTATCCGCCTGCACCGACTGGCCGTGGACTGGGACAGCCTGCCCGAGGACGGACGCCCGACCGACGAGCTGGACGACGACCGCCCCGAAAACCTCGACCAGCTCCGGGCTGGTTCTGTGGCATGGTTGAACAACAATGACGCGCAGATTACAGCCGTCGCCGCCGTCCTGCGGCAGGCTAGGCCCGTCAATCTGGCCTGAGCAGGCGGCCAGATACCGGGCAAGAGGGAGGAGCCAGCCAGCATGCTGACCGATACCGAAATCCAGACCGCGCGCGAAGATCTCGCCGCCGCCTTCCGCTGGTCGGCGCGCATGGGTATGCACGAGGCCGTGGCCAACCATTTCAGCTTCGCGATCAACGAGGATAGCACCCGGTTTCTGGTCAACCCGGCGGGGATTCACTTCGCGCGGGTGCGGGCCTCCGACCTGATCATCGTCGACCTCAATGGAGAGAACCCCAGTCCACGGGACGGCGGGCCGGACCCGTCAGCCATCGCCATCCACGGCGCTATGCACCGCAACAACCCACAGGCGCGCTGCATCATCCACCTGCACCCCAAGTACACGACCGCGCTGGCGACGCTGGAAGACCCGACGATGCTGCCGCTGGATCAGAACACAGCCCGGTTCTACAACCGCATCGCCTACGATCTCGACTTCGACGGCATGGGTCTGGGGGACGAGGCGGAGCGGCTGAGCGGGCAGCTGGGCAACCGCTCGATCATGCTCATGGGCGCACACGGCGCGATGACCGTTGGCCCGCGCGTGGCCGATGCCTTCGACGATTTCTACTATCTTGAGCGCGCGGCAGAGACGCTGATGACCGCCTACGCCTCGGGTCAGCCGCTGCGGGTTCTGCCCCCGGCGCTGGCAGAGACCACGGCGCACCAGTGGGAGACCTACGCCTTCGACCTGCGCGGTGCGCACCTCAAACAGCTCAAGGCGATCCTGGACGAGGAAGGCTCGGACTTCCGGGATTGAATTCAGCCCCGTTCCGAAACGGGACTTGCAGACCCTTCAGGGCTTCCACCGGTCCTGCATCCAGAACCATGAATCCGGATGCACCCGCACCCAGTCTTCGAGCCGGGCGTTGAACGCCGTCATGATCGACCGGCCCCGATCCCGCGAGCCGTCCTGTGGCTGCAATTCGAAGGGCAGAGCCTCCAGCACCGCCTCATAGGGCTGCGTCGCCTTGCCGGTCCGCCGGTGAACCAGCATGGACACCCGCGCATCGGTGGCGCGCTGGAGCAGGCCCGCAGACAGGGTCGCCAAGGCCGGCTGGCCGAACAGCGGCAGCGGCTCCCCCCGCGCCCAGCGCTGGTCGGCGAACAAGCAGAGCACGCCCCCTGCGCGAAGGTGGCGGATAGCCGTGCGAACCGCGTCGGGTTCATGGATCGAAACTAGATCGATGCCCGCCCGGCGCCTTGATCGGCGCAGCTCAGCGTCGATCAGCGGGTTCTCCAGCGGGCGATAGAAGATCAGAAACGGGCGCTTAAGCAGGCCTGCGAAGCCCGCCATCGCCTCCCAGGCGCCGAAATGACCGGAGAGCAACAGGGTGCCGCGCGGCTCGTGCTGGATCGCGCTCAACTCGGGCTCTGCCTGCAGCAGGATCGCGCTGGCGGATGAATTCTGCCCGGTCCGTAGCTTCATCACTTCGGCGACGCTGCGCCCGAGGTTGCGCCAGGCCTGCCGGCGCCGCATCCGCCGCCAATCGGCGCTTTGCGCGGGAAAGGCAACCTGTAGGGAGCGCTCCATGCGTCGGTTCTGCGAGGTGATCAGACGCCCGACCATATCGAAGAACCCGGCGAGCAATCCCCGGGCGAGCGGCATGGGCAGTAGCCGGACCAGCAGGCTGACGCCTAGGAACATCAACCACTCGACGTAGTAACGGGGCTTAATCGCGACTGACTGTCTGGCCTCAGGCAAGGAACTGTTCGCGGATAATTCGCTCTTCGAGGTGCTGGCCTTCGTCGAACAGCAGGGTCACGCCGTGGCCCTTGTCCGTGGTGACCTGAACCCAGGCGATGTCGCGGAATTCGGTGCTGTCGGCGGTGGCGGAGACCGGTCGGCGGTCACCGTCGGCAACCTCCATCCGCACCACAGTTTCATCGGGCAGCAGCGCGCCGCGCCAGCGCCGGGGGCGGAAGGCCGAAATCGGGGTCAGCGCCAGCAGGCGCGAGCGCAGCGGTATGATCGGGCCGTGGGCAGACAGGTTATAGGCGGTCGACCCCGCCGGGGTTGCAACCAGCAGGCCGTCGCAAACCAGTTCGTCGAGCCGCTCGATGCCGTCGATCTCAACCCGGATCCGGGCAGCCTGCCGGGTCTGGCGCAGCAGGGCGACTTCGTTGAAGGCCTGCGCCCGGAAGCTCCGGCCGGTCTGGTCCTCCCCGATCATGTTGATAGGCCAGACCTTGACCCGCTGCGCCTGCTCGAGGCGCTCGTGCAGGCGGTCTTCCTCGTAGTTGTTCATCAGAAAGCCAACCGTACCCCGGTTCATGCCATGGACCGGCGCCATCGGGCCGAACTCGCGCATGACTTCGAGCATATGCCCGTCCCCGCCCAGCGCCACGATCACGTCCGCCTCGCGTGGGTTGACGTAGGGGTAGCGTGAGCGCAGCTGCTCCAGCGATTGCTGGGCCGCCGGCGCGTCCGACGCGGTAAAGGCAATTTTAGCGTCTGAGAGATCCATAGACTCCGTTTATCGCCAAACCCGACGGTTTAAAACACCTCAAACGCCGATTGCGGCACAGCCGTGCGGCGATGGCTTGAATTCTTTCCACCTCCGGCATCTGAGACACTGTGCGGATGCAGGCCGCGCGCTAGGTCAGGGTAAACGCCAATTCACGGAGCTTTCAGGGTGACTTCAGACCAACGGGTAACCGCCGCCTTCATCATCATCGGCAACGAAATCCTTAGCGGACGGACCCAGGACGCCAACCTGTCCTTCCTCGCCGGCCGGCTGGGTGAAATCGGCATCCAGGTGGTCGAAGCCCGCGTCATTCCCGACGTCGAGCAGACCATAATCGACACTGTGCAGAGACTGTCTGCGCAGGTCGACTACGTCTTTACCTCCGGCGGGATTGGCCCGACCCACGACGACATCACCGCCGACGCCGTGGCCAAGGCCTTCGGCACCGAGACCTTTGAAGACCCCGAGGCCGTGGCCCTGCTCGAAGCCCACTACGCGGCGGGTGAGTTCAACGCAGCGCGGCGCAAGATGGCCCGCGTACCGCGCAGTTCGACCCTGCTGGCCAACCCAGTTTCCACCGCGCCGGGCTTCCGCATTGGCAACGTGCACGTGCTCGCCGGGGTGCCGAAGATCATGCAGGCCATGGTCGACATGCTGCTCCCCGGCCTGACCGGCGGGGCGGTCGTTGAAAGCCGTACGATCACGGTGCTGATCGGTGAGTCGCTGATCGCGCCGGAAATGGCGGCGGTCGAAAACGCCCACCCCGGCATCGATGTCGGTTCCTACCCCTACTTCAAGCCGGGTGCATCGGGGACGTCGATCGTCCTGCGCGGAGCCGACGTTGAAGAGCTGGAGCGCGCGCTCGCCGATGTCACCGCGCGGCTGGAAGCCCGCGATATCGAAATCTGGACCGGCGACCACAAGTAAGCCCCGCCGGGCCTGCCCTCCCAGACAGCCACAGCATAGCAGCAGAACTGCCGCCGCGCTTAGCCCAGCGCGCTGAGCCGGTCAAGCGCGGCCTGAATGCCGACCTTGGCCTGCTCGGCCTCGGCCAGTTGGGCACGGTTCTTGGCGATCACGTCCTCCGGCGCACGGGCGACGAAATTCTCGTTGTTGAGCATGCCGTTGAGCTTGCAGATGGTTGCATCCTGCTTGCCCATTTCCTTGTTCAGCCGGTCGATCTCCGCAGAAATATCCAGCAGGCCTTCGAGCGGGATGACGAAGGTTGCTTCCTCGACCACCACCTGCGCGGCGCCCTTGGGAATATCACCGGACAGCGGCTCGATGCTCTCCAGCCGCGCCAGCTTGAGCAGCTGCTCGCGGTTGGTCGCGACCCGTGACAGGGTTTCTTCGCTGGCGCCGCTGACGTGCACGGCGACTTTGGCGCCGGCCGGGATGTTCAGCTCGGCCCGCGCCGTGCGCACGGCCGAAATCGTGCCGATCAGCCAGTCGATCTCAGCCACCGCCGCGCCGGTCTCAGCGGGCAGGTCGATCGCGTCGGGCCAGGGCGCGGTGATCAGCCGCTGCCCACCCTTCCCGGCGGCATTGGCGACGAATTGCTCGAACAGCGCTTCGGTGACAAAGGGCATGATCGGGTGCGCCAGATGCACCAGCCGGTCCAGCGCCCAGGCCATGGTCGCGCGGGTCTCGGCCAGCGCAGCCGTGTTTACGGTATCGTAGAGCAGCGGCTTGGACAGCTCGATGTACCAGTCACAGAACTCGTGCCAGATGAACTGGTAAAGCGCCGAGGCCGCACCGTCGTAGCGGTAGCCCTCCAGCGCCTGATCCATGGCCGCGACGGTCTCGTTGACCCGGGTGACGATCCAGGCATTGAGCGCCAGTTTGACGCCTGCCGGATCGAAATCAGCCGGGACGCTGGCCGCGTTCATTTCAGCAAAGCGGACCGCGTTCCAGAGCTTGGTGGTGAAGTTGCGGTAGCCCTCGACCCGGCTCTCGGCGAGCTTGATGTCCCGCCCAGGCGCAGCCAGCGCTGTCATGGTAAAGCGCAGCGCGTCGGCCCCGTACTTATCGATCAGGTCGAGCGGGTCGATGACGTTGCCTTTGGACTTGGACATTTTCTGCCCGTACTGATCCCGGACCAGCGTGTGGATGTAGATCGTGCGGAAGGGCACATCGCCCATGAAGTGCAGGCCCATCATCATCATCCGGGCAACCCAGAAGAAGATGATATCCCAGCCGGTGACCAGCACGTTGCCGGGGTAGTACTTGGCCAGTTCCGGGGTTTTCTCCGGCCAGCCCAGCGTCGAAAACGGCCAAAGCGCCGAGCTGAACCACGTGTCGAGAACGTCATCATCCTGCGTCAGCTCCGTGGCGCTGCCGTAGTGGGCATCGGCCTCGGCCTGCGCCTCTTCGACCGATTCAGCGACGAACACGATGCCGTCCGGGCCGTACCACGCCGGGATCTGGTGCCCCCACCACAGCTGCCGCGAAATGCACCAAGGCTGGATGTTGCGCATCCAGTGGAAGTAGTTGTCGGCGAAGTTCTCGGGCACGAATTTGGTCCGGCCGTCCTCGACCGCGGCGATGGCCGGCTCGGCCAGCTTTTGCGCGTTGGCGTACCATTGGTCGGTCAGCGACGGCTCGATCACCGTGCCCGAGCGGTCACCGTGCGGGACCATGTGGCGGTGGTCATCGACCTTTTCCAGCAGGCCCAGCGCGTCAAGGTCGGCGACAACCCGCTTGCGCGCCTCGAACCGATCGAGGCCCTGGTAAGCCGCTGGCACCACGTCGTTCAGAGTACCGTCGGCGTTGAAAATGTTGATCATCTCGAAGCCGTTGCGCTTGCCGACCTCAAAGTCGTTGAAGTCGTGCGCCGGGGTGATCTTTACCGCGCCCGAACCGGTCTCAGGGTCGGCATAGTCATCGCCGGCAATGGGAATGAGACGACCGACCAGCGGCAGGTTGACGGTCTTGCCGATCAACGCCTGATAGCGCGGGTCTTCGGGGTGCACCACCACGCCGGTATCGCCCAGCATGGTTTCCGGGCGGGTGGTGGCAACGGTGATATGGCGCCCATCCTCGCCTTCGATGGGGTAGCGGAAGTGCCAGAGGTGACCGTCGATCTCCTTCTGTTCGACCTCAAGGTCGGAAATCGCGGTCTTGAGCTTGGTGTCCCAGTTCACCAGCCGCTTGTCCTTGTAGATCAGGCCCTCGCGGTAGAGCTGGACGAAGGTGGTTTTGACCGCCTGGCTCAGCCCCTCATCCATGGTGAAGCGCTCGCGCGACCAATCTGGTGATGCGCCGAGGTAGCGCAGCTGCTTGGTGATGGTGCTGCCCGACTCCTCGCGCCACTCCCACGCACGGCGCAGGAACTCGTCCCGGCCCACGTCCTGCTTGGTCAGGCCTTCGGCGTCGAGTTTGCGGTCGATGATCGCCTGCACGGCGATGCCGGCGTGGTCGGTGCCGGGCTGATGCAGCACGTCGCGCTGGCGCATGCGGTAGTAGCGGATCAACACGTCCTGCAGCGTGAACGTCAGACCGTGCCCCATGTGCAGCGTACCGGTGACGTTCGGCGGCGGCATCATCACCGCATAGGGCTCACGGTCCGAGGCCGGGTCACAGGCAAAGGCGCCCGACTGTTCCCACTCATCGCGGTATTTGGCTTCGGCTGCGGCAGCGTCAAAGGTCTTATCGAGCATGATTTTCAGCTTTGAAAACAGGGTCAGAATTCACCGCAAGGCACCACGAAGCACCGAGGGATTCAACCGCCTATAGAAGGAAGGAGCACTGCACCTAGCGGGCCGGGTCGGCATCCGCTTTCTGTCGGCCAACCCAATCGTCGATGACACTGTGCAGGTTAGACTTCAGTTGATCCCAGTCGGTCGCCGTCGGGCCGGGCTTGGCCGAGGCCTCTGCCGCGCGGAGCAGTACGGGGTTTTCACTGACGTTTCGACGCACCGAGCGGACCGTGTGCCGGTTGGACTTTCGCAACTGAATTTCGAGTTCGCGCCCGGGCGGCTGCTCGGCAGTGAGTCGGTCGCCCCAGCAGTGTTCGGGTGAAACCGGGCGGGTCTCCGCCGAGGCCGATGCCGACATATTGACTGCGATGCTGGCGGGAACATCGGCGTGAAGTGTGGCGGGCTTTGGTGCAGCTTCGGGGACAGTTTCAGGGGCAACGGCCGGAACCGCTGCAGACCCCATTGCCAACGCGGGGGTCGCCTCTTCACGGGCCTTCAGCACTGCCGGAACCGGCGGCAGCTTGGGGCGGCGTGAGGGGGTGGCCAGCGGCATGGCGGTCGGCGGCGAAGGCAAGGGCTGGAAACGCTGTGGGTGCCGGATCTGGGGCCGGGACGACGCTGCAGACGACGTCCGCGCAGGCTCGGGGTCAGCGAAGGACTTCTTCACCGACATCAGCACCTGTTCGATGCTTGGTCCCCTGTCCTGATTGCTCGTATCCACAAAAAATACCTGTTGCGACGCCACTATGAAGAAGGGGCGCACACTAGCCAACGGTCTGAAATCAGTGAAGAGTTTCTTAGCGGTCGTACAGTAGAGTCGCGAGATTATTGAGTTTTCGGTTCTGGAACTCGCGCTCCGGCACATAATACCGCACCGGAAGCTGCAAATCGCGGGCTGAGAGCAGCCCCATGGCCGCGACCAAATTATATGCGCCCTGCACAACATCGACTCGGGCGTTGGAGGCTGCGACCTGCGCCGCGGTCAGCGACTGCTGGGCGGCGATCACGTCAGTGCCGGTCTTGGTACCTGCATCACTCTCCGCCACGGCGCCGCGCAGCGACAGCTCGGACGCGGTGATCTGCGAGGACCGGGCCTGCCCCACTGCCTGCGCGGTCTGAAACTGGTGCCAGGCAGCGATCACCTGTTGGTCGACGGAAGCCTGCGCGGCGGAAAGCTGCTCCCGCAGGCGCCGAATGGCGATCTCATCCTGCCGCAGCTTGGAGTTGGATACCTGCCGGTTGCCGTAGAGTGGCATCGACAGCCCGAAGCTGGTCGAGAAGTTGGTTGTGCCGCCGCCATTGAGGATATCGGTCGAGCGCTGCGCGTTCAGGCCCAGCTGGTAGCTCGGCTGGAGTTCGGCTGCCGTCACCTTGCGCTTGGCCTCAGCCTCCTGCAGCTGCACCATGGCCAGCTGGACGGACGGGTTATTCTTCATCGCGACAGACCGCGCTTCAGCGAGGCTGGCGGGCATATTGGCGGGCAGTGGCGGCAACATTCCCCCGGTCGGCTCCACGCCGAACACCTGCCGGTAAACGGCATTGGAAATGATCAGATCGCCCGAGGCCTGCTGGATACCGGCGCGGGCCTCGGCGAGCGAGGCGGCGACTTCAGCGATCTGCGTGGTCGTCCCAATCCCGGCGTTGTAGCGTGCCTGTGCAGCCTGCAGCTGATTTTCGAGCAGGGTCACGTTCCCTGACTGCAGGGACGTGCCCGACTGCGACCGGATCACCGCCAGATAAGTCTGAATGCCCGCGAGCAGAAGCTGCTGCTCCGTCTGGTCGTAGGCGACCCAACCAGCTTCGATGGACTTCCGGGTCTGGACGACGCCCCCGGCGATGACAGGCGAGAAGGTCTGGCTGAGCGAGACCCCGCCCTGCAGGCTCCCGGTCGCATTGAAGTCACCGGTGTCTTCGAGGATCTCGTTGTAAGATCGGGCGTAGGTCGTCTGCCAGGTCGACGAAACCTGTGGCAGGGCGTTAGCGGCAACCTGATTAAAAACTTCGTTGCTGGTCTCGGCAGCGTAGCGCGCCGCCATGAGGTCATGGCTTTTGTTGTAGAGCGTCGCCAGAGATTGGTGGAGCGATTCAGCGCGCACCGGCGCGGTTGCACAGGCCGTCAACACGGCTGTCAGGCCTGCCGCAGCAAGCCGACGCATGACCAGCGCCCTTCGCACCATGAGCTCGATCCCCGATTTCATACTTCATTATTATGCGACCAATATAGCGGGCCGCAGCGGACTTGAGAAGAACAGGGGGGAAAAAAAGCGCGTCAATCAGCAGGAAAATGCAGAAAGAACAGCAGCGGCCTTAGAAGCTGAAGGATTTAGGCGGATCAAACTCAGGCAATGCCGGAACAGACGCGTCGAACACCGACTGCTGGCCGAGGTGGTCGCCGAAACGGGTCCAGACCACCGTATTGCCAAACCCTTCACCGGTTTCGGCCACCACGGCGATGGCGCGGCCGCCCTGCTCGAGGAAATCCATGAGGTTGGCAGGCACCTGAGCAATTGAGCCGGCAAACAGAACAATGTCGAAGGGGCCGTGTTCAGCTGCCGCTTGCAGCAGGGGGCCCTGCTCGATCACGACGTTGGTGATCCCCTGCTCTTCCAGCACGGCGGTAGCGGTCTCGGCGTAGCTGGACACGCTCTCTTCGGCAACCACCGTCCGGGCCAGGCGGGACAGGACAGCGGCGGCATAGCCGGTGCTGACCCCGACGACCAGCGCGTGACTGCTGGCGTCCGGCTTCACAGCCTGCAGCATGCGAGCCAGCACCCGCGGTTCGATCACGCAGCGGCCGCCCTCCAGAGCGATATCGTCATCGACGTAGGCAACGCTGCGCAGTGGCTCAGGCACGAAGTCTTCGCGCGCGGCGGACTCGATCGCCTCGATCACCGCTTCACTGGTGACGTTGTTAGTGCGGATCTGCGAGTCCACCATCGACGCGCGGCGGGCGTCGTAACCGTTGTCCGAGGCTTTGCTGATCGAAGACATCCGAATTCCTGTCTCAGTGCTGTTGTCTGCCCCGCNTTCTAGACCGACTTGGCCCNACACAGAAGCGCGAAAAACGCCCACCGCTTCTCAAATTTTGACTGACCTCGGGGCNGAANCGGGGGGCCGGCGANCGGCCAGCGCTCAGAGCGCGCTGCGCGCCTCGTCCATGATCGCTGAAACCATGGATGCNAGACCGTTNTTGCGGGTCGGGCTGAGGTGCTCATCCAGCCCGATTTCGGCGATGAAACGCGGCGGGTGATCGAGGATATCCTGCGCGGGCTGGTCGTCATAGACCCGCATCATCAGGGCCACGAGGCCGCGCACAATGGCGGCATCAGAGGTGCCGCGCAGCTGCACGCGGCCCTCATCGCTGCGCCCGCGCAACAGCCAGACCTGGCTCTGGCAGCCCTTGAGCAGATTGCCGTCCACCATCTCCTCAGCGGACATGGCCGGCAAGGCGTCCCCCATCTGGATGATGTAGCGATATCGGTCCATCCAGTCGTCGATAAGGGCGAAGTCGTCGATCAGTTCTTCCTGAAGATCACTGATGGCGGGACGGTCAGTCATGGAGTTTCAACCTCAAGGCTTCCAACGGGGATAACTTTTTCAGATATTCTGCATCTGACCGCTGCAAAGGGCGCTGTTGAGCCTATGCAATCGTGTCAATCGTGATACACATATCAGGTCGGCTGGTCACTCATGACGCGGCCGAGCAGAAATAATTGTCTCAAACTCTCGAGGGATAAAACCGTGAAACGTATTCTAGCGTTTGCCGCAGCAGCACTCTCTGTTGCAGGCACCGCAGCAGCGCAATTCCAGCCTGCTGTAATCTTCGACATGGGCGGTAAGTTCGACAAGTCCTTTAACGAAAGCGCCTACAACGGCGCCGAGCGTTTCAAGGCTGAAACCGGTATCGAATACCTGGAATTCGAAGTGACCGACCCGTCCCAGCGTGAAGGCGCTCTGCGCCAGATGGCTGAGCTGGGTGCAAACCCGATCGTGGTCATGGGCTTCGCTCAGGCTGACGCAATGGCGGTTGTGTCCGCTGAATTCCCAGACACCAACTTCGGTATCGTGGACGTGGGCTGGCTCGGCGGCGACAACATCCGCCAGTACGTCTACAAGGAACATGAAGGTTCCTTCCTCGTTGGCGCGCTTGCTGCCATGGCATCTGAGTCCGGCGTCGTATCCTTCGTTGGCGGCATGGAAATTCCGCTGATTGCCCGCTTCGCCTGTGGCTACAAGCAGGGCGTACACGCTGTGAACCCTGACATCGAGGTTATCGTTCAGTACACCGGCACCACCCCTGCCGCGTGGAACGACCCGACCAAGGGCGCGGAAATCACCCGTAGCCAGTTCGACCGCGGTGCGGACGTTGTCTTTGCTGCTGCTGGGGGCACGGGCGTAGGCGTCTACCAGGCGGCGGCTGATGCCGGCAAGCTGGCCATCGGCGTCGACTCCAACCAGAACTACCTGCACCCGGGCACCATGCTGTCCTCCATGGTGAAGCGCGTTGACAACGCTGTTTACGACACCTTCATGGCGTCCATGAACGACGAGTTCGTCGGCGGCGTATTCAGCCTTGGTCTGGCTGAAGAAGGCGTTGGTGCAGCGATGGACGACTACAACGCTGAGCTGGTTTCCGCAGACATGATGGCGTCGGTTGCTGACTTCGAAGCAGCGATCATCGGCGGCAACATCGCCGTTGGCGACCAGATGATGGACGAAGGTGCTTGCCCGAACCTCTAAGGTCCGGATCACCCCGTCACTGAAACCTCCTTCTGCCTGAGGGAGTTCGTACCGCCGCCCCGGTCCCTCCGGGGCGGCGGCTTAATTCAAGGGTAGGCCGCCAGCGCGCGGAGCCTCTGCCCCGTATCTGGATTTACAACCAGCCCGCGAGGCAGGGTCATCGCTTCGCTGCCTGGCTTTGAGTTGGAGCGTTTGAGCCCATGCGTGAAATCGCGATCGAGCTGTCCGGGATTTCCAAATCCTTCGGGCCGGTTCAGGCCAATAAAGACATCAATCTTTCAGTTGAAAGCGGCACCATCCACGGCATCGTAGGTGAGAACGGCGCGGGCAAATCCACGCTGATGTCGATCCTCTACGGCTTCTACATGCCCGACGAGGGCGCCATGCGGGTCTTCGGCGAGCCACTCGACTTCAACTCCTCGGAAAAGGCGATCGAAGCCGGCATCGGCATGGTCCACCAGCACTTCATGCTCGGCGAACCCTTCACCGTTCTGGAAAACATCATTCTCGGCGCAGAAGGCGGCTTCATGCTCTCTGGCGCCATGCGCAGCGCCCGCGAAACCCTGGTCGACCTCTCGGAGCGCTACGGTCTGACGGTGAACCCGGATGCCGTCATCAGCTCCCTGCCGGTCGGCGTGCAGCAGCGGGTGGAAATCCTCAAGGCGCTGTATCGCGGCGCGAAGGTGCTCATCCTCGACGAACCCACCGGGGTGCTGACCCCACAGGAAGCCGACGCGCTGTTCGATATCCTGCGCTCGCTCAAGGAACAGGGCACCACCATTCTGCTGATCACCCACAAGCTGCACGAGATCATGGACGTTACCGACCGGGTTTCCGTGATCCGTCGCGGGGAGATGGTCGGCCATCGTGAGACCACCGATACCTCACCCGAGGAACTGGCCGAAATGATGGTGGGCCGCAAAGTCCTGCTCGAGGTCGACAAGGCCCCTGCCCAGCCGCGCGAAACAGCACTGTCCGTCTCTGGCCTTAACCTCGTTGACGACCGCGGGGTGCAGCGGCTGACCAATGTCTCGTTCGAGGTCAAAGCCGGTGAAATCTTCGGCGTGGCCGGGGTTTCGGGCAACGGTCAGGCGCAGCTGCTCGAGGTGCTCAGCGGCATGGAGGCACCCACCAGCGGCAGCATCACAATCGGCGGCGAGCCGCTGGGCCGCACGCCGAACGAAGTCCGCCTGCAGTCCATGGGGCACGTCCCTGAGGACCGCCAGCACATGGGGCTGGTGACCGCCTTCCCGGCCTGGGAATCCGGTATTCTCGGGTTTCAGGCTTCGGCGCTGTACTGCAATCGCGGCGCGATGAAGACCGGATTGATCAAGGAAGAGATGGGCCGGTTGATGGAGAAGTTCGACGTCCGCCCGCCCAACCCCTTGCTCGGCACGGCCAAGTTCAGCGGCGGCAATCAGCAAAAGATCGTCCTCGCCCGAGAAATCGACAAGGCACCTGACGTACTGCTGGTCGGCCAGCCCACACGCGGGGTCGATATCGGCGCGATCGAGTTCATCCACCGCCAGATCATCGCCATGCGCGATGCCGGCACCGCGATCCTGCTGGTCAGCGTCGAACTCGAAGAAGTGCTCAGCCTCTCTGATCGGGTGGTCGCCATGTTCGACGGCTACTGCTCCGACGCCCACGTTACCGCCGAAATGGACGAGCGTAGCCTGGGCCTGCTCATGGCTGGTGAATTCGACCGCACCCAGACCGGAGGCATGGCCGCATGAGTAAGTCGCGCGAACTCCACCCCGTCATCAACTTCGGCCTCGTGCCGCTACTGCAGCTGATCCTTGCCTTTATGGTCGTCGGGCTGCTTATCGTCCTGATCGGAGAAAACCCGGTGCAGGCCGTGCAGCTCTACGTCACCGACGTGCTCATGAGCCAGGTCGGCATCGGGCAGTCGATCTTCTACGCCACCACCCTGATCTTTACCGGCATGGCGGTCGCGCTGGCCTTCCACGCCGGGCTGTTCAACATCGGCGGTGAGGGACAGGGCATGTTCGGGGGCATCGGGCTGACCTTTGTCGCCCTGATCTTCATGGGGCACTTTACCGGCGGGGTTGGCTTCGACCTGCCCGGGTTCATCATGGTCCCGCTGCTGTTCATCGCAGCGGCGATCGGTGGGGCGGCGTGGGCGGCGATCCCCGGTTATCTGCAGGCCTATCGCGGCTCGCACCTCGTGATCACCACCATTATGTTCAACGCCATTGCGTTCTCGATCATCCTGTTCCTGCTCACTGGCTGGTTCCAGAACCCTGACAACCCCGGCGACCCGAAGTCGCCGCTGCTGCCCGAGCAATGGTGGCTGTGGAAGGTCGGCGACTACTACCAGTACCGCCTGATCGACCTCGAAGCCCAGTACAAGGCGTTCAAAGATTCGGGGCTTTCCGTGCCGGAAATCCGCGATCAGAACCCTGCGTTCTGGGAAGCCCGCGCGCAGGCCCGCAATATGAAGAACAGCGCGGCCAACGTCTCGTTCCTGTTCGCCATGCTGGTGGCTGTCGGCTTCTGGTTCTTCGTCTGGCGCACCAAGTGGGGCTACGCTATCCGCTCCATCGGCTTCAACCAGACCGCCGCTCGCTATGGCGGCGTTAACGTCCCGCGCACCATGTTCATGACTGTGTGTCTCTCCGGCGCACTCGCGGGCCTTGCCTCGACCAACATCATTCTCGGCAATGGCTCGGATTCCGAGCACGTGCTGCGGGAGACCGGGCTGGTCGGCCTGGGCTTCGTCGGTATCGCGGTCGCGCTGATGGGGCGCAATCACCCCTTCGGCATCGTGATCGCCGCGCTGTTGTTCGGATCGCTGTTCCAGTGGGGCGAGGTGATCCAGCTCAAGGGCCAGTTCCTGCGGCCCAAGCTCAACATCGACAAGGAAATCGTCGTCGCGCTGCAGGGTCTGGTGGTGCTGTTCACCGGCGCGCTGTCGCTGATGGTCGTCTGGGCCGTGCGCTGGGTGGCTGAAAATCTGCTCGGCGGGGTCGGCCTCGCAAAGGAGATCGAGACAGAGGAGCGCGCGTGATGGAAATCTTCGAGCTGGTCTTTTCGCTCGCGCAGTCGACGCTGCGCTTCACGCCCATCCTGATTTTCGCGGCCATGGCCGGGGTGTTCTCCGAGCGCGCCGGGATCATCGACATTGGTCTCGAGGGCAAGCTGCTGATCGGCGCCTTCGTCAGCGCGACCGTCGCGCACTACGCGGGCTTTGGTCTGGTCGGGCTGTTTGCCGCCATGGCGGTGTGCATGGTCTTCGGCTGGCTGCACGGTCTGGCCACGATCACCTTCCGCGGTGATCATGTAATTTCCGGGCTTGCGATCAACTTCCTCGCCGTGGGTCTGACCAAGACCATCGGCCATTCGCTGTTTGCCAAGGGCGGCGACACGCCCAACCTCGCCGGGCCGGACTCGACGGGCTGGGAGCGGCTGCAGAGCCTGATCCCGAAGCAGGTCCTGATCGACGCCTTCCAGGGGCTGGAGAGCAACAATGTGCTGCTGAATGTCCTGTCGCTGCACGGTTGGCTGATCGCGCTGGCCTTCATCGCCGTCGGGCTGACGTGGTTTGTGCTCAATCAGACCCGCTTCGGTCTGCGCCTGCGCTTTGTGGGTGAGGAGCCGCAGGCGGTCGACACCGCCGGGGCCAGCGTTGTCGCCTACCGCTTTGCCGCGGTCACCATTGCCGGCGCGCTCTGCGGGATCGGCGGGGCCTATCTGTCGACCTCCAACATTGCCAGCTTCACTCCGAAGATGTCCGCGGACATGGGCTATCTGGCGCTGGCCGCCGTGGTCTTCGGCAAGTGGCGACCCTTCTACGCCATGCTCGGGTGTCTGCTGTTCGGGCTGCTGTTTGCGCTCAAGAACCGCCTCAACTCCGTCAATGAAGGCTTCCTGGTTCAAGTCCCCGGACAGCTGTTCGAGGCCCTGCCCTACGTGCTGGTGGTGGTGGTGCTGGCCGGCTTTGTCGGCTCGGCCCGGGCGCCCAAGGCCATCGGGCGGCCCTACGTCAAGGAACGCGAGTGATGGCGCAGGATCTGTTCGAGGCGGCCAAGGCCGCGCAGGCACGGGCGCACGCGCCCTACTCCAACTTTCAGGTTGGCGCCGCCATCCGCGACGATACCGGCGCCATTCACGCGGGCTGCAACATCGAAAACGCCGCCTACCCCTCGGGCTGGTGCGCGGAGCCTTCGGCGATCTCGCACATGATTGTCGCGGGCGGCAAGCACGTGCGCGAGTTGCTGGTGATC
>PAPT01000001.1 GCA_002708995.1 Geminicoccus sp. | reverse complement strand
CAGACGCTATCGATCACCGAAGGCCAAGCTCCTCGCCTATCCGAACAGGTTGAACTGCACAGCTATGAAGTGGCGCAGTCTTCAGACAACAACTCCAATACCAACACCGCAGGCGATGCGCTTGCTGCGTCGATGGCGGTCGCCCCCGGCGCCATGGCCCTACTTGGTATGTCGCTGTTGCAGCCTGAGCCCGGACCAAAACTTAAAATGTGGGATCTCAGGGTTGGCAAAGAAGATAGCTATCCAGAAGACTTCGAAGCCATTGGAGGCAAGCTGTACTTTGGAGCCAGGACGGATTCCGTCGGAGACGAAATGTGGGTCTATGACGGGATAAATGATCCATACGTGTTAGCCGACATAAACGAGGGGCCTGGGAGTTCTTACCCCGACGATTTTATCGAATTTGATCGCAAAATTGTCTTCAGGGCAGACGATGGAACACATGGAAGAGAACTCTGGGCCTATAACCATATAAACGACCCTTACATGGTTATGGATATTCGGCCTGGTAGCGAGGACTCTTCGCCAGGCCGTGGGATTGTATTCAAGGGGAATTATTATTTTTCGGCAGATGACGGTCAAGGTAACGGCAGCGAGCTTTGGTCATGGGACGGCCAGAACGACCCCTCTATGGTGTTTGATATCGCTACAGGCAGCGACGGCTCCAACCCAATTGATTTCACGATATTTGACAGAAAGCTCTACTTTGAAGCCAATAATGACGAGATCTGGGCATACAACGGAGTTGACGACCCATCTTTGGTTACTACTGCTACTGGGGACGTCGAGGGATTTTGGGGGCCATCGCACCACGGTTTTGTCAAATACAATGATAAATTATATATGCGCATATCCGACCCAACACTGGGGGTCGAACTTTATTCGTTTGATGGGGAAAATGCGCCAGAGCTAGTGTATGATTTCAACGGCTCAGAGGATGCCGATCCGAATGACCTAAACGTATTTAATGGCAATCTGTATTTTACGGTCGATGACGGTGGTAATTATGAACGTGATGTCTACGTTTATGATGGCGTTAATGATCCCACAAAAGCTTTCGATATAAACCCTAGGGGCGATGATGGGGTTGAGGACCTCTTCGCACACGAAGGTAGCCTTTGGTTTGGGGCCAGTTTTAACGGCCGTGATGAGTTATGGACCTGGGACGGTGAGAATGAACCCCAGCAGGTTACAGATATTAACCCTGACGGGATTGCTGACCCATGGCAGTTTACAAGCTTAGATGGGAAATTATACTTCCAGGCAGAGACGGATGAATTTGGTGAAGAGCTGTGGGTGTACGGTTGATTTAGAGCCACCGGAAGAGCTTCTCGCTTAATAAGGTGAGAGGCTCACCTGCCGATAGCAACCAAGACGGACTACCGCCCGCCAAGCACTGTTTTTACTGGCATTTACAGGAAACCTTGGAGCGGGCGACCGGAATCGAACCGGCATATACAGCTTGGAAGGCTGTCGTTCTACCGTTGAACTACGCCCGCTCAACGCCTGCGTTATCATTAGTGCGCACTGACCGCGTCCGCAAGCCAGACCGGGTTCACAAAACCGAAGGGCAGCCCGGCTGCAGCCCCTTCGCGCTAATCGAGTGCGGCTGTCTGATAAAGCCGCACTTTGAGCCCGCCGTGCGGGATCGGCGCCGACGGCCCCTTGAAGGGCAGGCCCGTCGCCTGCGCCAGCGCCGGTTTATCGGTGATCATGCCCACCCGCCAGCCGCTGAACTGCTCGCGCATGACCCTCCCGAAGCTCGCGTACAGCCCCGTCAGGGCCCCCGGGTCGCCGATGCGGTCACCATAGGGCGGGTTGACCATCACCAGCCCGCTGTCGAGGCCCTCCGGGCGCGTGACAGCACTGATCGCGCGCGCCTCAAACCGGGTCAGCGCCTCGATCCCGGCGCGCTGGGCGTTGGCGCGGCTCATGTCGATGGCGCCCTCGTCCCGGTCGCTGCCGTAAAAGCGATGGACGATGTCGAGGTCAGCCGCCGGCAGATCCGCCTTCATGGTGGCGAGAACCTCCGCGTCGAAGCCTGGCAGGGCCTCGAAACTGAAGCGGCGCGCGCGCCCCGGGGCCAGCCCGGCCGCGATTTCAGCGGCCTCGATGGCGAAGGTACCCGATCCGCACATGGGGTCGAGAACCGCCTCACCGCCACCATAGCCGCAGGCGCGCAGGAGCTGCGCCGCCATGGTTTCGCGCAATGGGGCCTTATTGACCGCCTGCTTGAACCCGCGTTTGTGCAGGGGATCACCGGAGGTGTCGATCGACAGGGTGCAGAGATCGTCATCAAAGCGCACGCGCAGGCACAGCGCGGCGCTGTCCGTGGGCTGCAGGCCCAGCTTGGCCTCGATGGCGTTGCCGACCCGCTGTGCGATGGCGCCGGTGTGGTAGACCGCCGAGCGCTTGGATGAGGCCTCGATCCGCACCGGAACGTCGGGGCGCAGGAACTGCTCCCAGAGCAGCTTGCGCGCGCGCTTGTCGAGCGTGGCCAGATGCGGGGCGCGAAAGCTCGCGATCCGCACCAGCACCCGGCTGGCACAGCGGCTGTACAGGTTCGCCTGCCAGACATCCCGCCAGTCGCCGTTGAAGGTTACCCCGCCGGGGACCATCTGCGGGTCGGGAAAGCCCAGCGCCATCGCCTCGCGCCGCAGGACCGACTCAAGCCCGGGCAGACCGACAAGGAAGATTTCAAAGTCGGTGTCAGCAGCGCTCATGTCGGACCCTTGAACCCGGTCGGATGATGCGACGCCGCACCGGGAGCGGGGGGCCGCAGCGCGACACGGGGAATGATAGAGAAAGAGTGGTGGAGAGAGGTGGATTCGAACCACCGTACCCGAAGGATCGGATTTACAATCCGACGCATTTAGCCGCTCTGCCATCTCTCCACAGGGGCAGGCCGTCGATGTAGAACAACCCGTGCCATCTGTCACGGCAAAACCTGCCCTTCAACTCCGACACTTGTACTTGGGTCCAATGCGCCCCAGTCATAGGGCTATGAAAAACCAAAGACCCCGCCGGCAGGATGCCGCATCCGCCAAGCCCCCTTTTAAGCCGGGCAACGAGCGCCCCAAGCCCCCGGCCTGGGTGCACCTCTATGGTCTGCACGCGGTCTGCGCGGCGCTGGAGAACCCGGATCGCCGCCCGGGGATGCTGTTCTTTGACCAGAAGAAGGAAGAGGCACTGCGCCCGAACCTCGAACCCATTCTCGAACGCCACCACAACCCGCCACCGCTGCAGGCGACCTCGGCCCAGCATATGGGAACCCTCGTCCCCGATGGCGCCCCCCACCAGGGCGTGGTGCTCAAGACCCGGCCGCTGGAAAATGCCGATTTCAAGGCTGTGTGCGCCCGACTGAGCGAGCAGACGGGGCTGGTCGTAGTGCTCGACCAGGTGACGGACCCGCAGAACGTAGGCGCGATCATCCGCTCGGCCGTGGCCTTTGGCGCGCAGGCGCTGGTGACCACCGACCGCAACGCCCCCTTTGAAACCGGCGCACTGGCGCGGGCGGCCGTGGGCGGGGTCGACCACCTGCCCTGGGCGCGGGTGACCAATCTCGCCGATGCGCTGAACGCGCTGGGTGAGACCGGCGCCGTGCTGATGGGGCTGGACGGTTCGGATGAAGCCGAGGACATCTTCGTCCCACCCAAGCAGCGTCGGGTGCTGGTGCTGGGCGCCGAGGGCAAGGGCCTCCGGGAAAAGACCCGGGAGACGGTCGACGTGCTCATGCGGCTGCCGACCGACCCGGCGTTTCCGCACCTGAACGTGTCGGCCGCGGCGGCGGCGGCGCTGATGCTGCTGCGAGTCTGACCCGGAACGACTGGCCTTGGGTGCGACCTAACGGCATCGTGACTGGTCGGCGGGGATGTTTGCGACATTTGATTGCGTATTGGCCAGAACCGGACCCGCACTCATGTCGATAAAGCCTCTGCTTTCCCCTCCTCCCCGCCGAGCGCGGGCTCCGGGACCAGCCACCTGAACATTGGAGACCCAGACCATGCATTCCTTCGCCACACTTTCCCAAAGCTCTCCCCGACTTGCGGCCGCGGGCCGTCTCACCAATTCCGTTGCCCGTCGTTTGACGGCGCTTTTCGGCCTGATGATTTTCGGCGCAGCCCTGCTGTTGCCGCTCAGTGCTCAGGCCGTCGGCACAGGCTCTTCGTCATCGTCGAGCAGCTCGTCGTCGTATGGCGGCCAGACCACGGCCTCGGCCGAAGAACCCGACGCGCTGGCGCTGTTCGAAGAAGCGCTCGATTTTCTCGAACGCGGCTGGTACCGGCGGGCGATCACCAACCTGCAACAGGTGACGTTCATGGAGCCGGGTAACGCCGATGCCTGGAACGAGCTCGGTTTCTCCTACCGCAACGTTGAGAACTACCGGCAGTCGGAGGCGGCCTACAAGCGCGCGCTGGGGCTCGATCCCGAGCATCTGGGTGCGCTGAACTACCAGGGCTATCTGTTTATTGAGACCGGGCGGGTCGAGCAGGCCCGGGAGAACCTCAGCGCACTGGGCGCCCTGTGCGGCGATTGCTTCGCCTACACCAACCTGAAAGAGGCGCTCGACGCGCTCTGAGCCCCGCGAGGGCGCCGGGGGCCTGAGGCGCCGGTGGGCCTGAGGCGCCGGGCGCCCGCCGCAGCAGTTCGCGGCTGCATAGCACCTGTGCAGGTTGATTCCGCGCCTGAGCGCGCGATCGGCTTGTCAAGGCGCGGGCGCTGTCCTATCCCACGGCAATCTGCGGCAGGGGGCTTTGCCGTCCCGACGCGACCGCGGACCTCATTTTGCAATCGAGGATATCATGGCAAAAAAAGTGGAGAGTAGCTTCAAGCTACAGATCCCAGCCGGCCAGGCGAACCCTTCGCCACCGGTTGGTCCTGCGCTTGGTCAGCGCGGTGTGAACATCATGGAATTCTGTAAGGCCTTCAACGCGGCCACGCAGCAAACCCAGCCGGGCACACCCATCCCCGTCATCATTACGGTTTATTCCGATAAATCGTTCACCTTTGAAACCAAGACCGCGCCTGCGTCCTACTACATCCTGAAAGCCGCCGGTAAGAAGTCGGGTGCGAACGCGCCGGGTACGCAGTTCGTGGGCAAAATCACCCGCGATCAGGTCAAGGAAATCGCCGAAGCTAAGATGCAGGATCTGAATGCGGTCGACATCGAAGGCGCTATGGCGATCATCGAAGGCTCTGCCCGGTCGATGGGCGTGCAGGTGGAGGGCTGATACTGTGGCTGCAGGAAAACGTATTCGTAACGCCTACGAAGGCATCGACCGCGATGGCCTGGTGTCGGTCGAAGAAGCCGTGGCGATGGTGAAATCCCGCGCGACCGCGAAGTTTGACGAAACCATCGAGATTTCGATGAACCTCGGTATCGACCCCCGCCATGCCGACCAGAACGTGCGTGGCGCCGTTACCCTGCCTGCGGGCACGGGTAAGGCAGTCCGCGTGGCCGTGTTCGCCAAGGATGCCAAGGCTGATGAAGCCAAGGCTGCTGGCGCGGATATTGTCGGCGCTGAAGACCTAATGGAACAGGTGCAGGCCGGGTCGATCGACTTTGAGCGCGTGATCGCAACCCCAGACATGATGCCGATCGTCGGCCGTCTGGGCAAGGTGCTGGGCCCGCGCGGCCTGATGCCGAACCCGAAGCTGGGCACGGTGACCGCTGACGTCGCCGCGGCTGTCGAGGCTGCCAAGGGCGGTCAGGTGCAGTTCCGCGCGGAGAAGGCCGGAATCATTCACGCTGGCATCGGTAAGGCTTCGTTCTCTGAGGCAGACATTCTGGCCAACGTGCAGGCCTTTATCGATGCGATCCAGAAGGCCAAGCCTTCCGGGGCTAAAGGCACTTACGTGAAGAAGATTGCGATTTCTTCGACCATGGGCCCCGGCGTGAAGATCGAGCCCGCCTCGGTCAACCCTGAGGCCTGAGGCGATAAGCGAAAAGCTGATCGGGGCAAAAAGCCTCGATGATGGCTGTATCCAGAGACCCGGTAGCTCGCGCTGCCGGGTGCTTTCTCGGCTCTGCGGNGGTGGTTTGTGGCTGCAATCGGTGGNGCNCTCGATTTGACGCCGCTTCGCGGCTTTCAAATCTCCCGCGCGCAGTCAAAATGACACGCAGGGCTGCGCCCGCCGTGACGGCTTATCTCAGAAAGTGCGCGTAGGAGGGACGAAGGCCGCGAAGCGGCCAAGGCCCGAGTGCGCCACCAATAATGCCGCCAGCAGAACCACAAAACCCGACCACCGTTCAGTCAGCCAGCAGGGCGAACCTCGACTCCGGCCTCGGTCAGTACCTGTGTCAACTCACCGGTTTCATACATCTCGCGCACGATATCGCAGCCACCGACGAACTCACCCTTGACGTACAGCTGCGGGATGGTCGGCCAGTTGGCGTATTCTTTGATGCCCTGACGGATGCCCGGATCTTCCAGGACGTTCTCCGAGTGGTAGTCGACCCCGAGGTTGTTAAGCACGGCCACAATGGCCGCGGAAAAACCGCATTGGGGGAACACGGGCGTACCCTTCATATACAGCATGACCTGATTGTTCTGCACGTCAGACTGAATGCGGGTGAGAATGGAAGTATCCATGATGATCGGTCCTCGATTTTGGTGGCTTAGGCTTAGTCCGGGGCTTTGGTCTGCAACGACAGCGCGTGCAGTTCCGTCCCCATCCGACCCTGCAGTGCGGCATAAACCAGCTGGTGCTGCGCCACCCGTGACTTACCCCTGAACGCCTCAGAAACGATATGGGCGGCATAGTGATCGCCGTCACCCCGCAGATCCTCGATGCGCACGTCGGCATCAGGAAGGGCGCTCCGGATCATTTGCTCGATTTCGCCGGCGGACATGGGCATAGACGCATTCCCTCACTCTAAGGCTTGTCACCACAATATAGGGGCAGACGCTGCGGTTTGAACAGGCGCAAAGCCGCAGGCCGATCGCCCAGCACAAGAAAGCCGCTACTGAAGGGTCTTGGGCCCCTGCAGATCGCGCGGGCCAGCCTCAGGCATCAGCCCCAACCGGGCGGCAACCAGCCGGTGTCCATCCAGTCCCGTGGCCGAATCCCGGAGCGTCTCCAGCTTGTCACCGGTTTCGTTGTCCCACAGGCGGCAGTTGTCCGGCGTGATCTCATCCGCGATCAGAATCCGCATTTCCTCCTGCCCGTTTTCAAGCGGCTCCCAGACCCGGCCGAATTCCAGCCGGAAATCGACCAGCTTGAGGCCGACCCCGATGAATAGACCGGAGAGGATATCGTTGGTGCGCATGGACAGAGCGACAATGTCATCCAGGTCCTGCGGGCTGGCCCAGTTAAAGGCCGCGATGTTGTCCTCGGTGATCAGCGGGTCGTCCAACTCGGTCGAGCGCAGAAAGAACTCCACCATGGGCCGGGGCAGCTTGACCCCGACCGGCATGCCCAGCCGCCTGGCAAAGGCGCCCGCCGCAAGGTTCCGGATCTTGACGCCGATGGCCATAGGCTCCGTCGCCCGCACCACCTGCTCACGCATGTTCAGGCGGCGGATCAGGTGATTGACCACCCCCATTTCGGTCAGACGCGTCATCAACACGTCGGAAATCCGGTTGTTCAGGACCCCGCGCCCGGCCTGCCACAGCGCGACGGCATCGTCCCCACGGCGGCCCTTGGCAGGGTCATCCTTGAAGTGCTGGATGTGGGTGTCGGCCTCGGACCCCTCGTAGATGATCTTGGCTGACGTTTCGTGGACCTGTTTGCCGCGCGTCATAGTTGTAACGACCTCAGAATTTCAGGAATGGAGCCTGTCGCAGGCAGTTTACCTGCGCCCTGCTGTCGCCTGTAGCATTGCTTGGCCTATGTGTTAATCCATGAGCAGCGAGGAAAGCCATGCCAGAGCACGATCACAACCCGGCCCCCAAGACCGAAGCGGAAGACCAAGACCAACGGCCTGACCGCGACGAGGATCACACAGTCCTGAAGGCTGCCGGTCACGGTTCCCACCCGCTGGACTGGTCAACACAGGCACCACAGTCACCCCAACCGATGGGCTGGCAGGCATACGGCATTATCGCCTTTCTCGGCGGGGTCATCATCGCGATCCTCGGGATCGGCTGGCAGATCTGGTTCTCCGTGGATACGGCCATGGATCCCTTTGCCTGGTGGCTGATCGGCGGTGCGCTGGTGATTTCCGTGCTGCTGGGCGGCGGACTGTTGCTGCTCCTGCACTATTCCAGTCGCCACCACGACCATCGCGTTTATGACGCGGACCACTTCCAGAAATGGCACCGGCGATAGCGACTGAGGCCGCTCGGCACAATCGCTGGCCGGCGCTAATTACGAGGGCGCAGACTCAGTCCGGGACCGGCTGATAGGGCGCCCGGTCCCCCGGGCCATCGGCATAGAGAAAGACGGGCGCAGCCTGCGCCAAAACAGACCCTTCGCCGGCGGCCTCAGGCACCCCGTCGTAACGTCCCGGCGCCAATTCTGCGCGGGGCAGTGCGATCAGCGCCGAGGACACGGTACCGAAGTCCATTTCCGGCACGTCGACATTCAACGCTGTCTCCCAATAGGCCGCATCGGGCCCTGCGCGGGCACTGAGCAGGTCGATCCACCTCTGCCAGGCCGCAGGGTTGCTGAAATCCCCGGTCGGGACGGCATCCATGGCTCGCGCAAGGTGGGTTTGCGCCCTCGGCCCGGTATCGAGGTCGTTGTGACTGATCAGGTGTACCCCCGGCTCGATCGCCGTGACCTGCAGCGTCGCATCACCATCGTGGGCGATCCAGAACGCATCCCGGTTATCAGCGAGGATCAGGTTGAAGGGGCGGTAGGCGTCACCGTCGAGCGCCCCGATGGCGCGCGCGCCGTCGATGGCGTCCGCGTGGTCGAGCGCATCGAGGACCACTTCCCCGCGCGAGCGCTTGCCAGGCGCCGGTCCCAGCGCCTGCTTCTTGTTCAGAATGGCCGCCGCGACGCCGGTATCGTTGAGGCCACACCAGGTGCCGCCGGCGAGCACGTCCTTACCCGCCCGCACGTCTGCCCGATCTTCCCAGTGCCGCCCCGGCGGCAGGGCGGGACGTGCACGCAGTTCGTCGCGGTTCCCGGCGATCAGGAAAGGCCATTCGTGGTCAGGGTCGAAGCGGATCAGATAGGTACACATGCCACTGAGATGGGGTATGTCGTCGGATTTGTCACGGCGGGGCAGCCATCCGGCCCACGCCCGATCCGGCCAGCGGCAGCAATGCGCTTTCCGAGGCGCAGGCGCGTCGGACTGCGAATTGTTGAGGGTTGCGAAAGCCGCTAAAACCGACCCATGAAACCGGGGTTGCGACATGCGACCTGCCGTTCGCGACCTCTCAGTGGTCGCCATTGCGTAAATCTCAAGGAGGTCTCTTCGATGGTTCCAGGTCAGGATACAATGCAGGTTCGGTCCACGCTGACAGCAGCGGGACAGTCTTTCGAGTATTACTCGCTACCCAAGGCAAGCGAGCAACTCGGTGATCTTTCACGGCTGCCGTTCTCGCTGAAGGTCCTGCTTGAAAACCTGCTCCGGTTCGAAGACGGGAAAACCGTGACCACCGACGATATCAAGGCCTTTGCCAAGTGGCTGGAGAACAAGGGTGGGGCCTCGGAAATCGCCTACCGTCCTGCGCGCGTGCTGCTGCAGGATTTCACCGGCGTGCCGGCGGTCGTGGACCTCGCCGCCATGCGCGAAGCCGTGGTCGAGCTGGGCGCTGACCCCAAGAAGATCAACCCGATTTCACCCGTCGATCTGGTCATCGACCACTCGGTCATGGTCGATCACTTCGGGGACCCGGATTCTGCCGACAAGAACGCGGAAATCGAGTTCCAGCGCAACAAGGAGCGCTACGAGTTCCTACGCTGGGGCCAGTCTGCCTTCGAAAACTTCCGCGTGGTGCCACCGGGGACCGGTATCTGTCACCAGGTGAACCTCGAGTACCTCGCCAAGACTGTCTGGACCGCTGAGGTCAACGGCAGCACCATCGCCTACCCCGATACGCTGGTCGGTACGGACTCGCACACCACCATGGTCAATGGCCTCGCGGTTTTGGGTTGGGGCGTCGGCGGGATCGAAGCCGAAGCGGCCATGCTCGGCCAGCCGGTGTCGATGCGCGTGCCGGAGGTGATCGGCTTCAAGCTCGACAGCAAAATGGTCGAGGGCACCACGGCCACCGACCTTGTACTGGTGATCGTGCAGATGCTGCGCGAAAAGGGTGTTGTCGGTAAGTTTGTCGAATTCTACGGCCCGGGCCTGTCGAACCTGAGCCTCGCTGACCGCGCCACCATCGCCAACATGGCGCCCGAGTACGGTGCAACCTGCGGCTTCTTCCCGATCGACGCAGAGACCTGCCGCTACCTCGCCTTCACCGGTCGTGAGCCCAAGACGGTCGCGCTGGTCGAGGCCTACGCCAAAGCACAGGGCATGTGGCGCGATGAAAGCACCCCTGACCCTGTGTTCACCGACACGCTCCAGCTGGACATGGGCACGGTGTTACCTTCGCTGGCTGGGCCCAAGCGCCCGCAAGACCGGGTACTGCTGTCCGAGGCGACCGACGAATTCTCCAGCCACCTCGCCGCCGACCTCAAGGGCAAGCCGCAGGACGCCAGCAAGGGCAGCGCCCGGGTGGCCGGCTCTGACTACAGCATGGACAACGGCGACGTGGTGATTGCCGCCATCACCTCCTGCACCAATACGTCGAACCCGTCGGTGCTGGTCGCCGCCGGTCTGGTGGCAAAGAAGGCGAGCGAGCGCGGCCTGACCTCCAAGCCGTGGGTCAAGACCTCGCTGGCACCGGGCTCGCAGGTAGTGACCGACTACCTTGAGAAGGCGGGGCTGCAGGATCACCTCGACGCCATCGGCTTCGATCTGGTCGGCTACGGCTGCACCACCTGCATCGGCAACTCCGGCCCGCTGAAGCCAGAAATCGAATCCGCAATCACTGACGGCGACGTGCGCGTGGCGGCGGTGCTGTCAGGCAACCGTAACTTCGAAGGCCGGGTGCACCCGCTGAGCCGCTTCAACTACCTCGCCTCCCCGCCGCTGGTGGTGGCTTACGCGCTGGCCGGGTCGATGAACATCGACATCACCAAGGACGCCATCGGCCAGGATCAGGACGGCAACGACGTCTTCCTCGCCGACATCTGGCCGAGCAACGCCGAAGTGGCCGAGACCATGGACGCCTGCCTGACCGCCGAAATGTTCACCCAACGCTACGGCAACGTCTTCGACGGCACCAAGGATTGGCAGGGGATCAAGGTCACCGGTGGCATGACCTACGACTGGGACGATGGCTCGACCTACGTCCAGTACCCGCCGTTCTTTGCCGGTATGACCACCGATATCGACGACCTCAGCGACATCCACGGCGCGCGGCCGCTGGCTATGCTCGGGGATTCGATTACCACCGACCACATTTCACCGGCCGGGGCGATCAAGCGCGATGCACCGGCAGGTCACTACCTGATGGAGCGGCAGATCCAGCCGAACGACTTCAACTCCTACGGCGCCCGTCGCGGCAACCACCACATCATGATGCGCGGCACCTTCGGCAACATCCGCATCAAGAACCTCATGCTCGGTGGCTCGGTCGAGGGTGGCTACACCATGCACCAGCCCTCGGGCGAGAAGATGGACATCTATGATGCAGCCATGAAGTACGAGGCCGAGGGTACGCCGCTGGTCATCGTTGCGGGCAAGGAATACGGCACCGGTTCGTCCCGTGACTGGGCGGCCAAGGGCACTCGCCTGCTCGGGGTCAAGGCGGTGATCGCCGAATCCTTTGAGCGGATCCACCGCTCCAACCTCGTCGGCATGGGCGTGCTGCCGTTGCAGTTTAAGGACGGCGACAGCCTTGCTTCGCTGGGCATGACCGGGGCGGAGACCTTTGACATCACCGGTGTCGAAGCTGGAATCATACCGCGGATGGACGTTGCCTGCCAGATCAGCTTCCCCGACGGCAGCGCTAAATACATCACCCTGATGGCCCGGATCGATACCGCCAACGAGGTCGACTACTACCGCAACGGCGGCATCCTGCACTACGTGCTGCGCAACATGGTGCAGGAGGCGGCCTGAACCTGGTGGCCTCACGAGCCGATTGATCTGAGCTGGCTGTTCTGGGCCGGCCCTCGGGGGCTGGCAGAAGCAGTGGCGGAAACCCATCCGGAAACGGCGAACAGGCCCGGTGCTCATCCGCACCGGGCTTTTTTGTCAGCACCCCATTTGCGCAGACGTCGCACATTTGCCTAAATTCTGGTTCAAGCGACCTGTCTAAATGGTGGCGACTCGGTATGCTGCTGTAGCGTAATGATGTATCGAGGCTCTAGGCTCGGTTTAAGGATCGGACATGAACACAGCTATCAGAGCGATTAGCCTGCGGTTGGCGGGCGCAGCGACGGCCCTGCTACTGTCCGGCTGTGCCAGGCTGTCCCCCCTGAGCGATGTCATTATCCCGAACTTTTCCGACGAGAACCTCGGCAATCCCATGGCCGGCTACAGGCCCGCAGGCGCGGTCGGCGCGCCAATGGTCAATCGCGGAGCGCCTTCGGCCGCCGCCATGACCGCGGGCTCTGTCCTCCGGCGCACGGGGCTTGAGTTCAGCGCCACCCAGAGCGTTTGGGCCACCGAAGCGCGCGGTTCCGGCGCCGCCACCTCGACTGCTGCGACAGCCTCTGGCGCCTCCATAGCAAAGGCTGCGGCGCCTGCCCTGTCCGCGGCTTCGACCGGGTTGCTGGGCCAGGCCGTCTCCAGCGGCGGGGTCGGTCTAGCGGATGCTGCCCTGCTCGATGCGGCGCTGGATTTGTCACCGAGTGAAATGGGCGAGGTGGGCGCGGCATCGGGCCTGCTTGGCGCGGAGACCGCAGAGGGTGCTGTTTCGGAGGCCGATGGCGGGGGCGGAAACACCTTCACCGCGACCTCGGCTGTGTCCCTGCTCGGGATCACCGATGACCCCGGCGGCGGCGATGCCGCGGGGAGCCGCGCTTCTGCCGATGGCGGTGGTCCTGGCAGTGCAGCGGGCGTCAGCCTGCTGACTGATGTCGCACAGACTGTTGGCGGTCAGGCTGGCAGCGGGGGCGATCCGGCCTTTACCACCCCTTCTACGGAAGATGTCACGGCTCTGCTGGGCGCAAACCCAGCTCTTGCCGTGGTCGAGACCAGCGCTGTGGCCGCGCCCCTGAGCGCTGGCCCCTTTGCCGTCGCCACCACTGCGCCTGCCCTTAATGAGCAGGCGTTCATTCCGGTTTATGGTGGAAACGAAACCCTGCGCGTGCAGCCCACTCCGGGGGAGGTCAGCCCCGGGCTGGCCCGCTACCGCTCCGGGGATCTCGAGGTCAGCCTGCGCTTCCCGGCCAGCCTTGCCCTGACCCGGGCATACGGCGCCGGGGCGCCGACGATCACGCTGAGCCTGCGCAACGTCGGTCCGACGCCGGTGTCGCTGCAGCCGGAGAATCTACTGACCCAGTTCCCGCCGTTTGAAGTCTACCGCTGGACCGGGGCGAGCTGGGCGAGCCTCACGCTGGATGTGGCCTACAACCTCGACCGGCAGGGGATTGCGGCGCCCGTGACCCTTCAGCCGGGGGAAAGTGCCTCGCGTACCGAGTTGTTCGGCAAGGTGGCCTTGCTGCCGCTGACGGTCGACCTGCCGCCGATCGACCGGCTGGCGATCCGGCTGCAGATTGTGGGTCAGAGACGGGGCTTTGGCCGTATCGACAGCGGTTTCATCCCGATCACCCTCACGGATGGGGGCCTGACCCGGGGTGCGACCAACTTGACCAATGGGGCGAACCCGGCTTTTGTTGCCTTTGACGGCACCTAGAGCCCGACAGGGCCGCCTTTCACCGGGGTGGACCTTGTGCAGTGGGGGACGGGCGCCGTGTTATTCTATCTTCCTGGAAGCGCCATCCGATGAGCCTGACCCACGACGCGCCCACGACTTACGACGACTTTCGCCGCGTCCTGTCCGACCGATTTGACAGTCTGTCGCCACAGCTGCGGCTGGTGGCGGAATTCATCGTCCAACACCCCAACCGCGCGGCGCTGGAGACCGTGGCCGAGCTGTCCCACGCTGCCAGCGTGCGGCCGCCGACGATGGTGCGCTTCGCGCAGGCGCTTGGCTTCACGGGTTTTACCGACATGCAGCGGGTACTGCGCGCGCGGCTGGTAGCCCGAACCCCGACCTATCGGGAACGGATCAACGAGGCGGTGGACAAGGCACCCAAGGAACCGGTGGGGGTGCTGTCGGACTTTATCGCCAGCTCGCGGGAGTCGCTGCAAATCCTCGAGTCCGAGGTAACGGCAGACGACATGCGCCGGGCGGTGGAGCTGCTGTCGGCGGCAGAGCGGGTGCACGTCATGGGGATGCGGCGGTCGTTTCCAGTGGCGTCCTATCTGGCCTACAACCTCTCCGGCTTCGGCGTACGGGCACACCTGATCGACGGCAGCGGCGGTATGGCGGTGCAGCAGACGCAGATGATCGCGGCTCAGGACCTGATGATTGCGATCTCGTTCCCGCCCTACGCGCCGGAAGTCACCGACGCGATTACCGCCGTGGCGGCCGCCGGCCGGCCGATCATCGCGATAACAGATGGTCCGCTGTCACCGTTGGCGGCCAAGTCTGACCTTTGCTTTGAGACCGATGCGCAGGAAACCCATGGTTTCCGGCTTATCTCGGGGGCCATGTGTCTCAGTCAGGCGTTGGTTGTGTCGCTGGGCCTGCACCAGGCAGAGCGCCAGAGCTGACAGTGCCAGCGCGGAGAGGGCCTTTTCGTGGGGCGCGCAGGATCGATGGCGCGCTCGATTTGACGCCGCTTCGTGGCTTTCAAAGCTCCCACGCGCATTCTAGCGGACAGGCCGCACTGCGTGCGGCCTGACATCTTGTCGAATTTTCAGTGAAAATGCGCGTAGGAGGGCCGAAGGCCGCAAAGCGGCCAAGGCCCGAGCGCGCCACCCTGCCCCGTTGCCCCAAAAACCAATGTTACCCCTAACACCAGCGAAATGACCCAAAAGGAAAGATGGCGCATCTCATATCTTCGGCTAAGTTGCAGCCCATCAGTTCCTGTGTTTCGGAGTTCCACCGCCCATGTCGTCCCAAGCCCTGCCGTCCTTTGACATCGACTTCGTCCGCCAGCAGTTCCCGGCCCTGCAGGAGCCCGTGCTCGACGGTCAGGCCTTCTTCGAGAACGCCGGCGGCTCCTACACCTGCCGCCAGGTGATCGAACGCCTGACCCGCTTCTACACCCAGCGCAAGGTGCAGCCCTACGGCCCCTATGACGCCTCGCGCCTTGGTGGTGAAGAGATGGACGACGCCCGCGACCGTCTCGCCGCCGCCCTCGACGTGGAAAGCGATGAGCTTTCCTTCGGCCCCTCGACCACGCAGAACACCTACGTCCTCGCCCGCGCCTTCGCCGAACACCTCAGCCCCGGCGATGCCATCGTCCTCACCAATCAGGACCACGAGGCCAACACCGGCCCCTGGCGCCGCCTGACAGCCGCCGGTATCGAAGTGCGCGAATGGCGTCTCGACCCCGAGAGCGGCCTGCTCGACCCAGCTGGCCTGAGCGCCCTGCTCGACGATCGGGTCAAGCTGGTGTGCTTCCCGCACTGCTCCAACGTCGTGGGCGCCCCCAACGATGTTCCCGCGCTGTGCGCCATCGCGCACGCCGCCGGGGCCGTAACCTGCGTTGACGGGGTCAGCTACGCCCCCCACGGCCTGCCCAACGTGGCCAAGCTGGGCGCGGACATCTATCTGTTCTCGTCGTACAAGACCTTTGGACCGCACCAGGGGATCATGGTCGTCCGCCGCGCTCTGGCCGACGCCCTGCCCTCGCAGGCGCACTATTTCAACGCCAGCTACCGCACCAAGAAATTCACGCCCGCCGGACCGGACCACGCGCAGATCGCCGCCTGCGCAGGCATGGTCGACTACCTCGAAACCCTGCACGATCACCACTTCCCGGCCGCCGCCGGCACGGCTTCGCTGACAGCCAAAGCCGAAGCCGTACACGACCTCTCCCGCGACTATGAAAACACCCTGCTCCAGCCGCTGCTGGACTTTCTCGGTACCCGCAATTCCATCCGCCTGATCGGCCCGCGCACCGCCGCGGATAAGGCCCCAACCGTCGCCGTCCATTCCCAGCGAAGCGGCGAAGACCTCGCCACGGCGCTGGCACCGCGCGGGATCATGGCCGGGGGCGGAGACTTCTACGGCGTGCGCTGTCTGGAGGGCCTCGGCATCGACCCGGACCACGGCGTGCTGCGGTTGAGCTTCGTACACTACACCCGGCGCGAGGACATCGACCACCTGATCGACGCGCTCGAAGCCGAAATCTGACCGCCTTCAACTGGATCCCATATCATCGGATCCAACCCCGTCTGACCCCGAAAGAGGAGACAGCTGTACCATGGCCGACGAACACTATGCCTCGATGATGGAAAACCTCTACTGGTGGGGGATACCGACCCTGTTCCGCTGCCCCAACGAAGGCCCGGAGGGACAGGATATCGCGCTGGTTGGCGTGCCGCACTCGACCGGCAACGGCACAACGGAGCGCGACCAGCACCTCGGCCCGCGCGCCCTGCGCAACGTCTCGGCGGTCGGTCGCCGGGTCCACGGCGGCTTCGGTCTCAACCCTTGGACAGCCGCCAGGATCGCTGACGTCGGCGACGTCCCCTTTCCGCGCGCCAACGATAACGAAGCCTGTATCGAAGACATCACCCGTTTCTTCACCAAGATCGACGAGGCCGGCGCCCGCCCGGTCTCCATCGGCGGCGACCACTCGATTACCGGCGGCATCGTGCAGGCACTAGGCAACGGCAACCTGACCGGCGGCAAGCCGGTATGCTTCCTGCACCTAGATGCGCACACCGACGTCTTCACCAAGGTCGACCACTTTCTGGGCGCTAAAAAATCAGCCGCGCACTGGGGCGCCTACCTCGCTGATCAGAGGCAAGTCGATCCGACCCATTCGATGCAAGTCGGCCTGCGCGGCCACGCCCGCACGCTGGACTGGCTCCAGCCTTCCTACGACTACGGCTACAACGTCGTGACTATGAAGGAATTCCGCCGCCGCGGGATAGAGGACGTGGTCGCCCAGATCCGCGAGGTCCTCGACGGCCAGCCGGTCTACATCACCTTCGACCTCGACTGCCTCGACCCGACGATCGCGCCTGCGGTCTCCAACCTTGAACCCGGGGAGAAGGGCTTCGACATCGACGAGGCTGTCGGGCTGCTGCACGCCGTGCGTGGGCTGAATATCATCGGCGGCGACATCGTGTGCATGATGCCGACCAAGGACAGCCCGAACCAGATCACGGCGCTGACCGCCGGGGCCATCATGTTCGAGATGATTTCGATGATGGCGGAGAACGTGGCCGCCCAGGCCTGATCCGGCTTTTTCCAGCGCCCTCGTTCAGAACTCGGGTGCAGAACACGGGTTTAGCGCACTCGTTCGGCGCCCCCTTTCTGCGCCCTGGTCCGGCTCCAGGGCTTTTCTAATCCAGCGCCATGGCCGGGGGACGCCGCTGTGGCCACTGGGTGGTGCGGTGGTAGGCTTCTCCGATGGCCAGCAGCCGGGCATCGCTGCCGCGGGGGCCAAAAATCTGCACCCCGGCCGGCAGCCCGGCCTCGCCGAAGCCGGCTGGCACGCTCAGCGCCGGCAGGCCGAGCAGGCTGACGGGCACCATGGCGGCCATCCAGCGGTGATAGGTGTCCATCTCCACCCCATTGATCGCTGTAGGCCAGGCCAGATCGATCGGAAACGGCCACACCTGCGTCGTCGGCAGCACCAGCGCGGCGTAGCGCTCGAACAGGGCATGGGCAGACCGCGCCCAACGCGCCCGCGCGGCGCTGGCCTCGTGCACGTCGATGGCGCTCATCTGCTCGGCGCGTTCCATCTCCCACTGCACGCTGTCCTTCATCAGGTCCGCGTGCCGACGCAAGGCGAGGAGCGCCGCCCCGACCTGCCAGGATCGCAGCGCGATCCAGCTGCGCCAGAGGTCATCAAAATCTTGCGGTGGGGGCAGGTCGTCGACCACCGCCCCCTGCTTGCGCAGAACGCCCAGCGCATCTGCACTGACCTCGAGGATTCCGGGCTCGCAGGGGAAGGCCCCGCCCCAATCCCCCAGCCAGCCGATGCGCATCCCGCTCAGGTCCGTTCCGGCAGCGGCGAAGGCCTGCAGTCCGGGCAGCAGCGGCTCTGGCGCGGCCATCTCTGCGCGTAGGGGATCCGGCCCGGAAAGCACGTCGAGCAGCAAAGCCAGATCCTGCGGCGTCCGCGCCATCGGTCCACGTGTGGCCACCTGATGCAGGGCGCTGTCTTCGCTCCACTCGGGCGCCACCCGCCCCCAGGTCGGGCGAAAGCCGTAGACGTTATTCCAGGCCGCCGGATTGCGCAGCGACCCCATCATGTCCGAACCGTCGGCGAGTGCAAGCATGCCCAGTGCCAGCGCAACCCCCGCCCCGCCCGATGAACCGCCGCAGGTGCGCGCAGGGTCATAGGGGTTGGTGGTGCGGCCGTAGACCGGGTTGAAAGTGTGCGAGCCCAGCCCGAATTCGGGCACGTTGGTCTTGCCGATCAGGATCGCCCCAGCCGCGCGCAGGTTGGCGGCCAGCACGTCGTCGGTATCGGGGACCAGATCAGCAAAGATCGGCGACCCATGGGTAGAACGCAGTCCGGCAACGTTGACCAGATCCTTGGGCGCAAGCGGCAGGCCGTGCAGCGGTCCGCGCACGGGGCCGGCGTCCAGTGCCCGCGCCTGCGCCAGCACATACTCGCGGTCAGCGAGACCAACGATGGCGTTGACGGTCGGGTTGAGCGCGTCGATCCGCTCGAAGGTCGCCTGCAGCAGCGTTTCAGCGCTGAGGCTGCGGTCGTGGAGGTCGGCGAGAATGTCGACGGCAGAACGGTTCAGGTCCATGGGGTTCCCGATCGGTCGTGAAAGCTCAAATCTGGCGCTCAAAGCCTTGCGACCCCGAAACGAGACTAAGGATTACTGTTGCATGCACATTGGCGTGCGGACAAGGATTCCTACCGGAGAAAGGCTCCCCTCAACCTGGCTAATTCATCGTCTTGAGCGTCGCCGGGCGGCGGTCGTCGATCACCGCGCCGATCCAGTCGATCATCACGTCAACGATCAGGCGGCCGTCGATGCTGTCCTCATAGGGGTTGATGGCGCTCCAGCTGTGGCCGTGCAGCTGGACCGGTGTATTGGTCGCCTGCCCCCGGGCGTAGAGGTCTTCGCTCTTCCAATATAGCACGGTGCGGTTGGCGGTGCCGTGAACGATGAACACCGGGGTGTCGTTCTGGCCCATAGTGTCGACGTCGGACAGTGAGCCCCAGTAGTTGACCACGCCCGCCACCGGCGGCGTTCCCTGCCCCAGCTCATCGACCATGAAGGTGGTGTTGAGAGCCGTCACCCCGCCGGCTGAAGAGCCGATCAGGAAAACATTGTCGGGGTCGATGCAGGCCTGTCCGGCGCGTTGATTGATAAACTGAATTGCCTGCACCGTGGTTTCGATTGCCCCGGCGCCAGCGACGGCCTGATCGCGGTCTTCGCCCTTCAGCCCGTCGGGGATCGACTGCATCAGCACCGGGTGGATGACCGGCTTGTCTTTGACCAGACGGTAGCTAAGCGAAATGCTGTTCCAGCCCTGCTCTCCGAAGCTGACGGCGAATTCCTTCCAGCGGTGCGAGTTGCGGTCGCCGGTCTTGAAGCCGCCGCCGTGGATCATCATCATAGTCGGGCGCGGGGCGGTGCAGGCCCCCTTGGGCGCGTAGAAGTCCAGCGCCAGCGTCATCGAGCCGTTTTCCGTCGCAGCCTGGGTATACGGAACGCCCAGACGGACGTTGAGGTCAGCCATGGACTTCGACTGTGCCTGCGCCTGGGTCGACGTGGTTAAGGCGGGCAGCAGACCGATAAGGCCGACGATAAGGATACGGGCGCTGCGGCGGATCAGGGTGGTGGCCGTTTTCATGGGTCTTCAGGCTTCGGTGCAGTGTGGGTTTCTCTTGGGTTCCTGAAGCCACTACGCCGGATTGCCACACGGGTACCCCCGCACTGGGTCATTTTTCGCGAAAAAAGCATCGATTTCTCGCGAGAACATCAACCTGCGCAGGCGATGAAACGCGCCCTGACGCGCGCGGTGCGGGCTGTCGCCAGCGTGCCGAAGGCCTCGTATCGAAGACAGAAAAAATGGTGCTGCTGGAGAGATTTGAACTCTCGGCCTCGTCATTACCAATGACGTGCTCTACCCCTGAGCTACAGCAGCACACACGAAGTGCCCGCCTCTTGCCACCTTCCCCGCACGCGCGCAAGGCCTAAACCATGCGCCCACGGAAGCTCCGCCATTCAGCCCGTGGGCTGCAGGGACCATGGTTTGCGGTCAGAAACAGGGTTTCCACAGCCCAAAGCGCTTGACCTGCGTCCCTCCCTGCCGCAATCGATGGAACATTATGAGTAGCGAGAAAGCCAAATCGGACCAGAAGGCCGAACGCCTCGCCCAGGCCCTGCGCGCCAATCTGCGGCGGCGCAAGGCAAAGGGGCGGGAACGCGCCGCCGATGAGACCGGTTCAGACACCGCAGCGATCGCCGCTCGGACCAATCCCGAAAACAAGCAGCAGCCGGATTAGAGCCTTGGGCATCCTACCAGACCACAGCATCCGAGACCTCGCCAACAAGGGCATGATCGAGCCCTTCGTCGAAGCGCAAAAGCGCGAGGGCATGATTTCCTACGGTCTGAGCTCCTACGGCTACGATGCCCGGGTGGCGGAGGACTTCCGCATCTTCACCAATGTCGACTCAGCCGTGGTCGACCCCAAGGAATTCAGCAACGCCAGCTTTGTCGAGCGCCAGACGGATGTCTGCACCATCCCGCCCAACTCCTTCGCCCTCGCCCGGACGGTAGAATACTTCCGCATCCCCCGGGACGTCCTGGTGGTGTGCGTGGGCAAGTCGACCTACGCGCGCTGCGGGATCATCGTCAACGTCACCCCGCTGGAGCCGGAGTGGGAAGGCCACGTCACGCTGGAATTTTCCAACACCACGCCCCTGCCGGCAAAGATCTACGCCAACGAGGGCGCATGCCAGTTCCTGTTCTTCCAAGGCGATGAGCCCTGCGAAGTCTCCTACGCCGACCGTGCGGGCAAATACATGGGCCAGACCGGCGTGACGCTGCCGCGCCTCTAACCGGCGCAGGTGGTGGTTGCACATTCTGCTCAATCTTTGCATCTAAGGACCTGAAACACGGGCGGTTTGCCGGCTAGGGCAGGCTGACTCCTCCTCCGGCACAGGTGCAAATCGGACCCATGGCTGAAATTCTGGTGAACGGCGGCAATCGTCTGCAGGGCGAGATCCCGGTTTCGGGCGCCAAGAATGCTGCGCTGCCGCTGATGGCTGTGACGCTGCTGACCGACGAACCGGTGACGCTACGCAACTGCCCCGACCTCGATGATATCGCGACCCTGTCGAACGTGCTGCGCGGCCACGGCGCCAGCGTCGACGCCAGCTGGCTGGGGCTGACAGTCGCGGGTGAGACGGACAGCGGAAGCGCGCGCGGCAGCCTGCCGACCCTGCGCCTGCACACCCCTGAAATCGCCTCGATCCGCGCGCCCTACGAACTGGTCAGCCAGATGCGGGCTTCGATCCTCGTGCTTGGCCCGCTAATGGCGCGCATGGGCCGGGCGGAAGTCAGCCTGCCTGGGGGCTGCGCCATCGGCTCGCGCCCGGTCGACCTGCACCTCATGGGGCTGGAGGCGCTCGGCGCCTGGATCGAGCTGCGCGACGGCTACGTCTTTGCCGAGACCGCCCGGGGCGGCAAGGACCGGCTGCGCGGGGCCAAAATCACCTTCCCTAAAGTTTCCGTCGGTGCGACCGAGAATTTGGTCATGGCCGCGACGCTCGCCGAGGGCCGCACCGAGCTGCTCAACGCCGCGCAGGAGCCGGAGGTCGTCGATCTGTGTCAATGCCTTACGGCCATGGGCGCGCAGATCAGCGGCATCGGCACCAGCCACCTGATCATCGACGGGGTCGAGCGCCTCGGTGGTGTCACCCACCAAGTCGTCGCGGACCGGATCGAGGCGGGCACCTTTGCCGTCGCAGCCGGCATGACCGGCGGCGAGCTGATCCTGAAAAACGGCCGGCTCGACCACCTCGGCAGCCTCGTTGGCGTGCTGCACGAGACCGGTATCGTCTGTTCAGAGATCAGCGGCGGGATCCACGTGGTTTCGACCGTCGACCGCCCGCGCGCCGTCAGCGTGACCACCCAGCCCTACCCCGGCTTCCCGACCGACTTGCAGGCACAGACCATGTCGCTGATGGTGATGGCTGAAGGCTCGGCCGTGCTGACCGAAACCATCTTCGAAAACCGCTACATGCACGTGCCCGAGCTGATTCGGATGGGCGCCAACATCGACATCAACGGCCGCGTCGCCGTGGTGCGCGGGGTGGAACGCCTCAACGGCGCACCGGTTAAGGCTTCGGACCTGCGGGCTTCGGCCTCGCTCATTCTCGCTGGGCTGGTCGCACAGGGCGAAACCCGATTGAGCGACATTCATCACCTCGATCGCGGCTATGAGCGCATCGAGGACAAGCTGCGCGGCGTCGGCGCGAGCATCGAGCGCCTCGACGGCGGAACCTGATCAGGACGGATGGACGGAAGCAGCATGGCAAGCCAGGCGAGACTAAAACTGCTGGGCCGGGAAAACCGGGACATCGTGACCCTGTCCGGGCTGGTGCAGGACGCTATCTTTGTACCCGCAGACATGATGCTGGACACCGAGCGCAAGCGCTTCGTCGCTGTGCTCAACCGCTTTCAGTGGGAGCGCGCGGCGGCGGTCGATGCCGCAGCGTCCGTGGATGCCGTGACCGAGGCTTCGGCCGATGCCCGCTTCGAGGACGACCTCGAAAGCGGCTACACCCGCAGCTTCACGGCGCTGACAGTCGAAGGCATTACCGGTGCCCGGACCCGGTCAGTTAAGATGCGCGCGGGGGATCAGTTCCTGTCGGTCATGGCGCTGGTGCCGGACGACACGGGGCTGACGATGGTCTGTGCCGGTAAGGCGGCGATCCGGCTCTCTGGCAACAACCTGCGGGTCTACCTCGAAGACCTCGGTGAGCCGTGGCCGACCCAGCGCAAGCCTGCGCACGACGACGATCTCGCGCTGGTGGCCGCACAGGCTCCCGCTTTGAGCGCAAAGGGAAAGGAAACAGCATGACGGAACCCCTGGTTCTCGCGCTGCCCAAGGGGCGGCTGGCCAACGACTGTCACCCGGTGCTGGACGCCATCGGCGCCCGCCCGGAAGCGGCGTTCAGCAACAGCAAGGACCGGCGCCTGCGGTTCAAGACGCATTCGCCAGAGATTGACCTAATCCCGGTCAAGCCCTTCGACGTGGCGACCTTTGTCGGCTTCGGCGGAGCGCAGCTGGGCGTGGTCGGGGCCGATGTTCTGGCCGAGTTCGACTATTCCGAGCTCTACGTGCCCGTGGACCTGCGCTTCGGCGCCTGCCGGCTGTCTGTTGCCGGGCCGAACGCCAGCCTGAAGGCGGTACCGCTGGCCGGGCGCTCGCACCTGCGCGTCGCGACCAAATACCCCAACGTCACCCGCAAGCACTTCGCAGCCAAGGGCATCCACGCCGAGTGCATCAAGCTGAATGGCGCGATTGAGCTGGGACCGCTGCTGGGCATGGCCTCGCGCATCGTCGATCTGGTCTCCACTGGCGCCACGCTGGCCAGCAACGGCCTGATCGAGGAAGAAGTGATCCTGCACTCGACGGCGCGGCTGGTGGTCAACCGCACCGCACTGAAGACCGACTCACAGCGCATCCTCAAGTGGATCAACGCCTTCCGCGACGCCGCGCAGGCGGAGCTCACGCCGGTCGCTGCCGAAGACGGGGGCGCCTAGATGGTCCACTGGCTCGATCAGTCAGACGCGAGGTTTGAGGGTGAATTTCAGGCCTTCCTGTCACTCAAGCGCGAGGCCTCGGTCGACGTCGATACTGCGGTCGCCGAGATCATCGACGCCGTGCGCGCCGAGGGTCATGCGGCGGTTGCGGCCTATACCCAGCGTTTCGACAGCCTGAGCATCGGCGAAACCGCACGCTTAAGCGCGGCTGAGATTGAGGCTGCGGTCGCCCGCACGGACGCCGAAGACCGTGCTGCGCTGGAGCTGGCCATCGATCGCGTCCGCGCCTTCCACAGCCGGCAGAAGCCCGCCGATGAGGCCTACCGCGATGATGCCGGGGTCGAGCTGGGCTGGCGCTGGACGTCAGTGTCTGCAGCCGGGATTTATGTCCCCGGCGGGCAGGCGGCCTACCCCTCATCGGTGTACATGAACGCCATCCCGGCGGCGGTGGCCGGGGTCCCCCGCATCGCCATGTGCGTGCCGACCCCAAGCGGAGCCGTGAATGATCTGGTGCTGACCGCTGCGCACCTCTGCGGTGTCGATGAAATCTACCGCATCGGCGGGGCACAGGCGGTCGCCGCGCTGGCCTACGGCACCGAAGACATCCAGCGGGTCGACAAGATCGTCGGCCCGGGCAATGCCTATGTCGCTGCGGCCAAGCGCCGGGTCTTCGGTCAGGTCGGCATCGACATGATCGCCGGACCCTCGGAAATCCTCGTAGTCGCGGACAGCGCCAACGACCCGGCGTGGATAGCCGCCGACCTGCTCTCTCAGGCCGAGCACGACGCCGACGCGCAGTCGATCCTGATCACCGACAGCGCCGACTTTGCCAAGGCGGTCGATGCTGCCGTCGAAGCCCAGCTGCAGACCCTGCCCCGGGCAGAAATCGCGGGCGCCTCGTGGCGCAACAACGGCGGGATCATCCTGGTGTCAGACGTCGATGACTGTGCGGCGCTTGTCGACCGGCTCGCGCCCGAGCACCTCGAGATCGCGACCGAAGACCCGAAGGCCCTGTTTTCGCAGATCCGAAATGCCGGTTCAGCCTTTCTGGGCCGCTACACGCCCGAACCCATGGGCGACTATATCGCCGGCCCCAACCACGTGCTCCCGACCGCCCGTGCCGCACGCTACGCGTCCGGCCTCGGTGTGCTCGATTTCATGAAGCGCACGACCTTCCTCGGGCTCGACGCCAACTCACTGGCCCAGCTGGGTGGGCCTGCGCGCCGTCTGGCAGAAGCCGAGGGCCTGTCCGCCCACGCCCGCGCCATAGCCATTCGAGGCAATCGCTAACAATGGCCGACAAACTGACCAAGGTTGAACTCGCCGAGGCCTTCAACGCGCATCTGTCGCCCGAAGCGCAGCAGGAGCAGCAGATCGCAGTGTTCGACCTCGTGGAAGACAACGTGTTCAAGCCCACCGGTATGGTCGACAAAGGCCCCTTCCGGCTCAGCCTAAATGAACACGACGGCAAGCTGGTTTTCGACGTTGCACCGGAGAGCGGGACGGCGGAGCCCTACTTCGTGCTGCTGTCACTGACGCCCTTCCGCCAGCCGCTGTCCGACTACTTCGACATCTGTACAGCCTACAATGACGCGATCCAGACGGCTTCTGCGGCCCGGATCGAGTCCATCGATATGGCGCGGCGCGGGGTCCACAACGACCTTGCCAACCTGCTGATCGAGCGGCTCGAGGGCAAGATCGACACCGACCTGAACACGGCGCGGCGGCTGATCACCCTACTGTTTGCGCTCTATCTGGGACGGCGGGAGGCGCTGAAATGAGCACGCTGCCGTCCTCTGTCCTGTTCCTCTGTACCCGCAACGCGATCCGCAGCCCGCTAGCCGAAGGCCTTATGAAACAGGCGCTGGCCGAAGCCGGTCAGTCGTCGGTCTTCGTGGCCTCAGCCGGGCTCTACCCCACCGACATCGACGGTTTTGTCGTCTCCGTGCTGGGCGAGATGGGCATCGACATGCACCGGCACGAAACCCGTCCCTTCGATACCCTGATGGACGGGGGCTACGACCTGATCATCGCGCTCTCGACCCAGGCCGAGGGTGAGGCCGCCGATGCCATGCGGGCGCAGGCGACCGAGGTCGAAAGCTGGGAGGTGCTCGATCCGAGCCTTGTGGACGGCACACGCGAGATGAAACTCGACGCCTACCGCGAAACCAGAGACCAAATCCGGGCAAAAATCGCCGAACGCTTCGGTTTAGGACGATAATCCCCTGAATAAGCAGGCCGAGCCTTGACCAAAGGCACCGCATGGCCCTATTTGCCACCACGGCTGTGGAACACGCCTTCCGCACCATCACAAGAGGGTAAGCAGAGCCACCTATGGCTAAAGAAGATCTGATTGAATTCACGGGCGAGGTTCTGGAAATACTCCCCAACGCCATGTTCAAGGTAAAACTGGACAACGACCATGAGATCCTCGCGCACACGTCAGGCAAAATGCGCAAGAACAAGATCCGGGTTCTGGCGGGTGACCGCGTCCAGGTGGAAATGACCCCATACGACCTGTCGAAGGGGCGGATTACCTTCCGCTACAAGTAATGCGTCTGATCCTCGCCAGTGCTAGCCCCCGTCGCAAGGACCTGCTGGCACAGATCGGCGTGGTCCCCGACGCGATCATTCCAGCCGATATCGACGAGCAGCCGCGCGCGGGTGAACTGCCGCGCCACTATGTTCAGCGCCTCGCGGGGGAGAAAGCCGCAGCCCTGCTCGACCATGCAGACGTGCGGGACACCGCGCAGGCTGGTTCCACCCTTATCCTCGCCGCCGACACCACGGTCGCGCTCGGGCGCCGGATCCTCGAAAAGCCACGCGATATCGACGAAGCCCGCCGCTTCCTGGAAAGCCTCAGCGGCCGCCGCCACCGGGTCATGACCGGGCAGGCGCTGGCCCTGTCTGGCGCCGAGACACCGGTGCGCACCCGGGTCAGCGAAACGCAGGTCGCCGTCAAACGGCTCAGCCGCGAGGAGATCGACTGGTACCTGGCCAGCCACGATTGGCAGGGCAAGGCCGGCGGCTACTCGATCCAAGGGCGCTTCGCCCGCTTTATTCCGTGGATCAACGGCTCCTACACCAACGTTGTCGGTCTGGACCTCGCCGACAGTCACAGCCTGCTCTCCGGCGCCGGGATGCGGCTGTGAGCACACTGTACGTCATCGACAGCTCCGGTCAGCGCGACCTGATTCTCAAGGACGGCGTGCCCCACGATGAGCACGCCCCGGTACTGGCGCGGGTGATCGACTGGCCGTGGATGCGGCCTTGGTCATCGCCCTTGGGTGACGGCGCCAGGCTCTGGGCGCGGGTGTCCGAGGTCTCTAAACCGCTGGGCGTGGCCTTTCTAGATACCGGCAGCGCCCTGCCCCCACGCCTTGGCCCCGGTACGGGCGCCGATCAGCGGATCATGGTGCGGCTCAAGGACCGCTCAGGGCTGCGTGAGGGCGCCTGGGCCTGTGTCGAGGTCACCACCGATGCGCGCGAAGACAAGGGCCCGCGCGGGCGCCTGATCCCCCCTATCCCGGAGGTTGCGCAGTCCAAGGGCAAGGCTCACCTGCTGCGCCCGGCGACAGACCCTTTCGCCGCGCTGCTCGCCCGGGCCAAGGCCGTCGTCTGCCGCAGCACGCCCGACGCCGTCGCCGCCATCCGCGCGGCAGCCCCGGAGATGCCGATCGACTTCTTCGCCAGCGACGATATCGACCCCACTTCGCCGCAGTGGCAGGTGCTGGACGGGCAGCGCGTGTCCCTGCCCAATGGGCTGGACCTGCTTTTTGAGCCGGGGCTGACTGGCACCATGATCGACATCAACGCCAGCCGCGCGCCCGCAGACCGGGTGCGGACCAACGTCGCAGCCTGCGTCGAAATCGGCCGCGTTGTCAGCGCCCTCAATCTGGGCGGCCTGATCGTTATCGATTTTCTGGGGCTGGAGATCAAGGCCGAGCGCGCCGCCGTCACCGATGCCTTGCGCGAAGCGCTGACCCATGCGGTCTGCGAAACCGATGTCGAGCCGGTCAACCACCTCGGCGTTGGCCTGGTGACCCGTGCCCGCCGCGGCTTTTCTCTGGTTGAACAGCAACGCTGTCTGGGCGATATCGAAGGGCGCGTGCCGGTCGCCTTTGCCCGGCAGCGGCAAGGGATGATCCATGGCTGACCTCAAGGCGATGAAGAAAGCGGATGGCCCGGCGTGCCCGACCTGCGGGAAGGCAGAGAGCGCGGACAGTCGACCGTTCTGTTCCGAACGCTGCCGGGACGTGGATCTGAACCGCTGGCTCAGCGGCGCCTACGCCATTCCGGCGGTGGAGGAGCCCGACCCGGACGAGGCCGAGACCGGCGAAGTCCTGCCCCTGCCCCGGGGCTGAAGCGGCGATCGGTGGACAGCCCCTTTGCTTCCATGCTCAGGGCGCATGCTGCGCATCACGAAGCAGAAGAAATAGGTTCTTGTTCGGGGCGGCTCAGGGGTCTAAACAACCTTGCGAGTCTGCGGTGGCCTCTCAGGGTCGCCTGACACTGGTGCGCCGAGGTAGCTCAGTTGGTAGAGCAACGGATTGAAAATCCGTGTGTCGGCAGTTCGAATCTGCCCCTCGGCACCACCTCCTTCATAAAATCAATGGGCTATTGAGATTGGGGCTATACTTTCGCGCCTAGATTTTACGGCCTACCAGGTTAACAGAATTTTCATCGTCTTTAAGCTTGATTTCAAAAAAGCACCGTGTTGGAAAACTATGGTCATAAACCAGTGATGTAGAGGCTCGATGTTTCTTGAACTTCAGCAATTTGTTTATGGCACGATTATAGACCACCCCAGCCGTTGACCCACAAGGTTCAGAAATGAAGGGGAAGATCCATGCTTGTAGTTTGAGATAACGGACTGATGGTTTTGCCTCGAATGGTGCACGGCGGAAACAGTATCTCGGGCCACCAAGGGACACTGTAAAGAGACAACGCCGCTTCAATTCGGTCCTTCCCCCATGATTTAGCCTACGGCACTGATTATCAGTTATGCTCGGCGAGCCGTTCGCGGATAAATAGCCATCTAAGAATAGGGGATTTTTGTACGGCGCCATTCGCCAGAATAGTATGCCATCAAAACGCTCTTTAGCATGAGCGCCCAGTATTGGCGTTTGTTTTGAAGCACTCGGTGTCCACAGCCTTCCATTGCACACGTGAGCAGATTTCTATGGCTTGGGATAGCATCGATCTCATGTTGCTCAATAACACTGTGAACTGGCACAGCATTATTTGATGTTCTTTGAAGTCCGTGAATGATGAGTGAAAGATATTTGGGGTCTGTAAATAGATAACTGAAATCCCGATTTTCATTCGTACGCCAGCCAAAGACATTCTGCATTGCAGATGAAATATCGGTATTTTGGCGTTCTAGGCTTAAACGCACTTGGCGCATCCCATAGCCATTGCTAAGTGGTGGCTCGCCAAATAGTCCGGCAAGGGGGCGCGCACCAATCAAGGCAGCAGCAGCTGCAAGAACTAAGGCACCTGTTGACTCTCCAACGAGTATTGAGTTTTCTAATTTCTGTTCGACATTTTTAAATTTTAGTTGCTCTAAAACATCACGCGCCAGATCCTCAATTGTGAGCGTTGTGTCTGCGTCCCATGGTCGACGCCCATGGCCAGGCAACTCTAGATGTCCCTGCCGAGAAATCGGCAAGTATCTAGCCACTGCCTGTGAAATTGGCTGCATGGATGAGGCATTCAAGAACGCACCATGAAGCGTGATCAAGACGGTCACGTGAACATGTCCCCCTTCGGACGAGGCCGGACTGGTTGACACGGCGATCCATAGCAAATCGTTTCAGATGGCAAATCCTTTGAGACTAAGCTGCCTGCACCGACCACGGCTCCTGTGCCTATCGTCACGCCAGGAAGGATCGTGCAGTTCATCCCGATCCAGACATCGTCCTCAATCACGATTGGTTTGGCAGAAAACGGTTGTTTGCGCATAGGTACACCATTAACGGTCATGCCGTGGCTAGTACCCGAAAATACGCAGCCCCCAGCGATCAGCACATTATTCCCAATACTCATGCCAGCTCGGGGTTCATAAATATGGGTACCGGGCCCGAGAGACACTTCGTCCCCAATTTCTAGCCAGGCTCTGTCGAGACGAATGGAAGAATTTGGGTACATGATGAACATTTCACCGATTACCAACCGCGATACTGGCCCAGTATATATGACCGCCTGAGGCTCAAGGATCGTCGTCTCAGGAATCTTCGCCTCACCTAATGTTTCTACGGTGGCATTCGGGTGAATTCCTGTCGCGATCATAGCCTTACTTTATTCTACGCAAAAAACCGTCTGGAAACAGGGAAGGTCCACCTGAGCCAGTAAAACTCATGTCCATCTCAAAGTTAGAGTTTTCTTCTAGAAACATACGAATAGCAGCCCTGGGATTAGAAACAGCAACATCTGGGTACTTCTCATTCGATTTGCCCACAGGAGTGCCATCGAGATCCTCATATACGGTATCTGCTACGACAATCAGAGAATTTTCCGTAACGAACTTGCTGTATTGACGGAGTTCACTGAGCACGTGGTCGCGGTTATGGTTGTCATCGAGGAACACAAGTGTTGGACCCGGGTCTATGGAAATGATTTCCTCGACCTTCTTTACGTTCACCGGGTCAGCGGCATCTCCAAGGATGTATGCAGAAACATAATCCCGAAGGAAATGCGTAGCAAAGGCCTTGATTGCGTCAGGCTGCTCCATCAAATCAAGCGTAATAACTCGGCTATCTGTCAGACCTAAGGCATGCAGGATCGACGCCCAATAGATAGCTGAGCCACCAAATTTAGTTCCAGTCTCGACGATCCACTGCGGACGCAGCTCGTGAACCATGCGCTGCATCCGGACGAGATCTTCACCGATTTGCCAGAGAGTGAGGCCCATCCATTGCTGCTCAAACCAGCCTTGGTTGGCTGCGGCGCGGACGTAGTTTCTTCGCAGATCTTTAAGGAGGAAATTGTCGTTATCCATTTCAGGACGGAAGCGCATATCTTCGCTCATGATGTGAGATACCATTTCATTGAATATTGGAACAGTAAGTTTCCAACCTCAAACATTGTCGTGTAGGAAATAGTTCTGACCGTCATAATTGCCAACGCAATAGGTAAGTTCCAATACTGATACACTAAAAATCATAATATTTTTGACTATGATAGCACTATATTCTTTAAATTTATTGTAAGAAATCTGATCCGTGTATGAAAAATTTGTCAAAGCATTTTCTTAAGCCTCAATGACCGACAAATAATCTGCGTAAGCATGGCGTAGACCTTCTTGCAAGCTAGTTCTTGATCGCCAGCCATAAGAACGAATCTTGGAAGAATCCATAAGCTTACGCGGCGTCCCATCAGGCTTGCTCGGATCTAGCTTAAGCACTCCTTCATACCCCACGGCTTCTGCTACGAGACCTGCGAGATCTCCAATGGAGATTTCCTCGCCACTTCCAACATTAATTAAGCCAGGATCTTTGTAGTTTTCCAGCAAAAATACGAGGGCTTTAGCTAAATCGTCGACGTACAGAAACTCCCGGAGCGGAGTACCTGTACCCCAGATAAAGGTTTCGCTTGCTCGTGAATGCTTGGCTTCATGAAAGCGGCGGATCAGTCCGGGGATCACGTGACTGGTGGTAGGATGGTAGTTATCGCCGGGCCCATAGAGGTTACAGGGCTGAGCCGAAATATAGGCACGTCCCTCCTCGCGATTTAAAAACTCGCACAATTTCAGCCCAGCAATTTTGGCTATCGCATATGCATCGTTTGTCGGTTCTAGTGGACCGGTTAGCAGGGAGTCTTCCCGGATCGGTTGATCCGCCAGTTTCGGATATATGCAGGATGAACCTAGGAATAGGAGTCGCTCAGTGTCTGAAGCCCGTGCCGCTCCTATCACGGCATTTTGAAGCCTCAGGTTGTCGTAGAGGAAGCCCACTTTGTTTGCGCTGTTTGCAATAATTCCCCCAACCCTTGCAGCAGCCAGCACACAAGCATCAGGGCGGTGGTTGGTAAAGAATGCCCCGACCGCATGCTCATCACGCAGATCGAGTTGGCGGCGGCTCGCCGTTATCAGACGGACGTCCCCACGCTGCTTGAGCAGCCGGAGGACTGCGCCACCGACCATTCCATTATGGCCAGCTATGAAGACTGACTTACCAGCAAGGTCGAAGACCATTAGTTATCTGGCTCTAGATCAAAACGATTAATTCGAACCGCCTCGTTTGCAATAGCTTTCAAGTCGACCCGAACCATCTCAGATACCAGCTCTTCGAAGGTTATTGTAGGTTCCCATCCAAGAAGTTCTCTGGCTTTCGCGGCATCCCCAAGCAGACAATTGACTTCTGTTGGACGGAAATACACAGGATCGACTTTGACACGCTCTGCGCCGGTTTCAGCATCTCTGCCGACTTCATCAACGCCCTTTCCAATCCACTCCAACTCGATCCCAACGGTGCGGAAGGCCAGTTCAACAAACTGGCGAACGGCCCGTGTACGCCCAGAGGCTAGCACAAAGTCCCCGGGCTGGTCTTGCTGCAGCATACGCCACATTCCGTCAACGTAGTCTCTTGCATGACCCCAATCACGCTGGGCGTCCAAATTACCGAGATAAAGGCAACTCTGGTGACCGAGATGAATAGCCGCCACAGCGCGCGTGATCTTGCGAGTGACAAAGTTCTCCCCTCGGATCGGACTTTCGTGGTTAAAAAGAATTCCGTTGCAAGCGAACACATCATAAGCCTCACGGTAATTGACTGTGATCCAGTAAGCGTAGGCCTTTGCCGCGGCGTAAGGCGACCGCGGGCAAAAAGGGGTACTTTCAGTTTGTGGCGTCTCCACCGCCTTACCATAAAGCTCCGAAGTAGAGGCTTGATAAAACTTCGTCTTTTTCTGCAGCCCAAGAATTCTGATTGCCTCCAGCAGGCGGAGTGTGCCGATGCCATCAGCGTTCGCGGTGTACTCGGGCGTTTCAAAAGAAACCGCAACGTGAGACTGCGCCGCTAAATTGTAGATTTCATCAGGTTGGTAGGTCTGGAGAATACGCACAATATTGGTACTGTCGGTGAGGTCACCGTAGACGAAACGAATACTCCTACCAGACGTCTCATGGGGGTCGCTATACAAATGCTCAACGCGCCACGTGTTGAATGAAGACGATCTACGGCGCAGGCCGACAACATCATAGCCTTTTTCCAACAGCAACTCCGAGAGATAGGCTCCATCCTGGCCTGTTACGCCCGTCACAAGAGCCGTTTTTGCCACTTTATTTTCCACCATTTTTTGATCGACCGTAAACGTCCGTTAATCTTACGCTGTCATCTTCAGTTAATTATGAGCCCGTTTGGACTGCAATTAGGGTTGCTGTTTCATTAACCAGATGGCTGAGTCAATGAACGACTATAAGCTAGATACAGATGGAGTTGTTTTAGATAAGCTACACCTATTCTTCATCGATTTGGGCCTGAGCATTTCGTCCTAAGCATAACCCAGTGTCCGGCATCGTGGAAATGCTTCTGCGGCGCCAGTTTGAAGCAAAGTTTGACAACGAGTTTCTTCAGATGCATTAGCTCACCCTCAATTGCGCTCGGGTACCGGCCACCTGGGCGAATCACACTCTGCGCCACAAAAATTCCCAAACTGCTTGAGCATGGGCCCTCTAAGAATTGGCCACATCCTAATTTAACTTCTTCCCCGCACGGCACTCGTCGGCAATTTCCATACATAAGTTCTGTCGCGCATTAGAAAAATGATTGAGTGCCGCAGCTTCTCGCGGCGAAATCACCGACATTTCCTGCTCATGTAGGCACCGCAGTACGCGTGCATTGGCAAAAGAAACCGATCCAAATGTTGTCTTAAGCATTCGAAAGAAACGCTTACGTCTCAGTCTACATGACCGGGCACGTCCAAATGTTTAGGTGCTTCACCTCGCCGGGAGCGTTCGATTGCTAATTTCAACCCAGCACATAAGCCCGCAGTGAAAACCTCACCATTGAACAATGGGCTTTTAGCCTTGTTTGCCTGCAAATGCTGCCTTGCCTGCCACAACAGCCTTGGCTCGCGTACCAATTGAATAGCTTTGGCAACGTATTCTTCTCGAGTTTCAACATTGAAGTTTTCGAGGCCAATAGTCTCATTGAATGAGCCACAAATGCGACTGGTGTAATTTTCGCCTACAAGACTGACAACAGGCGTTCCTGCCCACATGCAATCAAGTGCCCCCGAGGCCATATTCACATGAAAAGTATCTAAGGCCACATCAGAAACGGCCAAACGGCTAAAGTGCACAGATTTAGGCTCCAAACGCCGACCAAACTTGACGCAACTCTTAGGCACCCCCAGCGCAGATAACTCCTTAAGTATCAGGTAGACAAACTCAGCCGAGTCCCCATAATTAAACCAAAAAACAACAGAATAATTGAGTACTTTAGCAATATCTGCCAAGCAAGTCAGATATTCTTTTGTAATTTTTATTGGATTATTGAAACATAAGAATACAAACCTGTCATTTGGTATATTAAAATCTTGTTTGGTGAGTTTATCGTCAAATTCAATTGGCAAAAAAGATACAAATGAATTTTGCAATCGAATTTCTTTTTCACCAAAATTTTCTGGATATTTTTTAGTCACAAATTTATCAGTAATAGTATAGTCGATAAATGGAAGGTTTATTTTCCCTCCGTGACCAATCCAATAAATATTGAGCGGAGATGCATTATGCTGCAATAAATTTAAACTTTCTGGATCCATAAATCCATCTAGATTTATTATTGCATCACTTCGTCTTTTATTGACCCACTGAGCCACTTGAGTCATTGAAGAAACATCATTTCGTGGCTCATGAAGCCACTCTTCAGCGTGATGCCTTATGCTATTTTGAAATACATCATCCTTCCTTTCAGAGCCCAAGCTCACAGCATCATAGACAAAGCCGTGTTGCTTCAGCTGATCGACGATTCCAGCCAGGGCATGGCCAATTCCATGGTTTTGAAAAAAACACGATGCAAATGTTATGCGAAATTGCTCTTGAGCCAGTGGTTGAGCTGGAACAGATCGATCAACGGTCGAATAAATCTCTTCCCACATTTTTCTAATTTCATTTGACCATGTAATTTCCTTTGCAATGGATGGTGAAATGAAAGGCAAATGATAAGCTAGACGGCCCGCCAAGTTGAAGTTTGTATCCGAGAGCACCGAACCCCATACGTCCATGGACTTAATTTTTTTCTTGTCAAAAATTACGTGTACATCAGATCGAAAAATTACGCTTTGGATGCCAACATCATCTGGAAATGCGCTGATTATGTGGGCCGAATGATCCCATATGAATAAGCGCATGTTGCCAACCTTCGTGAAAGACCACACAAAGGAAAAACATCTGTCACGAGTAAAGAACTCATTTTTTAATAGGGAATGAATAAAATTACTAAGAATACCTTTATTCATGTCAAAATGTTTTGCATCAGCATAAAAATCGACCGATAATTTTCTTGCTAAGTCTGCCATCAAATACTCAGAAAGATGTATGAATACATTTGATGCGGCATCATATAATTCATTTTGGATTAGAGAATGACAAAAATTACTTAGAAAAGCGTCGTGTAGAATTGTAACTCTGTATTTTTTATGAAAATTCCAGCGTGCATGGGTTTTATTTAGGCACGATATGAGTCCTAACTGATAACAGACAGCTAAAACTTGAACATAAATGCTTTCAGAAGAAAGCCAGTTTGCTGGAGTTATCCATATTTTTTTCCCACTATATTCATCCCTAAATTGTATTTTTTCTTTTTTATCAAGACTATTCTCACCTATTAAAAGCATCGTGATATTTTGGAAATTCTCATTCCGTATTTCGGAGGGTGCGACATTGAGCTCAAACTCTCCATCCCGCTCAAAACCCACAGCAGCAATGAGTACTTCAGCAAACTTCGGCGCCCTTAGACCGACTTCTTTTGCGATGAACTCAGCGCGCTCAAAGTTTCTTTGTAGCATTGCGAGTCGAAATTTTTCGAGGTCAGACATTGGAATAATTTTGGGCTCGATTTTTCTTGGGACTGCTTGGGTTTCAGGGTCAACTAATCATAGATCCGATAAGACGCGCAGGATTTGTTTGTTGCAAGTGGTTAGGTCCGGCGGAGCAGTGATGAAACGGTTGATGTGAATTCGCTTATAAGTTTGAGGTCTTCGGTAAAAAAAAGAGCCGGGCTGTGAGGCCCGGCTCTTCTTGTTGGGTACCCGCACGGTTCGAGGACCGTGCGGGAGTATCCAAATCCTTAGAAGGACATGGTAGCGCCAATCTTGCCGCCGTTGTCCGCCTGCGAGTACTTGACGTAGATGCTCAGAC